>NZ_JBIAIY010000009.1:0-336184 GCF_042871665.1 Micromonospora sp. NPDC005686
GTCGAGGCCGGCGTCCGGGTCGAACCCGAACACCCCCACGTCCGCGGAAGCGAGAAACGCAGCCGTCACCGGGCGCGGGCGCGGCACCACCTGGACCCGGGGGCGGGGGGGGGGGGGCCCGGGGGGGGGCGGGGGGGGCCCCCCCCCCCCCCCCCCCCCCCCCCCCCCCCCCCCCCCCCCCCCCCCCCCCCCCACCCCCCCCCCCCCCCCCCCCCCCCCCCCCCCGCCGCGCCCCCCCCCCCCCCCCCCCCCCCCCCCCCCCCCGAAATCATGCTCGACGGAACGGCAAAAAATGCGGTACGGACGGTCGTGAAAACGGACAGCCCATCTAGAATCGGCCGAACGGCTGACGGCGCTCCCCCTGAGGCGCGCAAGACTTTCGGAATGCAACAGGGCTCCGGTTTTCTCTCCAGCCGTCAGCGCAAGCTCGCCTGGCTGGGCTTCCTGCTCGCCGCGATCCAGGCTCCGGTCTCGGCCCGGTTCACCGAGGACAGCTCCTGGCTGTTCAGCCTGGTGGTGGCGCTGATGGTAGCGACCGTGATCATCGCCGACGACGACGGCGCGCGCCGCCGCCCGGCCGACGCTCGCGCCTCCGACTGAGTCAGCTCGCGCTGGGGCGCGCCTCGTGCCCCGGCACTCCCCGGCTGCGGCGGCGCTCCTTCATCTCCGCCTCGTAGAGGTGCCGCCGGCCCTCGACCAGCTCGTCGCGGGCGTGCCGGTCCAGCTCCCGGAAGAGCGCGTAGTACCCGTCGTCGAAGTCCTCGACGATCTGGAACGTCCACCGTCCGGCGATGACGTTGCGGCCGAGCAGTTCCCTGTCGACCCGCTCGGCCAGTGCCGGGTGACCGGCGGAGCGGAACATCTCCACCGCGTCGTCGAGCATCAGGTCGGCGTGGCCGATGAGCTGGTGCAGCTCGTACAGGTGGCCCCGGGCCCGCTCGACGCACTCCAGGGCCTCGCTGAGCTTGCCCAGCGCCTCGACGGTGGCGTCACTCACTCCCTCCGGGCGCCGGTGTGCCCGGTCCGGCCCGTCGGCCCGTTGTCCCATCGTGCCCTCCGTGACCGTGCTCGCGTGGTCTGCGTACCGGACTTCTGCCCCCGGACGGGCGACTCAATCCCGGTGGAGGAGGCGGGGCACCCCCCGGACGATCCGGGCATCCGCCGCTCGGCCGAGGTCGGTCCCCGGCATGCGGCGTTAGCCTCGGACACCATGCGCGTGCCGAACAACCGGGTCGCGACCCGCCGCTCCGCGGCCGTGGCCGCGCGGACGACCCTCACCACGCTCGCCGCCGCCGTCGGCACCACCGGCCTCGCCGCGGCCTACGCGAACCCCGGGCTGCTCGCCGAGGTCGACCAGCACGCCGCGGGGGTACGCGACAGCCTCGACGGCGACCGCCGGCCGCTTACCGTCGCGGCGCTGGCCGGGTACGCCGAAGGGCTGCGCGAGGCGGCGGCCGAGCACGGCTGGACGCCGCCGGCCGGGCCGGAGGTGGACTGGTCCGAGCCGGACTGGATGCTCACCCGCCTGCTCGCGGTCTGCCTGCTGGCCCGCGGGCTGGACCCGCGTCACCTGGCCTGAGCCGGGCACGGCTACGGGGTGCCCGCGATCGCCCCGCGGACACCCCGTCACCCGTTGCCGTCAGCCGCCCGGCCGGCGGAACTGCTGTGTCTCGTCGCCCGCCTCGCCGGAGCGGTACGTGCCCGCGCCCGACATGGACGACTGCTGCTGCTGCCCCGCCGGCGTCGGTTGCCCGCCCCGGTCGGCCTGCTGCCGCTGGTAGTCGCCCCGGCCGGCCTGCTGCGCCTGCCGCTGCTGCCGGTACGCCCGGGACTCCTCGGCGGCCCGGTGCAGCCAGCCGTCCCATCGGTCCTGCATCGGCTTGATCAGACCACCACCGACACCCACGATCAGGATGCCGGCCACCGTGGCCAGGAACGCCACGAGCACCGGTGTGGTCACCGTGGTGGCGATGCCCACCTGGTTGAGCGCGGCGATCACGCCGAGCGCCAGGATGAAGATCGCCGTCACGTCGGCCAGCACACGGCCGTACGAGAGCCCGCCCAGCGCGCCGGAGACCAGGTCCCGGACAGCGTTGGCGATGGCGGCGGCGATCACCACGATCACGATCGCCACGAAGGCCCGCGGCAGCCAGGACACCACCCCGCGGATCAGATCGCTGATCGCGTTGGGTCCCCACACCCCGAAGGCGAACTGCAGGGTGAACAACAGGACCGCGTAGTAGGCCAATTTGGCCAGGATGTCGCTGGCGTCGTACTTGGTGCGTTCCAGGGCCCGTTTGATGCCGCCGCGTTCCACGGCGCGGTCGAATCCGACCCGTTCCAGTGCCGCGTCCACGATTTTGAGGACGGCTCGGGCGATGAGCCAACCCACGACGAGGATCGCGATGAACGCGATCGCCCGCGGTACGAAGAGCAGCACCGACCTCCAGAAGTCGGTCCAGGCCGCACTGATGTCGACCTGCCCGACCGCGAGGGTTTTCGGCATGATGTCCCTCCTGTCGCGTGAACTGCGCCGCCCGCATACCCGATGACCTCGGCAGCACGCCGGGCCGGACCGGGGCAATTTCCCGACATGGCCGGCCGAACGGGCACCGACCTGCCGGAACAGCCGCGCCGCCGGGTGCCCGTGTCCGCCACGGGGGCATGATCGGAACCAGCCCGACGTGCTCCGGTTAGGCTGCGGTCATGCCAGGCACCGTCGGTCGGGTTCCCACACCGCCCGCCCCCGCACCGGGAGCGCCCACCGATCCCGTCGTCGGCGGGCCGGCGGCCGGTGCCGTTCACCCCTGGGCCGGCACGTCGCTGGGCGCGCCGGACACCTGGGATCCCGCGGTCCGCGCGGTCGCCGACGTGGTGCTCGCCTCCCCGGTGCCGATGGCCCTGCTCCTCGGCGACGACCTGGTGGTCTTCTACAACGACGGGTACGCCGAGCTGATCGGCGACCGGCACCCGGACGCGCTGGGCCGGCCGGCGGCCGAGACGTTCGCCGAGGTGTGGCGCGACCCGGGCGCGGGCGAGGCGCTGAAACGGGTGTACCGGCACGGCGAGCCGTTCCTGCAACGGGAGGCGGTCCTGCCGGCCGACCGGCAGGGCCCGGCCGAGCCGGCCGTGTTCACCAGGGGCCACTGCCCGGTCCGCGACTCGGCCGGCCGCATCGTCGGCGTGCTCACCGTCTCGGCGCAGACCACCCAGCTGACCCAGCAGTTGCAGAGCCTGAGCGACTTCGCGGCGGCGCTGGCCGGCACGCTCACGCTCGACGACGTGGCGCGGGTGACGCTGCGCTACTGCCTGCACACCTTCGACGCCGACCGGGTGTCGTTCGCGGTGGACGAGGGCAGCGCGTGGCGGCTGGTCCGCCGCATCCGCGGCGAGCTGCTCGACGAGGCCGACGAGCGGCTGCCCCCGCTGTGGCGGCGGATGTCCGCCGAGTCGGCGCTGCCGGCGGTGGTGTCCGCGCGCAGTGGCGTGGCCTCGTTCACCGCCGACGGGCAGCCGCTGCGCGGTGTCGCGGCGGACCGGCACGACGAGAAGATCCGCGCGCTCGCGGCGCTACCGCTGCGCACGACGGTGGTCCGGGGCTCGCTGACCGTCGGCTACCGGGCGCCGCGCCCCTGGTCGCCTGCGGAACGGGCGCTGCTGACCGCGTCCGCGGAGCTGGTCGGTCAGGCCGCCGAGCGGGCCCGCCGGTTCGAGACCCAGCACGGCACCGCCCAGATGCTGCAACGCAGCATGCTGCCGGAACGGCTGCCGGACCTGCCCCGGCTGCGGATCGCCGCGCGGTACGACCCGGGCGTGGACGGCAACGCCGCGGGCGGCGACTTCTACGACGCGTTCCTGCTGCCCACCGGCGCGCTGGGCGTGGTGCTGGGCGACGTGGCCGGGCACGACGTGCAGGCCGCCGCCCGGATGGGGCAGGTACGCGCCGCGCTGCGCGCGCTCGCCCTCGTCGACTCCCGCCCGGACGCGGTGCTCGACGGACTGGACCGGCTGGTCAGCAGCCTCGGCGTCGAGGGCGGCACCCACGAGCTGTTCGTGACAGTGGTCTTCGGCGTGGTCGAGGCGGACCGCGAGCTGATCACGCTCGCCAGCGCCGGTCATCCCGCGCCGCTGATCCGCCGCGCCGGACCGGACGCGGCGGTGGCCGAGTTCGTCGACGTGCCGCCCGCCCCTCCGCTGGGCCTGGGCGGGCGGGCGCGTACCGTCACCGTGCCGTTCCGCCCCGGCGACACCCTGCTGCTCTACAGCGACGGCGTGGTGGAGCGGCGCCGGCAGGACCTGGCCGCCGGGATGGCCGGGCTGGGCGCGGCGGTGACCGGGGCGGTCGGCGGTGATCCGCGCGCGCTGTGCGCGGTGGCGACCGCGTCGGTCCCGGGCGCCACCGAGGACGACGTGGCGGTGCTCGCCGTGGAGTTCGCGGTGCGCCCCAGCCGGTCGGCGAGCATGGAGGTGCCGGCCGAGCCGACCGCGCCGAGCCGGGTCCGGCACTGGATGACCGCGCAGCTCGGCGAGTGGCGGGTGCCCGAGGCGGTGATCGGCGCCGCGGTGCTGTGCACCAGCGAGCTGACCACCAACGCGCTGCTGCACGCCGGCACCGCCGCCCGGGTCGAGGTCGACCTGTCCGCCGAGCGGCTGCTGGTGTCGGTGGCCGACTCCGGCACCCGGGGTCAGGTCACCCGGGCGCAGACCGACACGCTCAGCAGCCGGGGCCGTGGGCTCGGCCTGATCGAGGAGCTGAGCGACGCCTGGGGCACCGACCCGACCGTACGCGGCTCGACGGTCTGGTTCGAGATCCTCATTCCGGCGGGTGACTCACGCGTCGGCGACGCCCCGGCCGGGTAGGAGCCGGAGATGACTGACGACAAGCGACGCGGTGTCCTCTTCGACGTGGACGGCACCCTCGTCGATACGACCTACCTGCACACGGTGAGCTGGTGGGAGGCGCTGCGCCAGGGCGACCACCGGGTGCCCATGGCGCACGTGCACAGGTCCATCGGCATGGGCTCGGACAAGCTCCTCGACCACCTGCTCGGCGCCGAACGGGACCGCGACGCCGACGGCAGGCTCCGCGACGCCCACGACGCGCTCTACGCGGAGTACTGGGAGCGGCTGGCGCCGCTGCCTGGCGCCCGGGAGCTGCTGCGCGCCTGCGCGGAGCGCGGGCTGCGGGTGGTGCTGGCCACCTCGGCGGCCGAGCACGAGGTCACCGCGCTGCGGGCGGTGCTGGACGCGGACGACGTGATCGACTCGGTCACCTCGTCGGCCGACGCGCAGGAGAGCAAGCCGGCGCCGGACATCCTGGTCGCCGCGCTGGAGCAGTCCGGGCTGGCCGCCGAGCGGGTGGTGTTCGTCGGCGACTCAGTCTGGGACGTGGCCGCCGCCGGCAAGCTGGACATCCCCTGCATCGGGCTGACCTGCGGCGGCACCGGCCGGGCCGAGCTGGCCGGCGCGGGCGCGGTGGCCGTGTACGACGACCCGGCGGCGCTGCTGGACGCCCTGGCGGACAGCGCGATCGGCGCCCTCGGCTGACCGGCCGGTCAACCGCTGGGCGCGCGCAGGCTTAGCCGGGCCCGCTTCGGGGCACTGCTGGACTCCACCGCCCGGCCGCCGGGCGACGGAAGGGTGGTGTCGTGGAACCGGTCGATGTCGCGTTCGCTCTGCTGGGCGTCGGTGCGCTGCTGGCCGGGGTGCTGCCCCGCGTGCTGGAACGACGGCCGCTGTCGATGCCGATCGCGTTCCTCGGGCTCGGCATGCTCGTGTTCCTGCTGCCCACCGGTCTGCCCACACCGGACCCGCTGCGTTGGCCGGAACTGACCACCCACCTCACCGAGGTCGGGGTGATCGTCGCGCTGATGGGCGCCGGCCTGAAGATCGACCGTCCGTTGAGCTGGTCCCGCTGGTCGTCGACCTGGCGGCTGCTGGCGATCGCCATGCCGTTGTGCATCGCCGCGGTGGCGCTGCTCGGCTGGTGGTGGGCCGGTCTGGTGCCGGCCGCGGCGCTGCTGCTCGGCGCGGCGCTCGCCCCCACCGACCCGGTGCTCGCCTCGGACGTGCAGGTGGGCGAACCGACCGATGTGGAGGACTCGGAGGACGAGGTGCGCTTCGCGCTCACCTCGGAGGCGGGCCTGAACGACGGGCTCGCCTTCCCGTTCGTGTACGCGGCCATCGCGATCGCCACCACCGGGTTCGCGCCGTCCGGCTGGCTGGCCGAGTGGTTCGCGGTGGACGTGCTCTACAAGCTCGCCGCCGGGGTGGGCGGCGGGCTGCTCATCGGCTGGCTGCTCGGCAAGCTGTTCTTCCGCGCCCCGAGCAAGTTGCGGCTGGCCAAGCACTCCGAGGGCTTCCTCGCGCTGGCCGCGACGTTCCTGGCGTACGGGCTGGTCGAGGTGATCGGCGGGTACGGCTTCCTGGCGGTGTTCGTGGCCGCCCGGGCGATCCGGGCCGCCGAGCGCACAAACGAGTTCCACGCCGTGCTGCACGACTTCGCCGAGCAGGTGGAGCGGCTGCTCACGGTGCTGTTGCTGCTGTTGTTCGGCGGGGCCGTGATCGGCGGGCTGCTCGCGCCGCTGACGTGGCCGGCGGCGCTGGCCGGGCTGGCCCTGGTGCTGGTGATCCGGCCACTGGCCGGGTGGCTGTCGCTGCGCGGGGCGCCGGGGAAGCCGGCCGAGCACTGGGTGATCTCATTGTTCGGCATCCGCGGCGTCGGCTCGTTCTACTACCTGGCGTACGCCACCAGCAAGACCGACTTCCCGCAGGCGGATCTGGTCTGGGCCACGGTCGGTCTCGTGGTGGTGGTGTCGGTGGTGGTGCACGGCATCGCCGCGACACCGGTCATGCAGTTGCTGGACCGGGAGGGCGAACGCACCGGCGAGGGCGCACGGCCCGGCGCGGCGGCGCAACCGGTCGGCGCCAACGGCTGAGCGCCCCGGATCAGCCCAGCAGGGCGGCGAGCGCGCGCCCCAGGTCCCGGCCGGAACGCCAGGCGGTCTGCACGCGCGGGCGGCCGAACGCGTCACCGGCCAGACCGATCCCGTCGTCGTCCAGGTGGAACGTGACGCTCCCGGCGTGCGCCGCCGGTGTCGCGTACGTCCAGCGGTGCACGTGTGCCGACGCGGCCGGCTCGGGCAGTCCGAGCAGGTCGCGTACCGCCTGCTCGATCGCCGGGCCGGCGGCGGCGGGTCGGCGCAGGTGCCCGGCGGCGAAGTCGGCGGTGGTGTGCGCGACCAGCACGGGGGCACCGTCGCCGCGCCGGGCGCCGTCGTCGCAGACCAGGCTGAGCACGGGGTGGTCGTTGACGAACGCGCCGTGAAAGTCCGGCCAGCGGCGGGCGGGGAAGTGCAGCACCCCGGTCAGCGCCGACGACCAGCGCTGCGCGGCCACCGTCCGGGCGGCGTCGGCCAGCGCCGGGTCCAGCAGCGGCGCGGCCTGCGGGCCGGGCATGGCCAGCACGACCGCCTCGGCCTCGGCGCCGTCCACCCGGGGGCCGGGCTCGACGCGCATCACCAGCCGTTCGTACGTCACCGGCAGGTCGCCCGCGAGATGCTCGACGAGCGAGCGCAGCCCGCGCGGGGCGGCCCAGCGCATCGGGCCGCTGACCCGCTCGCGCCCGCCCGGCCCGTACGCGACGAGCGTGTCGGTCCACTCCCGCGCCAGCCCGGCGGCCCGCCACCGGTCCACCACGGCGGCGAAGTCCGGGTCGTCAACCGTGAAGTACGCGGCGCCCAGGTCGGCGGGACGGCCGTCGAAGCGCCCGCTGGCCATCCGCCCGCCGGTGACCCGGGCGCGTTCACGCACCCGCACCGGGACACCGGCCCGCGCCAGCTCGGCCGCGCAGGCCACCCCGGCGATGCCCGCGCCGACCACCAGCACACCCTTCCGGTCCGCCGTCACCAGGTGATCGTAGGCGGCGGACGGCATGAATCCGCCGAGCCGGGGTAGTGGTACACCTGTTCGAGGAGAGGTGATCAGCATGGCCGACCGCAACAACGCCAGCGGCAGGAACGTGAACCCGGACGCCGCCGTGAAGGATCCGGACGACTGGGTCACCGGCGACGAGCCGCCCACCGCCGCCCAGGAGTCTTACCTGCACACTCTGGCCCAGGAGGCGGGCGAGCCGGTGCCGGAGGGCCTGACCAAGGCCGAGGCGTCCCGGCGGATCGACGAGCTCCAGGCGGAGACCGGCCGGGGCCGCTGAGCTCAGCGCGGGGGCAGGCGGTGCAGCTCGACCCGGTCGAGCCGCCCCGCCGCCACCCGGGCGGTCAGGTAGGTGGCGTACGGCTGCGCCCGCCGGTCGGTGGGTGAGCCGGGGTTGAGCAGGCGAAGGCCGCCCGGGGCGACGCTGTCCCACGGGATGTGCGAGTGTCCGAAGACGAGCAGGTCGCAGTCGCCGTACGCGGCGGCGCAACGCTCCTCGCGGCGGGCCTTCGGGCCGGTCTCGTGCACCACGGCGACCCGCAGGCCGTCCAGTTCGACCCGGGCCACCTCGGGCAGCCGGGCGCGCAGCGCCGGCCCGTCGTTGTTGCCGTACACAGCGATCAGGCGGCGCGACCGCTCCTCCAGCGCGTCCAGCAGCGCCACATCCACCCAGTCCCCGGCGTGGACCACCACGTCCGCGGCCGCCACCGCCGCCCAGAGCGGCGCCGGAAGGTCCCGTGCCCGCTTCGGCACATGGGTGTCCGCCATGATCACGAGTTCCACACCCCCCATCCTCCCCCTCAGCGGGTGGCGGCGTCGGTGATGCGGCCGGCGGCGATGATCAGGCCGATGTGCGAGTACGCCTGCGGGAAGTTGCCCACCTGCTCGCCGGTGTCCTGGTCGATCTGCTCGGCGTAGAGGCCGAGGTCGTTGGTGCGGGCGGCGAGGCGCTCGAACAGCCGCCGGGCCCGGTCCAGCTCCCCCGCCTCGGCCAGGCAGGCGGCCAGCCAGAACGAGCAGATCACGAACCCGGCCGGGTCACCGTCCCAGCGCCGCAGCAGGCCGTCGCGGGACAGCCGCCGTTCCAGCACGTCCATCGTGGCGCGCATCCGTGCGTCGTCCGCCGGCAGGAAGCCGACCAGCGGCATGACCAGCACCGAGGCGTCCAGGTCGGCGGAGCCGAACGCCCCGGTGTACGCGCCGGCCTGCTCGTTCCAGCCGTGGGTGAGCACTGCCGCCCGTATCTCGTCGCGGGCGGCGGCCCAGCGCGCCACGTCCGCGGGCCCGCCGATGCGGGAGCCGAACCGCACCGCCCGGTCGAGCGCGGTCCAGCACTCCACCTTCGACGACACGTAGTGCCGCTGCGGGCCGCGCACCTCCCACATCCCCGCGTCGGGCCGGCGCCAGCCGCGCTCGGCCTGGTCGGCGAGAGTCCGCAGCAGGTCGCGGACCTCGAGCGACATGGGGTCGAGGTAGTACCGCATCAGCCAGGCGGCGTCGAGCACCTCGCCCAGCACGTCGTTCTGCCGCTGCCGCCAGGCGTCGTTGCCGACGAGCACCGGGCGGCTGTGCTCGTACCCGGCCAGGTGGTCGAGGTCGTGCTCGGTCAGGTCCCGCTCCCCCTCGACGCCGTACATGATCGGCACGGGCTCGTCGCCGATGCGGCCCATCGCCCGCGCCACCCAGGTGAACTGCCGGTCCGCCTCGTCCGGGCAGGCGGCCCGCCAGAGCGCCTGAAGCGTGAGGCTGAAGTCGCGCAACCACACGTAGCGGTAGTCGTAGTTGCGGTCGCCGCCGGGCTTCTCCGGCAGCGAGGTGGTCGCCGCCGCGACGACAGCGCCGCTCGGCGCGTACGTCATACCCTGCACGGCGAGCGCGCTGCGCCGCACCTCGTCGCGGTACTCGCCCTGGTAGTCGTGCAGCGCCGACCAGGACCGCCAGCCGGCGACCGTCTCGGCCACCACCTCGGCGGCGTCGGGCACCGCCGGTTCACCGCTGGCGTACGTCGGGGCGTACCCGAGGGTAAAGCGGTGGACGCTGCCGGCGCGGGCGGTGAACCGGCCGGCGGCGGTCCCCCCGGCGAGGGCCAGCGGGACGTCGGCGCGCAGTTCCAGGCGGCAGGCGCCGGCGGTGGCGGCCACCAATCCGTCGCGCTCGGTCAGGTAGGCGCCGACCCGGCCGTACTCGAAGCGCGGCGCGTAGTCGACGCGCATCGGCACCTCGCCGGTCAGCCCTTCGACCAGCCGGGCGAGCACTCGCGGCGAGCGCATCCCGATCTCGTGGCCGCGCGCGCCGGGCTCCAGCGCCAGCGCGTCGGTGACGGCGACCGCGCCGGTCGCCGTGGTGAAGACGGTACGCAGCACCAGCGTGTCGTCCAGGTAGGACCGGCTGCTGGTGGCCGCGCCCTCGGGCCGGATACTCCAGTGCCCGGCGTCCTCGTCGAGCAGGCGGCCGAAGACCGACGGCGCGTCGAACCGGGGCGGGCACCACCAGTTGACCGAGCCGTCGCTGTCGACGAGGGCCGCGCTGCGCCCGTCGGCGAGGAAGCCGTGCTCGCTGATGAGTCGGGTGGGCACGACTGTGGCTACCCGGCCCGGGTGCCGACATGCCTGGCCACATCGGTGCCGGTCGGCGCGTTACCGGTGTCCGGCGGCGGGAACGCGGCGGGTTGACGAAGGAGGATGCTCATGACCAGACCCTCGACTCCGACCGCGGCCTGGCAACCCGGAATGCCGGGCAGCGACAACCTCCCGTCCGGCCCGGGCGGTCGCCCGACGCCGCCGAGCGGGGACGGGCACGGCCCACATGCCGGGGCGGCGACCGTCACGATCGGCTCGTACCCGGACTATCCGTCCGCCCAGCGCGTGGTGGACTATCTGGCCGACAACCGGTTCCCGGTGGAACGTACCTCGATCGTCGGTACGGACCTCACGCTCGTGGAGACCGTGATGGGACGGCTCACCACGGGCCGGGCGGCCCTGCTCGGGGCCGGCACCGGCGCCTGGTTCGGCTTGTTCATCGGGTTGCTGTTCGGCATCTTCACCGCCGGCAACTGGCTGGCGGTGATCCTGGTCGGGCTGGTGATCGGCGCGATCTGGGGTGCCGTGTTCGGCGCGGTGGCGCACGCCATGAGCGGTGGGCAGCGTGACTTCACGTCGGCCAGTTCGCTGCGGGCCGCCCAGTACGCGGTCACTGTGGACGCGGAGCTGGCCGGTCAGGCCCAGCAACTGCTCAGCCGGATGCACCTGACACCGACCGGCGCCACCGCCCGCTGACGCGGGGTACGCGATGAGGGGAGGGCCGGTCGGCCCTCCCCTCATCCGTGGTAGACCCGCTCGCCGGCCGGTACGCGACCACCCCGTCCGGGCCGCCGGTGTCGATGCGCAGTTCCCGGAGGCCGGGCGCAGCGACGCCTCGGTCGTCCATCCCCCGACCCTAGCCGGGTTCATCATTTCAGGTTTTGAGAGAGGGCCGGCGTAAGCCATCCTGCGCTCGGCAGAATCACTCGTTGAAATTTTAAATAGTGCTACTCTCGGAGCCATGACGGAGAGCCTGGACGCGGAGCGGATGGCCTGCTGGCGCGCGTACATAGAGTCGAGCCAGCGGCTGTTCACCCGGCTCGAGGACGACCTACGCGCCGACAGCGACCTGAGCTTCGCCGACTACCACGTGCTGGTGCTGCTCTCCGAGGCGCCCGGCCAGCGGCTTCGCATGGGTGAGCTGGCCGACCGGCTGGTGTTCTCGCCGAGCCGGCTGACCTACCAGGTCACCACCATGCAGAAGCGCGGCCTCGTGGCGAAGGAGGCGTGTCCGGCGGACCGGCGCGGCAGCGAGGCCGTGCTCACCGCGGCCGGCCTGCTCGCCCTGCACGAGGCCGCGCCGCACCACCTGCGCTCCGTGCGCGCCCACCTGATCGACGACCTCGACGACGCCGAGGTCGCCTGCCTCACCCGGGTCTTCGAGCGGCTCGGCCGGCGCCTGCGCGCCGACCGCACCGCGTCGTCCACCCCGGCCGACAAGTAAGGAGCCCCGCGATGCCCGCGATCACCGTCGACGACGTCCTCGTCCTGCCCCGCCTGCCGAAGCTCGGCGAGGCCACCGAATACCGCTCGGTCCGCCGGGTCACCACCGCGCCCAGCGGGTACGAAGGTGAGGGTTTCCCGGTCCGCCGGGCCTTCGCCGGGGTGCCGATGAGCGAGCTGGACCCGTTCATCCACCTCGACCAGATGGGCGAGGTCGACTACGCGCCGGGCGAGCCGAAGGGCACCTCCTGGCACCCGCACCGCGGCTTCGAGACGGTGACCTACATGATCGACGGGATCATGGACCACCAGGACTCGACCGGTGGCGGCGGCACCATCACCGACGGCGACACCCAGTGGATGACGGCAGGTAGTGGCCTGCTGCACATCGAGGCGCCGCCGGAGCACCTGGTGATGAGCGGCGGGCTGTTCCACGGCCTGCAACTCTGGGTCAACCTGCCCCGGGTGGCCAAGATGAGCGAGCCCCGCTACCAGGACATCCGCGGCCGGGAGTCGGCGCTGCTGACCACGCCCGACGGCGGCGGCCTGATCCGGGTCATCGCCGGCGAGGTCGCCGGGCACCAGGGCCCGGGCTCGACGCACACGCCGATCACCATCGCGCACGTCACGTTGCAGCCCGGCGCCGAGCTGAGCCTGCCGTGGCGGTCGGACTTCAACGCGCTGGTGTACGTGCTGGCCGGCCGGGGCACCATCGGCACCGACCGGCGGCCGATCCACCTCGGCCAGCTCGCCGTGCACGGGCCCGGCGAGGCGCTGCGGATCACCGCCGATCCGAGGCAGGACGCCAACGCCCCGGCGCTGGAGCTCTACCTGATGGGCGGCCAGCCGATCCGCGAGCCGGTGGCGCACTACGGCCCGTTCGTGATGAACACCCGCGCCGAGCTGATCGAGGCGGTCGAGGACTTCCAGGCTGGCCGGCTCGGGGTCGTCCCGACCGGGCGGGTGCCGCACAGCGACGGCCAGGGCGACCGGCCCTGACCTGCCACGGGCGCCCCGGTTCGCCGGGGCGCCCCGGCGCGGTCTCAGGAGACGGCGAAGATCCCGGCCACCCCCAGGATCACCATCAACAGGACCGCCACCAGCGCACCCCGCTCCCCCTCCACCGCCTGGTCGCGGTCGGTCACGCTGTTCGTCGTCTCGGCGGGCATGTCGGTGCCTCCTCGGCTTCGCGGTCCAGGGGTCCGGCGCACCCCTGACGCGCGGCGCCGACGCCTGCTGCTCGGCGTGCGGGGCCCTGCCGGGGGTCCTACCGTGTGAGGACGTCGTCGACCTCGGGGGGTGGAACGTGACTCTGCGGGACTGGTTCCTCACCGCACAGGAACGCGCCAACCCGGGGTCTGAGTTACCCGTCTGGACCGATGGAAACCTCGCCGAGCCGCTGATTCACGGTGCCGCGTACTTCGATCGCCTGGTCAGCGAGGTGGAATCGCTCACAGCGGGCGACCACCTGTTCTTCACCGACTGGCGCGGCGACCCGGACGAGCGGATGCGCCCGGACGGCCCGACGGTGGCGCAGTTGTTCGCCCGGGCCGCCCAGCGCGGCGTGATCGTCAAGGGCCTGATCTGGCGTTCCCACGTCGACACGCTCTCCTACAGCGAGGCGGAGAACCGCGACCTCAGCGAGGCGATCCGCGCGGCCGGCGGCGAGGTGCTGCTCGACCAGCGGGTCCGGCGCGGCGGCTCGCACCACCAGAAGCTGGTGGTGCTGCGGCGCCCCGGCGACCCGAGCCGCGACATCGCCTTCGCCGGCGGCATCGACCTGTGCCACAGCCGCCGCGACGACGCCGGCCACGCCGGCGACCCGCAACCGGTGGCCATGTCCCCCCGGTACGGCCCCACGCCGCCCTGGCACGACGTGCAGCTCGCGGTGCGCGGGCCGGTGGTCGGCGCGCTCGACACGACGTTCCGGGAGCGGTGGACCGACCCGATGCCGCTGGACTCGGAGAACCCGATGGCGTACCTGCGGGACCGGCTGCGCGGCGCCGACCTGCGCCCGGACCCGCTTCCCGCGCAGCCCGCCGATCCGCCACCGTGCGGGCCGCACCACGTGCAGGTGCTGCGCACCTACCCGGCGGTACGACCCCGCTACTCCTTCGCCCCGGACGGCGAGCGCACCGTGGCCCGCGGCTACACCAAGGCGGTACGCCGGGCCCGGCGGCTGATCTACCTGGAGGACCAGTACCTCTGGTCGACCGAGGTGGCCGAGCTGTTCGCGCAGGCGCTGCGGGAGCACCCGGACCTGCACCTGGTGGCGGTCGTGCCCCGGCACCCGGACGTGGACGGCCGGCTCGCACTGCCGCCGAACCTGGTGGGCCGGGAGCAGGCGCTGTCGCTGTGCCACCGGGCCGCGCCGGAACGGGTGCACGTGTTCGACGTGGAGAACCACGACGGCACGCCGGTCTACGTGCACGCCAAGGTCTGCGTGGTGGACGACGTCTGGGCCAGCGTGGGCAGCGACAACTTCAACCGCCGATCCTGGACGCACGACAGCGAGCTGTCCTGTGCCGTACTCGACGACACCCGCGACGAGCGGGCGCCGGCCGACCCGGCCGGGCTGGGCGACGGCGCCCGAGCGTTCGCCCGCGACCTGCGGCTGCGGCTGTGGCGCGAGCACCTGGACCGCGATCCCGGCGGCGGGCAGGACGGCGATCTGCTGGACCCGGCGGACGCGGTGACGACGATCACCGCGGCGGCCGATGAGCTGGACCGCTGGCACGCCGGGGGCCGGGTCGGTCCCCGTCCGCCGGGCCGGTTGCGGCCGCACCGCCCGGAGCGCCTGCCCTGGCGTACGCGGCTCTGGGCGCTACCGGCGTACCGGCTGGTCTACGACCCGGACGGCAGGCCACTGCGGGCCCGCCGGGCCGGCACCTGGTGAAGCCAGGTATAGGCCCCTTCACACCGTTCACGTCCACCTACACCTTAAGTACATCGTACTTTCGGCTAGATTTCCGCAGCACGATCGGGCTATGGTGGCTTCCGAACGTACGAACAACATCTAAACCTAAGCGTCACGTCTTTTTTCTTCCGTGGACGAGGTGCAGGGAGGACCACCCATGACCGCTCCCACGATCAGCGCCCCGGCGACCACGCCGGCCGGCTCCTCGAAGCTCGACCCCCGCTCGCTCACCGACAGCGCCGCCGACCTGCTCGCCGCGATGGCCGCGCTGCCCGCCGACCACCCGTCGCGGCCCGCGCTGCGCGACCGTGCCATCGAGGCGTGGCTGCCGCTGGCGAACCACCTGGCCCACCGCTACGGCGGCCGGGGCGAACCCAGCGACGACCTGGCGCAGACCGCCGCGATCGGCCTGATCAAGGCCATCGACAAGTTCGACCCGTCGCGCGGCGTCGACTTCGCCGG
The DNA here is from genome assembly GCF_042871665.1 of Micromonospora sp. NPDC005686. Classification (NCBI taxonomy): domain Bacteria; kingdom Bacillati; phylum Actinomycetota; class Actinomycetes; order Micromonosporales; family Micromonosporaceae; genus Micromonospora; species Micromonospora sp. NPDC005686. The sequence goes on from NZ_JBIAIY010000009.1 coordinate 15,334, forward strand.
CTACGCCATCCCCACCATCATCGGCGAGCTGAAGCGTCACTTCCGCGACCGCACCTGGGACATCCGGGTGCCCCGCCGGCTCCAGGAGCTGCGCCTGGCGATCTCCGACGCCAACAGCACGCTGCTGCAGACGCTCGGCCGCTCGCCGACTGTCGCCGACATCGCCGCCCACCTCAAGCTCACCGAGGAAGAGGTGCTGGAGGGCCTGGAGGGCGCCCGCGCCTACAACGCGGTGTCGCTGTCCACCCCGACCGGCGACGGCGAGCGGGCCACCGAGCTGGGCGACCTGCTCGGCGGCGAGGACGGCGAGTTCGAGCTGGCCGAGATGCGGGTGGCCCTCGGCCCGGCGCTGGCCACGCTCGACCAACGCGAGCAGAAGATCCTCACGCTGCGCTTCTACGGCAACCTGACCCAGTCGCAGATCGCCGAGCAGATCGGCGTCTCGCAGATGCACGTGTCCCGGCTGCTGGCCCGGGCCCTGACCAAGCTGCGCGGGCAGCTCGACGGAACCTACTAGGGGGTGGCGGCGGCCGGGGCGGCGGACCCGGCGTCGCGGTCCACCCGGCCCGGTCGGCGGTGCGCCGGCCGGGCCGTTCCGTGTCCGGGGGTGGCGCCGGCAGTGCCGTTCCGTCCCAGGCCGTAGCAACGGGTGACGGAGCGGATACGACGTGACCCGGCGTGCGGCGGGGGGCACCTCGGGGCGTGCGGCGGCGCGGTGCGAGAGTGGGTCGGTGCTCGCCGACATCCCGCTCGACCTGCCGGTCCGCCCGGTCCTGCCGGCGCTGATCGACGCGCTGCGCGAGCGCGGTGCCGCCGTCCTGGTGGCGCCGCCGGGCACCGGCAAGACCACCACCGCGCCGCTCGCGGTCGCCGGCGCGGTCACCGGCCGCGTGGTGATCGCGCAGCCCAGACGGGTTGCCGCCCGCGCCGCCGCGCACCGGATGGCCGCCCTGCTCGGCGAGCGGGTCGGCGACCGGATCGGGTACGCGGTGCGCGGCGAGCGCCGGGCCGGGCCGCGTACCCGGGTGGAGGTGGTCACCACCGGCCTGCTGGTCCGTCGCCTGCACCACGACCCGGAGCTGCCCGGCGTGGACGCGGTGCTGCTCGACGAGTGCCACGAACGGCAGCTCGACGCGGACCTGGCACTGGCGTTCAGCGTCGAGGCGCGCGGCACGCTGCGCCCGGATCTCTGGCTGCTGGCCATGTCGGCCACCCCGCAGACCGACCGGTTCGCCACGCTGCTCGGCGCGGGCCACCCCGCCCCGGTGGTACGCGCCGAGGCGGCGCTGCACCCGGTCGAGCGGGTGTGGGCGCCGCCGCCGCGCCCGGTGACGCCACCCGGCGCCGGCCGGGTCCATCCGGCGCTGCTGGACCACGTGGCCGCCACGGTCCGCCGGGCGTTGCGCGAGCACGACGGGGACGTGCTGGTCTTCCTGCCGGGCGCGGGCGAGATCGCCGCCGTCACGGGCCGGCTGGCCGACCTGCGTGACCACGTCACGGTCCTGCCGCTGCACGGCCGGCTGCCCGGAGCCGCCCAGGACGCGGCCCTCACCCCGGCCGCCGGGCGGCGCGTGGTGCTCGCGACGGCGGTGGCGGAGAGCAGCCTGACCGTCCCCGGCGTACGGGTGGTGGTGGACGCCGGACTGAGCCGCGTGCCCCGTACCGACCTGGCCCGAGGGCTGGGCGCGCTGGTCACGGTGCCGGTGTCGCGGGCGGGAGCGACCCAGCGCGCCGGCCGGGCCGGCCGGGAGGCGCCCGGCGCCGTCTACCGCTGCTGGTCGGAGGCGACGCACGCGCGGCTCGCCCCGCAGCCGGAACCGGAGATCGCCACCGCCGACCTGACCGGGTTCGCGCTGGAGCTGGCGGCCTGGGGCACACCGGACGGCGCCGGGCTGGCGCTGCCCGACCCGCCGCCGCCGGCCGCGCTGACCGTGGCGCGGGAGACGCTGACCACGCTCGGCGCGGTGGACCACGAGGGCCGAATCACGGCACGGGGGCGAGCGGTCGCGGCGGTGGGCACGCATCCCCGGCTGGCGCGGGCACTGCTGGACGGCGTGCCCCGGGTGGGCGCCGAACGGGCCGCCCAGGTGGTGGCGATCCTCGGCGAGGACACGCTGGGCGGGACGGGAGACGACCTGCCCGCCCGCTGGCGGCGGCTGCGCGACGGCACCGACCCGGCCGCCACCGCGCGCTGGCGCACCGAGGTACGCCGGCTGCGCGCCGCCCTGCCCACCGACCAGCGCCCCGCCGACCGCGTGAACCAGCGGGAGCGGCTGCCGGACGATCTGGCCGCGGGGCTGCTCGCCGGGCTGGCGTACCCGGAACGGCTGGCCCGGGCGCGGCGGCCTGGCGGGTCCGCGTACCTGATGGCCGGCGGGACCGCCGCGGAGCTGGCGCCCGGGTCAGGGCTGGCCGGAGCGGCGTGGCTGGCCGTCGCGGTGGCCGACCGCTCCCCCGGCGCCCCGGCCGCCCGGGTGCGGCTGGCCGCGCCGATCGACGAGGCGACCGCCCGGGAGGCCGGGGCGGCGCTGCTGCGCTCGGGGCGGGAGGTGGTTTGGTCCGGCGGGGACGTGGTGGCCCGGGAGCTGGTCCGGCTCGGCGCCGTCGAGCTGGTCGACCGGCCGCTGACCGCGCCGGAGCCGAAGCTGGTCGCGGCGGCGCTGCTGGACGGGCTCCGGCAGGAGGGGCCGGGGCTGCTGCGCTGGACGCCGGAGGCGACCGGGCTGCGCCAGCGGCTGGCGTTCTGCCGCCGGGCGCTGGGCGACGACTGGCCGGACGTCTCCGACGCCGCGCTGCTGGCCCGCGCCGAGGAATGGTTCGGCCCGGAGCTGGCCCGCGCCCGCCGCCGGGCGGACCTCGGCCGGGTGGACGTGGCGGCGGCACTGCGCCGGCTGCTGGACTGGCGGCAGGCCGCGCGACTGGACGAGCTGGCGCCGGAGCGACTCGCGGTGCCCAGCGGCTCGCGGATCCGGGTCGACTACGCCGACCCGGCCGCCCCGGTGCTGGCGGTCAAGCTCCAGGAGACATTCGGCTGGCGAGACGTGCCGCGCGTCGCCGACGGGCGGGTGCCGGTGCTGCTGCACCTGCTCTCCCCCGCCGGGCGGCCGGTGGCGGTCACCGCCGACCTGGCCTCGTTCTGGCGCACCGGCTATCCGCAGGTACGGGCGGAGCTGCGCGGACGCTACCCGCGCCACCCCTGGCCGGAGGATCCGACCACCGCCGAGCCGACCCGCCGGGCCAGCCCGCGCGGGCGGTGAGGGCTGGCTACTCCTCGACCACGTCGGCGATCACGACGGTGATGTTGTCCGGGCCACCGGCCCGCAACGCCAGGTCGATCAGCCGGGCCGCGCAGGCGTCGCGTTCCGGCTGCTCGCTGAGCACCTCGGTGAGCGTGTCCGCGCGGACCACGTTGGAGAGGCCGTCGCTGCACAGCAGCCAGCGGTCACCGGCCCGGGGCACCATCGTGGCGTACGACGGGGAGACCTCGTCGCCCTGCAACGCCTGGGTCACCACGGCCCGCCGAGGGTGGCTGCTGGCCTGCTCGGCGGTGATGACGCCCTGGTCGACGAGCATCTGCACGAACGTGTCGTCGCGGGTGACCTGCTTGAGCACGCCCTCGCGGTACAGGTAGGCCCGAGAGTCGCCGACGTGCGCCAGCGCCAGGCAGCTACCGGTGCGGGCGAACAGCAACGCGGTGAGCGTGGTGCCCATGCCCTGGCGTTCCGGATCCTCCTCGACGGCCTGGCGGATCCGCGCGGTGGCCAGCTCGATCCCGCCCTGGAGCGCGGCGACGAGCGCGTCCTCCGGCGTCGCCAGGTCCAGCGGGGCGATCGCGTCGATGGCGATGCGGCTGGCCAGGTCGCCGGCCGCCATGCCGCCCATGCCGTCGGCGACCGCCACCAACCAGGCGCCCGCGTGCTGCGCGTCCTGGTTGCCGCTGCGGATCAGCCCACGGTCGCTCGCTCCGACGGAACGAAGCTTCAGGGTCATGGGTCGCAGCCTGCCAGGTCGAGGGCTCGGATGTCTCTAGGAGATCACTGACATCGTACGTGGCGCGCGGAATCCCCCCGCGCGCGGGCCGCGCACCTCATCGGGCCGGATCGATTGACAGCGACGGAACGCGGTGGAAACATCGGGTTGATATTGGGAGCGCTCCCAGCTTCCGGTCTCCCCCATCACCCCCGAGCACGGAAGGAACCTCCGTGACCCGATCCCGTCGTCGGCTCGCCGCGATCGCGGCTACCACGCTGGCGCTCACCGGCCTCACCGCCGGCCCGGCGAGCGCCGAGGTGCCGCCGGACGCCCCCGAACAACTACGCAACGGCGACTTCAGCGCCGGTGTCTCACCCTGGTTCTCCTACGGCACCGGCGACCTCGCTGTCGTCGACGGCCGGCTCTGCACCTCCGTCGCCGCCGGCACCGCCAACCCGTGGGACGCCGGCATCGGCCAGGACGCGGTGCCGCTGACCGAGGGCGCCGAGTACGAACTGTCCTTCGACGTCTCCGCCACCCCCGGCGCGGCCGTCAAGGCGGTGCTCCAACTCGGCAGCGCCCCGTACACCACGTACGCGAGCGTCGACGCGACCGCCACCGGCACCGCTCGGCACGTCACCACCACGTTCACCTCCCCCGCGGACAACCCCACCGCGCAACTGATCTTCCAGGTCGGCGGCAGCGCCGAGGCGCAGACGTTCTGCCTGGACAACGTGTCGCTGCGCGGCGGGGAGCCGGCGCCGCCGTACGAGCCGGACACCGGGCCCCGGGTCCGGGTCAACCAGGTCGGCTACCTGCCCGGCGGTCCGAAGCACGCGACTGTGGTCACCGAGGCCACCGACGCGCTGCCCTGGCAGCTCAAGTCGGCCGCCGGCGCGGTGGTCGCCAGCGGGCAGACCACGCCGCGCGGCACGGACGCCGCCTCGGCGCAGAACGTGCAGACCGTCGACTTCTCCGCGTACCGCACGCCGGGCACGGGCTACACGCTCACCGTGGACGGCGAGACCAGCCACCCGTTCGACATCTCCGGCGCGCTCTACGACCGGCTGCGCGCCGACTCGCTCCAGTTCTTCTACGCCCAGCGCAGCGGCATCGAGATCGACGGCGACCTGATCGGCGAGGAGTACGCCCGCCCCGCCGGCCACCTGGACGTCGCGCCGAACCAGGGCGACACGAACGTGCCGTGCCAGGCCGGCGTCTGCGACTACTCGCTGGACGTGCGCGGCGGCTGGTACGACGCGGGCGACCACGGCAAGTACGTCGTCAACGGCGGCATCGCCACCTACCAGTTGCTGAGCACCTTCGAGCGGACCAAGACCGCCGAGACCGCCGACGGCGGCGCCGCCCTGGGCGACTCCACGCTGCGGGTGCCCGAGCGCGGCAACGACGTGCCGGACGTGCTCGACGAGGCCCGCTGGGAGCTGGAGTTCCTGCTGCGCATGCAGGTGCCGGCCGGCAAGCCGCTGGCCGGGATGGTCCACCACAAGATCCACGACCGGAACTGGACCGGCCTGCCGCTGCAGCCGCAGGACGACCCGCAGCCGCGCGAGCTGCACGCGCCGTCCACCGCCGCCACGCTGAACCTGGCCGCTGTCGCGGCGCAGTGCCAGCGCCTGTACGCCCCGTACGACGCCGCGTTCGCCGCGCGCTGCGGCACCGCCGCGAAGACCGCGTACGCGGCGGCCAAGGAGCACCCGGCGATCTACGCCTCGGCCAGCGACGGCACCGGCGGCGGCGCGTACGACGACACGAACGTCAGCGACGAGTTCTACTGGGCCGCTGTCGAGCTGTGGCTGACCACCGGCGACAAGGCGTACCTGGCCGACGTCACCGGCTCGCCGCTGCACACCGCCGACGTGTTCGCCGCGAACGGCGCGTTCGGCTGGCAGAGCGTCGCCGCGCTGGGTCGCCTCGACCTGGCCACGGTGCCGAACACGCTGCCCGCCGCGGAGAAGACCCGCATCCGCGAGTCCATCACCGCCGCCGCCGACAGCTACCTGGCCACCATCGCCGGCCAGGCGTACGGGCTGCCGTTCCCGGGCAGCGCCGACGCGTACGTCTGGGGCAGCAACAGCAACCTGGTGAACAACGCGATCGTGCTGGCCACCGCGTTCGACCTGAGCCGGGACGCGAAGTACCGGGACGGCGCGGCGCAGGCCGCCGACTACCTGTTCGGCCGCAACGCGTTGAACATGTCGTACGTGACCGGCTGGGGCGAGCAGCACGCCCGCAACCAGCACAGCCGCATCTTCGGCCACCAGCTGAACCCGGACCTGCCGCGCCCGCCGGCCGGTTCGCTCGCCGGTGGTCCGAACGCCGCGCTCCAGGACCCGTTCGCGGCGAACCTGCTCGCCGGGTGCGCGCCGATGTTCTGCTACGTCGACGACATCAACTCGTACGCGACGAACGAGGTGGCGATCAACTGGAACTCGGCGCTGGCCTGGCTCGCGTCGTTCCTGGCCGACCAGGGTGACTCCGGCGCGGTGCCGGCGCGGTCCTGCGCGGTCAGCTACACCACGCACGGGAGCTGGCCGTCCGGCTTCACCACCCAGGTGACGGTGCGCAACACCGGCACGACGGCGGTGAACGGCTGGAACCTGCGCTGGGCCTTCCTCAGCGGTCAGAAGGTGAGCCAGTCCTGGTCGGCGCAGGTCGGCCAGAGCGGCGCCACGGTCACCGCGAAGAACCTGTCGTGGAACGCGAAGCTGGCGCCCGGCGCCAGCACCACGTTCGGCTTCAACGGCGTCTCCTCCCCCGGCCCCAACCCCGACCCCGGGCTGGTCACGCTGAACGGAAAGGCCTGCACGGTCTCCTGACCGGCTTTCCCGCTCCAACCGGGCGCCATCGCAGGACCGGGTACGGTCCTGCGATGGCGTACCTGTTCCTGCTCGGCGCGATCACCGCCGAGGTGATCGGCACGAGTCTGCTCAAGGCCACCGACGGCTTCACCCGGCTCTGGCCCACGCTCGGCCTCGCCGTGGCGTACCTGTCCGCGTTCGGGTTGCTCTCGCTGGCCGTCAAGGACATCCCGGTCGGCGTCGCGTACGCGATCTGGTCCGGGCTCGGCACCGCCGCCATCATGGCGATCGGCGCGGCGTTCCTGGGCGAGCCGCTGAGCGTGGCGAAGGTGGTCGGCGCGGGACTGGTCATCGCCGGGGTCGTGGTGCTCAACCTCGGCGGCGCCCACTGAGCGCGGCCCGGCTCAGCCCGGCCGCCCCGCCGGGCGCGGGACGGGGCGGCGCATCGCGATCCGCTCGGCCGGGTCGAGGCCCAGCGCCGCCTCGGCGGCCAGCAGCTCGATCAGGCCCGCCGTCAGCTCCGTCCCGCTCAGCTCGCGGAATCCGCACCGCACGTAGTAGGGCCCGTTCCACGGCACCGAGCGGAACGTGGTCAGCGTCAGCGCCGGCAACCCCTGCGACGACGCCCACCCCGCCACCCGGTCGAGCAGACGCCGCCCGATGCCACGCCGGGCGTACGCCGGATCGACGCTGAGCTGCTGCACGTGCGCCGCCCCGTCGACCACATCGGCCAGCACGAACGCGATCGGCCGGTCGGCCGGGTCGGTCGCCACCCACAGCCGGCCGGCGCGCTGCCCCGCGGCCAGCGCCTCGACCGGCAGCGGCGGCATGTCGGCCACCAGGGTCATGCCGATCTCCCGGAACGGGGCGCCGGAGGCCACCTCGATCCGCTGCACCTCGGTCAGTTCCTCGGCCGTGGCGATCCTGCTGCGCTCCACGGCGCCGACACTGGCAGAGCGGGGACCGGCAGGCGAGCGGATTTCCCGCACCGCGCTCGATCCGGGTGTTTCGGCGGTGACCAGCGGCGGCGACGCCCCGGCGGGCTCGCGGTGTGACAGGCGTCGCCCCGAGCGGGGCTCCGGGCCAGCCGGAACAGTCCTAGCGTCGATCCCATGGCCCTCGCCGGACCCCGCTGATGGGAAGCGTCTCGCCGCTTCCGCCGCCCGGGCCGCTGCGCACGCTCGCGTACGCCACGCTGGTCAACACCCTCGGCGCAGGGCTGTGGCTGGCGGGCGGGGCGCTCTACCTGACCCGGGACGTGGGCCTCTCCGCCACCTCGGTGGGCGCCGGACTGACCGTCGCCGGGCTGGTCGGGCTGAGCGCGAGCGTGCCACTGGGCGGGCTTGCCGACAGGTGGGACCCGCGTACGCTCCGGGCCGTCCTCCAGGTGGGCCAGGCCGTGGCCGCGCTGGCGTACCTGCTGGTCGGCTCGTTCCCGGCGTTCCTGGCGGTGGCCGTGCCGGAGGCGCTGCTCGCGGCCGGCAACCTGGCGGTACGGGCGGCACTCGTCGCCGCGGTGGGCGGCCCGGACGGCCGGGTGCACGCCTTCGCCACGCTGCGCGCGGTGGCGAACCTGGGCATCACCGTCGGCACCGCGCTGGCCGGGATCGCCCTGGCAGTGGACACACACCGGGCGTACCAGGTGCTCATCGTCGGCAACGCGGCCACCTACCTGCTCTCGGCGGCGCTGCTGCTGCGCCTGCCGCCGCAACCGGCCGCCGACGGCGCACGACGCACGCCGGGCACGCTGCGGCGCGGCGGGCGACCACGGCGCGGCGGACCGCTGCGGGACGGACGGTTCCTCGCGGTGAGCGGCACGTCGGCGGTGCTGAGCACGCACGCGACGGTGCTCGTGCTCGTCGTGCCGCTGTGGACGGTGAACCGGGCCGGCGCGCCGCCACCGGTGGTGTCGGCGGTGCTGCTCGTCAACACGGTGCTCACCGTGCTGCTCGCGGTGCGGCTGAGCCGGGGCGCGGAGCGGGCCGCACCGGCCGCCCGGAAGCTGCGCCGGGCGGGGCTGGTGCTCGCCGCGGCGACACCCCTGTACGCCGTGACCGGCGTCCTGCCGGTGCTCCCGGCGGTCGTGCTGCTGCTCGTCGCCACCGCGGTGTGGACGGTGGGCGACCTGTGGCACGGCGCGGCCGGTGCGGGGCTCGCCTACGACCTGGCCCCGCCCGGGGCGATCGGGGCGTACCAGGGCGGGGACGGCCTGCTCGCCGGGCTGGCCCAGGCGCTCGGCCGTGGCCTGCTCACGCTGCTGGTACTCGGCGGAGGTCCGGCCGGCTGGCTGGTGCTCGGCGGGGTCTTCGCCGCCGCCGGGCTGGCCGCCCCGGCGCTGACCCGCCGCGCGGTGGCGAACCGGTCGGCGCCGCAGGCCCGACCCGCCGGCGTGCCCGGCTGAGCGCGGTGTAGCAGCATGGCGGGATGACCGACCAGTCCTCCCTCACCATCCGCCCGGGTGGACCCGGCGACGCGCCCACGCTGCTGCGGCTGCTCGACAGCGCCACCGCCTGGCTGGCCGAACGCGGGCGTACCGACCAGTGGGGCGCCGAGCCGGCGTCGATCGACCCGCGCCGCATCGCCCAGGCCGACGCGTGGGCGGCCGGGGACGGCCTGCACCTCGCCGAGATCGACGCGACGGTGGTGGGCGCGCTCGTGGTGGGCGCGGCCACCGACTATGTGCCGCCGGCCACCGAACCGGAGCTGTACGTGAACCTGCTGGTCACCGACCGGGCGTACGCGGGGCGTGGGGTCGGTGCGGGGCTGCTGGCGTACGCGGCGGAGCTGGCTCGCGCACGCGGTGTGGGCCTGCTGCGGGTGGACTGCTTCCGCAGCCCGGACCGGGCGCTCGTGCGGTTCTACGAGCGCTGCGGCTTCACCGCCACCGAGCCGTTCACTGTGGAGCGGCCGGGCCGCGAGCCGTGGACCGGGCAGGTGCTGGAGCGCCGGGTCGGCTGAGTCAGCCGGCCCAGCCGATGACGACCGGGAACTGCACCGGAGGCGCCGGGTCACGCCGGCGGATCCGGGGCACGAGCCGGGCCAGGTAGGTGGCCGGGAACACCCAGACGAACCGGGCCAGGAAGACGGCGGCCAGCACCGCGGCGGTGATCGCGGCCAGCGAGCCGAACGGCTCGTCGATGTCGCGGACCACCTCCGGCAGTTGCAGGCCGACCAGCAGGAAGACCAGCCCTTCCAGCAGGAACCGGATGAGCCGCCAGAACGCGGTCACCTGCAGGCGGGAGGCGGCCGACAGCAGCGTGGGCAGCTTGTGCCCGATGCCCAGGCCGGTCACCACGACCGCGACCACACCGGAGGCGTGGATCTCCTCGGCGGCGAAGACCACGGCGAACGGCACGATCAGCGACAGCGCGTTGTCCAGCACCGGGTCGGTGATGCGCTTGTGCAGGTAGCCGAAGACCACCACGCCGAGCAGGCCGACCAGGATGCCGCCGCCGGCCGCGACGACCACCTCCCGGGCCACGTCGCCGACGCCGACCCCGCCGGTGGTGGCGGTCGCGGCGACGATCGCCACCCGCAGCAGCACCAGCGCGGTGGCGTCGTTGACCAGGCTCTCGCCCTCCAGGATGGTGACGACCCGCCGGGGCAGGCCGACCCGGCGGGCCACCGCGGTGGCGGCGACCGCGTCCGGCGGCGCCACCACCGCGCCGAGCGCCAGGCAGATCGCGTACGGCAGCTCGGGCAGGAACCAGTGCACTACGGTGCCCACCGCGAACGCGGTGAAGACGACCAGCCCGACGGCGAGCAGCAGGATCGGCCGCAGGTTGAGCCGGAACGCCGGCACCGACGTCTCCAGCGCCGCCACGTAGAGCAGCGGCGGCAGGATGCCCACCAGCACCAGGTCCGGGTCCAGCCGCACGTGCGGGAAGAACGGCAGGAAGGACAGTGCGAGGCCGAGCACCACCAGCAGGATCGGCGCCAGCAGGCCGAGCCGGCGGGCCAGCGCCGCGCCGAAGGTCGCGATGGCCAGGAAGACCACGACCTCGAACAGAGCATCCACGACCGTCGAGCTTATGTGCCGGCGGCCCGGTGTGGGATCAGGCGGCGGAGCGCAGCTTCGGCAGCACCTCGGCGCCGAACGTGTCGATGAACGCGCGCTGCTCCTGCCCGACGTGGTGCAGGGCGATCTGGTCGAAGCCCAGCGCCATGTACTCCTCCAGCCAGCCGATGTGCCGGCCCAGGTCGGCGGAGACGTTCACGGTCTCGGCGACCTTGGACATCGGCACGTCGGCGCTGGCCACGTCGAAGTGCTCGGGGGTTTCCAGGTCCCAGCAGACCGGCGGGGCGAACACGTTGCTGCGCCACTGCTCGTACGCGATCGCCTCGGCCTCGGCCTGCTCGGGCGCCCAGCTCACGTGCACCTGGAGGTGCAGCGGGCCGCGTCCGCCCGCGTCCCGGTAGGCGTCGATCATCTGGCGCAGATGCTCGACCGGCGCGTTGACGGTGATCAGCCCGTCCGCCCACTCGGCGCACCAACGGGCGGTGGCGATGCTGACGGCGGCGCCGACGAGCGCGGGCGGCTCCTCCGGCCGGGTCCACAGCTTCGCCCGGTCCACCGTGACGAGCCCGTCGTGGCTGACCTCCTCGCCGGCCAGCAACGCCCGGATCACGTCGACGCACTCGCGCAGCCGGGCGCTGCGGACGTCCTTGTGGGGCCAGACCTCGCCGGTGATGTGCTCATTGGCCGCCTCACCGGTGCCCAGCGCAGCCCAGAACCGGCCCGGGTACATGGCACCGAGCGTGCCGATGGCCTGCGCGATGATCGCCGGGTGGTAGCGCTGGCCGGGCGCGTTCACCACCCCGAAGGACAGATTCGTGGCCTGGAGCGCCGACCCGAGCCAGGACCAGGCGAAACCGGACTGGCCCTGCCGCTCGCTCCACGGCGAGAAGTGGTCGGAGCACATGGCCGCGTCGAAGCCGGCGCGCTCGGCGTGGATCACCGCCTCCAGCAGCCGGGCCGGGTGGATCTGCTCGTGGGATGCGTGGAAGCCGAACGCCGTCATGGTCGCCACTCCTACCCGTGACGGCGTCCGGCCAATCGCCCTACTCGGAGTGCGCGCCCGCGCCCGCGCCGGCCTGCCCCTCGCCGATCCACACGGTCTTGGTGTTGCAGAACTCGCGCATGCCGGCGGCGGACAGCTCGCGGCCGTACCCGGAGTTCTTCACGCCGCCGAACGGCAGCCCCGGGTAGGACGTGGTCATCCCGTTGACGAACACGTTGCCGGCGTCCAGGTCGACGGCGAAGCGCTCCTGCTCGGCCGGGTCGTTGGTCCAGGCGTTGGAGCCGAGGCCGAAGCTGGTGCCGTTGGCGACCTCGATCGCCTCGTCGTACGAGCCGACCCGGTAGAGCCCGGCGACCGGCCCGAACACCTCCTCGCTCCACATGCGCATCTCCGGGCGCAGGTCGGTCACCACTGTCGGCGGGTAGTACCAGCCGTCCCCGGCCGGCTTCTCGCCGCCGCAGAGCACCGTCGCACCCTGGTCCACCGCGTCGGTGACCTGGGCGTGCACCTCGTCGCGGCCGCGCTCGCTGGCGAGCGGGCCGACGTCGGTGTCGTCGTCCATCGGGTCGCCGACGCGCAGCGCCGCCATCCGGGCGGCGAACTTCTCGGCGAACGCGTCGAAGACGTCGGTGTGCACGATGAACCGCTTCGCGGCGATGCAGGACTGCCCGTTGTTCTGGCAGCGGGCGGTGGTGGCGACCTCGGCGGCGGTGTCCAGGTCGGCCGAGGGCATCACCACGAACGGGTCGCTGCCCCCCAGCTCCAGCACCGTCTTCTTGATCTCCCGACCGGCGATCTGGGCGATGGACCGGCCGGCCGGCTCGCTGCCGGTCAGCGTGGCGGCACGGACGCGTGGGTCGCTGAGGATCCGGTCGACCGCGTCGGAGCCGACCAGCAGCGTGGTGAAGGCGCCCTCGGGGAACCCGGCCCGGCGGAACAGGCCCTCCAGGTAGAGCGCGGTCTGCGGCACGTTCGAGGCGTGCTTGAGCAGGCCGGTGTTGCCGGCCATCAGGGCCGGGGCGGCGAAGCGCATCACCTGCCACAGCGGGAAGTTCCACGGCATCACCGCGAGCACCGGACCGATCGGCTGGTACCGCACGTACGCCCGCTTCGCCTTGACCGCGGCGGCGTCGGCGGGCTCGTCGGCGAGCATCCCCGGCGCGTTGTCCGCGTAGAAGCGGCAGGCGGTGGCGCACTTGGTGACCTCCGCCTTCGCGGCGGCGTACGTCTTGCCCATCTCGGTGGTCATCAGCCGGGCCGTCTCGTCGCGCTCGGCGTCGAGCAGGTCGGCGGCGGCGGTGAGCCACCGGGCCCGCTGCGCGACGGTGGTGTCCCGCAACTGCCGGAAGGCGAGGTCGGCCCGCTCGATCGCGGCGTCGATCTGCTCGTCCGACATCGCCTCGTACGTCTTGAGCACCTGTCCGGTGGCGGGATTGGTGGTGGCGATGGGCATCTCGTCCTCCTGTCACTCGAACAGCGAGTGCCGCACGCCCGGTTCCTCCCGGCGGCGCGCGGCGCGGCGGCGCTGGATCACGACCAGGTCGACCACCGCCACCACGGCGAGCAGCGCGCAGACGACGCCCAGCCAGGCGATGCCGGCGGCGAACGCGAGCACCGCGAAGACGGTCATCACGACCAGACCGAACGTCGCCAGCGCGAGCCGCAGGTTCAGCGCGCTGTTCGCGTGGCCGACCGTGCCACGGGCGCGCCGGGGTTGTGATCGGGTCATTCCTGGGGCCTACCCCGGCACGGGCAGGGCTAACCGGCAGCTACCGGCACGACCCGGGGACGTACCGGTGATGCGGGACACCCGGCGGGCGGTCGCCGGATGCGGCCGGCGGGCAGCACACCCGGGTGGAGCGGCGCACCGGGGCATCGAGGGCTGGTTCGACCCGCCGGTGGACCACGTGGTCGAGACGTTCGGCGAGCCGGAGCCGTCCGCGCCGCCGCGCTGGAAGCAGGCGGTCACGATCTGGCTGGCGTTCTTCCCGCTCAGCCTGGTCGCCACGCTGCTGACCACGAGGTTCCTGGCCGACGTGCCGCTGGCCGGCCGGACGCTGCTGATGACGCTCGTGCTCACCCCTCTGATGACCTACCTGGTGCTGCCCCGGATCACCCGGTTGCTGCACCGGTGGCTGCACGGCCGGCCCGCGCCGGCACGACAGATGTGAACGACGGTGGTCGATGCCCGATAGCCGACAGAACCGCCGCCGGGACCCCACCGGGGCATAGGGTCGACGCGCCCGTTGCCGCCGCCGGACGGGGGACCGATGAGACGCTGGATCGCCGCGCTGGCCTGCCTGGCGGCGCTCGTCGCGCTCGCCTGTGACGGCTCCGGCGACGCGTCCCCCCGGCCCTCCGGCACGCCCCGCCCCGGCGAGCCCCGGGTGCTGGCCGCGCTTGGCGACTCGGTCACCACCGGCTACGGCTCCTGCCTGGTGCTGGTGAGCTGCGAACGCAACTCCTGGTCGACCGGGGACGGCCTGCGGGTGGAGAGCGTCTACCGGCGGCTGCGCGCCGACGCGCCGGGGCTGCGGGCGTACAACCGGGCCGTGCCCGGCGCCCGCGCGTCCGCGCTGACCGGCCAGGCCCGGTCGGCGGTACGCGACAAGGCCGACCTGGTCACCGTGCTGATCGGGGCGAACGACGCCTGCCGGGGCGACGTCGACGACATGACGCCCGTCGCCACCTTCCGCGACCAGGTCGACGCGGCACTGGGCGTGCTGCGCGAGGGCCGCCCCAAGGCTCGGGTGCTGGTGGTCAGCATCCCGGACCTGTACCGGCTCTGGCAGATCGGCCACACCGAGCCCCGCGCCGTGCGGGCCTGGTCGCGGGGCGTCTGCCCGTCGCTGCTGGCCGACGCCACGTCGAGCACGCCCGCCGCGGTGGCCCGCCGGGCCCGCGTCCGGGACCGGATCGAGGCGTACGACGGGCAACTGCGCGCCGCCTGCCGGGCGTACGGTTCGCGCTGCCGCTGGGACGGCGGCGCGGTGCACCGCCACCGCATCGCCCTGGACCAGGTGAACGCGCTCGACTGGTTCCACCCGAACGCGGCCGGGCAGGGCCGGCTGGCGGAGGTGGCCTGGAACGCCTCCGGCTGGGCGAGCTGACCGGCCGGCGTCGGCCGCCCCGGGGTGGACGGCCGACGCGAGGCGGGTCAGGGCTGGCGCGGACCGGGTAGCCGCTGCTGGCCGGCGGTGCGGTAGAGGGCGCGCGTCCGGTCGGCCAGCTCCTTCGTCGCCGACGAGTTGGCCCAGGTGCCGAGCACGATCGCAGCGCCGGGCACGACCTTGGCGAACATCCGCTTGGCGGCGCGTACGCCGGCCATCCGGGCCAGCCGGACGCCGAGCTGGAGCATCACCCGGCCCAGCGCCCGGTCACCGGCGGAGCCGAACAGCGCGCCGGCCCGTTCCCGGCCGGCGGCCACGCCGAGCGCCAGGCGGGCGGCCTGGGTGGCCTTGTGCACCCGCTGGAGCACCAGCAGGTCGGTGGCCCGCTCGGGGTCCGTCGGGTCGGCGCCGTAGGCGGCCGCGACGTGCAGCACCAGCCGGGCCTGGGTCCAGGCCAGCACGCCCACGTCGATCACCGCGCCGGGCAGCCCGGCCGCGCCGGACACGGCGCCGGAGAGCCGGGCGTGGTTGACGAACTTGCGGACCGCCTGGTCGGCGAGCTGCTCCGGTGGCACGTCGGGCCGCAGCGCCCGCTCCCGGGCGGCCCACTGCGCGGCCTCCGGGCCGAGCCGGCGTACCGCTTCGAGGGCCAGGTGCTCCGGCGCGTACTGCGGGTCCGCCCGCATCCGGTCCCACAGCTTGGCCGGTGGCGCCTCGGGCACCTCCAACGGCGGAACGGGGGCGGCGTTGGGCTCCCCGTCGACGGGGGCGGGGTCGGTCACGAAGGGCTCCGGAGGCTCGTACGGCGAGGGCGACGCGGGTCAGCGCCGGCGCGACTGCAGCCGGGTCGCGATCTGCCGCAGCCGGGCCTGATTCTCCGGCTTGGACATCTCGCGCCGGCCGCGGTCGACCAGCTGCTGGCCCCGCGGCGACCGCAGGAAGGCGGTGATCCGTTGCATCAGCGACATGAGGGTCCTCCCGTCCCGCGGTCCCCTTCATGTGTACGCGGGACCGGCAAGCCCTTGATACCCGAATCGCCCCTTCGGCAACCACCCCGTCCGGGTCAGCCCAGGATCTCGGCCACCACCTCGCCGGCCCGCCACTCGTGCTGGGCGTACGCGTCCGGGAACGCGGAGATCTGCACCGCCTGCGCGGCCACCGAGATCGGCAGGTTCTGCCAGCCGGGGATCTCCTTCAGCGCGGACAGGAACGCCTTCGTCGCGTACTCGGGGTCCATGAGCTGCTCGACGGTGCCCCAGCCGCTGCTCGGACGCTGCTGGAACAGCCCGACCGAGTCGTGGTCCCAGCCGATCGCCTGGTGCGGGTAGCTCTGCGACTCGGGCAGCACGCCGCTGGCGTAGTTGAGCAGGGTGCTCTCCTGCATGGCGGTCGCCACCGCGATGACCAGGGCGCGGCGCGGCATGCCCATCTTCTGGCCGGCCTGCACGATCTTCTTGGCGTTGTTCATCTGGGTGCGGTCGAGGCCGGCGACCGGGACGATCTGCCGGACGGGCTTCTTCGGCTTGGGCTTGGCGGTCGCCTTCGGGCTCGCCGTCGCGGACGGGCCGGCGCTGGGGGTGGCGGGGGCGGTGCTCGGACGGGCCATGGCCCGGGAGGCCGGGTCGACCGCCGCGCGCTCGGCGACCTCCGCCGAGGGCGCCGGGCTCGCGGCGCGCTCCGGAGCGCCGGAGTCGGCCTGGCTGACGCCGACCAGGCCGAGGCAGCAGGCCGCGCCGGTGGCGACCGCGAGCTTCGTCCGGCCGGGCCGGGGGTTCGTGGGCGCCCAGAAGCGGGTACGCGGGAAGAGCCGCCGGAGCACCGTCGACCGGTTGATGGAGGGGGTATCGTCCGAACGGTCACCCGGGCGGCCGGAGCCGAACGGGTCGTCGAGGTTGCCGTCGTTACGCATCCGACGAGGCTAGACAGGGCAAACCGGGATCACCCAGGCCTATAGAGTGGCCCTCACCACATTCTGGTCCACGCGAAACGGACAGGTCGCGTCGGCCTCGGCCCGCAGGGGACGAACCTCGGCAACCGGGCCAATCGCCCGGCCGACGGTGGGCCTACCGGGCCGGGCACGAACGTCGCAGACCTCCCGGTCCCACCCGATGATCGACTAACTCGTCCGTTCGGACGATCCGGATATGGGTCGGCGGACCGGGGCGTAGCCGAATCGTGATCATCATCCGGGCATCGGACGTGGCCGTAACGGAATGGACCACCCACCCCGGTACGTTGGCCGAACCGGGGAGGCCGCACGGTCGGCGCTCCCCCGTACGCGTCGACAGGAGGACCACCGGTGCTCGATCCACACGAGCTCTACGAACTCACCGACGAGCTGCCCGAGCTCGGCCAGCCGGTGCTGATCCAGGCGCTCACCGGCTTCGTCGACGCCGGCAACGCCACCCGGCTCGCCCGGGAACAGCTACTCACCTCGCTCGACGCCCGGGTGATCGCCCGCTTCGACGTCGACCAGGTCTTCGACTACCGCTCCCGCCGCCCGGTGATGACGTTCGTCGAGGACCACTGGGAGTCCTACGACGCCCCGGCGCTGGAGCTGCACCTGCTGCACGACGACGACGAGACCCCGTTCCTGCTGCTCACCGGCCCCGAGCCGGATCTGCAGTGGGAGCGTTTCGTGGCCTCCGTCGCCGGGCTCTGCGCCCGGCTCGACGTCCGGCTCACCGTCGGGCTCAACTCGATCCCGATGGCGGTGCCGCACACCCGGCCCAGCGGCGTCACCGCGCACGCCACCCGCAAGGACCTGATCTCCGGGCACGAGCCGTGGCTGCAGAAGGTGCAGGTGCCGGCGGGAGTCGGGCACCTGCTGGAGTTCCGCCTCGGCGAGCAGGGGCGCGACGCCCTCGGCTTCGCCGCGCACGTGCCGCACTACGTGGCCCAGGCCGAGTACCCGGCCGCCGCCGAGGCGCTGCTGTCCGCGGTGTCCCGCAGCACCGGACTGCTGCTGCCGGTCGAGGATCTGCGGACCGCCGCCGAGGCGGTCCGGGTCGAGATCGACCGTCAGGTCACCCAGACCGAGGAGGCGGCGACGCTGGTCCAGGCGCTGGAGGAGCAGTACGACGCGTTCGCCCGCGGGCGCGGCGAGAAGAACCTGCTGGCCGGCGAGACCGGGCCGCTGCCCACCGCCGACGAACTCGGCGCCGAGCTGGAACGGTTCCTGGCCGAGCAGACCCGCCCCGGTGACAACCCGGAGCGCTGACCGGGCGGGGCGGGCGGGGATGCGGCAGGGTGGAGACATGCGTCTGGCGACCTGGAACGTCAACTCGGTGAAGGCCCGCCTGCCCCGGCTGCTCGACTGGCTGGCCACCACGAAGCCCGACGTCGTGTGCCTGCAGGAGACCAAGTGCCCGGACGGGGCGTTCCCGGTCGCCGAGGTGGGCGAGCTGGGTTACGAGGTGGCCAGCCACAGCGACGGGCGGTGGAACGGCGTCGCGGTGCTGTCCCGGGTGGGGCTGGCCGACGTGACCGTCGGCTTCCCGGGCGAGCCCGGGTTCCCCGAGCCCGAGGCCCGCGCCATCTCGGCCACCTGCGACGGGCTGCGGGTCTGGTCGGTGTACGTGCCGAACGGCCGCACGCCGGACGACCCGCACTACGCGTACAAGCTGGCCTGGTTCGCGGCGCTGCGCGACGCCCTGGAACCGGAGGTGGCCGGTCCCCTGCCGGTGGCCGTCTGCGGTGACTTCAACGTCGCGCCCACCGACGCCGACGTGTGGGACCCGGCGCTGTTCGTCACCTCCACCCACGTCACCCCGGCCGAGCGGGCCGCCCTGGCCGCGCTGCGCGACCTGGGGCTGGAGGACGTGGTGCCGACGCCGATGAAGGGGCCGCACCCGTTCACGTACTGGGACTACCGGGCCGGGATGTTCCACCAGAACAAGGGCATGCGGATCGACCTGGTGTACGCCAGCGCGTCGTTCGCCCGCGCGGTCCGCTCGGCGTACGTGGACCGGGAGGCCCGCAAGGGCAAGGGCCCCTCCGACCACGCCCCGATCGTGGTGGACGCGGACCTGGCGCCGGCCGTCGAGACGTTCTGAGCCCGGCGCTGGTTAGGGTGGACACATGGCTGTCGTGAAAATCAACGCAATCGACGTCCCGCCCGGTGCCGGCACGGAGCTGGAGAAGCGGTTCGCGGCACGGGCCGGCGCGGTGGAGAACTCCCCCGGATTCCTCGGCTTCGAGCTGCTGCGCCCGGTCGCCGGGGACACCCGCTACTTCGTCTACACCCGCTGGGAGAGCGAGGAGGCGTATCAGGCGTGGGCGCAGGGCCCGTCCCGGGCCGCGCACGCCGAGGGCGGCGAACCCCGCAAGCCCGTCGCCACCGGCGCCACCCTGCTGGAGTTCGAGGTGGTCCAGCAGGTCCCCGCCAAGCCCTGACCCCACCGCGTCGATCATGAAGTTGGCGGCGGGAAGGGCCGGCCAGGTGAGAGCGGTCAGCGGGTGAGGGACGCGAAGACGATCACGTTGTCCTGGTAGCCGGTACGGCCGCCCACCCACTCCCCGCCGCAGGTGATCAGGCGCAGTTCGGCCGGACCCGAGTCGCCGTAGACCCGCGCGGCGGGCAGGTTCGCCTTGTCGAAGTACTCGACGCTGTCCACCGTGAAGGTCACCACGCTGCGGTCCGCGCGGGTCACCTGAATCCGGGCGCCGGGCTTGAGCGAACGCAGCCGGTAGAACACGGCCGGGCCGCTCTTGGTGTCGACGTGGCCCACGATGATCGCCCGGCCCGGGTCGCCGGGCACGGCTCCCCTGTCGTACCAGCCGGTCTGGTCGTGCTCGGTCAGCGGCGGCACCGCCACCGAGCCGTCCTTCGCCTGCCCGACCGGGGTGACCGGCGCGTTGACCTTGATGGCCGGCACCGCCAGGCGTACCGGCCGGCTCGCCGGCTTCCGGACCGGGGCGGCGGCACTCACCGCGGGTGCGGCGACGCGCGATTCGCCTGAGCCGGTGGACGCGTCGGCGAAGTCGAACGGCCCGGCCGTGCGGCCGAGCCCGGCCCCGGTGGCGAACACGCCGGCCAGCACGAGCACCACTGCGAGCGGCTTCGACCAGGAGCCCCGGCCCCGGTCCCCCCTGCCCGGCGGCGCCGGTGGCTCGGCCGGCGGCGGCCCGGCGGGCCGTGGGCGCAGGGCCGGCGGATCGGCCGACGGCGGGTACCACGGTCGCGGCGCGGCGGGCGGTGGGCCGGCCCGGGACGGGCGGGTGGCGTCACTCGGTGGGGCGGCCGGTGGGGCGAGGAACGGCCGGCCGGAGCGCCGGGATCCGGCGGGCGGCGGGAGGAAGTGCTCGGCCATGGCCGGCCTCAGCGTCCCGCGGCGCCGCGAGCCTGCCGGCGGGACGCGGCCACGCCGAGCCCGGCGCCGACCACCGTCACCGCCAGCCCGACGGGCACCAGCAGGCCACCGAGCCCGGGGCCGGCAGTGCCGCCGAAACCGGTCGCCGGGCCGCGGCTGGGCAGATGGCTCGGCCGGTTCGGCTGCCGGGTGGGCTGGCCCTGCTTGATCACCTGGAGCATGGTGGACGCGGTCTCCCCGCCCGGGCATTCCAGCTTGACCCGGTAGTTGCCGGGCCGGGTGCGCTCGTGCACCATCGGCGAGGCGGTGAGCAGGCCGCGCTGCGGCTGCACCTGGATCTTGCCGAACGCGTCCGAGGTCGCGATCGCCGGTACGAAGTTGTCCCGGCAGCTCGCCCGGATGCCGACGAGGTAGCCGGGCGAGACGGTGCCCGGGGTTACCTCCACGAAGATCACGTCGGCCGGGGGCTGCTCCGGCACCGGTTCGACCGCGCGCGGCGCGGCCTGGGCGGACGCCGCGCCGGCCAGCGGGGCGGCGCACGCGGCGAGGGCGACCAGCAGCGCCTCACGTACCCTGAACGACCCCATGACCCCTCCCGGCGTACGGGATGAATCCTCTCACCCCCGGCCGCACATCACATCCGATCCGGGTGACGTAGGCTCGGGTCGTTGTGACCCTCACCGACCTCCCCGCCGCCCGCATCCGCACCTTCCATCCGCGTCGCGGGCGGATGAGCGACCGGCAGCGCGACGCGCTTGAGCGGCTCTGGCCCGCGTACGGCCTCAGGATCGCCGCCCTCGACGGGCCGTGCGATCCGGCGGCGCTGTTCGGACGGCGGGCGCCGCTGGTGCTGGAGATCGGCTCCGGCATGGGCGACGCCACCGCCGCCATGGCGGCGGCCGACCGGGACCGACACTATCTGGCGGTCGAGGTCCATACGCCGGGAATCGCCAACCTGCTCGACCTGGTCGAACGGCACGGCCTGGACAACGTGCGGGTGGCCGAGGGGGACGCGCTGGACCTGGTCCGGGCCATGCCGGAGGGCTGCCTGGACGCGGTGCACGTCTACTTCCCCGACCCGTGGCCGAAGACCCGCCACCACAAGCGGCGGATCATCCAGCCGGCGCACGTGGCGCTGCTGCGCTCCCGGCTGGCGCCCGGCGGCACGTTGCACTGCGCGACGGACTGGGCCGAGTACGCCGAGGCGATGCGCGAGACGCTCACCGCCGACCCGGAGCTGGTCGACGTGCACGGCGGCTACGCGCCCCGGCCCGAGCACCGGCCGGTGACGAAGTTCGAACGCCGCGCGCTGACCGCCGGCCGGGAGGTCTTCGACCTGATCCACCGGCGGCGCTGAACCCGGTGCGCTGAACCCGGTTGGCGCGGCGCGGTGGGATCCAGGCACGATGGGAGCGCCATGACTCTCACCGCCGCGCTGCCGAAGACCGCCGACCCCGACACCCTCTACGACGCGTTCGCCTCCTGGGCGTCCGAGCGCGGCCTGAACCTCTATCCCCATCAGGAGGAGGCGGTCATCGAGATCGTCTCCGGCGCGAACGTGATCATGAATACGCCCACCGGCTCGGGCAAGAGCCTGGTGGCGATCGCGGCGCACTTCGCGGCGCTCGCCGACGACCGGACCTCCTTCTACACCGCGCCGATCAAGGCGCTGGTCTCGGAGAAGTTCTTCGCGCTCTGCGAGGTCTTCGGCGCGGAGAACGTCGGCATGCTCACCGGCGACGCCAGCGTCAACGCGGACGCGCCGATCATCTGCTGCACCGCGGAGATCCTGGCGAACCTGGCGCTGCGTGAGGGCCGCCGCGCCGACGTCGGCCAGGTGGTCATGGACGAGTTCCACTTCTACGCCGAGCCGGATCGCGGCTGGGCGTGGCAGGTGCCGCTGATCGAGCTGCCGCAGGCCCAGTTCGTGCTGATGTCGGCCACGCTCGGCGACACCACCCGCTTCGTCGACGACCTGGCCCGGCGCACCGGGCGGCCGACCGCCGTCGTCCGCTCGGCCGAGCGGCCGGTCCCGCTCCTCTTCTCGTACGCGACCACGCCGATGCACGAGACCCTGGAGGAGCTCCTGGAGACCAAGCAGGCCCCGGTGTACGTCGTGCACTTCACCCAGGCCGCCGCGCTGGAACGCGCCCAGGCGCTGATGAGCGTGAACGTCTGCACCCGCGCCGAGAAGGACATGATCGCCCAGGCGATCGGCAACTTCCGGTTCACCTCGGGCTTCGGCAAGACGCTGTCCCGGCTGGTCCGGCACGGCATCGGCGTGCACCACGCGGGCATGCTCCCGAAGTACCGCCGCCTGGTCGAGACGCTCGCCCAGGCCGGCCTGCTCAAGGTCATCTGCGGTACGGACACGCTCGGCGTCGGCATCAACGTGCCGATCCGTACGGTGCTGTTCACCGGCCTGAGCAAGTACGACGGCACCCGCACCCGGCTGCTCAAGGCCCGCGAGTTCCACCAGATCGCCGGCCGGGCCGGGCGGGCCGGGTTCGACACGCTCGGCCGGGTCGTGGTGCAGGCCCCCGAGCACGTGATCGAGAACGAGAAGGCCCTCGCGAAGGCCGGCGACGACCCGCGCAAGCGCCGCAAGGTGGTGAAGAAGAAGCCGCCGGAGGGCTCGATCGGCTGGGGCGAGCCGACGTTCCAGCGCCTGGTCGAGGCCGAGCCGGAGCCGCTCACCTCCAGCTTCCAGGTCAGCCACTCGATGCTGCTCAACGTGATCGGCCGTCCCGGCGACGCGTTCGCCTCGATGCGGCACCTGCTCACCGACAACCACGAGGACCAGGCCGCCCAGCGCCGGCACATCCGCCGGGCCATCGCCATCTACCGGGCGCTGCGGGCCGGCGGTGTGGTCGAGGAGCTGCCCGAGCCGGACGAGACCGGCCGCCGGGTGCGGCTCACCGTCGACCTCCAGCTCGACTTCGCGCTCAACCAGCCGCTGTCACCGCTGGCGCTGGCCACCATCGAACTGCTCGACCGCGAGTCCCCGTCGTACGCGCTCGACGTGCTCAGCGTGATCGAGTCGATCCTGGACAACCCGCGCCAGGTGCTGTCCGCACAGCAGTTCAAGGCCCGCGGCGAGGCGGTCGCCGCGATGAAGGCCGAGGGCATCGAGTACGAGGCCCGCCTCGAACTGCTCGACGAGGTGACCTGGCCCAAGCCCCTCGCCGAGCTGCTGGAGGCCGCGTACGAGATGTACCGGCAGGGCCACCCCTGGGTCGCCGACCACGAGCTCTCCCCCAAGTCCGTGGTCCGGGACATGTACGAGCGGGCCATGACGTTCACCGAGTACGTCCAGTTCTACGGGCTGTCCCGGTCCGAGGGGCTGGTGCTGCGCTACCTCGCCGACGCGTACAAGACGCTGCGACAGACCGTCCCCGAGGACGCCAAGACCGAGGAGCTGGTCGACCTCATCGAGTGGCTGGGCGAACTGGTCCGCCAGGTCGACTCCAGCCTGATCGACGAGTGGGAGCGGCTGCGCAACCCGTCGGACGTGGCCGAGGTGGCCGCCTCCCTCGACGACCGGCCACCTGCTGTCACCCGCAACGCGCGGGCGTTCCGGGTGCTGGTGCGCAACGCGATGTTCCGCCGCGTCGAGCTGGCCGCGCTGCGCCGCTGGGACCTGCTCGGCGAGCTGGACGCCGGCGACGGCTGGAACGCCGACGCCTGGGCCGACGCGCTGGAGCCGTACTTCGAGACGTACGACGCGATCGGGGTGGGGCCGGACGCGCGCGGGCCGGCGCTGCTGATGATCGAGCAGGGCCGCGACACGTGGACCGTACGGCAGATCCTGGACGACCCGGACGGCGACCACGACTGGGGCATCAGCGCCGAGATCGACCTCGCCGCCTCGGACGAGACCGGCGCGGCGGTGGTCCGGATCACCGACGTCGGCCAGTTGTAGCGGCGGCGCGCTGAGGCGGCCCGCCGCTCAGCGGACGCGCCGTGCGTGGGCGACCGTTCGGCGGGCGTCGCGCCAGGCGACGAAGGCCGTCCGTATCCGGGGCGGGGAGACGTCCTCGCCCCGCCGTCTGGCAGCGAGCCGGTCGATCAGCCAGGCGGGGGCGTGCGCCTGGCTGATCGCCTGCGTCTTGGTGAGCAGCGCGCCCTCGCGGAGCGCGTGCCGGCCCCGCGCCATCGAGGTGAGACCGAGCTCGGCGACGGTGGGGTCCAGCCACAGCCATGGACGTCGGGCGGCCCAGGCCCAGTAGCCGGTCAGTTCGGCGCGGGCCGCCGCTCGTATGTCGTCGGCGGAGACCTCGGGGAAGACGTCACCCGGCGAGCGCCCGTGGACCGCGTATCCGTGCCGGGCCAGCTCCGCTCTGGTGACCCGGGAGAGGACGCGGTGGACGAGCCGGCCGTGGGTCCAGGTCGGATGCCGCAGGCCGAGGTCGGGAACGGTGGCGCCCTCGACGTACACGCAGCCGAGCTTGAGTCCTTCGCCGCTGCCGCCGTCGAGGCGACGATGAATCGCGACGAGGGCGTCCCGCCGGCCGGCGTCGACCGGTCCGTCGACGAGCGCGACCAGGTCGAGGTCGCTGACGCCCGGCACGTAGTCGCCGGTGGCAAGTGAACCCGCCACCATCAGGTCGCTGACCCAGCCCAGCCCTCTCAGCTCGTCGCCGAGGTCTGCGACGACAGCAGGTGACGCCGCCATGCGGCGAGTATAGGGAGCGGCCGGCGTCGATGCCGGAGTCCTGCGCCGACCGGCCCGGCCGACCACCGGCGGGCAGGCCGAGAAAGAATGTCCGGTCCACGTGAAGGTGGCACTAATCGTCGCGCTTGAGCAGTAGCGGTGCCAACTAGGTGCGGACGGCGGAAGCGTTTCCGTCCAGGTTTAGTTGGCACCTTCTTGAGCGGGGTGGCCGAGCGCGGCGACGTCGTCCTCGTCGAGCTTGATCACCACTGATGCCTGGGTCAGTGGACTTGGCCGGGATGCTAGGGCCGGCGGTGTGCAAAGAGGACCGCTCCTGGAAGGCTCTCGTCGAGGCCGAGCAGCATCTGGGCCTTGACCGTGAATCCGGCATCGCGCAGCCAGGTCGCCATCCGGTCCGGCTGACGGCGGTGCACGTAGACCTTCATCGGATGACCGCCGTAGCCTTCCGTCTTCAGCTGTGACTCATCTCCGACGTGAAAGCCGAGCAACAGAGGTCCATCGGGACGCAGCACCCGCCGAAAGTGGCTAAGAACCGCCGGGATCTCGTCGTCGGGGATGTGGATCAACGACCAGAAGGCGAGCAGGGCAGTGATCGAGGCGTCAGCGAGTTGTAGGTCCGTCATCGAACCCACCTCGAACCGCAGGTCGGGGTGCTCCCGCCGAGCGATGTCGATCATCGCGGGTGCCAAATCGACGCCGAAGGCATCGACGCCCAGCTTATGCAGGTGGGCAGTGACATGGCCTGGTCCGCAGCCCACGTCCGCCACCGGGCCACCGCCGGCGGCGTGGACCAGGTCGGCGAACAACGCCAAGGCCGCGAGCAGATAGGGCTCCCCAGCCAAGGCCACCCGTGTGTAGTCGGAGTAGCTGTCGGCGACCGTGTCGTAGGAGATCCGGATGTCTGCCAACCAGTCGTCCGCTCGCCTGCTCCGTGACCCAGAAGTGCCGCCGCCTTCCAACCGCGTTCCGGCATCCGTCATCGTTCGGCTCCTCCTCGTGAACTGGTGCGGACGCGTAGGTCTCGGAAGCCGCGCACGCTACCAGTTTCCAAGCCAACTTCGGTGAACTGAGCACCCACCTTCGAGGTTTTGACACCGCCCTGGCCGTCACCAGCTACAGCGAGACAGACGCCAGATGTCGGAGACCGGAGACCAGTGCCAACACAATCCGGACGGTGCCACCACTGGTGCCACCAACCGTGGACGGTGCCAGCTTCAAGTGGACCGGACAAGAACGTCCGCCGAAGCCCTGGGCGATGTCAGACCCGTCGATTAGAATGTATGTACTAATCCAGTCGTTGACCTGGGAGGACGCCAGTGACCGCGCCCACCTCCGCCCCTGTCACCCCCTACGCCACCCTCCTCGGCTTCACCCGGTACGTCGACCGCACCGGACCCACGAAAGCCACCTTCGTCGGCGGGCTGCGCCGGCAGCGGGCCAGCCGGCACGGCTTCAACCCGCACGGCCAGTTCGTCAAGGCGCTCAAGGCCGACGTCGCGTTCCACACCGGCGGCACCCACCTCGCGCAGGTCGCCGACCTGGTCAAGCCGCGCTGGCGCCCGCTCTACGAGGCGCTGGTGCCGGGCGCGACCCGCTGGCTGCACTCGCTCGGCGAGCCGGCCGGCGTCGACCTGGCCCAGACCCGCGACGCGCTGGCCATGCTGGGCGACCTGCCCGTGAAGATCAACCCGCAGTTCGGCGTCCGGTACGCCGACGGCCGGGCCGAGGCCATCCGACTGCACTTCGACGAGGCGCCGCCGAGCGAGGAGGCGACCCTGGCCACGCTGCACCTGATGACCCGGCACATGGACGCGGTGCTGCCGCACGCCGAGCCGGTGCTTGTCGACGTGCGGCGCGGCGAGGCGCACCGGATGCCCGCCGACGTCAAGCCGGAGCAGATCGAGCAGTGGCTGGCCGGTGAGGCCGCCGCCTTCCGGGCCATCTGGTCCACCGCCGCCTGACCGACCGATCCGATCCGGCTCACCGCCGCCCGACCGAACGGCCGTCCCGCACCCGGGACGGCCGTTCGGCGTGCTGCCGGCAATCATCGCGAGCCGGGCGGCACCGTCCCTCATGTGCGCTTTCCCCTCCGGGATCAGGTTAGTGGCATATATGAGTAATAGTCGGGAACAACCCGGCATGGCTGTGGCCTCCATGACCTCGTCGCGCTGGTCCCGTTCGCGGACGCGCTGGAGCGCAACCCGGCGACGGCCCGGCACGAACCCGCCTGACTCCGCCTCGCCCCCGCCGATCGTCGTCTCGTCCCGCCGCCCGTCGTCCGTCGAGGAGCAGCAGTGGTAACAAACGACTCGCCCGTCGTACCCCCGCTACGGACCGCCCGCACCCCGCGCCCGGTACGTGGCCGGCTCATCCTGCTCGGGCCCGCGTTCGTGGCGGCGGTCGCCTACGTCGACCCCGGCAACTTCGCCACCAACTCCACGGCCGGGGCCCGGTACGGATACCTGCTGGTCTGGGTGGTGGTGGCGGCGAACCTGGCCGCCATGCTGGTGCAGACGCTCACCGCCAAGCTCGGCCTGGCCACCGGGCGCAGCCTGCCCGAACTGTGCCGGGAGCACCTGCCCCGGCCGCTCAACCGGGTCATGTGGGCGCAGGCCGAACTGGTCGCCATGGCCACCGACCTGGCCGAGGTGATCGGCGGGGCGGTCGCGCTGTACCTGCTGTTCGGCGTACCGCTGTTGCCCGGCGGCCTGATCGTCGGCGCCGCCTCGTTCGCGATCCTGGCGCTGCGCGCCAGGGGCTTCCGCACGTTCGAGATCGCCATCGCGGTGCTGCTCGGCGTGATCGTGCTGGCGTTCGCGGTGAACCTGGTCAGCGCGCAGCCGGACGCCTCCGCCGCCGCGGCCGGGCTGCTGCCCCGGATGCAGGGCACCGACAGCATGCTGCTCGCCGCCGGCATCCTCGGCGCGACGGTGATGCCGCACGTCATCTACGTGCACTCGGCGCTGATCCCGAACCGCCTGCCGGCCGAGGGCGAGGCGCAGCGGCGGGTGATCGCCAAGGGCCTGCGGGTCGACGTGCTGATCGCGCTGGGTATCGCCGGGGCGGTCAACCTGGCCATGCTGCTGGTGGCGGCGAGCAGCTTCCACGGCACCTCGATCCCCGACACCGACACGCTCGACGGCGTGCACGCCGGGCTCGCCGCCACGCTCGGCACGGCCGCGGCGGTCGGCTTCGCGGTCGCCCTGCTCCTGTCCGGCCTGGCCTCCACGAGCGTCGGCACGTACGCCGGCGAGATCATCATGCAGGGCTTCCTGCGCCGCCGGATCCCGCTGCTGGTTCGCCGGATGATCACCCTGCTGCCCGCGCTGGTGGTGCTCGCGATCGGTGTCGACCCGACCCGCGCGCTGGTGCTGTCCCAGGTGGTGCTGAGCTTCGGCATCCCGTTCGCGCTGATCCCGGTGGTGCTGTTCACCCGCCGCCGGGACCTGATGGGCAGCCTGGTCAACCGGCGGGCCACCACCGCCGCGGCGGTGGCGATCACCGGGTTCGTGGTGGCGCTCAACGCGTTCCTGCTCTGGCAACTGGCAGCCTGAACACACCCGCGCCCGTCCGGCCGGGTGCGGCTGGACGGGCGCGGGTGGTGAGGGCTCAGGCGGCCAGGTACTTCTCCAGGTCGTCCAGGATCTTGTTGGCGGCGCCCACGCCGATGCCGGTCATCCAGATCTCGTCGGAGACCACGTGCGCCCTGCCGGCCTTGACCGCGGACAGGCCCTTCCACAGCGTGCCGCCGGTGACCTTCGCCTGCTCGGCGGCGGCCTTCTCGCCGTACGCGGTCACGAACACCACATCGCCGTCGGCCTCGGCGATGCGTTCCGGGCTGACCCGGTCCATCCGCTTGTCCTCCTTGCCGTCGAGCAGTTGCCGCTCGGGGCGGCCCAGACCGGTGTCGCCAACGACGATGCCGGAGAACGAGTCCGGCCCGTACAGGCGGATCTCGGTCGGCATGAAGCGCACGATGGAGACCTTGCGGGACGCGGCGTCGCCGAGCTTCGCGCCGAAGTCCTTCGCCCGCTTCTCGTACTCGGCCAGCAGGTCCTTGGCCTGCTGCTCCTTGCCCAGCGCCGCACCGTCGAGGAGGAAGTTCTCCTTCCAGGTGACGCCCACCTTCTCGGTGAACACGGTCGGGGCGATCTTGGACAGCTCGTCGTAGAACTTCTCCTGCCGGAACTTGCTGCCCAGGATCAGGTCCGGGTTGAGCGCGTTGATCGCCTCCAGGTCCGGCTCGGTGAGCACGCCGACCTCGGTGATGCCGGCGAGCTTGTCCGCGCCGAAGTAGGTGGGCCAGCTCTTCGCCTCACCGGCGGTCGCCGCGCCGACCGGGGTGACGCCCAGCGACAGCGCGGTGTCGATCTTGTCGGTGTCGAGCACGACCACGCGCTTGGGCTCGGCGGGCACCTTCGTGGTGCCCATGGCGTGGGTGATCTCCCGGGTCTCCCCGGTGCCGGTGCCGGCGACGGGGTCGCTCTCCCCGCATGCGGTGAGGCCGACCCCGAGAGCGAGGGCGGCGGTGAGTGCGACGGCGAGACGACGCATCAGGTTCCTTTCGGTGGTGCGGGTCGGCGCGCTCAGGCGTCGCCGACGGGGACGCCGGCAGTGGCCGGCGTGGCGGCCGGAACGGCCGAGGTCTGGGTGGGGCCGGTCTGGTTCGGGTCGGTCTGGTTCGGACCGGCCTGGGTGAGGGCCGGCACCACGAGCGGGGCGCCGCTGACCGGGCAGGGCACGACCACGCAGTCCAGCCCGAACACGTCGCGGACCAGGTCCGCGGTGAGGATCTCGCGCGGCGGGCCGGCGGCCACCACCGCGCCGTCACGCATGGCGATCAGGTGACCGGCGTACCGGGCGGCCTGGTTGAGGTCGTGCAGCACCGCCACCACGGTCCGGCCCCGCTCGGCGCGCAGCCGGTGCAGCAGGTCCAGCACCTCGACCTGGTGGGCCAGGTCGAGGAACGTGGTCGGCTCGTCCAGCAGCAGCGCGTCGGTGTCCTGGGCGAGCGTCATGGCGATCCACACCCGCTGGCGCTGCCCGCCGGAGAGCGTGTCCACCGCGCGATCGGCGAGCGCGCCGACGTCGGCCAGCCGCATGGCCTCGTCGACCGCCAGCCCGTCCTCGGCCGACCACTGCCGCCACCAGCGCTGGTAGGGCTGGCGTCCACGCCCGACCAGGTCGGCCACGGTGATCCCCTCGGGCACCAGCGGGCTCTGCGGCAGGACGCCGAGCCGCCGGGCCACGTCCCGGGTCGGCAGGTCCCGGATCGCCGCGCCGTCGAGCAGCACCGCGCCGCGCCGGGGCGTGAGCAGCCGGGCCATCGTGCGCAGCAGCGTCGACTTGCCGCAGGCGTTCGGGCCGACGATCACGGTGAACGTGTCGGCCGGCAGGTCGAGGTCCAGTCCGTCCAGCACGGTGCGGCCCTCGTAGCCGACGACCAGGTCGCGGGTGGACAGCAGCGCGGTCACGACCGCCTCCCTCGGGTGCGCAGCAGCACGAAGATCAGGTACGGCCCGCCGATCGCGGCGGTCAGCACGCCGGCCGGCAGTTGGGTCGGCGCCAGCAGCCGCCGGGCGCCCAGGTCGGCGAGGACCAGCAGCAACGCGCCCAGCAGCGCGGCGCACAGCAGCGGCGGACGCTCGGCGCGGACCAGCCGGCGGGCCACCTGCGGGGCCACCAGGGCGACGAAGTCGACGGCGCCGACCTGGGCGGTGACCATGGCGGCGGCCAGCACACCGGTGCCGGCCAGCCCCATACGCCGGGCCACCGGCCGCAGGCCGATCCCCCGCGCGGTGTCGTCGTCGAGCGCGCTGCTGCGCAGCGCCCACCCGGCCCAGAGCAGCACCGGCAGCAGCACGGCGAGCGTGCCGGCGATCCAGGCCGCCTCGCTCCACCCCCGGCCGGCGAGCGTGCCGATCAGCCAGACCTGCGCGCGCAGCCCGTCGATCGGGTCGGCGGTGAGCATGACCACCTCGATCAGCGCCCGGAACGCGAACGCCACCGCCACACCGGCCAGCACGAACCGCTGGGCGGCCAGGCCGTGCCGGGCGCCGAGCGCGAACACCAGCACGGCGGCGGCCAGCCCGCCGAGCAGCGCCGCCGGCGCCACGAGCACCGCCGCCGCGCCGCTGGTCAGCGCGATCGTCGCGGCCAGCCCGGCACCCTGGGTGACGCCGATGACGTCGGGGCTGGCGAGGGGGTTGCGGGCGACGCTCTGGATCAGCGTGCCGGCCACGCCGAAGGCCGCCCCGGCCACCGCCGCGAGGACCGCGCGAGGCAGTCGCAGGTCGCGCACCACGAGGTCGTACGGGGTGCCCGCGCCGGAGAGCGACCGCACCACGTCCCCCGGGGCGACGTACGGCGTCCCCAGGGACAGGCTGACCACCACCGCGAGGCAGAGCAGCACGAACAGCACCACTGCCACCACGACGGGCCGCCACCGGAACGGCACCACCACCGCCCCGACCCGCAGCACCCCACGCCCGCGCGGCCCTCCGCCACCTGGTCGATCTTGCACTTCCCGCCCCGAAGGCGCCCTGAATGCCCCTTCCGCCGGGGCGGCAACTGCAAGATCGCGGGAGCCGGAGGTGGGGGTGGTCATGTCGTCACCGTCTTGGCTCGGTGGACCAGGAAGGCCAGGAGCGGGGCGCCGAGCAGGGCCGTGATGATGCCGGCGGGGATCTCGCCGGGCGGGGAGACGAGACGGCCGGCCACGTCGGCCGCGAGCAGCAGCGCGGGGCCGAGCAGCGCGGCGACCAGGAGCGTCCACCGCTGGTCCGCGCCGACAAGCGCCCGGGCCAGGTGCGGCACTGCCAGCCCGACGAACGCGATGGGCCCGGCGGCGGCCACCGCCGCGCCGGTGAGCAGCACGCCACCGGCCCCGGCGGCGAGCCGGACCAGGGCGACCCGGTGGCCGAGTCCTCGGGCCACGTCGTCGCCGAGCGCGAGCGCGTCCAGGCCGCGGGCGGCGAGCGCGGCCAGCAGCATCCCGGCCACCACGAACGGCAGCACCTGCCCGGCGACGCCGACGTCCCGGCCGGTCAGCCCGCCGACCACCCAGAAGCGGTACTCCTCGAACGTGCGGGCGTCGATGCTGAGCAGCGCGTACACCATGGCACCGAGACCGGCGTCGAGCGCGGCGCCGACCAGCGCGAGGGTGACCGGGCTGGCGCCCTCGCGGGCGCGGTTGGCGACGGCGAACACGAGCAGGCCGGTGAGCAGCGCGCCGGCGACGCCGAACCAGACGTACCCGGCGAGCGTGCCCACCTCGAACACGGCGATGGCCAGCACCACGCCGAACGACGCTCCGGCGCTGATGCCGAGGATGCGCGGCTCGGCCAGCGGGTTGCGGGTGACCGCCTGGAACAGCACGCCGGCCAGCGCCAGCGCGACGCCGACGACGAGCCCGAGGACGGTACGCGGCAGCCGCAGTTCCCGGACCACGACGGTCGCGTCGCCGCTGTCCGGGGACACCAGCGCGTGCCATACCTGGTCGACGGGGATGTGCCGGCTGCCGAGCGCCAGGCTGGCGAGCAGCGCCAGCAGGAGCAGGAGGGCCGCCGCCACGGTGACCGCGACGCGGCGGACGGTGCCGCGGCGGACGGGAGTCCCGGCCCGCGCGGGCCGGGCGGCGACGGTGGTCACGAGAGGTATTCGCCTTCCGCTTAGGTGCGCCTTACCTTAGCTGACCAGGTAAGGCGCACCTGAGCGGGCACTGTCGATGGGGTTGCGCCTCCACCGGGGGGAGGCGCGATGGTGGTCCACATGGACGGTGCGGAGCGCTATTCGATCGGTGACCTGGCCCGGCGGACCGGGCTGCCGGTGAAGACCATCCGGTTCTGGTCCGACCGCGGCGTCGTGCCGCCCACGGACCGCGGGCCGGCCGGCCAACGGCGCTACGACGCGGCGGCGGTGGCCCGGCTGGACCTGGTACGGACGCTGCGCGAGCTGGGTGTGGACCTGCCCACCGTGCACCGGGTGGTGACGCGCGAGGTCACCCTGCCCGAGGTCGCCTCGGCGCACGCCGACGCGCTGACCGCGCAGATCCGCCTGCTGCGGACGCGCCGCGCGGTGCTGACCGTGATCGCCCGGCGCAGGGCCACGCCGTCCGAGGCCGACCTGCTGCACCGGCTGGCCGGACTGGCCGCACGGGAGCGACGGCGGCTGGTCGACGAGTTCCTGGACGCGGCGTTCGAGGGCCTGACCGAGCCGGCGTTCGCGGGCATCCGCCGGTCGCTCACGCCCGAGCTGCCGGACGATCCGGACGACGGCCAGATCGAGGCGTGGGTGGAGCTGGCCGAGCTGGCCCTGGACCCTTCCTTCCGGGCCGGGCTGCGCCGGCTGGCCGAGCAGCACGCGGCCGACCGGGCCGGCGCCGAGGGCGTACGCCGGGACGTGGTCGCCGTGGTCCGGGAGGAGGTGGCCCCGGCACTGGCCGACGGCGTCGAACCGGCCTCGCCCCTGGCCGACCCGATCCTGGCCCGGGCGGCGAGCCGGTACGCGCGGCTCTGCGGCCTGCCGGACGACGCCGCCCTGCGCCTTAGGATGCTGGACCGGTTGCGGACCGCGTGCGATCCCCGCCGGGAGCGGTACCTGGAACTGCTCTGCGTGGTGAACGGCTGGCCACCGGCCGAGAGCCTGGCGCCGGTGCTGGACTGGTCGATCCGGGCACTGTGCGCCCGGCAGCCCCTAGCCTGAGGGCTTGCGATTCGACAGGCACACGGTGGTGCTCCTGGTCCGCCCGGACGACGCGCCCGAGCTGCCGCAGGACGCCCTCGACCGGATCCAGGACGCCCACCTGGCGCACCAGGCCGGGCTGGTGGAGCAGGGCGCGGTGCTGTCGGTCGTGGGTCAGTCCTCCGTGGCCTGCCGGCTGCCCGGCACCACAGGCGTCGGCCACACCCCGGCGCGGGCGGTTACCGGCACCTCGACCTGGTGGTCGGACCAGACGTACGTCTCGGGCAGCAGGTCGGCGATCGGGATGACGCGCAGCCCGTCGGACGGGCCGACGATCACCTTGATCGACGGGAAGTAGTCGAGCAGCACCTGACGGCAGCGCCCGCACGGCGGAATGACGCCCCGCCCCCGGTCCCCCACCGCGACGATCGCCTCCAGCTCGCCCGCGCCCTGGGTCGCGGCGGCGCCGAGGGCCACCACCTCGGCACACGGGCCGCCGGTGAAGTGGTAGACGTTCACGCCGCTGAACACCCGGCCGTCGGTGCTGCGTACGGCGGCGGCGACGGTGTGGTTGTCGCTGCGGCAGCGCAGCTTCGCGACCGCGGTGGCGGCCTGCACGAGCGCCCGGTCGGTGTCCCGCATGATCATCCCCGCCCCTCGTCGAACCCGGTCGGCGGCAACTTTAGTCGCGGCGGCCACGGATCCCGGTCAGCCAGGCCGTCTGCGCTCCCGGTAGGCGCGCATCTTGGCCCGCGCGCCACAGATCCCCATGGTGCACCAGCGGCTCCGGCCGCCCGGGCTGTGGTCGTAGTAGACCCAGCGGCAGCCGTGCGCGGCGCACGCCTTCAGCCTCGGCCACGTGCCCGCCGCCACCGCGTCGAGCACGACCCGCCCGACCTCGGCCACCAGCAGGTCCACGCCGGCCAGCCCGGGAGCCGGCGCCGGACGGGCGCCGTCGGCCTCGCGCTCTCCACGGTTCCGATGCTCAACCGCCGGATCCGTACGCTGCGCCGGCCCGAGGACGCACGCCCGCACCGCGATGCCCCGCCCGCGTCGGTGACCGCGGACGCGAGCGGAGCGCGGTAACCCGGGGGCGGTCCGCCACGCGGCTGCCTATCCTTGGCGACGACATGCAGAATCCAGCCGTACCCGCCGCCCCTGAGACCGCCCGCGACCTGCACCGCCGCCTCGACCCCCTGATGTTCCGCGACCAGCGGCGGCTCCAGCGGCGGCTCGACGGTGTGCGCAAGCTGCGCGACCCGCAGCGGCGGGAGGCGGCGCTGGCCGAGATCGCGGCCGAGGTGGCCCGGGCCGAGGCGCGGCTCCAGGCGCGCCGCGCGGCCGTGCCGGCGATCGCCTATCCGCCGCAGTTGCCGGTGAGCGAGCGCAAGGACGACATCGCCGCCACGATCCGCGACCACCAGGTGGTGATCGTGGCCGGCGAGACCGGCTCCGGCAAGACCACCCAGCTCCCCAAGATCTGCCTGGAGCTGGGGCGCGGCATCACCGGCCTGATCGGGCACACCCAGCCCCGCCGGCTGGCGGCCCGCACGGTCGCCGACCGGATCGCCGACGAACTCGGCACCGAGCTGGGCGACGTGGTCGGCTACAAGGTGCGCTTCACCGACCAGGTGGGCGAGAACAGCCTGGTCAAGCTGATGACCGACGGCATCCTGCTGGCCGAGTTGCAGACCGACCGGATGCTGCGGCAGTACGACACGCTGATCATCGACGAGGCGCACGAGCGCAGCCTCAACATCGACTTCATCCTCGGGTACCTCAGGCAGCTCCTCCCCCGCCGGCCCGACCTCAAGGTGGTCATCACCTCGGCGACCATCGAGACCGACCGGTTCGCGAAGCACTTCGCCGACGCGGAGGGCAACCCGGCGCCCGTGGTCGAGGTGTCCGGGCGCACGTACCCGGTGGAGGTCCGTTACCGGCCGCTGGTCGAGGTCACCGAGGTCACCGAGGCCGACGAGGAGGACGAGGCCGACGAGGAGAACGTCCGGGACCAGATCCAGGCCGTCGGCGACGCGGTCGAGGAGCTGGCCGCCGAAGGGCCCGGCGACATCCTGGTCTTCCTCAGCGGCGAGCGGGAGATCCGCGACACCGCCGACGCGCTGGGCAAGCTGGTGCAGTCCAAGCGGTCCCTGCTGGGCACCGAGATCCTGCCGCTGTACGCCCGGCTCTCCACCGCCGAGCAGCACCGGGTCTTCGCCGCGCACTCCAACCGCCGGGTGGTGCTGGCCACGAACGTCGCGGAGACCTCGCTGACGGTGCCCGGCATCAAGTACGTCGTGGACCCGGGCACCGCCCGGATCTCCCGCTACTCCAGCCGGCTCAAGGTGCAGCGGCTGCCCATCGAACCGGTCTCGCAGGCCAGCGCCAACCAGCGCAAGGGCCGCTGCGGGCGTACCTCGGACGGCATCTGCATCCGCCTCTACGACGAACAGGACTTCACCTCCCGCCCCGAGTTCACCGACCCGGAGATCCTGCGGACCAACCTGGCCTCGGTCATCCTCCAGATGACGTCGATCGGGCTCGGCGACGTCGCGGCGTTCCCGTTCATCGACCCGCCGGACCGGCGCAACGTCGCCGACGGCGTCAACCTGCTGCACGAGCTGGGCGCGCTCGACCCGGCCGAGACCGACCCGGCGAAGCGGCTCACCGCGCTCGGCCGGCGGCTGGCCCAGCTCCCGGTGGACCCCCGGCTGGCCCGGATGGTCCTGGAGGGCGAGCGCAACGGCTGCGCCACCGAGGTGGTGGTGATCGCCGCCGCGCTCTCCATCCAGGACCCGCGCGAACGCCCGGCCGAGAAGCAGGCCCAGGCCGACCAGGCGCACGCCCGGTTCGCCGACTCCGAGTCCGACTTCGTCGCGTACCTGAACCTGTGGCGCTACCTGCGGGAGAAGCAGCGGGAGCTGTCCTCCAGCGCGTTCCGCCGGATGTGCAAGGCCGAATACCTCAACTACCTTCGGGTACGCGAGTGGCAGGACATCGTTAGCCAGTTGCGCCAGGTGTTGCGTACCGCCGACAAGGGTGAGGGCCGGCGCGGCGCCGGCGCCGACCTGCCGGAGGAGATCGACACCCCGAAGGTGCACCAGTCGCTGCTGCCCGGCCTGCTGTCGCACCTCGGCCTGAAGGACGCGCAGAAGCACGAGTACCTGGGCGCGCGCGGCGCGAAGTTCGCGATCTTCCCCGGGTCGGCGCTGTTCAAGAAGCCGCCGCGCTGGGTGATGGCGGCGGAGCTGGTGGAGACGTCCCGGCTGTGGGGGCGGGTGGCCGGGCGGGTCGAGCCGGAGTGGGTCGAACCGCTGGCCCAGCACCTGGTCAAGCGCAGCTACAGCGAGCCGCACTGGGAGAAGAAGCAGGCCGCGGTGATGGCCTACGAGAAGGTCACGCTGTACGGCATCCCGATCGTCACCTCGCGGAAGGTGAACTTCGGGCGCATCGACCCGGCGCTGAGCCGGGAGCTGTTCATCAGGCACGCCCTGGTGGAGGGCGACTGGCAGACCCACCACCACTTCTGGCGGGACAACCAGAGGCTGCTGACCGAGATCGAGGAGCTGGAGAACCGGGCCCGGCGGCGCGACATCCTGGTCGACGACGAGACCATCTTCGCCTTCTACGACCAGCGCATCCCCGCCGACGTGGTCTCCGGCCGGCACTTCGACTCGTGGTGGAAGAAGACTCGCCGGGAGCAGCCGGACCTGCTCACGTTCACCCGCGAGCTGCTCGTCAACGACGGTCGCGGCGGGGTGGACGAGGAGGACTTCCCGGACCAGTGGCGGGCCGACGGCGTGACGCTGCCGCTGACCTACACGTTCGACCCGACCGCGCCCACCGACGGCGTGACAGTGGACATCCCGCTGCCGCTGCTCAACCAGGTGCCGGTGGAGAGCTTCGACTGGCAGGTGCCGGGGCTGCGCGAGGAGCTGGTGATCGCGCTGATCCGGTCGCTGCCCAAGCCGGTACGGCGCAACTTCGTGCCGGTGCCCGACTACGCCCGCGCCGCGCTCGCCGCGATCACCCCGGGCGAGGAGCCGCTGCTGGCCGCGCTGACCCGGCAGCTGCGCCGGATGACCGGGGTGACCGTTCCGGCGGACGCGTGGGACCTGGGCAGGCTGCCGCCGCACCTGCGGGTCACGTTCCGGGTGCTCGGCGACGACGACAAGCCGGTCGCCGAGGGCAAGGACCTGCCGGCCCTGCAACGCGAGCTGCGCCAGGAGGTACGCCAGGTGGTGGCCGCCGCCGCGCCGGACGTGGCCCGTACCGGGCTGACCGAGTGGTCGATCGGCACCCTGCCGCGCACCATCGAGCAGGTACGCGCCGGCTTCGCGGTGACCGCGTACCCGGCGCTGGTGGACGAGGGCACGACGGTCGGGGTGCGGGTGTTCGACTCCGCTGCCGAGCAGGAGGCCGCGCACTGGGCCGGCACCCGGCGGCTGCTGCGGCTGACGCTGCCGTCACCGGCGAAGTTCCTCCAGGGCCGGCTGACCAACGAGGCGAAACTCGCGCTGTCCCGCAACCCGCACGGCAGCGTGCCGGAGCTGATCGAGGACGCCGCGGGCGCGGCGATCGACAAGCTGATCGGCGACGCGGGCGGTCCCGCCTGGGACGCGGAGGGCTTCGCCGCGCTGCGCGAGCGGGTACGGGCCGACCTGGTGGACACGGTGGTCGAGCTGATGGAGCGGGTGCGCCGGGTGCTCGCCGCCGGATACGCGGTCGAGCAGCGCCTCGGCGCCACCCGGAACCTCGCGGTGGTGGCCGCGCTGGCGGACATCCGCAACCAGCTCACCGGCCTGGTGCACAAGGGCTTCATCACCGAGACGGGGTACGCGCGCCTGCCCGACCTGCTGCGCTACCTGACCG
This sequence comes from Micromonospora sp. NPDC005686, assembly GCF_042871665.1. Lineage (NCBI taxonomy): Bacteria > Bacillati > Actinomycetota > Actinomycetes > Micromonosporales > Micromonosporaceae > Micromonospora > Micromonospora sp. NPDC005686. Next base: position 53,797 of record NZ_JBIAIY010000009.1, read on the forward strand.
CGATCGAGCGGCGGCTGGACCGGCTGCCCGGCAACCCGCAGCGCGACAAGCAGCAGCAGGACCGGGTCGCCGTGGTGCAGAAGGAATACCAGGACATGCTGGCCGCGCTGCCGCAGGCCCGCCGTCAGGAGGCGGCGGTCCGCCAGATCCGCTGGATGATCGAGGAGCTGCGGGTGAACGTCTTCGCCCAGGCCCTCGGCACCCCCTACCCCGTCTCGGAGCAACGCATCTACCGAGCCATGGACGACGCCGAGGGCCGCTGAAACTGACCCCTGCGCGTCGATCTTGCACTTCGCGCCCCAGCGCCGGGGCTTTCGCACCTTTCGCCGGGGCTGAATGTGCAAGATCGGCGAGGCGACAGGAGGGCTACAGCGGCTCGACGCCGGGCGGGAGTTCGGCGGTGGCGGTGGCGTCGTGGACGTACTCCAGGAGGATGCGGCGCAGCTCGCGCCCGGCGTGGGTGGGCACCACGTCGCGGCGGCGGGCCACCGCGACGGTCCGGCGGACGCCGGGCGGGACGAGCCGGGTGACCCGGATGCCGGCGCGGCGGGCCACCACGATGCCGGGCACCAGCGCGACGCCGAGCCCGGCCTCGACGAAGCTGAGCACGGCGTCCATCTCCCCGCCGTCGACGGACAGGGTCGGCTCGAACCCGGCCGCGCGGCACGCCTGGAGCGTGGCGTCGCGCAGGTCGTAGCCCTCGCGGAACATGACGAGCGGCTGGTCGCGCAGGTCGGTGATGCGCAGTTCCCCGGCGGCCGAGGCGCCCGGCAGCGGGTCGACCGAGGCGACCACCAGGCTCTCCCGCAGGATCGGGTCGGCGCGCAGCCCGGGGTCGGTGCCGGTCGACGGCATGATGATCAGCGCGAGGTCGAGGCCGCCGCGGAGCAGGTCCCGGACGAGGTCCTGCGAGCCGCCCTCCTCGACCCTCAGGTCGACAGTGGGGTGCGCGTCGCGGAACCGGCGCAGCACCGGCGGGGCGAGCGAGGTGGCGAGGCTGGGCGTGGCGCCGAGCCGGACCCGCCCGCGGCGCAGCCCCACCAGTTCCTGGACCTCGCGGGTGGCGGTCTCCACGTCGGCCAGGATCCGCTTGGCCAGCGGCAGCAGCACCTCGCCGGCCGCGGTGAGTGTGATGTTGCCCCTTACCCGTTCGAACAACGGGGCACCGAGGTCGGCCTCCAGCGCGTGAATTTGCTTACTCAACGAGGGCTGGGTTATGCCGACAAGATCGGCTGCCTGGGTGAAATGTCGTACTTCGGCGACCGCTACGAAGTACCGAAGCTGATGGAGCTGCATCTACATAGCTTACGGCTATCGACGCTGCGATTTCGATGCATTGGACGCCTGATCGAAGTGCTCCTAGCGTCGACCGCGTGGTAATCACGAAAACTCGGTCGCCCATCCGCTCGAACGTCGGCCTCAAGGCCGTCATGGCGGTGACGGGCATCATCCTTGTGCTGTTCCTGATCCTGCACATGGTCGGCAACCTGAAGATCTTCACGGGCGAGACCTCGTTCGACCACTACGCGCACTGGCTGCGCGACATCGGCACGCCACTGCTGCCGGCCACCTGGTTCCTGTGGATCCAGCGCACGGTGCTCACCGTGGCCGTCCTGGGGCACATCGGCGCGGCCACCGTGCTCGCGATGCGGTCCCGGGCCGCCCGCCCGGTGCGGTACGCACACCGCCGCAAGATCCACGTGAACTACGCGGCCCGCACGATGCGCTGGGGTGGTGTGATCATCCTGCTCTTCGTGATCTACCACATCCTCGACCTGACCACGGGCCACCTGAACCCGCAGGGCGACCCCGCCAACCCGTACGGCAACGTGGTCGCGGGCTTCGCGCCGGAGCGCTGGTACGTCACGCTCTTCTACACGCTCGCGCTGGTGACCCTCGGCTTCCACCTGCGCCACGGCGCCTTCAGCGCGTTCCGCAGCCTCGGCCAGCAGACGCCCCGGGGCGAGCGCCGGGCCCGGATCGCCGCGCTCGTCTTCGCCGTCGCGCTCGTCGGCGGCTACCTGCTGGTCCCGTTCGCCGTGATCACCGGATTGGTGTCCTGACATGGATCTCTACAGCGAAGGCGACCCGATCGCCGACACCCGGGCCCCGGACGGCCCGATCGAGACGCGGTGGGAGCGCCACCGCTTCGAGATGAAGCTGGTCAACCCGGCCAACCGCCGGAAGATGACGGTGATCGTGGTCGGCACCGGCCTGGCCGGCGGCTCGGCCGCCGCCACGCTCGCCGAGCAGGGCTACCAGGTGCGGTCCTACTGCTACCAGGACAGCCCGCGCCGGGCCCACTCGATCGCCGCGCAGGGCGGCATCAACGCCGCCAAGAACTACCGCAACGACGGCGACTCGGTGCACCGCCTGTTCTACGACACGGTCAAGGGCGGCGACTTCCGCTCCCGTGAGTCGAACGTGCACCGGCTGGCCGAGGTGTCGGTGAACATCATCGACCAGTGCGTGGCCCAGGGCGTGCCGTTCGCCCGCGAGTACGGCGGCCTGCTGGACACCCGCTCCTTCGGTGGCGCCCAGGTGCAGCGCACCTTCTACGCCCGGGGCCAGACGGGCCAGCAGCTGCTGCTCGGCGCGTACCAGGCCCTGGAGCGGCAGATCGGCCTGGGCAACGTGGAGATGAACGCCCGCCACGAGATGCTCGAACTGGTCATCGTCGACGGCCGGGCGCGCGGCATCGTGGTCCGCGACATGGTCACCGGCGAGATCAGCACCGAGATGGCCGACGCGGTGGTGCTCGCCTCCGGCGGCTACGGCAACGTCTTCTACCTCTCCACGAACGCCAAGGGCTGCAACGTCACCGCCTCCTGGCGGGCGCACCGCAAGGGCGCGTACTTCGCCAACCCCTGCTACACCCAGATCCACCCGACCTGCATCCCGGTCTCCGGCGACCACCAGTCGAAGCTGACCCTGATGAGCGAGTCGCTGCGCAACGACGGCCGGGTGTGGGTGCCCAAGGCCAAGGGCGACCAGCGCAGCCCGCGCGAGATCCCCGAGGACGAGCGCGACTACTACCTGGAGCGGATCTACCCGTCCTTCGGCAACCTGGTCCCCCGCGACATCGCCTCCCGCGCCGCGAAGAACGTCTGCGACGAGGGACGCGGGGTCGGCCCGACCGGCCTCGGCGTCTACCTGGACTTCGCCGACGCGATCAACCGGCTCGGACGCAAGGCCATCGAGGCCAAGTACGGCAACCTCTTCGAGATGTACGAGCGGATCACCGGCGAGGACCCGTACGAGGTCCCGATGCGGATCTATCCCGCCGTGCACTACACGATGGGCGGCCTCTGGGTCGACTACGACCTCCAGTCGTCGATCCCCGGCCTGTTCGTGATCGGTGAGGCCAACTTCTCCGACCACGGCGCGAACCGGCTCGGCGCCTCGGCGCTGATGCAGGGCCTGGCCGACGGCTACTTCGTGCTGCCGAACACGCTCGCCAACTACCTGGCCTCCGGCCCGCTGGACAAGGTCGACGCCAGCCACCCCGAGGCCGTCGCGGCGCGGACCGAGGTCGAGGACCGGATCAAGCGGCTGCTCGCCGTCAACGGCGACCGCACGGTGGACTCGTTCCACCGTGAGCTGGGCCAGATCATGTGGGAGCACTGCGGCATGGAGCGCTCCGAGGCCGGGCTGCGCAAGGCGATCGACGAGATCCGCGCGCTGCGCGAGCAGTTCTGGCAGCGGGTGCGCGTCCCGGGTGACGGCGAGGGCCTGAACCAGTCGCTGGAGAAGGCCGGCCGGGTGGCCGACTTCTTCGAGCTGGCCGAGCTGATGTGCATCGACGCCCTGCACCGCGAGGAGTCCTGCGGCGGCCACTTCCGGGCCGAGCACCAGACGCCCGACGGCGAGGCGCAGCGCGACGACGAGCGGTTCGCGTACGTGGCGGCCTGGGAGTACACCGGCACCGGTGAGCCCGTGCTGCACAAGGAAGACCTGAACTTCGAATACGTCCACCCCACGCAGCGGAGCTACAAGTGAACCTGACCCTGCGCATCTGGCGCCAGCACGGCCCCCAGGACAAGGGTCGGATGGTGACCTACCCGGTGCAGGACGTGTCGCCGGACATGTCCTTCCTGGAGATGCTCGACGTGCTCAACGAGCGGCTGATCCTCGACGGCGAGGAGCCGGTCGCGTTCGACCACGACTGCCGTGAGGGCATCTGCGGCACGTGCAGCCTCATGATCAACGGTGAGGCGCACGGCCCGCAGCGCGGCACCACCGCCTGCCAGCTACACATGCGGCAGTTCTCCGACGGTGACACGATCGACATCGAGCCCTGGCGGGCGCGCGCCTTCCCGGTCGTCAAGGACCTGGTGGTCAACCGCAACGCCTTCGACCAGATCATCGCCGCCGGCGGCTACGTCACCGCGCCGACCGGCAGCGCCCCGGAGGCGCACTCGGTGCCGGTGCCGAAGGCCGACGCGGACGCCGCGTTCGAGTCCGCCGCCTGCATCGGCTGCGGCGCCTGCGTGGCGGCCTGCCCGAACGGCTCCGGCATGCTCTTCACCGCCGCCAAGATCACCCAGCTCTCGCTGCTGCCGCAGGGCCAGCCGGAGCGCTACACCCGGGTGATCGGCATGGTGGACGCGCACGACGAGGCCGGATTCGGCGGCTGCACCAACATCGGCGAGTGCGCGACGGCCTGCCCGAAGGGCATCCCGCTGAACACCATCGGCCGGCTCAACCGGGACTACCTGAAGGCGACGGCCAAGCGCGCCGGCACCCCCGGCTCCTGACCGCACCGCACGACACACGCGACCGCCGCGCCCCGCATCCACGGGCGCGGCGGTCGCGCTTTCCCGCGGGTACGCCTGTCCGAGCAGATGTCCTGACGCGGTCCGGCCCGGCGCGTCCGGCCGGCGGGTGGCGGTCAGCGCATCAGCAGGTCGATGACGCCCGTCAGGTCCTCCTCGCCGCTGCCCTCGGCCAGGCGGCGGCGCATCAGCTCGAAGTACGGGCTGAGCAGCTCCGGGCTGACGCCCTGCTGCTCCGCGGTGCTCAGGAAGGTCGGCGTGCCGGCCACCTGCATGGCGAGAGTGGAGCCGACTCCCTTCGTATAGTCGCCGCTGCGCAGCCGGCTGGCGGTCTGGTGGACCGCCGGTGCCATCGCGACGAGCCAGTCGGCGAGCAGCGGGGCCAGGGACGTGGGGTCGATGTCCTCCCGCCGGATCAGGGCGAAGGCGTGCGCCGCCCCGGCGAACATCCCGTACATGGCGCTGAGCAGGGCCACGTCGTGCAGGGCGGCGAAGCCCGCGTCCTGACCGACGTAGGTGGTGCCGGCCGGGACGCCCAGCGTCTCCCGGTGCCGCTCGAACAGCTCACGGGAGCCGCTGTAGAAGACGTAGCCGCCGGCCTCCGGGACACCGATCATCGGCGGAACAGCCATGATCCCGCCGTCCAGGTAGCGGGCCCCGCGCTCGCGGGCCCACTCGGCTCGTGAGCGGGCTTCCGCAGGGGTGCTGGTGGTCAGGTTGACCAGATCCTTGCCGGCCAGGTCGGCGCCGTCCAGCACCGTCCCGACCGAGGCGTCGTCCAGCAGGCAGACGACGACCAGGGTGTTCGCGGCGACGGCCGCGGCGGCGCTGTCCGCGAGCCTCGCCCCCTCGGCGGAGATCGCCGCGGCGCGGGCCCGGGTGCGGTTCCAGACGGTGAGCGGGTGGCCGGCGGCGAGCCAGGTGTGGGCCAGCGCGGCGCCCATCGCGCCGAGGCCCAGCAGCGTAACGGAGGTCTTCTCAGGAGTGTCGTGTGCCATGCCGATCAGGCTGGTCGCCGGCCCGAAGAGGATCAAGTACGCACTTCGGAGTGGGTGGTTACCCTGAGGTGAGCGAGCAGGTCGAAGGGGCGGGGACATGACGACGTCGAACCGGCCGGGCGCACCAGGCGGACACGTGTGCGGGATCGACACCGCGATGGAGGTGATCGGGGGCAAGTGGAAGGTGCTGATCCTCTGGGCACTCCACGAGCACCCCGGCCGTCGCTTCGGCGAGTTGCGCCGGCTGCTGCCGGGGGTCACCGAGAAGGTGCTGGCCTCACACCTGCGTGAGATGGAAGCGGACGGCGTCGTGCACCGCGTCTCCTACGACGAGGTGCCGCCCCGCGTCGAGTACTCGCTGACCGAGGACGGCGTGCGCCTCAACGACGCGCTCGAACCGCTGGCCGCCTGGGGACGCGAGCGGCCGATCGCCCGCGGGCCGGAGAAGACGGGCCGGGGCGTCTGACGGCAGTGCCGGCCTCGGCCACTCGTTGAGCGCTGTGGCCGGCACGCTTGAGCCGGACCCGCCGGCCTGGTCGAACCGCTCGCCGTAGCGCTCGGCGAGCACCCGGGCGCGGGCCACGAAGCCCGGCAGCCCGCCTCGATCGCCTCGGTAAACGGCACCGCCGCCGCCACCAGCACGATCGCCGTGCCGGTCGACCGCACGCCACGGTGACCGGCGCCGCCGATTCAACGGCCCCCTGCCGGGTAGCACTCCGATGGACGGCACCGGAGAGGGGACATACAGGCATGAAGGCACTGACCTGGCACGGTAAGCGGGACGTTCGCGTCGAGGACGTCCCGGACCCCCGCATCGAGGAGCCGACCGACGCGATCGTCCGGATCACCTCGACCGCCATCTGCGGCTCCGACCTGCACCTGTACGAGGTGCTCGGGCCGTACCTCAAGCCCGGCGACATCCTCGGGCACGAGCCGATGGGCATCGTCGAGGAGGTCGGGCCCGGCGTGACCCGGCTCAAGAAGGGCGACCGGGTGGTCATCCCGTTCAACATCTCCTGCGGCTCGTGCTGGATGTGCGAGCGGCAGCTCTACGCGCAGTGCGAGACCACCCAGGTGACCAGCCAGGGCAAGGGCGCGTCGCTGTTCGGCTACACCTCGCTGTACGGCTCGATCCCCGGCGGCCAGGCGGAGTACCTGCGCGTGCCGCAGGCCCAGTTCGGGCCGATCAAGATCCCGGACAGCGGCCCGGACGAGCGCTGGCTCTACCTCTCCGACATCCTGCCCACCGCCTGGCAGGCGGTGAAGTACGCGGACACCCCGCCCGGCGGCACGCTCGCCGTGTTCGGGCTCGGTCCGGTCGGGCAGTTCAGCGCCCGGATCGGCCGCCATCTGGGCGCCGGCCGCGTGATCGGGCTGGACCTGGTGCCGGAGCGGCTGGAGATGGCCCGGCGCCACGGCATCGAGGTGCTCGACGTCAGCCAGCTCGACGACGTGCCCGGCACGCTCATCGACCTGGTCGACGGGCGCGGCCCCGACGCGGTGATCGACGCGGTCGGCATGGAGGCGCACGGCGCGCCGCTGGGCAAGATGGCCCAGACCGCCGCCGGGCTGCTGCCGGACAAGCTGGCCCAGGCGATGACCGACAAGGCCGGCGTGGACCGGCTCGTGGTGCTGCACGCCGCGCTCAAGGCCGTACGGCGCGGCGGCACCGTGTCGATCTCCGGCGTGTACGGCGGCGAGCAGGACCCGATGCCGCTGATGGAGATGTTCGACAGGGGCATCCAGCTGCGCATGGGCCAGTGCCACGTGCGGCGCTGGGTCGACGAGATCATCCCGCTGCTGGAGCGCGACGACGACCCGCTGGGCGTCGAGGACCTGCGGACCCACCGGCTGCCGCTGACCGACGCGCCGCGCGCGTACGAGATGTTCCAGAAGAAGGAGGACGGCTGCGTCAAGGTCGTGCTCGCACCGTGACCCGGACGGTGGTCGTCACCGGCGCCACGAGCGGCATCGGCCGGGCGACCGCCCGGGAACTGGCGGGCCGCGGGGACCGGCTGGTCCTCGCGGCCCGCTCCCCCGCCACCCTCACCGAGGTACGCGACGAGTGCCGGGCGGCGGGCGCGCAGGCGATCGCCGTACCGATGGACGTGACCGAGCCCGGCGCGGTGGCCGCGCTGGCCGACGCGGCACGGTCCGAGTTCGGCGGCGTCGACGCCTGGGTGCACACCGCCGCGGTGATGTCCTACGGCCGCTTCGACGAGACCCCGGCCGAGGTGTTCGAGCAGGTGGTGCGCACCGACCTGCTGGCCGCCGCCGCGGTCGCCCGGGAGGCGCTGCGCCGGTTCCGGGACACCGGCGGCGGCACGCTCGTGCTCACCGGCTCGGTGCTCGGGCACATCACCGCGCCCTACATGAGCGGCTACGTGGCAGCCAAGTGGGGCCTGCAAGGGCTGGCCCGCACCCTCCAGCAGGAGGCGCGGGAGACGCCCGGCATCGCGATCTGCCTGGTCAACCCGGGCAGCGTCGACACACCCGTCTATCGGCAGGCCGCCAACTACCTGGGCCGGATCGGCCGGCCGCCGCCCCCGGTCGCCGCTCCCGAGCGGGTGGCGCGGGCCATCGCGCACTGCCTCGACCGGCCGCGCCGGGAGGTCTCGGTGGGCCGACTGAACGTGATCATGCGCTTCGGCTTCACCGCCCTGCCCGGTGTGTACGACGTGCTGGTCGGGCCACTGATGCGCCTGGCCGGGCTGACCCGGCAGCCGGTCGCCGCGCACCAGGGCATCGTGTTCACGCCGAACCCGGCCGGCGAGTCGGTCCGGGGCGGATGGGTGCCCGACGTGTCCCAGGTGGTCCGTGCCGTCGGCGGGCGCGCGGCGACCGTGGCGTCCGCGGTGCGCCGCCGGCTGCCCTGACCGCCGCGGCGGACCGTCCCACGGGCGGACCCGTCGCGCGGGCTGGCTGTCGCGCGGGCGGACGGTCCCGCGGGTGGCTGTCGCGCGGGCGGACCGGGACGAGGGTGGTTACCGTGTACGACGGGACACGGCGGAGGGACGAGCATGCGGGAACCAACGGGGCGGGAACCGGACCGGACGCGCGGCGGGCGGGGGTGGAAGCTCGCCGGGCTGGCCGCCGTCGCCGGGCTGGCCTGGGCGGCGCGGGACGTGCCGGCCCAGCTCGGCGGCCGGCTCACCGGCGCCCGGGCGGAACGGGCGGCCCGGTCGCCGCGCTTCCGCGACGGCACGTTCCACAACCCGGCCGACGCGAGCGCCACGATGGTCGCCGACCCCGGCCGCAACCTGCTCCGCGAGCTGGTCTTCGGCAAGCAGAAGCGGCGGCCCGGCAGCCCGGTGCCGCTGCTGCGCCCGGCCCCCGCGCCGGCCGGCGACCCGGCCCGCGAGCTGAACGTCGTCTGGTACGGCCACGCCTCCACGCTCGTCGAGATCGAGGGGCGCCGGGTGCTGCTCGACCCGGTGTGGAGCGACAGGTGCTCCCCGTCCGGGCTGGTCGGCCCGCGACGCATCCACGAGCCGCCGGTACGCCTGACCGAGCTGCCCCCGCTGGACGCGGTGCTGATCTCGCACGACCACTACGACCACCTGGACATGGAGACCGTCCGCACGCTCGTCGACCTCCAGTCCGCGCCGTTCGTGGTGCCGCTGGGCGTCGGCGCGCACCTGGCCCGCTGGGGCGTACCCGAGCACCGCATCATCGAGCTGGACTGGTCCGACAACCACCGGGTCGGCGCGCTGACGCTCACCGCGACCGCCGCGCAGCACTTCTCCGGGCGCGGGCTGCGCCGCGACGGCACGCTCTGGAGCTCCTGGACCATCACCGGGGCACACCGGAAGGTCTTCTACACCGGCGACTCCGGCTACTTCGACGGGTACGCCGCGATCGGCGCCGAACACGGCCCGTTCGACCTGACGCTCATGCAGATCGGGGCGTACGACAGGGCGTGGCCGCACATCCACATGTTCCCGGAGGAGGCGGTCGCCGCCCACCTCGACGTACACGGCGGACTGCTGGTGCCGGTGCACTGGGGCACGTTCAACCTGGCCCTGCACGACTGGTCCGAGCCGGTCGACCGGCTCTGGGCCGAGGCGAAGGCGCGCGACGTCCGGCTGGCCGTGCCGCGCCCCGGCGAGCGGGTCGTGGTGGACGAGCCGCCGGCGGTGGACGGCTGGTGGCAGTCGGTCGCCTGACCCGGCGCTGACGCGTTCGTGCTCTGAGCCGGCTCAGAGCACGAAGGCGTCCGTCCAGAGCGCGCCGGAGCGGCCGGACAGCGCGTCCAGCATCGCCACCGCCTGACCGTCGGTGAGCTGCGCGACGAAGTCGATGATCGCCCGGCCCCGGGCCCGGCCGATCCGGTCCGGGGTACGCGGGTGCAGCTCCGCCTCGGCCAGCTCCACCAGGTCGTGCAGCCGGCGCGGCAGCCGGGACTCCTCCTCCGGGTCCAGCAGCCACTCCCAGAGCGCCTCCACCAACGTGCCCAGCAGCCGGGCCTGCCCGCGCTGGTGCAGGGCCAGGTCCGGGCGGGCCAGCACGAACCGGTGGTGCACGAACTTGAGCACCTGCACCTCGTGCCACTGCGCCTTCGCCAGCAGCACGTAGCCGGAACGGACGTCCGGCTCCGGGGTGACGGTGATGGCGTCCACGAAGCGGGTGGACCAGCGGGCGGAGAACCGGGCCACGTACTGCTCCGCCTCGATCGAGCCGTCGAACGGCAGCGCCAGCAGCCCTTCGACCAGTTCCTCGCGGACGTGCTCGACAGCGGCGGCGAACGCCTCGTCGTCGGCGATCCAGCCGTCCTTGCGGTGCAGTTGCCGGCGCAGCCGCTCGATCGCCACGCCGGGCCGCCGGGCCGCCGCCTCCAGCGCCGACGCGGTGATCGACCGCAGGTGCCCGCTCTCGCGCTGCCAGGCCATCAGCTCGGCCGCCACCGCGCCCTGCTGGAGCACACCGACCCGGTAGAAGTCCTCCACGTCGTGGATCGCGTACGCGATGTCGTCGGCGGTGTCCATCACCGAGGCCTCGGGGGTCTGCTGCCACTCCGGGATCCGCCCGGCGAACGGCTCGCGCGCCTGCCGCAGGTCGTCCAGCTCGGTGCGGTACGCGCCGAACTTCACCGACCCGCTCTCCGGATCCTCCGGTGGCGCCGCCGCACCCCGGGGCGCCGGGTCGAGGTGGCGCGGGTGCGGGTCGGGATGGTCCAGCCGGGTCCACGGGTACTTCAGCATGGCGGCCCGGACCGCGGCGGTCAGGTCGAGTCCGGTGGTCGCGGCGCCGCGGATCTCGGTGCTGGTGACGATCCGGTACGACTGGGCGTTGCCCTCGAATCCGTCGGCCAGCCCGAGGCGTTGCCGGGCCAGCCGGTCCAGCACCCGCTCCCCCAGGTGCCCGAACGGCGGGTGCCCGAGGTCGTGCGCGAGCGCGGCGGCCTCCACCACCTCCGGGTCGCAGCCGCCGAGCTTGTCCAGCAGGTCCCGGTGCGCCGGGTCGGCCGTCAGCCGCTCCGCGATGGCCCGGGCCACCTGGGCCACCTTCAGGCTGTGGGTGAGCCGGTTGTGCACCAGCAGCCCGGAACCACCCGGGCTGATCACCTGGGTGACGCCGTTCAGCCGGGCGAAGAACGGCGAGCCGACGATCCGGTCCCGGTCGGCCCGGAACGGGCCGGCGGCCAGGTCGCCGAGCGCCCGGGCGCTGCCGCCGAACAGCCGCCGGGCCCGCGGATCCGCAGGTGCCTCCATGATCGCCACGCTAGCGCAGCCAGCGGCGGGCCGGGCACAGCCGGTCCGAGGCGAACGGCACAATGCAGGGCGGAAACCACCCGAGAAGGCGGATGACAATCGTGACCCAGTCAGTGGACCAGCGGATCGCCGAGGAACTCGGCGTCGCCGAACGTCAGGTGCGGGCGGCAGTCGAGCTGCTCGACGGCGGCGCCACAGTGCCGTTCATCGCCCGCTACCGCAAGGAGGCCACCGGCCTGCTCGACGACGCGCAGCTGCGCACGCTGGAGGAGCGGCTGCGCTACCTGCGTGAGCTGGACGAGCGGCGCGCGGCGGTGCTGGAGTCGATCCGGAGTCAGGGCAAGCTCGACGAGGCGCTGGAGGCGCAGATCCTCGCCGCCGACTCGAAGTCCCGCCTGGAGGACATCTACCTGCCGTACAAGCCGAAGCGGCGCACAAGGGCCCAGATCGCCCGCGAGGCCGGGCTGGAGCCGCTCGCGGACACGCTGCTGGCCGACCCGGCGCAGGACCCGAAGACGGTCGCCGCCGGGTTCGCCGACCCGGACAAGGGCGTCGCGGACGCCGCGGCCGCGCTGGACGGGGCGCGGGCCGTCCTGATCGAGCGCTTCGCCGAGGACGCCGACCTGATCGGCACGCTGCGCGAGCAGATGTGGTCGCGGGGCCGCCTGGTCTCCCGGGTACGCGACGGCCAGGAGACCACCGGGGCGAAGTTCTCCGACTACTTCGACTTCGCCGAGCCGTACCCTAAGCTGCCCTCGCACCGCATCCTCGCCGTGTTCCGGGGCGAGAAGGAGGGCGTGCTGGAGCTGACCATGGACCCGGAGGCCGAGGGGGACGCCGACGCGAACCCGGGTCCCAGCCGCTACGAGGCGGCCGTCGCCGGCCGCTTCGGCATCAGCGACCAGGGGCGGCCCGCCGACAAGTGGCTGGCCGACACGGTGCGCTGGGCCTGGCGTACCCGGATCCTGATCCACCTGGGCGCGGACCTGCGCATGCGGCTGTGGCAGGCAGCCGAGGAGGAGGCCGTGCGGGTCTTCGCCACCAACCTGCGGGACCTGCTGCTGGCCGCGCCGGCCGGGGCGCGGGTGACGATGGGCCTCGACCCGGGCCTGCGTACCGGGGTGAAGGTGGCGGTGGTCGACGCGACCGGCAAGGTGGTCGCCACCGACACCATCTACCCGCACGAGCCGCGCCGGCAGTGGGACGCCTCGCTGCACACGCTCGCCAGGCTCGCCGCCGCGCACGGCGTCGAGCTGGTCGCGATCGGCAACGGCACCGCCAGCCGGGAGACCGACAAGCTCGCCGGTGACCTGATCAAGCAGCACCCGGAGCTGAAGCTGACGAAGGTGGTCGTCTCCGAGGCCGGCGCGTCGGTCTACTCCGCGTCGGCGTACGCCTCGCAGGAGCTGCCCGGCCTGGACGTCTCGCTGCGCGGCGCGGTGTCGATCGCCCGCCGCCTCCAGGACCCGCTGGCCGAGCTGGTGAAGATCGACCCGCGGTCGATCGGCGTCGGGCAGTACCAGCACGACCTGTCCGAGGTGAAGCTGTCCCGCTCGCTCGACGCGGTGGTCGAGGACTGCGTCAACGCGGTCGGTGTGGACGTCAACACCGCCTCCGCGCCGCTGCTCACCCGGGTCTCCGGCATCGGCGCGGGGCTGGCCGAGAACATCGTGCTGCACCGCGACGCCAACGGCCCGTTCCGCACCCGGGCCGAGCTGAAGAAGGTGCCGCGCCTCGGCCCGAAGGCGTTCGAGCAGTGCGCGGGCTTCCTGCGCATCCCCGGCGGCGACGACCCGCTCGACTCCTCCAGCGTGCACCCCGAGGCGTACCCGGTGGTCCGCCGCATCCTCTCCTCCACCGGGCAGGACCTGCGCGCGCTGATCGGCAAGTCGGCCATCCTGCGCGGCCTGCGCGCGACCGACTTCGTCGACGACACGTTCGGCCTGCCCACCGTCACCGACATCCTGGCCGAGTTGGAGAAGCCCGGCCGCGACCCGCGCCCGGAGTTCCGCACCGCGACGTTCGTCGAGGGCGTGGAGAAGATCGGCGACCTGACGCCGGGCATGGTGCTGGAGGGCGTGGTGACGAACGTGGCCGCGTTCGGCGCGTTCGTCGACGTGGGCGTGCACCAGGACGGTCTGGTGCACGTCTCGGCCATGTCGCACACGTTCGTCAAGGACCCGCGCGACGTGGTGAAGTCCGGCGACGTGGTCAAGGTCCGGGTGCTCGACGTGGACGTGCCGCGCAAGCGGATCTCGCTGACGCTACGGCTGGACGACGAGGCGCCGGCCGGCGGCGGTCGCCCGGGCGGCGGCCCGCAGGCCGCCGCTCCACGTGGCGGCCAGGGCGGCGGTCAGCGCGGCGGACAGGGCACCAGCCAGGGCGGTGCGTCGCGCGGCGACCGGGGCGCGTCGCGCGGTGGCCAGGGCGCGTCGCGCGGTGGCCAGTCACAGCGGTCGGGGCGCGGCGGCGGTCCCGCCCCGGTCAACGACGCCATGGCGGAGGCGCTGCGCCGCGCGGGCCTGGCCTGACCTCCCGGCACCCGGCCGCGTGGTGCGCCCTGACGCGTGGTGCGCCGGGGGCGGCGGGCGCGCGTACCCTCGCGGTCGTGGGTGTCGAGGACGACGAGCGGTGGCGGGAACGGCGGCGCCACGCGGTGCGGGCGCACGCGGAGGCCGCCGACCGCGAGCGCGCCGCGGAGCAGGCGGAGGCCGCGGAGCTGGTGGCCCGGTTCGCCGCCGAGGCGTCGCGGCGCGGGCTGCGCGCCGACCGGCTGACCGCTACCGGCCACGACGGGCGCGGGCGTTACCGCACGCGGCTGACCGGCTGGTACGTGGACCGGGCGCGCAGCCGCGCGGTGGACACCGAGGGGCGGTTCTACCTGCTCACCGTGCCGCCGGGTCTGCGGGCGCGGCTGTTCGGGGCCGACCCGCGGCCCAGCCCGCCGCCGCTCGTGGTCGGCCGCGGCGGGCGCGACGGCGAGTCGGTGCCACTGGCGACGCTGCTCAGCCGCCGTCTCGAGGCGGGCGACGACTGGCGCTGACCGGCGCCCGTCCCCGGCCGGCCCGCTGTCGCGGCAGTCCCCGGGCGGCGGTCCGGTCCACATGCCGCCACCAGCAGAGCTGGACCACCAGCGTGAACACTCCGGCGAGCACGATGGCCGCCACGTTGATCAGCAGCTGCAGGGCCGAGCCGGCCGCCTCGTGCCACACGCCGTACGCGGACGCGACAGCCACGTTCGCCGCCGCCGGCACCGTGGTCACCGAGATCAGCACGCCGACGAGCGAGCCGGACTTCTTCGAGGTCAGCGACAGCATCCCGGCGACGCCGGCGAGCAGGCCCACCACCCAGGACAGCGCGTCCGGGCGCCAGATGAAGTCGGTCAGCGGCCGTTCGGCCAGCAGCATGTCCCGGTCGACCAGGCCGGTGGCGGTGAGCGCCCAGGTGCTCAGCACGGTGGCGGCCATGGCGACGAGGAAGCCGACGGTCAGCGCCTGTACCGAGCGCACGGCCACGCGCGGCTGCCGCCGCAGCAGCGCCACGCTGAGCGCGGCGAGCGGCCCGAACTCGGGGCCGACCACCATCGCGCCGACGATCAGGATGGGCTGGTCGAGCAGCACGCCGATGCCGGCGATCATGGTGGCGACCACGATCAGGGCGACGAACGTGCCGGTGAGGACGGTCTGCTCGCCGGTCTTCGCGGCGATCTCGTCCCAGACCACGGCATCCTCGCCGTACCCGGGCGCCTCCTCGGCGGCCCGGTCGGCCGCCTCGGACAGGGTCAGCTCCACGTCGTCGGCGGAGATCGCGCCACGTGCCTCGACGCCCATCTCCTGAAGCACCCGAAGCACGTGATCGGCGCTCTCTCGCACGACGTCACAGAGGATGAGATCACCGACAGGGCGGCGGGCGGCGCCGGGCAGGACGGCCAGGTGCGCCACCCCCGGCTCAGCGGCCAGCAGGTCCGCCACCGCCGCGCTACGGTCGGCCGGGGTGATGATCCTCAAGTGCAGCACTGGCGGCTCCCTGGTGCGCGTCCCTGGCGTCGGCCGCCGCACTCTACCGGCGCGTCAGGTGTGACGCACGTCCCTCGCCGGGCCGGACGGCTGCCGCACCAGACCCGGTACCCGCTCGACCGTCTCGCGCCAGAGCGCCGTCAGCGAGTCGGCCAGCGGATGGACCGGCGTCCAACCGAGCAGCCGGTGGCCACGGCCGATGTCCGCGCAGATCCAGGGCACCGCCGCTGACCGGGTCGCGTCGGCGCCGAATGCGCCGGTGCGGATCTCCCCCGGAAAACCTGCGATGTCCGCGAGCTGCCGGACGGCGTCCCTGGTGGCCGTCGCCAGCCCGCTGCCCACGTTGAACACCCGCTGTCCCACCGCACCGCAGCGCACCGCGGCCAGGACCGCGCCGGCCACGTCCCGCACGTCCACGAAATCCCGCCAGGAATCGAGCAGACCCAGTGCGACGTGATCGTCGCCGCGCTCGGCCGCGGCCCTGATCAGCCCCGCCGCCCGCCCCAGCACGTTCCCGGGCGGCATGCCCGGTCCGACCGGGTTGAACACCCGCAACACCACCGTGTCGACCCGGCCGGACGCACCGGCGAGTTCGGCCAGCCGGGTGGCGGCGAGGTGACTCACCCCGTACTCGCTGATCGGCGACGTCGGGGCGTCCTCCCGCACTGCGACATCGCGGGCGACCACGCCGTACTCTGCGGCCGAACCGATCCGCACGAGCCGCGCACCGGGAGCGGCGGCGGCCATCGCCTCGATCACCTTGGCCGTCGTCACGGCGTGTGCCTGGACGAAGTCGTAGCCGGAGCCGACGATGCGCCCCGCCGCGAGGACCACGACGTCGGGTCGTTCCCGGCTCAGCAACGCGGCCAGGGCAGACGGGCCGACGGCCACCAGATCGCACTCCTGCCGATCCGGACACCGCACATCGCAGTGCGGTTCGAGGTTGCGACGGATGTGCCGGCCCAGGAACCCGCCGGCCCCGAACAGCAGTACGGCCGTCACCACATGCCCACGGATTCTCCGGCGCGCAGGTGCTCGCGGTCGCCGGGCTGCCGGTTGCCGGTGAACTCGTGCCAGGTGGCGGCGCCGGGCGCCGAGATGCCCTCCCGGCGCAGCACCGCACCGACCGTCGCGGCGAGGATCCGCAGGTCCAGGGCGAGGGAGCGCCGGTCGACATACTCCACGTCGTACTCGAACTTCTGCTCCCAGATCAGCGCGTTGCGACCGCGCACCTGCGCCAGGCCCGTGATGCCGGGACGAACCTCGTGCCGCCGGGCCTGACGGGCGTCGTAGAGGCTCAGGTAGCGGACCAGATGTGGGCGCGGACCGACAACGCTCATGTCGCCGCGCAGGACGTTCCAGAACTCGGGCAGCTCGTCGAGGCTGGTGGAACGCAGCCATCGCCCCACCGGCGTAAGCCGGTCCGCGTCGCTCACCAGCCCTCGCGCCGGGTCGACATCGTGCATGGTGCGGAACTTGACCATCTCGAAGAGCCTGCCGTCACGCCCCGGCCGGGTGTGCCGGAACAGCACCGGCCGTCCCAGCGTCACCAGCACCACGAGGGCGACCGCAGCCATGACCGGTGCGCCGAGCACCAGCGCCAGCACGGCACCGAGCACGTCCAGCAGGCGTTTCAGACGGTCGTACGGGCGCGGCGTGCCGCCGGACGAGGGCCGATGTGGTGCGGCGGTGTGGCGTCGCCGCCACGTGGCATCAGTGCTCATGAGATACCCATATCAGGACATAGTTCCGTCGGTGTGCAATCGGTCAGAACTCGCGGGCCTCTTCGCCGTGCCGCCTGGCCCCGCGGACGGCCGCAGCCGTCCGCAGTTCCTGCTCCACGCGGCGTATTCCCAGGTCGGCAGCGAACTGGCGCTCGTAGTGGCGGCGGCCTGCCTGACCGAGCAGTCGAAGCTTCTCCCGCCCCATCTGGCATGCCTCGCGCAGTGCAGCCGCGATGGACTCCGGGTCTCCGGGCCGAGCGGTGATGCCGCCGCCACTCTCCCGCGCCACCTCGGCCGCGTCACCGGGCGCGGCGACAAGGAGGGCTCGTCCGGCGGCAAGGATCGCCTGCATCTTGCTCGGCATCGTGCAGGCGGACATCGCCGTGTCCCGCAGGCTCACGAAGTGGATGTCGCCGGCCGCCATCACCGCCGGCATACGCTCGCTGGGCACCCGGCCCAGAAACCGCACGTTGTCCAGCCCCGCCGACCGGGCGCGCTCCCGCAGCCGGTCCTCCGAGACCCCCGACCCGGCGATCAGGCACACGAACCGGGAATCGTGCACCAGGGCGCAGGCATCCAGCAGGGCGTCGAGTCCCTGCGCCTCCCCCAGCGCCCCGGCGTACACCAGCACCACCCGGTCGTCGGGCAGTCCCAGATCGGCACGGAGGTCACCCTGCGGCGACCAGGGCCGCTCGTCCGCCCACATCGGAACGTACGTGAGTTTGCTCTCCGGCACCCCCCGGCCCCGCAGAAGGTCCCGAACGCCCGGCGATATGTAGGCCACCCGCGTGGCCGACCGGTACATCGCCCCACACCAGCCGTGCAGGCAGCGCTCGACCGCCCGGCCACCGGCGCCGTTGCCGAGAAAGCCGCTGGCCGCCAGGGTGTCGGGCCACAGGTCGAGCACGTGAAGCACCACCGGCACCCGGTACACGTGCCGGGCGAACCACATCGGCAGCGCCACCGTGACCGGGGAATTCCCCACCCAGATGGCGTCGAGCCCGCGGAGCGCCCTCACGCCGGACACGAGCGCGGACATCGCGAACGAGCCGTAGTTCGCCATCCGGTGGACGGCCGACGCGTCGTGGCTGGGGTAGAGGGCGACCCGGCGAACCTCCACACCGGCGAGGTTCTCGTCCTGCCGACGAGACATGCGGTAGCCCGGCGCCAGCCGTCCGGTCGGATAGTTCGGGAAGCCGGTGAGTACCCGCACCTCGTGCCCCCGGGCGGCCAGGCCGCGGGCCAGCACACCGGGCAGGCCGGCCGGCCCCGGCTCCGGGTCGAACCACTGGGTCAGCAAGCCGAACCGCATCTCGACACCTCGTCTCAGGAGCTCGGCGGGGGATGCCGGCGGCCGGGTCAGACCGCCGCGACCGCCGCTCGCGCTCGGGAATCCACGGGTTCGGGCCAGGTGTCCGGCTGGGCCGGGTCGAAGACCTCGTTGGCCCAGAACAGGGTGATGAGGGCACCCGAGCCGGTGTTGGTGATGTCGTGGGCCCACATCGTGGGCATGTCCACCACGACCGGATCGCGGCCGTCCACCCGGAGCCGGACGACCTCGTCGTCGAGGACTCGTCGCAGACGTATCTCGGCACTGCCCTGCACCACGCAGAACCGTTCCAGCTTCGCCAGATGGAAGTGCTCTCCCCGGGTGACGCCGGGGTGGGTGGAGGAACAGAAGGTCTGTCCCGGCCCGCCGTGCGACTTGACGACCTCGACGAGTTCGCCGCGCGCGTCGGACCGCCGGGGCAGCGGCAGCGGCTGGTGCGACGGAAGGCAGTGCGACCGGTACGTGTTGAACAAGCGCACCGCGTGCCGGTCGGTCAGTGCCGGGATCTCGCCTGTGCGGTAGCAGCCGGCCAGCTCCGAGAGCCGGTCGGCGAGCGCCTGGACACCGATGCGCAGCTCCGGCATCGAGGCATCCCACGGGCCTGCCTGTGCGGCACCGACCAGGCGGGCCGCCGCGTCGGTGGCGTGCACCAGGACCAACTCCCGATCCTGGTGCACCTCGGGCCGGCCGCCCTCGGCGAGCAGGCGACAGAACGTCGCCACGACCGAGTTGTAGCCGGGCAGCCCGTGCTCCCCGTAGAGGTTGGGCAGGCGCAGGTCGACCAGATCGGGGCGCACGGCGGCGAGGGTCTCGGCGGCGACCGCCTTCGAGTCACCGTAGGCGCTGCCGTTGCCGGCCTGGATCGAGTTCGCGAAGACGACGACGCCGGGCGGCGCGGCGCACCGTCCCAGTCCGCGCGCGAGCGCCGAGGCGAGCCACACGTTGCCCGCTGCGACCTCGGCCGGGTCACCTCGGTTGACCCCGGCCAGGTGCAGCACCCGGTCGGTGCCGTCGACCCGCGCCGCCACGGCCGCCGGATCGGCCAGGTCCGCCCGGGTGACCACGACGGGATCGGGCCAGCCCAGCGCACGGACGAGGACCCGTACGTGCCAGCCCAGGAAACCCCCGGCACCGGTGAGGGCGAGCCTCAGCACGTCAGCACCGCGTCCCGCAGCGTCAGTTCCGCCCGCATCTCCGGGATGCTCAGCAGGAGTTCCTTGATCTGCGCCACTTCCATCTGGGGCGCGTTGGCGGAGGTGAAGTCCTCGGTCAGCGGGCCACGCACGTCCCCCTCGGAGACGTAGAGGTCGTAGTTGAGGTCGCGGGCGTCGACCGGCACCCGGAACACGTCACCGAAGTCGTCCGCCCGGGCGAGCTCCTCGCGGCTGACGAGCGTCTCGTGCTGCTTCTCGCCGTGCCGGACCCCGATCACGTCGAGCTTGGCCGGTACGTCGAAGAGCTGACAGACCGCCTCGGCGAGGTCGCCTATCGTGCACGCGGGCGCCTTGCGGATGAAGATGTCACCGGGACGGGCGTGTTGGAAGGCGTGCTCGACGAGATCCACCGAGTCGGCCAGCGACATGAGGAAGCGCGTCATCGCCGGGCTGGTCACGGTCGGCGCCTTCCCGGCCTTGATCTGCTCCACGAACAGCGGGATCACCGACCCGCGTGAGTACATCACGTTGCCGTACCGGACGCAGGACACGACAGTCGTGCTGTCCGGGCGATTCCGGGCGTGCGCCTGGGCGACCTTCTCCATCAAGGCTTTGCTGATGCCCATCGCGTTGACCGGGTAGACGGCCTTGTCGGTGCTCAGCAGCACCACCGATCTCACCCCGTTGCGCTCCGCCGCCATGACCACGTTCTCGCTGCCGAGCACGTTGGTCCGCACCGCCTCCATGGGAAAGAACTCGCAGGACGGCACCTGCTTGAGCGCGGCGGCGTGGAACACGAAGTCGACATCGCGGGTCGCCCGGAAAACGCTGTCGAAGTCCCGGACGTCGCCCACGTAGTACCGCACCCGGTCGTCGCCCAGCCCTCGGCGCATGAGGTCCTGCTTGGCCTCGTCCCGACTGAACACCCGGATCTCGTCCACATCGTGGTCGAGCAGGCGGCGTACCAGGGTCTTACCGAATGATCCGGTACCGCCGGTTACGGCGACGCGGCATCCGGAGGGCAGAAAGGACACGTCCACTCCTCTTGGTTCGTGCGGTTCGGGCGGTCGCGATCGCGGGGAAGGGAGGGAGACGCTCTGCCGTACCGAAATACACCTTTGACACGTTCTGTCTTATATAACACTTCCTCAACGAGAGACGGACGGTCAGGTCACGCCTCGGCTGCCGGGCGACGGGCTCTGCGGTCTCGGCAGGCGAGTCCGGCACCCTCCGGAAAGGCAGAGCCGATGAGAGCCACCGTGACGGTGGAGTCGCGCTACGTCCGCACACCCGACGGCGCGGTCTGGACGTACGACGGACCCGCCTACCGCTTCTTCACCGACTACCTGCAGGTGTTCGACCAGGTCCGGGTCGTCGCCCGGGTGCGGACGGTCGCGAATCTGGAGCGGGCGGCCAACCGCGTGGACGGGCCGGACGTCGAGGTCTGGCCCATCCCCTACTACCAGGGCCCTCGGCAGTACCTGCAGCGGTTCCCCGCGATCCGGCGGGCCGTGGCGTCGGCGGCGTCCGCGGAGGACGCGGTGATCCTGCGCGTGCCGTCCTTCATCGGCTCGATCCTCGCCGCTGTACGCGACCGGGGGCGGCTGCCCTACGCCCTCGACGTGATGGGAGACCCCCACGCGGTGTTCGCTCCCGGCGTGGTGGAGCACCCGCTGCGGCCACTGCTGCGGCAGCGATATACCAGCCGGCTACGGCATCTGTGCCGCTCGGCGGTCGCCGTCTCCTACGTGACCGAGCGGTACCTGCAGGAGAGATACCCGGCCGGCCCGCAGACGGTGACCGCTGTCTGCTCCGACGTGGATCTGCCGCGACACGCCTACGCCGACCAGGCTCGCGCGCGGACGCCGGGGCTCCCCCACGTCACGCTCATCTCGGTCGGTTCGCTCGACCAGATGTACAAGGGGATCGACACGTTACTCGCCGCTGTGGCGCGGCTGCGCGCAGACGGCCTCGCCCCCCGGCTGGTACACGTCGGCGACGGCCGGTTCCGGCACCGACTCACGCAGTTGGCCGACCTGCTCGGCGTCGCCGAGCAGGTGACCTTCACCGGACCGTTGCCGTCCGGCGACGCGGTACGGCAGCAACTGGACGCGGCCGATCTCTTCGTCATGCCGTCGCGTACGGAAGGGCTGCCCAAGGCGCTCGTCGAGGCGATGGCCCGAGGGCTGCCGGCCGTGGCGTCGGCCGTCGGCGGCATCCCCGAACTGCTGCCGGAACAGCACCTGGTCGCACCGGACGACGCTGTCGGCCTGGCCGCGGCGATCCGACGGTTGTCGAGCACTCCGGGACTGATGACCGAAGCCTCCGCGGAGAACCTGACGCGCGCCCGCCGGTACGCCGCCGAACGACTCGTGCCGCAGCGCCACGCCTACTTCCTCGCCGTCCAGGATGCACACCGCCGGGCCCACCGGCTCGGCCTGTCCACCTCCGGGCGGCGAGTGCTGATCGACCCCTGACCGCCGTGTGCGACGGCCGGGCGGCGTGCCCACGGGACGCCGCCCACCGTCAGCCGGTGAGCCGGTCGAGCCGCTCGGCCATCGCGGCGGCGACGTCCGCAGCGACCAGCCGGGGCACGCGCCGTGGCCCACGGTGGTACTCGGCGAGCATCGCGTCGGCCAGTCCGACGACGTCGGCCGGGCACCGGCGCCCGTTCTCCGGGGTGACGAGGTCGTCGGCGGCGGCGACCTCGACGGTGGCGATCACTGGCGTTCCGAACCCCAGGGATTCATTGACGACCAGGCCCCAGGCTTCTGTCCGGGACGGCACAACAGCCACGTCGGCGGCGGCGAAGGCCGCGCCGAGGCGATCGTGATCGATCGGGCCCAGGTAGTGGCAGTCGGCTCTGGTCGCGCAGTAATGCGCCACGTCCGGGGCCAGACTGCCGCCGCCCACGACCACCAGGGCCGTGGCACCGTCGCGCACCTTGTCGCGCACGATGTCGTACGCGGCGAGGAGCAGATCCGCCCCCTTGATCGGCTCCAGCCGGCCTACGAAGACGAAGACGAAACGGTCCTGGTCGCCGAGTGACGCCCGCATCGCCGGCGCTCCGGTTTCCCCGCGGGGCAGCTCCGGCAACGCGAAGGGGATGCGCCGGAACCGCCGGAACCCGAGCAGTCGCCAGTACGCCTCGTTGGCGGTGCCCACGGACCAGATCTCCGGCTCGCCGAGCAGCATCCGCAGATACCACCTCTTGGCCGCCCGCCGGCTCCGCGACCGGCGCAGTTCCGCTGACACGTTGCTGTCGCTGCGCAGTACCAGCGGCACCCGACGTAAGCGGGCTACCAGTGCCGCGGCGATCCGGGCCGAGCCCCGGTAACCGAAGAGGCACACGGCGTCGAGATCCGGTGCCGTCAGGGTCCGGAGGAACAGCCACCAGGGCTTGCGCCCTCGAAGGATGCGGTGCGAGTGAGACGGCTCCACCGTGCCCCAGCCGCGTGCGGAGTCGTCGGCCGAGACGTAGAAAACCTGGACTGGGCGGGACAGGTGGGCGGCGAGCCGGTCGAGAACCGGGTTGTGATGGGGTGTGCGGGACTCGAGGACAAATACGATCATGGCCGCTCTCTCATCTACAACGCTGGCGAACGGACTCGGGAACGCCGCCGCCGGCCGGGGACGCCGTCGAGGTCGTACCCAGCCGCGAGTGCGGCACGGGTCGGGACGGCGACGGCGGGCTCTGCGGCGGCACGGCGGTGGGCGCACGGGAGAACAGGGCATGAACGGCGAACAGCGCGGCGAGTATCAGCAGTCGGCACCCGGCGCGCGAGGCGAACGTCGCGGTGCCGACCCAGATCAGGTCGAGTGCCCCGACGAGCAGTACGATCGCGGCGACGTACGCCAACACCCCGCGCCTCGTCCCGATCAAGGGCTTACTGGCCGCCCGGACCACGCGGTCCGCCGCTCGCAACGCCAGCCCGGTAATCGGAATCATCAACACCAGGCCGGCCAGGCCGAAGTTGTAGAGCCATTCGCCGAAGAAGAGCGCTGCGTCGGAGTGTTCCGTGCCGGCCAACTGGGGAGAGAGGTAGGGCACGAGCACCGCGCCCAGGCCGCGCGGTTTGTCCTCCCAGATGGAACGGGGTACGAGGATCACGGCCGCCGCGTAGAAGCTCTCCCCCCACGCCTTGGGCAGTAGGCCGAGGTCACTCAGGCTCAACAGTTGAGCGAAGTCGTGGAACGGGCCCACCACCGAGAAGAGCCCATCGCTGTCCCACTCCGTCCTGGGGGTACCGGGGGGAGGCGGCGTCGGGGACGCACGGATCTTGGC
The DNA here is from genome assembly GCF_042871665.1 of Micromonospora sp. NPDC005686. Classification (NCBI taxonomy): domain Bacteria; kingdom Bacillati; phylum Actinomycetota; class Actinomycetes; order Micromonosporales; family Micromonosporaceae; genus Micromonospora; species Micromonospora sp. NPDC005686. The sequence continues at coordinate 77,790 of NZ_JBIAIY010000009.1, forward strand.
GAGGAAGGCGAGAGTCGGCGGAGCCACGGCCAGCATCACCGCCTTCACCGGTCGGCCATTGCCCCGATTGGCGACGATGACCGCCAGGGCGAGCGCGAGCGCGCCCAGCACCAGACGGCCGAAGCTGTCGAAGAGAATCAGGTAGTAGATGACGAGTCCGGCGACCGGCACCAGCCCGTACATCAGAGACGGTCTCCTGCGGGTCGTCGGCAGCAGACCGACACCCAGCATGATGACCCCGACGAACCCCGCAGAGCTGATCAGGAGATGCTGGAACCGCTCCGGCAACGACAGTTGCAGCAGTACCGCCAGCGCCAACAGCAGTGCGCCGCAGCGCACAGCCCAGCGAGCCACCTCCGGTGTGGTCGTCACGAGCGTTCCGGCGGTTGCGCGGGTGCTCTTGCCCGTCCAGAAGACGAGCCACGTCGACACCTGGACGAAGTAGCCGAGCGCGACGGCACGGAACAGCGGGAACTCCGGAGCCTCGATCCCGGATTCGAGCGCCTGGTACAGGGCGGCGAAGCCGACGAAGAGCGCGAACCCGAGGTTGTAGGCGCCGACCGTGGTGACCCGGGCACCTCCGTCCCGCCAGAAGACCCAGAGCCCGAACAGCACAGACAGCACACCGAAGAGGACGGTGCCGTCGAATCCCCACCGACCGCGTCCGGCCGTCGTGTCGAGCAGGAGCGGAAGGCTGCCGAGGCACAGCCAGCCCACGCCGGCCAGGACGGCGGCCCCGCGCCCGTGTCTCGCCGACGAGCGCCGGGTCGGCACCGTTGTGCCGGCACCCGGCCCGTTCACCTCGGTTCCCTCATGGACGACAACCTCCGAAGCTACCGCCACCCGGGAACGGGCAGCGCGCATGGTGATGTGGGGTGTGCGGACCGCCGACGACGGGCGAACGGCGTTCAGGGCCGCACGAAGATCGCGGTGTCCGTCACACCGCAGGAAGTCCAGATGGTGCGCCAGCCGGCCACGGTTTCGGCGACCTCTTGCCACACGTCGCTCGCGGCCCCGTCGGCGGGCGATCGCGAGTGCGGGGACCGCGAGTCGGACGGGAGGTACCAGTTCACGTTGTCGATCACCAGCATGCCCCCCGTCGCGATCTTCGGCAGCGCCTGGCGGGCACAGTGGTCGCGGTAGATACCGTCGACGAGGACGAAATGGAGGCTCTGGTCGGCGAATCGCGCGGCGGTCCCGACGTACTCGCTGTCACCGCCGCGCGTCTCCGGGACGTCGCGCGGCACGAAGAGGTGGTCCACGTTGTCGACCGCGTCGTCCTTGAGCTGCCGGGAAACCGCGTGGTGCCAGGTCTGGTCGTGTTCGACGCTCACCAGATGGTGGATCCGCTGGGCGAACCACCGGGTGCTCCATCCGGACCCGAACTCGAGCCCTCGGTCCGTGGGCAGCAGCATCTGGTCGAGCAGCTCCGTCGCCCGCGGTGTCAGCCACGGGGTACCCGGATGACTATGGCGGTAGGCCCACTCGCGGGAGCGGTGCAGGACGTAGCCGGGGGTCCAATGCCGAATGGTTCGCAATCTCGCCTCCGACGGTGCAGTTGGGCCGAGCAGCACCCGGCACTTTTCCTCCAACGACCAAGGTCGGTACGAAGTTCCGGCTTGCCGGACAATTAGCAATTACTGCACTCAACTCGGCAGCATTTCCCTCAGATCGCGCCGGGAGAACCACACAAATTCGCATCGACCCACCTGTAGGTGGCTGATCTGGTACAACTCAGGAGCCTGCGTCCCTGACCGCGGGATCGCACGCCCCGAGGTGGAGGGCCGCCGGTGACCGGACCCGCACGACAGACATCTCCAGTGCCTCCAGCCGATCCCGGCGAGCTGAGCGCCACCGGGCTGCGCGGCGTCGGCAAGCTGTCGCGAACTCGGCGCTACACCATCATCACGGCGTCGTCGGCGCTCGCGGGCGCCCTTCTCAACGCCACGATGCTGGCCCTCAGCGCCCGCTCCGGGCAGACCGGCGAGATCGCCGCCTACACCGTCATGGGGTCGGCCCTGGCCGGCGTGGCCGTGCTGTTGGCCGGTGGGACGTCGCTGCTGTACGCCGCCGGCGACGACCACGAGCGCCTGGCGGTGCGCTGCCAGCGGATCGTGATCGCGTTACCCGTGATGTTGATGGCCGCCGGCTGTCTCACCGCCGTGTACGGCCAGCGGGGCTACGACGTCGTCGCGCTGGCCGCCGCCGCGGTGATGGCCATCGGAAACAACCTGTTCGAACTGCTGACCGCCGACCTGACCCGTCAGTTCAGGTTTGTCGCCGGTGCGGTGGTGACCGTCACCGGTCGCGGCCTGGCGCTGGCGCTGCTGCTCACGAACGTCCCGCTCACCGTGGCCCTCGCCGTCGGCGTGCTCACCCAGCTCGTCGCCGCCGAGGTGCTGGCCTGCCGGGGCGCCAGCGGGCGAACGCCGATCTGGAGAGGAATCTCGGTCCGCGCGGCCCTCACCGCCTTTCGACTGAACCGCAACCTGATGGTGTTGAGCCTCGGCGACGCCTTCACCGGCCGCGGCGGCGGCGTCCTGCTGTCGATGGCAGCGTCACCGCACACCGTCGGCACCTACGGCGCGGTCTACGCCGTATACCAGGCGATGGCGGTGGTGCTCTACGGCGGGCTTCAGGTTCCGATGGCGGTGCGGGTGCGTCGGCGACACGGACTTGCGGTGGGCGGATCTACCAGCTGGGAGAGCGAAGTCATGGTCGTCGCCGCGGCAGCGGTCACGGCCGCCTGCGGTCTCGTGCTCGCTGGCCCGATCTGCACCGAACTACTACGGTTGCCCGAGGCCGCAACCGGCTGGTTGCAGCTCCTGCTGGTGGCCCTGCCCTTCATGACGGTCACCCGTGCCGTCATCCTCAACCGCCTCGGCGACGGCGACTACCCCGGCGCGACACGCCTGACGCTGTTGCCGGCCGCGCTGCTGGGCACCACGCTTCTGGTACAGCTACCCCACCTCGGTCCGGCGGGGACGGCCGGCGCGACCACCGTGGCGGAGGTGTCCACGGCGGCGGTGATCGCGGTTGTGGCGCTCTCACGCCGCCGCCGGGCACAGACGCGCCCGGCATCGGCCACGGCGCAGCAGCCGGCCCGGACCGCCACGACCGGGATGGCCCAGGTCCGGCAGGTGAGCGCCGCCGGCTCGGAGAACTGAGCGGGCTACCGCGGCGGCCGCCCGAGACGTCAGCGGCGGATGCCCGCCCAGTCGTGATGACGGCGGACCGTCGAAAGGATGAAGTCCACCACCCGCCGTGAGGTGTCGGCGACCCGGTAGTCGGCCGGGCAGGGCACCCCCTCCGCCGTCACCTGGTCGACCACCACCCGGACCGCCTCCACCACGCCCGCCGGGTCGAGCCCGGTCATCACGATGCCCCCGGCGTCGAGCGCCTCGGGTCTCTCGATGGAGTCGCGCAACGTCACCGCCGGGAAGCCGAGGATGGCGGCCTCCTCGCTTACCGTGCCGCTGTCGGAGAGCGTGCAGCGCGCCTGCCGTTGCAGGCAGACATAGTCGATGAGGCCGAACGGCTCGTGGAAGGCGATGCCCTCCAGAACGGTCGGATCGAGGGCGAGAGCCTCCAGCCGCTTACGGGTTCGCGGATGGGTCGACACCAGCACGGGCAGCCCCCACTCCTCCTGGACCGCCCGAAGGCAGTCGAGCAACCGGTTGAGCCGGTCCGGCCGGTCGACATTCTCCTGCCGATGCGCGCTGACGAGGAAATATCCGCCGGGTGACATGAGCAGGCGATCGAGGATCGTGGACCGGTCGATGTCGGGCAGATAGTGCTCCAGCACCTCCCGCATCGGTGAGCCGGTGTGCAGGATCCGACGGGGATGCAACCCCTCGGCCAGCAGGTTCCGGCGGGCGTGTTCGGTGTAGACGAGGTTGAAGTCCGCGACGTGGTCCACCAGCCGCCGGTTCGTCTCCTCCGGCACGTTCAGGTCGAAGCACCGGTTGCCCGCCTCCATGTGATAGACGGGAATCCGCATCCGCCGGGCCATCAGTGCGGCGATACAGCTGTTCGTGTCGCCCAACACCAGCAGCGCGTCCGGACGGACGTCCGCGATGGCCTGCTCGACACCGGTCAGCACCCCGGCGAGGACCCGTCCGAGCGAAGAGGTGTCCACATTCAGGTAGAGGTCCGGCTGGCGTAGGCGCAGCTCGGTGAAGAAAATCTCGGAAAGTGCGGGATCCCAGTTCTGGCCGGTGTGCACGAGCACGTGCTCGACGGTCCGGTCCAGCCGGTCGAGCACCCGAGCCAGCCGGATGATCTCCGGCCGGGTGCCGACCACCGTCATCACGCGAGTCATCCGTCTCCCATCCGTACCGACAATCGGCACTTGCCGCCGCTGTCGCCTCAACGAGAGATCCTCGACGGAGTTACTCCGAGGTCCTGGACGCTGTGGTGAGCTGTGCCGGTGGCGGGATACCTGTTCGGACTGCTGCCCGACCAGCTCCGGGACTGTTGCCGGACGGGTTGCGGGAGCACCTCAACCGCCGGGAGCTGCCCCGCCCCGATGACCCGGTCAGGCGGTGGCGAGCACGCCGTCGACGAGGGCCTTGGCCTCCTCCTGGATCCGGGCCAGGTGCTCCGGGCCCTGGAACGACTCGGCGTAGATCTTGTAGACGTCCTCGGTGCCGGACGGGCGGGCGGCGAACCAGCCCGACTCGGTGGTCACCTTCAGGCCGCCGATCGCGGCGCCGTTGCCGGGCGCGGTGGTGAGGATCGCGGTGATCGGCTCGCCGGCCAGCTCCGTGGCGGTCACCTGCTCCGGCGAGAGCTTCGCGAGCACGGCCTTCTGCGTCCGGTCTGCCGGGGCGTCGATCCGGGCGTACGCGGGCGCGCCGAAGCGGCCGGCCAGGTCGGCCCAGTGCTCGCTGGGCGTACGGCCGGTGGTGGCGATGATCTCGGCGGCGAGCAGGCAGAGCAGGATGCCGTCCTTGTCGGTGGTCCAGGTGCCGCCGTCGCGGCGCAGGAACGACGCGCCGGCGCTCTCCTCGCCGCCGAAGCCGACGGCGCCGTCGAGCAGGCCGGGCACGAACCACTTGAAGCCGACCGGCACCTCCAGCAGCGGGCGGCCGAGGTCGGCCGCCACCCGGTCGATCATCGAGGAGGAGACGAGCGTCTTGCCCACCGCCGCGGCCGGACTCCACCGCTCCCGGGTACGGAACAGGTGGCCGATCGCCACGGCCAGGTAGTGGTTGGGGTTCATCAGGCCACCGTCGGGGGTGACGATGCCGTGGCGGTCGGCGTCGGCGTCGTTCCCGGTGGAGACGGCGTAGTCGTCCCGGGCCGCGATCAGCGAGGCCATCGCGTTCGGCGACGAGCAGTCCATCCGGATCTTGCCGTCGCCGTCGAGCGTCATGAACCGCCACGTCGGGTCCACGAGCGGGTTGATCACGGTCAGGTCGAGGCGGTGCCGGTCGGCGATCTCCCCCCAGTACGCCACGCTCGCCCCGCCCATCGGGTCCGCGCCGATGCGCACCCCGGCGTCGCGGATCGCGTCGATGTCCAGCGCGGCGGGCAGGTCGTCGACGTACCGGGCGAGGAAGTCGTACCCCCCGGTGGTGCCGGCGGCACGCGCCCGGGCGTACGGGATGCGTCTCACCTCCTTGAGCCCGGCGGCGAGGATGGCGTTCGCGCGGTCCTGGATCCACTTCGTGGCGTCGGTGTCGGCGGGCCCGCCATGGGTGGGGTTGTACTTGAACCCGCCGTCGGACGGCGGGTTGTGCGACGGGGTGATCACGATGCCGTCGGCGAGGCCGCTGGTCCGCCCCCGGTTGTGGGTGAGGATGGCGTGCGAGACGGCGGGCGTCGGGGTGTAGCCGTCGCGGCTGTCGCGCAGCACAGTGACGTCGTTCGCGGCGAGCACCTCCAGCGCGTCGGCCTCGGCGGGCGCGGAGAGTGCGTGGGTGTCCCGGCCGAGGAACAGCGGCCCGGAAAGGCCCTGCTCGCGCCGGTAGTCGCAGAGCGCCTGCGTGACAGCGAGGATGTGGTCGGAGTTGAAGGCGTTGCGCAGGCTGGACCCGCGGTGCCCGGAGGTGCCGAAGGAGACCTGCTGCGCCGGGTCGTCCGGGTCCGGGTGCTCGGCGTAGTAGGCGGTGACCAGCCGGGGCACGTCGACCAGATCGTCGGGCTGCGCGGGCTGGCCGGCACGGGGGTGGGCCACTGCGGGATCCTCCTCGGGAAAGCCGTGGGACTGCTCAGGGTTCGACGCGCTGGCCCTTGCCGATGACGACGACGCCGTTGTCGGACACGGTGTAGCGCTGGCGGTCCTTCTCCAGGTCGACGCCGATCTCGGCACCCTCCGGGACGTGGACGTTCTTGTCCAGGATCGCGCGCCGGACGACAGCGTGGCGGCCGATCTGGACACCCTCCATCAGCACCGCGCCGTCGACGTGCGCCCAGGAGTGGACCTTCACCTTCGGCGACACGATCGAGTTCTCCACCAGCGAGCCGGAGATCACCGAGCCGGGCGAGACCATCGAGCTGACCGCGCGGCCCACCCGCTCGCCCCAGGCGTGCACGAACTTGGCGGGCGGGTACGGCGGCTGCTCGGTGTAGATCGGCCACTCGAAGTTGTAGAGGTTGAACACGGGGTGCACGTTGATCAGGTCCATGTGCGCGTCGTAGAACGAGTCGAGCGTCCCCACGTCCCGCCAGTAGCCGCGGTCGCGGTCGGTGCTGCCCGGCACCTCGTTGTCCTTGAAGTCGTAGACGTTGGCCTCGCCGCGCTCGACGAGCATCGGGATGATGCTGCCGCCCATGTCGTGCTTGCTGGTCTTGTCCGCCGCGTCGCGCTCGACCGCCTCGCACAGCGCGCGGGTGGTGAACACGTAGTTGCCCATCGAGGCGTAGATCTCGTCCGGCGCGTCCGGCAGCCCGACCGCGTCGGTGGGCTTCTCCCGGAACGCGCGGATGCGCTTGCCGTCCTGGCCGACCTCGATCACGCCGAACTGGTCGGCAGTCGACAGCGGCTGCCGGATGCCGGCCACCGTCACCCCGGCGCCGGAGGCGATGTGATCCTCGACCATCTGCCGGGGATCCATCCGGTAGATGTGGTCGGCGCCGAAGACGATCACGTAGTCCGGCTGCTCGTCGTTGATCAGGTTGAAGCTCTGGTAGATCGCGTCGGCCGAGCCGGCGAACCACCACGGGCCGCGGCGCTGCTGCGCGGGCACCGGTGTGACGTAGTTGCCCAGCAGCGTCGACATCCGCCAGGTCTTGGTGATGTGCCGGTCCAGGGAGTGGGACTTGTACTGGGTCAGCACGACGATCTTGAGGAAGCCGGCGTTCGCCAGATTCGACAGGACGAAGTCGACCATCCGGTACATCCCGCCGAAGGGGACGGCAGGCTTCGCCCGGTCGGTGGTCAGGGGCATCAGGCGCTTGCCCTCCCCGCCGGCCAGGACGATCGCGAGCACCTTGGCAGCCATGCTCAGACGCTATCCACCTGGAACCGACTTCACCACTCGGACGCCCACACTTGCGACCGCGTACGATGTGGCGCTCTGCACTAGGGTGCGGGCATGGCACCGATGCGCGTCGACCTGCTCACCCGCGAGTACCCGCCGGAGGTGTACGGCGGCGCCGGGGTGCACGTCGAATACCTCGCCCGCGAGCTGCGCCGGCTCGCCGACGTGCGGGTGCACTGCTTCGGCGCGCCCCGCGACGAGCCGGGCGTCACCGCGTACGCCGAACCGGCCGCGCTGGCCGGCGCGAACGCCGCGCTGCGGGTGATGGGCGTCGACCTGGAGATGGCCGCCGGCACGACCGGCACCGACGTGGCGCACAGCCACACCTGGTACGCCAACCTGGCCGGGCACACCGCGAAGCTGCTGCACGGGGTGCCGCACGTGGTGACCGCGCACAGCCTGGAGCCGCTGCGGCCGTGGAAGGCCGAGCAGCTCGGCGGCGGGTACGCGCTCTCCTCCTGGTGCGAGCGGACCGCGTTCGAGGCGGCCGACGCGATCATCGCGGTCAGCGAGGGGATGCGTCGCGACGTGCTGACCGCGTACCCGGCGGTGCACCCGGACCGGGTACGCGTGGTCTACAACGGCATCGACACCGCGCAGTACGCCCCGGACCCGGGCACCGACGTGCTCGACCGGCTCGGCATCGACCCGGGGAGGCCCAGCGTGGTCTACGTCGGGCGGATCACCCGGCAGAAGGGCCTGCCCTACCTGCTGCGCGCCGCCCGGGACCTGCCCGCCGACGTCCAGCTGGTGCTGCTCGCCGGCGCGCCGGACACCCCGGAGATCGCCGCCGAGGTGGAGGGCCTCGTGGCGGAGCTGCGGGAGAAGCGCTCCGGAGTGGTCTGGGTGGCGGCGATGCTGCCCAAGCACGAGGTGATCCAGGTGCTCACCCACGCCACGGTCTTCGCCTGCCCGTCCGTGTACGAGCCGATGGGCATCGTCAACCTGGAGGCGATGGCCTGCGAGACGGCGGTGGTGGCGACCGCCACCGGCGGCATCCCCGAGGTGGTGGCCGACGGCGAGACCGGGCTGCTGGTGCCGATCGAGCAGGCCGGCGACGGCTCCGGCACGCCGCTGGACCCGGAGCGTTTCGTGGCCGACCTGGCCGCGCGGATCAACGAGCTGCTGGCCGACCCGGAGCGGATCGCGGCGTTCGGGGCGGCCGGGCGGCGGCGCGCGGTGGAGCACTTCTCCTGGGACGCGATCGCCCGCCAGACGATCGAGGTGTACCGCTCGGTGGGGGTGCAAGGAGGGGCCCCTTCTTAACGCCTCCGGTAGAGGAAGGGCCCCTTCTTAACGGGTGCGGTTAGGGTCGCCGGATGCCGGATGCGATCTTCGCCCATCCGCGCCTCGCGCCGGTCTACGACGCCTTCGACTCCGACCGGGACGACCTGGCCGCCTACCTCGCGCTCGCCAGTGAGCTGGGCGCGCACACGGTGCTCGACGTGGGCTGCGGGACCGGGTCGCTGGCGGTCCTGCTGGCCCGGCACGGGCACGCGGTCGTCGGCGTCGACCCGGCCGAGGCGTCCCTCGACGTCGCGCGGGCCAAGGACGAGGCCGGCACGGTCCGCTGGATCCACGGCGAAGCCGCGGCGCTGCCTGCGCTCGACGCCGACCTGGCCACGATGACCGGGAACGTGGCGCAGGTCTTCCTGACCGATGCCGACTGGGGACGGACGCTCCAGAGCATCCACGCCGCGCTCCGACCGGAGGGGCATCTCGTCTTCGAGACCCGGCGTCCCGACCATCGCGCCTGGGAGGAGTGGGCGACGGATACCGGCCCGGTCGTCCGACCCGTCCCGGGCGTCGGACGGGTGGAACGGCGTTTTCGGGTCACCGCGATCGACCTGCCGTTCGTCTCCTTCCGCTTCACCTACCGGTTCCTGGCCGACGGGGCAGTGGTCACGTCGGACTCGACGCTGCGGTTCCGCGAGCGCGACGAGGTCGAGTCGAGCCTGACCGCCGCCGGATACCGGGTGCTCGACGTGCGGGAGGCGCCTGATCGCCCCGATCGGGAGTTCGTGTTCGTCGCGCAGCGGACGAGCTGGACGCGGAGCCAGCACCCGCGGGTGGTACGGGGCGTCGCCGTCGTCGGCCGGCCGCCGGTTATTGCCGCCGATTTTTGTCGCGATCGTCGCACCCGGCGCCGCCGGGCGTGCCAGCATCCGGCAAGACGCACGAGGCCGGCCCGGACCGGCCGTCGGCGAAGCGGAGAGGAACCGACATGGGTACGTACGCGGTGACCGGCGCGGCCTCGGGCATGGGCCGGGCGTCCGCCGAGCGGCTGCGGCGCGACGGGCACACCGTCGTCGGCGTGGACCTGCGGGACGTGGAGGTCGTCGCCGACCTCTCCACGCCGACCGGGCGCGCGGCGGCGGCGACCGAGGTGCTGGAGCGCGCCGGAGGGCGGCTCGACGGGGCGGTCTGCGCCGCCGGGCTCGGCGGCATCCCCGGCCGGGACCCGCTCGTGCAGCAGGTCAACTTCTTCGGCGTGGTGGAGCTGCTCGAGGCGTGGCGACCGGCGCTGGCCACCGCCGGCAACAGCAAGGTCGTGGTGTTCGGCTCGAACTCCGTCACGCTCACCCCGATGGTGCCGGAGCGCGCGGTGCGGGCGCTGCTCGACCGCGACGCCGGCAGGGCGCTGCGCGTGGTGGGGCGCTTCGGCAAGCGCTCGGCGCCGTTCGCGTACGCGAGCTCGAAGCTGGCGGTGACGCGGTGGGCACGCCGCGCCGCGATCTCGCCGGAGTGGGCCGGCGCCGGCATCCGGGTGAACGTCCTGGCCCCCGGCATCATCGCCACCCCGCTGCTGGAGGAGCAGATCGCCCGGGGCGAGAAGGGGGCGGTCGAAGGGCTTCCGGTGCCGATCGGCGGGCGCGGCAGGCCGGCGGACGTCGGCGAGTGGGTCGCGTTCATGCTGTCGCCGGCCGCCGACTTCCTCTGCGGTTCGGTGATCTTCCTGGACGGTGGCTCGGACGCCTACTTCCGCACCGACGACTGGCCCGTCTCCACCGGGCCGGCCGGGGTGCTGCGCTACATGCGGCGTGCCCGGGCGTGGCGGGCCCGGCACTGACCCGGCAGGCCCGCCCACCCGGGCACGGGCGCGTCCGGCGCGTCGCCGTGGAAGCAGGCGCAACCGAGCGCGAGAGGATCTCGCGCAGTAGGTTGAGCGGGTGACTGGACGGTTCCCGATCGAAGACGTCTCCCCCGTCGTCTCCTGCGGTCGCTACCCGGCCAAGGCAGTGGTCGGCGAGGTCGTGCCGGTGTCGGCGCGGGCCTACCGCGAGGGCCACGACGCGCTCGGGTGCAACGTGGTCTGGCTCGGCCCGGACGGCGCCGCCCGCCCGTTCACCCGGATGCGCTCCGGCGAGCCCGGCCAGGACCGCTGGCACGCCACCATCCGCCCGGACGCGGTGGGTCTGTGGCGCTTCGCCGTGGAGGCGTTTCAGGACCCGTACCTCACCTGGCAGAACGCGGTCACCAAGAAGCTCGCCGCCGGCCAGGGCGCGGCCGAGCTGGCGAACGACCTGGCCGAGGGCGCGCGCGTGCTCACCGCCGCGCTCGACCTGGTGCCGAGGGCCGACCGTGATCGCGTACGCGAGGCCGCGCGGGCCCTCGCCGACGACGGCCTGGACCTGCCGCGGCGGGTGAGCGGGGCGCTGGATCTGGCCGACCTGCTCTGGGCGTACCCGGTGCGCGAACTGGTCACCACCGGCGACGAGCGCACGCTGTGGGTGGACCGGCCCCGGGCGCTCTTCTCCGCCTGGTACGAGTTCTTTCCCCGCTCCGAGGGCGCGATCCCGGCGACCGTGGACGCGCCGGCCCGTTCCGGCACGTTCGCCACCGCCACGGAGCGGTTGCCGGGTGTCGCGGCGATGGGCTTCGACGTGCTCTACCTGCCGCCGATCCACCCGATCGGCCGGGTCAACCGCAAGGGCCGCAACAACGCGCTCACCGCCGGGCCGGACGACGTCGGCTCCCCGTGGGCGATCGGCGCGGCCGAGGGCGGCCACGACGCCATCCACCCCGACCTGGGTACGCCGGAGGACTTCCGCGACTTCGTCGTCGCCGCCGCCGAGCAGGGGCTGGAGGTGGCGATGGACCTGGCGTTGCAGTGCGCGCCGGACCACCCGTGGGTCACCGAGCACCCGGAGTGGTTCACCACCCGGGCCGACGGCAGCATCGCGTACGCGGAGAACCCGCCGAAGAAGTACCAGGACATCTACCCGGTCAACTTCGACAACGACCCCGACGGCATCCGGGCCGAGGTGCTGCGGGTGGTGCTGCACTGGGTGGGCGAGGGCATCCGGATCTTCCGGGTGGACAACCCGCACACCAAGCCGTTCGACTTCTGGCAGTGGCTGATCGCCGAGGTCAAAGCCGTCGACCCGGACGTGCTGTTCCTGGCCGAGGCGTTCACCCGGCCGGCGATCATGCACGGGCTCGGCAGGATCGGCTTCACCCAGTCGTACACCTACTTCACCTGGCGCACGACGGCGGCCGAGATGCGGGAGTACTGCGAGGAGCTGATCGAGGCGGCCGACTACATGCGGCCGAACTTCTGGCCGAACACCCCGGACATCCTGCACTCCTCGTTGCAGCACGGCGGTCCGCCGATGTTCAAGATCCGGGCGGTGCTGGCCGCGCTGCTGTCCCCCTCGTGGGGCATGTACGCCGGGTTCGAGCTGTTCGAGCACGTCGCGCGGCCGGGCGCCGAGGAGTACCTGGACAACGAGAAGTACGAGCTGCGCCCCCGGGACTGGGACGCCGCGCTGGCGCAGGGCCGCTCGCTGGCGCCGTTCATCACCACGCTGAACCGGGTACGCCGGGACAACCCCGCCCTGCACCAGCTGCGCAACCTGCGGTTCCACGACATCGACAACCCGGCGCTGTTGTGCTGGTCGAAGCACGACCTCCAGACCGGCAACACGGTGATCGTGGTCTGCTCGTTCGACTCCCGCGCGGTGCAGTGGGGCAACACCACGCTCGACATGCCGGAGCTCGGCATGGACTGGCACGAACGGTTCACCGTGCGCGACGAGCTGACCGGCGCCGAGTACGACTGGGGGCAGCGCAACGCCGTACGCCTCGACCCGTACCTGCAACCCGCGCACGTGCTCACCGTGCGCCGCCCGGCCGCGCCCGATCCGGCGCAGTCGGTCGCACCGGAGACGGCCGCGCCCGACCTCACGGTCGAAGACGTACCCGCCGACCTCTCCGGCGGCACCGCCCCGACCGCACCGGCCGACAAGGACGACACCCGATGGACCAGTTGATCGCCGGCGAGGTACACGACCCGCACGCCGTGCTCGGCGCGCACCTCGCCGACGGGAGCACCACGATCCGGACGCTGCGCCGGGGCGCGGGCGAGGTGACGGTGCTCGCCGACGGCGACCGGCACCCGATGAAGCGGTTGCACGACGCCGGTGTCTTCGAGGCGGTGCTCCCCGGCGAGGTGCTCGACTACCGGGTCGAGGTGGACGGCACGACGTACGACGACCCGTACCGTTATCCGCCCACCCTCGGAGACCTGGACCTGCACCTGATCGGCGAGGGCCGGCACGAGCGGCTCTGGTCGGCGCTCGGCGCCCGGGTCTTCGACGAGGGCGTCGCGTTCACCGTCTGGGCGCCCAACGCGCGCGCCGTGCGACTCGTCGGCGACGTCACCGGCTGGGCGCCGGACGACGGATGGCCGATGCGGTCGCTCGGCTCCAGCGGCGTGTGGGAGATCTTCGTACCGGGCCTGCCGGTGGGCAGCCGCTACAAGTTCCGCGTCCTCGGCGCCGACGGCCGGTGGCGGGACAAGGCCGACCCGATGGCCGCGCGCACCGAGGTGCCGCCGGCCACCGCGTCGGTGGTGCACGAGTCACGGTACGAGTGGGGCGACGCGGACTGGCTCGCGCGCCGGTCGCGGCAGGCGCCGCACCAGGAGCCGATGAGCGTGTACGAGGTGCACCTGGGCTCCTGGCGACCCGGCCTCGGCTACCGGGAGCTGGCCGAGCAGCTCACCGCGTACGTGCTGGAGATGGGCTTCACCCACGTGGAGTTCCTGCCGGTGATGGAGCACCCGTTCGGCGGCTCGTGGGGCTATCAGGTCACCGGCTACTACGCGCCGACCGCCCGGTTCGGCGACCCGGACGACTTCCGCCACCTGGTCGACCGGCTGCACGCCGCCGGGATCGGGGTGATCCTGGACTGGGTGCCGGCGCACTTCCCCAAGGACGAGTGGGCCCTCGCGCGCTTCGACGGCACCCCGCTGTACGAGCACCCCGACCCGCGTCGCGGCGAGCACCCCGACTGGGGCACGTACGTCTTCGACTTCGGCCGCAACGAGGTGCGCAACTTCCTCGTCGCCAACGCGCTGTACTGGCTCGACGAGTTCCACATCGACGGGCTACGCGTGGACGCGGTGGCCTCGATGCTCTACCTGGACTACTCCCGGTCCGATGGGCAGTGGGCCCCGAACGTGCACGGCGGCCGGGAGAACCTGGAGGCGATCGCGTTCCTCCAGGAGGTCAACGCGACCGTCTACCGGCACCACCCGGGCGTGCTGATGATCGCCGAGGAGTCCACCGCCTGGCCCGGCGTCACCAAGCCGACCTCCGAGGGCGGGCTCGGATTCGGGTTCAAGTGGAACATGGGCTGGATGCACGACACCCTGCTCTACACCTCGAAGGACCCGATCTACCGGCAGCACCACCACCATCAGCTGACGTTCTCGCTGGCGTACGCGTGGAGCGAGAACTACCTGCTGCCGATCAGCCACGACGAGGTGGTGCACGGCAAGGGCTCCCTCGCGGGCAAGATGCCCGGCGACACGTGGCAGCGGCTGGCCACCACGCGTGCCCTGCTGGCGTACATGTGGGCGCACCCGGGCAAGCAGTTGCTCTTCATGGGCTGCGAGCTGGCCGACGACCGGGAGTGGAGCGAGGAGCGCGGCCTCGACTGGTACCTCACCCACGACCCGGCGCGCGCGGGCGTGCAGCGCCTGGTCGCCGACCTGAACCGGGTCTACCGGGACACCCCGGCGCTGTGGGCGCAGGACACCGACCCGGCGGGTTTCCGCTGGATCGCCGGGGACGACGTCGCCAACAACGCGGTCTCGTTCATCCGGATCGCCCCGGACGGCCGGACGCTCGTGTGCGTGGCCAACTTCTCCGCCACACCGCTGGAGGACTACCGGATCGGCCTGCCGGCCGCCGGGACGTGGGCCGAGGCGCTGAACACCGACGCCCACCACTACGGCGGTTCCGGCGTGGGCAACCTGGGCGAGGTGCACGCGGAGAACACCCCTTGGCACGGCCTCCCGGCGTCGGTCTCCCTGCGGGTCCCCCCACTCGGCGTGCTCTGGCTGACGCCCCGTCGATCATGAGCTTGACGACACTTGTGGATCTCCACAAGGCCGTCGACCTCATGATCGACCGCGTGGGGGGTCAGACCAGGTCGGCTTCGCGGAGGAGCTTCCATAGGCCGGCGCCGTCGGGGGCGCTCAGCCACTTCTGGCCCACCGGGCCGGACGACGAGGAACGCTCTCCGGGCGCGGGCAGGCTGCCGGCCAGCACCGACTGGGTCGGCGACAGCTGCCGGATCGCCACCCCCGCCACGTTGTCCGGGTGCGCGGCGGCGAACTCCCGGTAGATCTCCGGGTCGTGCTGCCCGTCGTCGCCGATCAGCAGCCACCGCACCTCGGGGAACTCCCGGGACAGCCGGGCCAGCGTGGCCCGCTTGTGTTCCCGGCCGCTGCGGAACCACCGGTCCGCCGTCGGACCCCAGTCGGTGAGCAGCAGCGGCCCGGCCGGGTAGAGGTGCCGGGACAGGAACCGGGTGAGCGTGGGCGCGACGTTCCAGGCGCCGGTGGACAGGTAGAAGACCGGCGCGCCCGGGTGGGCGGTGGCCAGCCGCTCGTACAGCACGGCCATGCCGGGCACGGCGTTGCGGGCGTGCTCGTCCAGCACGAACGTGTTCCACGCGGCGAGCAGCGGCCGGGGCAGCGCGGTCACCATGACCGTGTCGTCGATGTCGGAGAGGATGCCGAAGCGCACGGCCGGGTCGAGGACGCGGACCAGCGCCTCCACCGGTTCGGCGTCGGCGACGCTGAGGCGTACGCAGCCCCAGCCGGGGGTGAAGTCGGCCTCGATCACGGCGTCGACGAAGCCGCTGCGGTCGGCGGTCACCTCCTGGCGCACGCCGTTGGCCTCGATGGTCACCCGGACGTGCTTGGCGGGCAGGGTGGCGAAGCTGCGCCAGCCCCGCACCTTGTCCAGCCGGCCCCGCCGCCGGGTGTCCGGACGCCCGAGCAGCACCCGGCAGAGCACGCGCGCCCAGCCCGGGGCGCCGTAGCCCGCGTACGCGACGATGTTGGGCTGCCACCCGGTGCGCCGCAACCGGCGCTCCACCAGGCCGTGCACGGCGTCCTCGAAGCGCGCGGCGCGGTGCAGTTGCGGGACGGCGAGCTGGTCCGGTGGTGTGGGCGGCACACGGCAACAGTGCCACAACCCGCCCGGCCCGGCCACGCGAGTGATCCACGCCGATCCGCCCCGGGCCCGGCCGCCGCCGTGACAGACTGCGGTCGGGACGACGACGGGGGCGTTGGTCGTGTCGACGACGAAGCAGGACCCGGTACGGCCGCGTCCGGACGCGCCGGCGCTGGTGGCGCTGCTGCTCGGCGTCGCGGGTGTCGGCTACCGGCTGGTGCTGACGCTGTTCACGGTGCCCGCGTCGAACAGCGACGAGGCCACGTTCGGCCTGGCCGCGCTGCACATCGCCGAGCGCGGTGAGCGGCCGGTCTTCCTCTACGGCCAGCGCTACATGGGCGTGCTGGAGTCGTACCTGGCCGCGCCGCTGGTCGGCTGGGCCGGGCCGAGCTGGCCGCTGCTGCGGCTGCCGCTGCTCGCGCTCTTCGCGGCCTTCCTGTGGCTGGCCTACCGGCTGACCCGCCGCCTGTTCTCCCCGTGGCTCGCCGTCGTCGTGGTGGGCCTGCTGGCGCTCGGCTCGGAGCGGGTGGTCCGCGACCAGCTCACCGTGGTCGGCGGCCGTCCCGAGGTCAAACCGGCGGTGCTGGCGATGCTGTTGATCGCGGTGGCCCTCGGCGACCGGCGGGTCCGGCACCACTGGCTGGCCACCGGCGCGTTCGGGCTGCTCGCCGGGCTGTCGCTGTGGTCGGACTGGCTGATCGCGCCGTACCTGCTGGTGGCCGCCGTGGTGCTCGCAGTGGCGGTGCCCCGGGATCTGATCGGCTGGCCGGGTGTGCTGCTGGTGGCGGGCTTCCTGGCCGGGATCGTGCCGGTGATCAAGGACAACCTCGTCGCGCCGCCCGGGCAGGACTCGCTGTCGGTGTTCCGCGAGATCAGCACCAAGGAGGGGGTCGCGCCGTCGCTGGCCGAGCGGCTGCGCGGCGGGCTGCTGGAGGGCGTGCCGCTGGCGTCGGGCCTGTGCCCGATGGACGGCTGCGCACGCTGGGCGCAGTGGTTCGGCGTGCTCTATCCGGTGCTGCTGGTGGCCGCCGCCGGGCTCGGGCTGCGCGCGTACCGCCGGGCCGCCGACCACGCCGCGCGGGTCCGGGCCGTGGCGATCCTCGCCCTGGTGGTGGGCGCGGCGCTGACGCTTCTGGCATACGTGCGCAGCCCGCTCGCCGCGACCGACCCGCTCGGCAACGCCCGCTACCTGTCGGTGCTCCAGATTTCGCTGCCGGCCGTGCTGTGGCCGCTCTGGCTGGCCGCCGCGCACGCGCTGCGGGGCGCCGCCGGACGGTCCGCCCGGCTCGGCGGCGCCACCGCGGCGGCGGTGCTGGCCGGGCTGACCGCCGCCACGATCGCCGGCACCGTGGCGTTCCTGGCCGGCGTGCCGGCGGTGCGGGACGAGGAGCGCACGGCCCGCCGCCTGGCCGACACGGTGCGGGCCGCCGGGCTGCGCGAGGTGTACGCGGACTACTGGATCTGCAACCGGTTGATCTTCAACACCGGGGAGACGGTCGCCTGCGGGGTGCTCGACGGCGCGCTCACGCCGGGGCAGAACCGCTATCCGGCGTACTGGCAGCGGGTGGCGCGCGCTGCGCGGCCCGGGTACGTGCTGGCCGTCGGCTCCCCGGCCGAGCGCACGCTGCGGCGGCTGCTGGGCGACCGCGCCGACGCGGCGATGGTGGCCGAGGTGGGCGGCAGTCGCGTGTACCACCCCGACCGTGCCGTGCGGCCGTGGCGCTGAACCCGGCCCGTACGCTGTGCCGATGCTCATCCTGCTACCCCCGTCGGAGGGGAAGGCCGAGGCCGGCACCGGCCGCAGGCTGGACCTGTCCCGGCTGTCCCTGACCGAGCTGAACCCGGCCCGGGAGGCCGTGCTGGCCGCGCTCGTCGACCTGTGCGCCGGGCCGGACGAGACGGCGGCCCGGAACGCGCTGGGCCTGACCGAGGGACAGCGCGGCGAGCTGCGGCGCAACGCCCGGCTGCGGGAGGCGGCCACCGCACCGGCCGGACGGCTCTACACCGGGGTGCTCTACGAGGCGCTGGGCCTGGACACGCTGCCCCCGGACGCGCAGCGGGCGGCCCGCCGCCAGGTGCTGATCAGCTCCGGCCTGTGGGGCGCGGTACGCCTCGCCGACCGGATCCCGCCGTACCGCTGCCCGATCGGGGCGCGGCTGCCCGGGCCGGGGGCGCTGTCGGCTTACTGGCGGGTGGCGCTCGGCCCGGTGCTGGAGTCCGCCGCCGGGCGTGGCCCGGTGCTGGACCTGCGCTCCGGCGCGTACGCGGCCACCTGGACGCCGCGCGGCGCGCTCGCCGAACGCACGGTGACGGTGCGGGTGCTGCACGAACGCACCGTGGACGGCACGCCCACCCGGTCGGTGGTGAGCCACTTCAACAAGGCCACGAAGGGCCGGCTGGTGCGGGATCTGCTGCTCACCGGCGCCCGGCCGCGCACCGCCGACGCGCTGGTGGGCGCGTTGCGGGAGCTGAAGTACACGGTCGAGGAGGCGCCCCGGGCGGCCGGCCGGCCCCGGCAGGTCGACCTCGTGGTCACCGAACTCTGAGGCGCGGGCTTCCCGCAAATTTTGCTCAAGGCTCGGGCGCAGCGGTTCCCGGCCCGGCGCTCGGGGGCCACGGTAGAGGCACCCCGAATCTGACCGAGGAGCCGCGCCGATGCTCACCACGCTGCTCGACCGCCCGCGCACGTCGCCACCGCCGCTGGCGTGGCTGCCCCTGACCGACGCCTTCGAGATCGCCTGCATGATGCGCTGCACGCCGCCGCCGGCCGCCGGCGTACGCCGGCTCGACTCCGGACCGCACCGGGTGGGGATCGCCGAGTTCAACAGCGAGGACGCGGCACACCGGATGCGGCAGCTCCTGGGCCGCCTCGACGTGCCGGTGGAGCACGATCTGACCACCGGTGGCCTGCGCCGCCGCTACGAACTGCACCGGCTCTCGGTGCCGCAGGAGCACCGGGCGGCGTACGCGAATCTGCTGACCACGGGCTGGCGGCAGGGCCGCCGGGAGCTGCTCGGCGGGCCGTTCCCCGGCGCCTCGGCGGCGCGGCGACTGTGGCGGCCCCGGCTGGCCGCGGCGGCCTGGCGGGCGGCGCTGCTCGCCGGCGGCCGGCACGTACGCCGGCACTGCCTCGGCATCCGGCTCGCCGACCGCGACCTGGCGGCGGTGCTGGTACGCGGCGCCGCGCTGCTGGACGTGCCGGCGGCGCTGCGGCCCGGCTCGGGCTGCTTCCTCGTGGTGGTGGCGAACGGCGAGCACCGGAACCGGATCACGGAGAGCGCGGAGCTGGCCCCGGCGAGCTGACCGGTGCACGGGCGGCAGGGTGCCCGGTCCGGGCTTGCGCGGCGACGGGTGCACGGCGCAGAGTGCAGCCCGTGAGCCGACACTGGCCTGTGCGCGCCGCCGCCCCGCTCGTGCTGGTGCTCCTGCTCGTCACCGGGCCTGCCGGGTGCCGGGACGAGCCGTCCGAGCCGACCCGCATCCGGATCGCGACCGGCAGCCCCACCGCCGTCTACCACGCCTTCGGCAAGTCGCTCGCGGCGCTGCTCAACCGGGAGTTGCCCGGCGTGCGGGCCGAGGTGGTGGTCACCGCCGCCTCGGCGCAGAACGTCCGGCTGGTCGGCGCCGGGGAGGCGGAACTGGGCTTCACCCAGGCCGACGTGCTGCCGCCGCGCGAGCCCGCGCATCCGTCGGTGCTGGCGGTGGCCCGGGTCTACGACGACCTGCTGCACCTGGTCACCCGCGCCGGCGGGCCGATCCGCACGCTCGGCGACCTGCGCGGCCGGCGGGTGTCGGTGGGCGCCGACGGCTCCGGCACGGAGATCACCGCGACCCGCCTGCTGGCGGTGGCCCAGCTCGACGGCGACCGGATACGCCAGGAGCACCTGGGGCTGGACGACTCGGTGGCGGCCCTGCGGGAGGGACGGATCGACGCGTTCTTCTTCTCCGGCGGGCTACCCGTGCGCGGCGTCGCCGACCTGGCCCAGCGGACCTCGCTGCGGATCGTCGACCTGGGCGCCTGGACCGAGCCGCTGCGCCGGGCGTACGGGCAGGTCTACGTGACCCGGGACGTGCCGCGCTCGGTCTACCGGGCCGACCCGGTCAGCACCGTGGCGAACCCGAACTACCTGATCGTCCGCGCCGGCCTGCCCACCGCGCTGGTGCGGGAGGTGACCCGGCTGCTGATGGATCGCCGGCAGGAGCTGGCCGCCGCCCACCCGGCGGCGGGACGGATGAGCCCTCGGTCGGCCATCGTCACCACCCCGCTGCCGCTGCATCCGGGCGCGGCGCAGTGGTATCGCGACGCGAAGCCCTGACGCCGGGTCAGCGCCGGGCCGGCTCGACGGCCTCGTGCGGCGCGACGGCCCCGGGCAGGTCGACGACCGCGGGCGGGTCGTCGGCGGGCGCCGGGAACCACAGCTCGGCGACGAGGCCCCGGGGCTCGCCCTGACGCATGGTGAGCCGGCCGTCGGAGGCGTCCACGAGCACCGCCGCGATGGTCAGGCCGAGACCCACGCCGTCCACGTTCTGCGCGTCCGGCGCCCGCCAGAACCGCTCGGTGGCCTGGTCGAGCTGACTCGCCGTCATGCCCGGACCGGTGTCGCTGACCGTCAGCACCGTCCCGCCGCCGCCGCCGGCGCGTACGGTCACCGTCACCTCTCCCCCGGTGCCGCTGAACTTCACGGCGTTGTCGATCAGGGCGTCGAGCGCCTGGTCGATGGCGGTCGGCACGGTCCGGGCGTACACCGGCGCGTCTTCCACGTCGAGGCGGAGCGCGACCTCGCGGTGCCGGGCCAGCGGCAGCCAGGCCGCCACCCGGGAGGCGGCCGTGGCGGTGGCGTCCACAGTGACCCGCTGGTTCTCCTCCCGCTCGGCGCGGGCCAGGGTGAGCAGCGCGTCGAGCACAGTGGCGAGCCGGTCGGTCTCCTCCAGCGCCAGCCGGTGCTCGGCGCGTCCGTCCGGGTCGGTGAGGTTGGGACCCAGTTCCTCCACCCGCAGCCGTAGCGCGGTGAGCGGGTTGCGGAGCTGGTGGCTGGCGTGCGCGACGAAGGCGCGTTGCCGGTCCATCACGTCGGAGACCGCGTCGGCCATGTCGTTGAAGCTGGTCGCCAGCCGGCGCAGTTCGGGCGGGCCGAGCCGGGGGCGGACCCGCGCGGTGCGGCGGCCCTCGGCGATCTCGTGGGTCACCGCGTCCAGTTCGGTGACCGGGCGCAGCACCCAGCCAGCCAGCCCGAACGCGGTCGAGACGCAGGCCAGCACCGCCAGCAGGCCGATGCCGGCCAGCAGCAGCCACCACAGGGCGACGGAGCGGCGCACCCCGTCCGCCGGGCTGGTCGTGACCACGGCGCCGAGCACCTCGCCGCCGTCGTTGATCGGCACGGCCGTCACCACCGGCGCGCTGTCCCAGGGCCAGACCGACTCCGGGCCGCTGAACTGCTGTCCGGAGAGCGCGGTGTCGAGCGCCGGGCCGGCGCCCTCGTCCGGCTCCCAACCGGAGGAGGCGACCACGGTGCGCCGTTCCCGGTCGACCACCGCCGCGCCGATGCCGTACAGCGCCTCGTAGGCGGCCAGTTCCCCGTCCAGCGGGCCGGGACTGCCACCCCGCAACGCGGGCCCGGCCAGCGAGGCGAAGCGGGTGGCGTCCGCGAGGCGGTCGGCGCGTACCCGGTCGGTCTCCCGGGTCGCGAGGGTGGCCGCCAGCGGGGTCTCCAGGGCGAGCAGGACCAGCACCATCAACAGCAGGTAGCTGATCACCAGCCGGCGGCGCACGGGCCCCTCCTCACGCGTCGCGGAGCCGGTAGCCGACCCCGCGTACGGTCTCCACCAGCGTCGGGTCGCCGAGCTTGCCGCGCAACGACCCGACGTGCACCTCGACGGTGTGCCGGTCGGCCCAGGTGGTGCCCCACACGTCGAGCAGGATCCGCTCGCGCGGCACCGCCACCCCGGGCTGGCGGGCCAGGGACAGCAGGATGTCGAACTCCTTACGGGTGAGCGTGACGTCCCGGCCGGCCACGTTCACCGTCCGGCCGCCCACGTCGATGCGGACCGTGCCGGCCTCGATCAGGTTGCGTTGCGGCGCGGTGTGCGCGGCCCGGCGCAGCACCGCCTCGATCCGTGCCTGCAACTCCACCATGGAGAACGGCTTCACCACGTAGTCGTCCGCGCCCAGCCGCAGCCCCAGCACCCGGTCGCGTTCCTCGCCGCGCGCGGTGACCGCGATGATGCCGAGCCGGCTGCTGCGCCGGCGCAGCTCACGGCACACCTCGGTGCCGTCGCCGTCGGGCAGCCCCAGGTCGAGCAGCACCAGGTCGCAGGGCGCGGCGGAGAGCGCGGCGGCGACAGTCGCGGCGTGTTCCACCTGGTAGCCGCGCCGGCTCAGCGCGGACGACAACGCCGCGGCGACCCGGCGGTCGTCCTCGACCAGGAGGATCCGCACCCGCGCCTCCCTCCGCTCGACGTGTTGCCCTGCGAATGGTGGCAGACGCGCCGCCGGGACGCGAGGCCGCTCTAGGCTGCTGCCGTGATCTACAAGATTCTCTCCGACGACGAGTGGGCGCAGGCGCGGGTGGACGGGCGGTTCGCCGGCACCGCGATGGACCGGCAGGACGGCTACGTGCACCTGTCCGCCGCCGGCCAGGTGGTGGAGACCGCACGCCGGTTCTTCGCCGGGGTCACCGGTCTGACCCTCCTCGCGGTCGACGAGGCCCGGCTCGGCGACGCGCTGCGCTGGGAGGCTTCGCGCGGCGGCGCGCTGTTCCCGCACCTGTACGCGGCGCTGCCGGTGGACGCGGTGGCCGCCGCGCATCCGCTGCCGGCCGACCGGCCCGCCGCCGACGCGGTGGCCGAACTGCTCGGGTGAGCGCTCGTTATGCTGCGTCGAGCCCGCCCGACGGCGCGACGCGCCCTGCATGATGCGAGTTGAGATGACTGACAGCAACGACCGGTCCGCCTCCGTCTTCGTCCACCCGACGGCCGACGTGGAGTCCGGCGCCCAGGTCGGCGACGGCACCAAGGTCTGGCACCTGGCGCACATCCGGTCCAGCGCCCAGGTCGGTGCCGGCTGCGTGATCGGCCGCAACGTCTACGTCGACGCGGGCGTCACCGTCGGCGACCTGGTGAAGATCCAGAACAACGTCTCGGTCTACCAGGGCGTGACCATCGAGGACGAGGTGTTCGTCGGCCCGTGCGCGGTGTTCACGAACGACTTCCGCCCGCGCGCACAGAACCCGGACTGGACGATCACCCCGACGCTGGTCCGCCGGGGCGCCTCGATCGGCGCGAACGCCACGCTCGTCTGCGGCATCGAGGTCGGCGAGTACGCGATGATCGCCGCCGGCTCGGTGGTGACCCGCGACGTCAAGCCGTACCAGCTGGTGGCTGGCAACCCGGCCCGCCCGAAGGGCTGGGTCGACGCCAAGGGCGAGGTCGTCTCCCGCGACGTCGACAACTCGCCGCACCAGGGCTGAGCAGCGAACGGGGCGACGACCGCGCCGGTCGTCGCCCCGTTCCGTCGGTACGCGTCAGCCGCAGAGCCGGCCGATCTCGTCCCGGAACCGGTCCATCGGGTTCGACCCGGCCGGACCGAGCAGGTATTCCTTCAGCTCCCGCCGCGCCCCGGTCAGCGGGTCGTCGCCGGCTCGGGTCACGTCGAGGATCTTCGCCAACTCGCCGCAGTCCGCCGAGAGCAGGTACGCCGCCCGCGCGGTCGGGAACTGCCGCCGGAACTCGTCCTCGGGCAGACCGGCCGGGTTGGCCACCACGTACGGCCGCTCGCTCTGCACGAAGTCGGAGACCACGCTGGACACGTCGCTGACCAGCAGGTCGGTGACGTTGAAGCAGTCGAACAGCCCGGGCGTACGGCCGGTGACCACCAGGTGCGCGGCGCCGTCCAGCGCGGACGGATCGGTCTCGCCGCCGGCGGCCTTGATCCGGGCCACGATCCGCTCGTGCACGGCCCGGGCCTTGGGCGAGCGCGTCCCGGTCAGCGGGTGCGGCTTGTAGATCACCCGCACGTCCCCGGCGGCCAGCAGGCCGGACACGATCCGCTCCCCCATCAGCACGAGCGACGTGTGGTACGGGTCGTCGTCGAGCCAGCCCTCCCAGGTCGGCGCGTACAGCACCGTGAAACGGTGGTCGGCGGCGCCGGAACCGAACGTGTGCACCCCGGCCAGCTGCGGGCGGCCGACCTCCACGATGTCGCGGTCCAGCACGCCGACGTCGGCCCGGGCGTACCGTTCCCGCCCGGCCGGCCCGGCCACCCAGACCTCGTCGTACACCTTGCTGTACGGGTTCACGCTCGCCTGCTTGTCGCTGTCGCCGTGGCCGACGAAGACGTGCTTCACGCCCGGCTCCCGCAGCAGGTGGATGTTGGCGCCGACGTTCGCGGCGTACAGCGCCACGCGCAGCGAGCCCAGGTCCAGATTCATGAAGTCGACGCCGGCCGGCACGCAGATCACCGGCAGCCGGGTGTCGGCGAGCTGCTCGAACGCGTCCGCGGCGCGCAGCAGCACGACGGCGCGACGGTCGGTCGCCTCCACCGGCGCGAGCCACATGTTGGCCTGGTAGACGTCCTTGGCCGGGCCGGCGAAGTAGAGCGCCACCTCGGGCCGTTCCCGGGCCATCCAGTCGTGCACGGCGGGCAGCACACCCGGGGCCCTGCCCCGGCCGCGCAGCGCGGTGAGCGCCAGCACCGCGGCGGTGACCAGGCCGGCGGCGAGCGTGGCCAGGCCGGTGACCACCACCGGGGCGACCCGGTCGAGCGCGGCGGCCACCACTGCGGCCGGCACCAGCAGCACGTTCAGCAGCGGCATGCGCAGCCCGGCCAGCTGCCGTGCCCAGGCCGGCGGCACCGGAACCCGCCGCAGCGCGCCGAGGTCGATGTTGCGGGTGTACGCCGGGGGGTCGACCCGGCCGTCGATCACCTTGGTCACCGCGTTGGTGGCGACGGCCACCGTCCACAGCGCGGCGGGCAGCAGCAGGACGGCAACGGTGCCGGCCACCCCGGGTCGCACCGTGGCGACCACGAGCAGGACGACCGACAGGTCCCGCACCAGCCGCCGGAAGATCTCGCCGAGACCGGCCTTGTCGAGCAGCGTGGCGGTCCCGGTGTGCCGCCCGGCCAGGGCCAGTTCACCGGCGACGGCGACCACCGCGGCCACCGCGTACGGGACCACCAGGCCGAGGACTCCGGCGAGGACCATGACCGCGTAGCCGAGGAGCGTCGCGCCGACCGCGGCGAGACCCTGCTGGCTGCGTACTCTGCTGAACAACGACACGCTCCCTGTCTGCCCGACCGATGTCGGTCCGAGTCGATTTCCGACGGCTGCGACCCTAAACGGGTCACATGACACAAGTATTGCCGGGGTGTCCGGCAGGTGAACTCCGCACGGCGTGATTCCGGCGGCGGCACGCGACGGGCCCCGGCCGTTCGAGACGGCCGGGGCCCGTGAAGTCGGTAGGGTCAGCCCCCGATGACCACCCGGCGCACGCCGGTCCAGCGCGCCGGGTCGGTGACGCGGCGGCCGTCGACGAGCACCGTCACGCCCGGCAGGTCGGCCGGGGCGAGAGTGCGGTACTCCGCGTGGTCGGCCTGGATCACCGCGGCGCCGACCGGCTCGCCGTCGTAGCCGGGCAGGCCGTGCGCGACCAGCTCCTCGTTGGTGTACATCGGGTCCGAGACGTACGGCACCGCGCCCCGGCGGCGCAGCGCGTCAACGGTCGGGAAGACACCGGAGAACGCGGTCTCCTTCACGCCGCCCCGGTAGGCGGCGCCCAGCACCAGCACGCCCACCCCGGTCAGGTCGCCGTACGCGGCGGCGAGGAGGTCGACCGCGTACTCCGGCATGGCCGCGTTCGCCTCGCGGGCCGAGCGGACCACCGTGGCGGCCGGGTCGTTCCACAGGTACATCCGCGGGTAGATCGGGATGCAGTGGCCGCCGACCGCGATGCCCGGCGAGTGGATGTGGCTGTACGGCTGGGTGTTGCACGCCTCGATGACCTTGGTGACGTCCACGCCGACGGTGTCGGCGAAGCGGGCGAACTGGTTCGCCAGGCCGATGTTCACGTCCCGGTAGGTCGTCTCGGCGAGCTTGGCCAGCTCGGACGCCTCAGTCGAGCCGAGGTCCCACACGCCGTTGGGCCGGTCCAGGTCGGGCCGCTCGTCGAAGTCGAGCACCGCCTCGTAGAACCGCACGCCGTGCGCGGCCGACGCCTCGTCGATGCCGCCGACCAGCTTGGGGTAGCGGCGCAGGTCGGCGAAGACCCGGCCGGTGAGCACCCGCTCAGGGCTGAACACCAGGTGGAAGTCGGTGCCGGCGGTCAGGCCGGAGCCCTCGGCGAGCATCGACGCCCACCGGTTACGGGTGGTGCCGACCGGCAGCGTGGTCTCGTAGCTGACCAGCGTGCCCGGCTTCAGCCCACGGGCGATGGCCCGGGTGGCGTCGTCCATCCAGCCGAAGTCCGGCACGCCCTCGGCGTCCACGAACAGCGGCACGACCACGACGACCGCCTCCGACTCGGCGACCGCGGCGGCGGTGTCGGTGGTGGCCGACAGCAGGCCGGCGGCCACCGTCTCCTTGAGCTTGACGTCCAGGTCGGCCTCGCCCGGGAAGGGCACGGCACCGTCGTTGACCAGCTGGACGACCCGCTCGGAGACGTCGGCGCCGATCACCCGGTGCCCCTTCGACGCGAACTGCACGGCCAGGGGAAGACCGATCTTGCCGAGCGCGACGACGCAGATGTTCATGAACTACTTTCCTCCAGAGGGCCAGATTCGGCGCAGGCGGGCAAGGAACCGACCGGGGGTCACCGGCGTGATCGCGACGATCACCTGGCCCTTGTGGTTCGTGGTGGGCGTGACGAGGTGCCATCGGACTCCGCGCCGGGCCATCAGCCGGGGTGCGCCGACGGGGTGGTCGGCGCACAGCGGCGCCGCGCCCGTTCCGCCCAGGGCGGAGACCTCGGCGCGCACGATACGACGCTCGCCGGCCGCCGCGACGACCGCCAGCAACCGGTCCACCGCGAAATCCGTTCGTACGACGGTACCGGGCCCGGCGGACTCCACCGACGTGACACCCGTCAGATCGCCCACGCTGACGCGCAGCGCGTCCGCGCTCAGCTCGGTCAGCTCGGCCCGGCGGCTGCGCGCGGTGATCACCAGCGCCTGCGCCCCGGCGGCGTCGCGTCCCCAGGCCAGCCCGGTCGCGGTCAGCCTGGCCAGCAGCGCGGCGGCCCGGCCGGTCACGTCGTACCAGTCGTCCGGATAGCCGAACGCCGGGTCGCGGAAGCCGACGTGGTCGGCGTACCAGCTGTCACCCTCGACGACGACGTCGGGCAGGGACCGGTCCGACTGCTGCCCGATCAACGTGCGCAGCGCGTCGAGGTCGCCGTCGCGCGCCACCGCCACCCGCAGCCGCTCCTCCGGCGCCATCCGGGCGGTCACGCCGTCGGTCAGGTACGCCTCGGCGAGCTTGCGGATCCGGTCGTGGACGTGCCGCTGCACCTCCGGGTCGAGGGTGAGGAACTCCTCGCGCAGCAGCTTCGCCACCTCCCAGGTGAAGTGGCGGACCAGCACCGCGTCGCGTCGCGCGCCGGGCTCGATCAGGCCGGCGACGAAACCGACGAGCTCCTCGGCGCAGCGCAACCGCTCGGAGAACCGGCTGGCGTAGGTGATGTTCTGGGCGTTGTCCCGCTTGACCGCGTAGTAGTACTCGTAGTCGCCGAGAACCGACACCTTCTTCGCCCGGAAGCACGCCTCCAGCGTGAACGGCTGGTCGCTGCCCATCGGCATGTCCGTGCGGAACCGCAGGCCGTGCCGCTCGATCAGCTCCCGCCGGAACAGCTTGGTGTTCGACAACGACCAGGGCAGGTCGCTGTCGAACAGGTCGAGCCGCTCCCGGGTGGTGGCGTAGACGGCCTGGTGCACGTACCGCTTGTTGGTGCCGACCATCCGGCCCAGCACCACGTCGGAGTCCCACCGGTCGGCGGCGTCGACGAGGCGCTCCAGCGCCTCCGGGCCGAGGTGGTCGTCCGAGCCGATGAAGAAGACGTACCGGCCGCGGGCGTGGTCGAGCGCCAGGTTGCTCGGCGCCGCCGGGCCGCCGGAGTTGGCCTGGTGCAGCACCCGGACCGTGCCCGGGTAGCGCTGCGCGTAGCGGTCCAGTTCCGCGCCGCTGCCGTCCGTGGAGCCGTCGTCGACGGCGACGACCTCCAGCCGCTCCAGGCCGATGGTCTGCCCGACGAGCGAGTCGAGGCAGGCGGTCAGGTAGGGCATGGTGTTGTAGACCGCCACCACCACTGTCACGTCCGGCCCGTTCACGCCCCCACCTCCACCTGTGCCGGCTCCACCGGGGCGGGCGCCGGCGACGCCGGACGGGGCGGCGCGCCGGGCAGCAGCCGGGTGTAGACCTCGTCGAGCACCCGGGCCTGCGCCTCCCAGGTCCAGCCGGCCAGCAGGCCCGGCCGGTCGTACGCGGCGCGGTAGCGCTGCGGGTCGGCGAGCACCGCGGTGACCGCGCGGGCGAAGTCGGCCACGTCCTCGGCGCGGAACACCTCGCCCTGACCGGTCTCCCGGACAGTCTCGGCCATGGTGCGCACGTCGGAGACGACGAGCGGCAGGCGGGCGTGTGAATACTCGAAGAACTTGGTGATCAGCGCGATCTCGTGGTTCGGCCAGTGCTGGATCGGGATGACGCCGACCTGCGCGCCGCTGAGGTACCGGACCACCTGGTGGTGCGGCACGTACGGCAGCACGTGCAGCCGGTCCGCCGCGCCCAGCTCGCCGGCCCGGGTGACCAGGCCCCTGACGTACGCCGAGTCGGGCTTGTTGACCACGAACGCGACGTGCGCGCCGGGCAGCCGGGGCAGCGCCTCGACCATCACCCCGAGGCCGCGCTTGGCGGCGGCCACCCCGCTGTAGACCAGCAGCGGGGTGTCCGGGCCGAGCCCGCAGCGGGCGCGGATGTCCGGCGCCGGCTCGGCCGCGTCGGCGGGCAGCTCGTCGACCGCCGGGGCGTTGAGCACGACCGCCGGCCGTTCGACCAGCCCGTGCTCGGTGCGCAGCAGGTCGGCCAGGCCGCCGGAGACGGTCATGGTGGCGTCGGCGTACGGCACGTACTCCCGCTCGTGCGCCACGTTGCCGGGCAGCCAGCGGGCGTTGTCGCGCCACGGCTGCACGCCGGGCAGGTACTCGTGGGCGTCCCAGACCAGGGCGATCCGCCGGCCCTTCGCGGCTGCCCGGACCTTCGCGCGGGCGCCGACGCCGAGCATCCGGAAGTCGTTGGCGTGGATCAGGTCCGGCGCCAGCTCGTCGACCACCGGCCCGTAGGCCAGCTCGTAGTCCCACAGCCCCGGCTCCAGGCGCCGCCATGCGCCGTCGCCGCGCAGCTTCCGCCAGAACAGCGTGTACGCGCGGTCCCAGGGGCCGTCCAGCTTGCGGCCCTTGCGGGCCCGGGTGAGCTGACGGTTGCGGAACCCGACCCACTTGCGGGTCAGGCCGGACAGCTTCTCCTCGGCGCGCAGCGCGGCCCAGGGCAGCCCGCCGGGCCGGCCCGCGCCGGACTCGCGGGCCGCGACGGTGAGCGCCGCCCGGCGTACCGCCAGGTCCGCGCGCCAGGCCTTGACCGCCTGGGTACGGTGCGCCGCGATGCCGCTGGGCGGATAGGCGAGCGGGTGTCGCAGCCAGGCCCGGCGGAACTCGTGCCGGCGGCGGGCCAGCGGCTCGGGCATCGGCACGAGGCGCACCTCGGCGGCGCCGACCCGCCAGCTCTGCGGCTGACCGGCCGGCGCCCGGCCGAGCAGCACGACGTCCCAGCCGGCGTCGGCGGCGGAGCGAGCCGCCTTCTGCACCCGGGAGTCCCCCATGACCCCGTTGTCCACCAGCATCACGACCCGTCCCCGGGTGCCCGCCGCTGCGATCGTGCCGTCAGATCCCATTCCTGCCCGTTTCGTCATCGCCAGCACCGCGCCCGCGGACCCGAGCGAGTCTACGACAGCGGATCGCGCCCGAACGCCCGCCGCCGCCGGTGCCCCCCGACCTCGTGTGACTGTTGCTACCCTCCATCCTGTTCAACGACCGGCGCCCGCTCCGGGTCGTTCGCCGGGTCGCCGGCCGCGCCACGCGGGCCCTCGGACATCCCCAGCTCAGCGCGAACGGGACCGCACAATGGACGTGGTGACCACCGAGGAACCCAGCCGGCCCGCGCCAGCCCCGCACACCGGGCCGGCCACAGCCGAACCCGTCCGGCCGGGCCCCGTCCGGCGGCTGCGCGACGCCGCCCGGGACGCGGCCCCCGCGCTGGCGGTGTTCGCGGTGATCCGGCTGATCGGCGTGCTCGTCGTCTACCTGTGGGCCCGCAACCTGGGCGAGTCCCCGGTCGAGCGGCTCACCCGGGCCGACGGCAACTGGTACGCGGGGATCGTCCAGCACGGCTACGACGGCTACGAGAAGACGCAGAGCAACATGGCGTTCTTCCCGCTCTACCCGGGCCTGACCGCGGGCCTGGAGCGGATCTCCCCGTTCACCCCGCGCGAGTCGGCCCTGATCGTGGCGTGGCTGGCCGCGCTGGCCGCCGCCTGGGGCCTGTACGCGATCGGCGCGCACCTGCACGACCGGCGCACCGGCATCCTGCTCGCCGCGCTCTGGGGCGCCGTGCCGCACGCCGTCGTGGAGTCGATGGGCTACAGCGAGAGCCTGTTCACCGCCCTGGCCGCGTGGACGCTGTACGCGCTGCTGCGCCGCCACTGGGTCGCCGCCGGCGTGGTGTGCCTGTTCGCCGGCCTGACCCGGCCCACCGCCTCGTCGCTGATCCCGGTGGTGGGGCTGGCCGCGCTGCTGGCGATCGTCAAGCGGCGCGACGGCTGGCGGCCCTGGGCGGCGCTGCTGCTCGCCCCGGCCGGCTGGCTGGGCTACCTGGCCTGGGTGGGCGACCGGACCGGCCGGCTGGACGGCTGGTTCCACATCCAGTCCGCCGGGTGGGGCACCACGTTCGACTTCGGCGTCTACACGGTCGACCGCGGGCAGCGGGCGCTGGTCCAGTTGGCGGCGCTGCCGCTGCTGGTGGTCACCGTGGTGGCGCTGCTGTCGATCATGTTCTTCGTGCTGAGCGCGATCGACAGGCAGCCGTGGCAGCTGCTGCTCTACAGCGGCCTGATGCTCGTCACCACGCTCGGCGCGGCCGGCTACTACCACTCCAAGGCACGGTTCCTGCTGCCGGCGTTCCCGCTGCTGCTGCCCGCCGCCGTGGGCCTGGCCCGGGCCGGCTGGGCCCGGGCCGCCACGGTGCTGGCGACGCTCGTCGCGTTCTCCGCCTACTTCGGCGGCTACCTGCTGATGATCTGGACGAAGTCGCCGTGACCGGTCAGCGGGTGAACGGCCGGACGTCCCAGACCCAGACGTCCGCGACCCGCTCCCCCGGGCCGTAGAGCGCGTCCAGCACGGTCTTCAGGTCGTCGTGGCGGCGCGCGCCCCGGTCGGGCAGCACCACCGCGTCGGCCTTCCAGTGGCGGACGTCGGCGCGCGCCCGGTCGACGTCGGCCGGGCCGACGGTGGTGTCCCGCTCGCCGAGCGAGACGGCGGTGAGCAGCTTCGCCGTGGGCTGCGGGTCGACGCCCCAGCGGCCGGTGTTGTCGGTGGCGGACACCGGGGCGAGGAAGTAGCCCTCGGGGACGGCGAAGCCGGCCACCGCGGCGGAACTCCAGTACAGCGACGTCATGCCGTTCACCGGAACGGGCACCAGCGTGCGGCCCGGCGCCACGTGGTCACGCCAGGTGCCGGCGGTGACGAAGTCCGGCACCGGGGTGCGGCCCTTCGCGTCCAGCGGCATCGGCAGGATCGGCAGCAGCGCGGCGGCCACCGCGACGGCCCCGACGCGGGCGGCCAGCCGGCCGGCCGGTTCGCCCCGGCGGGCGGCGAGCCGGTCACCGGCGACCGCCAGCAGCACGCCGAGCGCCACCGTGGTGATCAGCGCGAACCGGGACACCACCACGGAGTCGAACACGGGCAGGTTCTGCACCAGGGCGAACGGCGCGGGGACGTCGGTGCGACGGGTGCCGACGGTCCAGGTGGTGCCGATGGAGAACAGCGCCGACACCACGGCGACGGCGCCGAGCACCCGGACGATGGTCTCCCGGCGCAGCCACCAGAGCACACCGGCCGCGAGCACCACCAGGGACCAGCCGTAGAAGCTGGCCTGCTCGGTGGTGTTCGGCGCCCAGCCGATCGCGCTGGTCGGGCCACCGGCGAGCGACTTGGTGGCGAATTGGACGAACGAGCCGAGCTTGAGGGCGTAGATGTCCGGGGTGCCGGGGTGGCCGACCCGGTGCTGCGGCCCGGCGAACTGCATCCACAGCGGGTACGCCGCCGCGGCCGACACCAGCACGCCGGTGATCGCCAGGCCGGACAGCAGCGGACGCAGCCGGCGCACCGCGTCGCGGGGCCGGAACGCGAGGTAGGCGAGGACCAGCATCAGGCAGCCGAGCGCGGTCAGGAAGAGGATCTCCAGGCTGATGAAGAACTGGGCCACCACCAGCCCGCCCAGGATCAGGCCGTCGCGGATCACCCGCTCGCCCCGGGAAAGCGCGACCACCCGCCAGACGATGAACGGCACCAGCCACTGCGCGGTGATGTGCGGGTGGCCGTTGCTGTGCGAGATCAGCGCGGGCGCGAAGGCGCAGAACAGTCCGCCGACGAACGCGGCCGGCCGGGAGCCGACCACGTGCCGGGACAACACGTGGTACCAGGCGTATCCGGTGCCGGCCAGGTTCAGCGTGATGAACAGCAGATAGGAGAAGGACGCGCCGAACAGCAGGGTGAACGGGGTGAGCACCAGACCGGGCAGTTGCATCCCGACGTTCGTCATCAGGTTCACGCCGGCCGGGGCGTTCTGCAGCGTGGTGAAGAACGGGTTCTCCAGGTTGGTGACCGCGTGCGCCGCGTACGCCAGCATCCACTCGTTGAAGCCCTGGTCGTTCGGGCGGCTGCCGAGCAGCCGGCCGTCGTAGTCGCGCCAGCCGCGGGCGGTGACCCAGAACGCCCCGGCGAGGTAGATCAGCGCCACGAGCGCGTCGGCCCGCCGCCACCGGCCGCCGCGCCGCTTCTCGGCCGCCGTGTCCGGCTCCGGCTGCTCCGGCCGATCCGGGGCCGTGGTCGTCGTCGGGCGCGGGGTGGACGGCCCCGGATCGGACGAGTCGTCGGCCACGGGCCCGTCGCCGCCGCTGCGGGCGGGCTCACGGTCGCGGGTGTCGGGCGCAGGCGCGGTCATGGCGTAGGAGTCTACGAAAGCGGAGGCCGCGGTCGAGGACCGGCCGAGACGGCGTGTCCGGCCGGCCGGGCCGGCGGCGGAGGTGCGGTGATCCGGGGCACGGCGCCCGGGGTGGCCGCCGAGCGGCGGCGGGCCCGGCGCACGCGACGGCGTTATTGTAGTGTCCGCACGCGCTCCGGCGGTCGTTACCGGGCCACCGGTACAGCAGGCGCCGCGTCCGGCCGAGCCGTCCAGGCCGCGACACGGCATCTCCCCAACCTCCCCAGGATCGGAATCGATGAACAACGGGCGAACTCTCTGGGACTCGTTGAAACTCCCCCGGCCGCGACGGTCCGGGTCCCGGCCGCACATGGTCTACCTCGCGATCGGCTTCCCACCGGCGGCCAAGAGCTGCGCCTACCGGATGCGGGAGACCGCCAACCAGTTCGCCGCCGCGGGCTGGGACGTGACCGCTGTCACCATCGCCGACGAAGCCTGGGAGCGGGAGTACGGACTCGACCACACCCTCTCCGAGGGCGTGGACCCCAACGTGCGCGTGGTGAAGCTGCCGCTGTTCCGCGACGACCTCGAAACCGACATCCGCACGTTCACCGAGCAGCGCGCCCTGGCGCACCTGGACTACCTGGCCGGCCTGCGCAAGCAGAACCTCAAGGTCTTCCCCGAGCCGGTGTTCGGCGGCTGGCGTCCGGCGCTGGAGAAGGCCCTGCTCCGCATCCACAAGGAGCGACACGTCGACCTGCTGGTGACCACCTGCGCGCCGTACGTGAACCTCTCCGCGACCTGGAAGCTGTGGGAGACGCACCAGGTGCCGTACGTGGTGGACTTCCGCGACGGCTGGTCGGTCGACGTGATCAACAACGGTGAGGCGTTCACCCGCGAGTCGGTCTCCGGGCAGTGGGAGATCAAGCTGCTCACCAACGCCGTCGCCATCTGGAACGTGAACGAGCCGATCTCCCGCTGGTACCGCGAGCGCTATCCGGAGCTGGCGCACAAGATGCGGGTCGTGCGCAACGGCTACGACGCGGCGAGCATCCCGGCCCAGGTCCGCCCCGCCCCGCCGGACCGGCCGCTGACCTTCGGTTACCTCGGCGCGCTGAACCTTCCCGTACCGCTGCTGAGCGCCGTGCTGGAGGGCTGGCGCACGGCGCGCGCGGAGGACCCGGCGCTGGCCGACGCCCGCTTCGAGGTGCGGGGCCACATCGGCGCCGCCTGGGCGCGCGGCGACAACGCGCACGCGGAGCTGCTCAGGGCCGCCGCCGTCGACGGCGTGCTGGTCGGCGGCTCGGTGCCCAAGGCCGAGGTGGTCGACCTCTACGCCCGGTGGGACGCGGTGGTGCTGATGGTGACCGGCGGCCGGTACATGACCTCCGGCAAGGTGTACGAGTACATGGCCACCGGCCTGCCGGTGGTCTCCGCCCACGAGGCCGACCACGACGCCTCCACGGTGCTGTCCACCTACCCGCTCTGGACCGGCGCGGTCGGGCTGGACCCGGCCGAGCTGGCCGGCGCCTTCCGCCGGGCCGCCGCGATGGCCCGTACCGCGGACGAGGCCGAACGGGAGAAGGCCCGCGCCGAGGCGCGGCAGTACGCCCGCGAGGAGCAGCTCATCCCCGCCGTCCGGGAGGTGACCGACCTGGTGCTGGGCGCCGGCGGCACGGCCGGCACCGCACAGCCCTCCCCCGCCGGCGCGCGCGTCCTGGCCCGAGAAGGTAGGTCATGATCGAGGTCCTGATGGTTATGGGCACCGTCCCCGGACGGGTGGCGGTCCTGACCGACGCGCTCCAGCAGTTCCGCGACAAGGGCGTCACCGTACGGGTGGCCACCACCTTCGACCCGGTGGAGAAGATCCCGGCGGCAACCGAGCTGGCCGAGGTGCACCTGCTGCCCACCGCCAAGGAGCTGGGCCCCCGGTTCGGCCGGATGGTCAAGCGGGCGGCCCCGGCCCGGCGCCCGTGGCTGCGCGCCCAGCGCGACCCGTGGGTGCGCCGGCACGCCAAGCGGGCCGACGTCCTGGTCGCGCTCGACGCGCAGGCACTGCACACCGTCTGGCAGCTCGCGCAGCGGTACCGGCGGGCCGACGCCGTCTACGGCATCGCCCCGGCGCTGCGCGCGGTGGAGAAGCGGTCCACCGACCCGGCGCGCTACCGCCGTCCGCGGCTGAACACCGTCGGTCCGGCCCCGAGCGTGCTGGCGAGCGCCACCCGCAGCCAGACCGTCGACCTGGCGAAGCGGGTGTTCGAGATCAGCACCGGCGGGCGGGCCATGAAGCTCGGCCCGGTGCGCTGGTTCTGGCAGGGCGCCGTCACCGCGCCCGGCCTGCCGGAACGGCACCGCGGCACGATCGCCCGGCGGGTCACCGGCACCATGCTCAAGACCGGGCACGACGCCAGCGCGAAGCGGTTGGCGCTGGCGGCGCAGGGCCGCCTCAAGAGCCCGGCGACGAAGGGCCAGCTCCTCGGCCCGATCGTGGACGCGGAACTGAGCCAGGGCAAGGTGCCCGAGCACCTGATGACAGTGGTGCGGGGTCAGCTCAAGCTCGCCGACGGCTTCCTCAAGAAGCGCAACCCGGGCAAGGCCGCGCCGCACGTGCTGCGGGCGTTCAACCTGATGTTCCACCGCATCGTGCAGTTCGACGGCACCACCTCGCCGCTGGCCGAGGACCCGGAGAAGTTCCTCGCGCCGCTGCACAACAGCGAGGCCGGGCAGGCGCTGGCGACGCCGCGCGGGCGGCAGAGCCCGGCGGCGTTCCCGCCGGCCGGCCGGCCGCACCGGATGCTCTTCTTCACCGGGCTGAACGACAACTTCCTCGGGCCGATCCTGGAGCGCTACGAGGCGATGCCGGGGGTGGAGGTCCGCCGGCTGAACCTGATGGAGGAGTCGATCCTCCCGGTGCTCAGCAACGGCCGCACCAACGTGACGCTCCACATGCTCGCCGGCGCCTCCAAGCGGGCCGGCGAGGTCCAGGAGGCGTGGGGCCCCCACCTGGAGTGGGCGGACACGGTCTTCGTGGACTGGTGCAACCTCGGCGCCGCCATGCTGACGATGATCGACCCGGGCACCACCCGGGTGATCGTCCGCCTGCACAGCTTCGAGGCGTTCAGCTGGTGGCCGCACCTGACCGACTGGTCTCGTGTGGACGACGTGGTGTTCGTCTCCGAGCACCTGCGTGACCTCGCGCTGGCCGCCGTGCCGCGGCTGCGCGCCCCGCAGGGGCCCCGGACCCACATGATCACCAACGCGATGGACCTGCACCGGTACGTGGCGCCGAAGGCCTCCGCGGACAGCCGGTTCACCCTCGGGCTGGTCGGGACGAGTTCGCTGGCGAAGGACCCCCGCTGGGCCCTGGCGGTGCTGCGCGAGCTGCGCCGCCACGACGAGCGGTACCGCCTCAAGCTCGTCGGCGACGACCTGAACCCGGAGCTCAGCCCGGCGATCGCCGCCTACGTCCGGGAACTCGACGCCGAGCTGGCCGAGCTGGAGCCGTCCGGCGCGGTGGTGCGGACCGGCCGCACCTCGGACGTGCCGGGCGCGCTCACCGACGTCGGGGTCATCCTCAGCACCTCGCTGCGGGAGAGCTTCCACTGTGCGCTCGTCGAGGGCGCGGCCAGCGGCGCGGTGCCCGTGGTGCGCGACTGGCCGTTCTTCGCCGGCCGTCCGCACAGCGCCCGCAGCCTGTTCCCCAGCGACTGGGTGGTGGGCACGCCGCAGGAGGCCGCCGAGCGGATCCTGGCCCTCACCGCCACCGAGGAGGTCTGGCGGGAGGCGGGCCGGGCCGCGGCGTCGCACGTGCTGAGCACCTGGGACTGGTCGGTGACGCAGAAGGACTTCGACCGGCTGCTGCTGGAACCGCCGGCCACCGCCGGCTGACCGACGTACGACGAGATCGGCCGGCTCCCCGTGGCGGGGAGCCGGCCGAACCGTTTCGTGCCGGGGATCAGCGCGCGGTGGCGGCGTACTCCCGCTCGTCCTCGGGACGCCGGGACGACGGGGGACACGCCCCGCCCTGGGACCCGCCCAGCAGCGAGGCGTACACCTCGTCGAGGATCCGGGCCTGCGCCTCCCACGTCCAGCCCTCCAGCAGGCCGGGCTTGTCGTAGGCCGCCCGGTAGCGCTCCGGGTCGTCGAGCACGGCCCGGACGGCCCGGACGTAGTCGGCCCGGTCCTCGGCGGTGAACACCTCACCCTGCCCGGTGGCCCGCGCGGTCTGCGCCATGGTCTTCACGTCGCTGACCACGATCGGCAGCCGGGCGTGCGAGTACTCCAGGAACTTGGTGATCAGCGCCAGCTCGTGGTTGGGCTTGTGGTGGATCGGGATGACCCCGGCGTCCGCGCCGGACAGGAACGGCACCACCTGCCAGTGCGCCACGTACGGCAGCAGGTGCACGCGGTCCGCGACGCCGAGTTCGGCGGCGCGCTCCCGTAGCGCCTCGGAGAACTGGTTGTCGCCGTTCGGGTTCATGGTCACGAACGCGACGTGCACACCGGGCAGCTCCGGCAGCGCCTCCACCATGATCTGGCAGCCCCGGCTCGGGTTCACCGCACCGGAGTAGACGAGCACCGGCGTACGGGCGTCCACGCCGCACAGGGCCCGCAGGTCCGGCACGTCGCCGTCGGCCTCGGCCGGCGGCGCCATCGGCGCGTTGAGCACCACGGCCGGCCGGTCGGACAGGCCGTGGGTCTCCTGGAGCAGGTCGGCGAGCGTGTCGGAGACGGTCACCACCGCGTCCGGGTAGGCGGCGTACTCGGCCGTGTAGGCGATCTGGGCCGGCAGCCAGCGCGGGTTGTCGGCCCGGCCGGTGATGCCGCCGACGAACTCGTGGGCGTCCCACACCAGCTTGGTCCGCCGCCCGGCGGCCCGGGCCCGCAGCGTCGCGCGCGCGCCGATGCCGAGCATCCGGAAGTCGTTGGCGTGGATGATGTCCGGCTTGAGCTCGTCGAGCGTCTTGCGGAAGGCGATTTCGAAGTCCCACAGGCCCGGGTCCAGCCGGCGCCAGGCACGGTCGCCCATCAGCCCCTGCCAGAACCGCACGGGCAGGCGGCTGAACAGCGCCTCCGGGTCGGCCTGCGACGTGCGCAGCCGGCGGGTCTCCCGGCTGCGCAGCCGCACCCAGCGGGCGAGCGCCGTGGCGGCGGCGCGGGCCGGCAGCTGGGCCGCCCGGCCCACGGTGGCCGGCAGCCCGCCGCCCAGCGCCTGGGTCCGGACGCGGCGCTCGAACAGGTCGGCCTGCCAGGCCTTGATCTCCTGGACCCGGTAGGCGGCCTTGGTGGTGGACGCGTACGCCAGCGGCCGGCGCAGCGACCGGCTGTACTCGCGGGGCAGCCGGTGCAGCGGCTTGGGCACGCGCAGCAGTCGCACCTCGGCGTCGCCGATGCGCCAGGTGTCGACGTCGGAGTGGGCGTTACGGATGCCGAGGAGGAAGACCTCCCAGCCGGCGTCGGCGGCCGACCGCGCGGCCTTCTGCACCCGGGAGTCGCCGTGGACGCCGTTGTCGACCAGCATCACCACCCGGCCCCGGGTCGGTCGGGCATCGCTGTTAGCGCCAGCTTGCATCGGGTGTTTCTCCTCGTTGACGGGGCGGGCGTGGGTGGTGGGCGGACGGGTCACCGCAGGAACGCGTCGAAGACCTCGGCGGTGCGTCGCCCGTCGTGGTGGTCACGGACGTAACGTGCGCCCTCCGCGGCCAGGGCGACCGCGGCGGGCCTGTCGTCGAGCAACGACTCGATGGTCTTGACGAGCGTTCCGGGCGTGGCGTTGGCGATCGGCGGCGCGACTCCGGCGGCCCGGTGCGGGCCCTCGCTGACGTACGCCACCACCACCTTGCCGGCGGCCATCCCCTCGCAGGAGAAGGTGCCGTAGCTGCCCATCACCAGCTGGTCGACCACGATGTCGCACTCCTGCACCTGGCGGCGCATCTCGTGGTGCGGCAGCCCTTCCACCAGGCACAGTTCGATGATCCGTCGGTCGTGCAGCTCCTGCAACCGGGGCAGGAGCCGGTCGGTGCCCTTGGTCCACCGTTTCGACGGCGCGTGCAGCACCACCGGCCGGGCGCGTTCCAGCACCGGGCGGTCGCAGGCCCAGGCGTCCACGTCGACGATCAGCGGCGCCCAGGTGGCGAACGGCACGTCGTCCAGCAGGTCGGGGGTGGTCACGAAGAACGGCAGGCCGCTCTCCTCGGCGGTGCGCCGGTTCCGTTCGGTCACCGTGGTGAGCTGCCCGACCAGGTCCTCCGGGGCGTCCCGGAACGCGGACTCGGGATGCCGTTCCAGGTGCGCGCCGGGGTGGCGGATCTCACTGCCGTGCGCCAGCAGCGCGACCTTGAGCCGGGCCCGGCGCAGCGCGGGCAGGTCCGCGGAGATGTCGTCGCCGTTGGCCCGGCCGAGCACCGGGCGGAACGCGTCCACGATCAGGTGGGTGTACCAGCCGAGCACCCGCTCGGCCTGCGCGGCCTGCACGTCGAGCCGGTGTTCACCGGGGTAGTTCAGGTAGCGGTCGGCCGGGTAGCGGTAGGTGGCCGGCGGCTTGGCCATCACCAGTTCGACGCCGACGTCGGCGCGCGCGGTGGTGATCGCCACCGCCAGGGCGGAGAGCTGCCCGGCATGGTTCGCCGTGCCCAGCCCCAACCGGATCGGCCCGGCGCCGAGCGGACGCCAGGGGCCGGGAGTGCCGGCTTCGATCGGCGCGACCGGGGGCTCCGGCGGCTCCTCGCCGCGCTGCCGGGCCCGTTCCACCGCCTTGGTGAAGGACGGCAGCGAGCCGGGGGCGAAGAGATCACCCACGCCGTGCCGGGCCAGGTGCTCGCGGACCGCCCGGCTGTCGGCCGCGACCACCGGCAGTCCGGCGGTGCGGAAGGTGTCCAGCAGGTCGAGGCCGGCGTCCGGGTCGAACCCGAACACCCCCACGTCCGCGGAAGCGAGAAACGCAGCCGTCACCGGGCGCGGGCGCGGCACCACGTGGACCCGGCGCCGGGCCTTGCCGGCCCGGCGGATCAGGTCCTGGGCCGCCGCCCGCTCCGCCTCGTCACAGGCCAGCGCCAGGTGGACCTCGGGCAACCGGGCCAGGGCGCGCAGCACGCCGTCCAGCGCCCGGTCGCGTGTGATCCCGCCGGCGTGCACCAGCAGCGGCGTGCCGGCGGGAAGCTCACACAGTTCGCGTACCGAAGGGGTCTGCCAGGGCCGCGTGCCGGCGGCGGCCCGGCGGAGCGCGATGCGCACCCGCCGGGGGATCCGCCGCCGTACCGCCGAGACCGTCCGCCGCACCGGCGCCGGGCTCATCGCAGTGCCGGCTCCGCGTCGCTGCCGCTGGCCGCGACGGACACGACCTTGCCGTCGGCGGACGACTCCAGCAGGGCGGCGGCGACCCGCACGGTACGCAGGCCCTGCCGCAGCGTGACGATGTCGCTCTGCTTGCCCTCCACCGCGTCCCGGAAGCGCTCGTGCTCGACCAGCAGCGGCTCCCGCTTCGGGATGGCGAAGCGGACCATGTCGCCCTCGGCCACGCCGCGGAAGGCGCGCAGCGCCTCCCACTCGGTGTCGATGGCGGCGTTGGCGTAGAACGTCAGGTCGGCGGTGAGCGTGTCGGCCACGAAGCAGCCCTTGTCGCCGGTGACGACAGTGGACCGCTCCTTGAGCGGGCTGAGCCAGTTGACCAGGTGGTTGACCATCGTGCCGTCGGCGAGCTGGCCGACCACGGCGACCATGTCCTCGTGCAGCCTGCCGCTGCGCGAGACGGTGCGGGCGGCGACCGAGCTGTACTGCTGGCCGGTCACCCAGGCGGTCAGGTCGATGTCGTGGGTGGCCAGGTCCATCACCACGCCGACGTCGGCGATCCGGTGCGGGAACGGGCCCTGGCGCCGGGTCACGACCTGGAACACCTCGCCCAGCTCAC
Source organism: Micromonospora sp. NPDC005686 (assembly GCF_042871665.1). Classification (NCBI taxonomy): domain Bacteria; kingdom Bacillati; phylum Actinomycetota; class Actinomycetes; order Micromonosporales; family Micromonosporaceae; genus Micromonospora; species Micromonospora sp. NPDC005686. The sequence continues at coordinate 118,891 of NZ_JBIAIY010000009.1, forward strand.
CGGCCTCCAGGCGGGTGCGCAGGCTCTGCAGCGCCGGGTTGTAGCGCTCGATGTGCCCGACGCCCGCGACCAGGCCGGCGTTCTCGAACGCCTCGACCAGCCGGGTGGCGGCCTCGACGGACTGGGCCAGCGGCTTCTCGATCAGCGCGCAGACGCCGTTGGCGGCCAGCTCCATGCCGATCGGCTCGTGCAGCGCCGTCGGGCAGGCCACGACCGCGTAGTCGACGCCGAGGGCGAGCAGGTCGCTCAGCTCGGGTACGACGGGCGCGCGCAGCGTGCCGGTCACGTCGCCGGCCGGGTCGACCACGCCGACCAGCTCGACACCGTCCAGGTTGGACAGCACGCGGGCGTGGTTGCGGCCCATCGCGCCGAGGCCGATCAGACCGGCCCGCAGCTTCCGTCCACTCACTGCGCCCTCCTTCGTTCGCGACTGCGGGGCTCGCAAACCCGGCTCACTCCTCGCGCTCACCGGGCACCGCCGGCCAGGTTCGCGCCCTCGGCGATCCGCTCCAGGTCGGCCTGGCTCAGCGACGGGTGCACCGGCAGCGAGACCACCTCGGCGGCGGCCCGCTCGGTCTCCGGCAGGTCCCACGGGCCGGGCTTGCCGTCGGCGGTGAGGTACGGCTTGAGCCGGTGGATCGGGGTCGGGTAGTAGACCGCGTTGCCGATGCCCAGCTCGGTGAGGCGGGCCTGGGCGGCGTCGCGGTTGCCCCGCACCCGCACCGTGTACTGGTGGTAGACGTGCTTGGCGCCGTCGGCGACCGGCGGGGTGATCATGCCGGTGATCGCCGAGTCGAGGAACTTGGCGTTGGCGCGGCGCTGCTCGGTCCACTCGCCGAGCTGGGTGAGCTGCACCCGGCCGATGGCGGCGGCCACGTCCGTCATGCGCATGTTGGCGCCGACGATCTCGTTCGCGTACCGCTGCTCCATGCCCTGGTTGCGCAGCAACCGCAGGGTGCGGGCCAGCTCGGCGTCGGCGGTGCTGATCATGCCGCCCTCGAGGGAGTGCATGTTCTTCGTCGGGTAGAAGCTGAAGCAGCCGGCGGTGCCGAACGCGCCGACCGGGGTGCCGTTCAGCTCGGCGCCGTGCGCCTGGGCGGCGTCCTCGACCACGGCCAGGCCGTGCTGCTGCGCGATCGCCGTGATCCGGTCCATCGCGGCCGGGTGGCCGTAGAGGTGCACCGGCATGATCGCGACGGTCTTCGGCGTGATCGCGGCGGCGACTGCCTCCGGGTCCACACAGAAGCTGCCTGGCTCGATGTCCACGAAGACCGGCTCGGCGCCGACCAGCCGGACCGCGTTGCCGCTGGCGGCGAACGAGAACGAGGGGACGATGATCTCGTCGCCCGGACCGAAGCCGAGCGCCATCAGCGTCAGCTGGAGCGCGGAGGTGCCGGAGTTGACGGCGATGCAGTGCCGGCCGCCGACCAGGTCGCCGAACTCCTCCTCGAACGCCGCGACCTCGGGGCCCTGCACGACCCGGCCGCTCCGCAGCACCCGGACGGCCGCCTCGATCTCGGCTTCGCCGATGATCGGCCGTGCGGGGGGAATGAACTCTGGATGCGGCCCGGCCATGGGGCTTCCTCCTGTCGAAGCGTGGTTCATGGGAGACATTTCGGGGGATGGTACTGCCCTGTCGGGGAAACCAGCCGTTCGCACTGATTGTCCGACTGGTTGTGACCTTCTGTTCATGATCGGCGACGGACCTCCGGGGGCGGCCCGGGGCTCACACTTCCACCTCGTCGCGCGCAGGCTCCACGCATGCTACCCGCAGGGCGGCGACGATCGCGGCCGCCATCCGGGGCACCTCGGCCGGCTCCAGCGGGGCCCGGGAGATCGCCATCCGCCAGTAGACCGGACCGACGATCAGATCGACCGCGGCACGCCGGTCGGTGGCCGGGGACAGCTCGCCGCGCTCGACCGCCCGGCCGATCAGGATCCGGCCCACCGCCTGCTGGTAGTCGTCCAGGGCGGCCTGCAACTTCTCCGCGATCTGCGGGTTGCGGGCGGCCTCGGCCAGCAGGTCCGGGATGATCTGCGCGGCCAGCCGGTGGCGCAACGCGCGCGCCAGCACGTGCAACAGGATCTCCAGGTCACCGCGGAGGCTGCCGGTGTCCAGCAGCGGGATGTTCCGGCCGGCCACCGCCGAGACCATGTCCAGCACCAGATCGAGCTTGGAACGCCAGCGGCGGTAGATGGCGGTCTTGCTCACACCGGCGCGGCGGGCCACCGCCTCGATGGAGAGGCGACCGTAGCCGACCTCGGCCAACTCCTGCATCACCGCGGCGCGGATGGCGCTGGTGATCTCGCCGCGCAGCACCGCCGCGCCGGCCGGGGCACGCCTCTTCTCGGTCGTCACGTGGAACAATGTAGCGCAACGACGGTACGGTTGCGTCCCGACGTTCGGTGGACTACCTTCCATGCAGCAGCGAGGCGGCTCCTTCCGCCCGGCCACGCTGGATCACTTCACCGCACTGCTCCCCATCAGCACGAAAGATCGGAGCGCCTCAACATGGCCAACACCGCGGTGGCCGACCCCGAATCCGGACTGACCCGGGCCGAACTGGCCCAGCGGTACGGACTACGGGTGGCCGGGGAACGACCACCCCTGGGCGAGTACGCCCGCCGGCTGTGGGCGTACCGGCACTTCATGACCGCGTACTCGCGGGCGAAGGTCGCCTCCTCGCTGAGCAACACCCAGCTCGGCCAGCTCTGGCAGGTGCTGACACCGCTCACCAACGCGGCCGTCTACTTCCTGATCTTCGGCGTGATCCTGGCCCAGCACCGGAACGTGCCGAACTTCATCGCGTACCTGTGCACGGGCATCTTCATCTTCATCTTCACGCAGACGGCGGCGACGAACGGCGTCAGCGCGATCACCGGCAACCTGGGCCTGATCCGGGCGCTGCAGTTCCCCCGGGCCGCGCTGCCGATCACGGTGACGCTGGTGCAGCTCCAGCAGCTGCTCATGTCGATGGTCGTGCTTGCCGCCATCGTGCTGATCACCGGCGAGCCGATCACCCTGCGGTGGGTGCTGATCGCGCCGATACTGCTGCTCCAGACGATCTTCAACGTCGGACTGAGCATGGTCATGGCCCGCCTCGGCTCCAAGGCCACCGACCTCAAGCAGATCATGCCGTTCGTGATGCGCACCTGGCTGTACGCCTCCGGCGTGCTCTACCCGGTGGCGCTCATCCGCCAGCACCTGCCGGGCTGGGCGGCGAACGTCCTGGAGTGGAACCCACCGCTGGTCTTCATCGAGCTGGCCCGCTACGCGCTGCTCGACTCGCACCAGGCGAACCTGATCAGCTCGCCGCTGAAGCTGTGGACGCTCGGCCTGTTCTGGGCGGTCGTGATGGGCGTCGGCGGGTTCGTCTACTTCTGGCGCGGAGAGAAGGAGTACGGCCGTGGCTGAGCAGACCCTGCCGCTGAACGCCGGCCCGGTGACCGACTCGGGTCGCGTCCCCACAGTGGTGGTGGACGACGTGCACGTGATCTACCGGATCCACAAGGGCGCGAGCGGCGGCACCACGCCGGTCTCCGCGCTCAAGCGGATCGTCTCCCGCACCAAGGCGCCGAACATCCGCGAGGTGCACGCGGTGAAGGGCGTGAGCTTCACCGCGTACGAGGGTGAGGCGATCGGCCTGATCGGCAGCAACGGCTCCGGCAAGTCCACACTGCTGCGGGCCATCGCCGGGCTGCTCCCGCCGGCCCGCGGCGCGGTCTACACGAAGGGCCAGCCGTCGCTGCTCGGGGTGAACGCCGCGCTGCTCAACGACCTGTCCGGCGAGCGCAACGTGGTGCTCGGCTGCCTGGCCATGGGCATGCAGCCGGAGGAGGTCAGGCGGATCGCCCCGGAGATCATCGAGTTCTCCGGGATCAACGAGCGCGGCGACTTCGCCTCGCTGCCGATGCGCACCTACTCCTCCGGCATGGGCGCCCGGCTGCGCTTCGCGATCTCCTCGGCGAAGAAGCACGACGTGCTGCTCATCGACGAGGCGCTGGCCACCGGCGACCGCAAGTTCCGGGTCCGCAGCGAGCAGCGGGTCCGCGAGCTGCGCGACAGCGCCGGCACGGTCTTCCTGGTCAGCCACTCGATCGGCTCGATCCGGGACACCTGCGAGCGGACCATCTGGCTGGAGAGCGGCGTCCTGAAGATGGACGGCCCCACCAAGGAGGTCTGCGACGCGTACGAGAACCAGAAGTAGCGCGCCGGAGCGCACCGCACCGGGTTCCGCCCGCGGCGGTGCGCTCCGGCGTCCGCGTTAAGGTTTTCGGATCCATCCCCTTTCACCCAGAGTGAGGTACGGCAATGACGCAGGACCACACCACCGCACCGGACGCCACGCCGGCGAGCCCGGCACCCTGGCGCCCCGCACGTACGGTGGCCGTGATCCTCGCCGGGGGGACCGGCACGCGCCTCGGGCTGGGCATCCCGAAGCAGCTCCTCAAGATCGCCGGTAAGCCGATCATCGAGCACACGCTGGCCGTCTTCGAGGCCGCGGCCGAGATCGACGAGATCATCGTGCTGATGGCGACCGGGCACGTGGACGACGCGCAGCGCATCGTCGCCGACGCCGGCTTCCGCAAGGTCAGCAAGGTGATCGAGGGCGGCGAGACCCGCAACGACACCACCCGCATCGCGCTCGACGCGGTCGGCGAGGGCGACGTCAACATCCTCTTCCACGACGCGGTCCGCCCGCTGGTCAGCGCCCGGATCGTGCGCGAGTGCGTGAACGCGCTCTGGACCTACTCGGCGGTGGACGTGGCCATCCCGTCCGCCGACACGATCGTCCAGGTGGACGCGGACGACTGCATCACCGACATCCCGGTCCGCGCCCGGCTGCGCCGCGGCCAGACCCCGCAGGCGTTCCGCTCCGGCACGATCCGCGAGGCGTACCGCCGCGCCGAGGGCGACCCCGACTTCGCCGCCACCGACGACTGCGGCGTGGTGCTGCGCTACCTGCCCGGCACGCCGATCAAGGTGATCGACGGCTCGGACGAGAACATCAAGGTCACCCACCCGGTCGACGTGCACCTGGCCGACAAGCTGTTCCAGCTCGCCGCCGCCCAGGCGCCCCGGCTGACCGACCACCGCAGCTACGCCGAGGAGCTGACCGGCCGGACCATCGTGGTCTTCGGCGGCAGCTACGGCATCGGCCACGACCTGGCCGAGCTGGCCCGCGGCTACGGCGCCCAGGTCTTCCCGTTCAGCCGCTCCACCACCGGCACGCACGTCGAGCGCGGCGAGGACGTGGCCGCCGCGCTGAAGACCGCGTTCGAGGCGACCGGCCGGATCGACCACGTGGTGGTCACGGCCGGCATCCTGGAGAAGGGCGCGCTGGCCGAGATGGACGAGGAGACGATGGACCGTCTCCTGCACGTCAACTTCGTCGGCCCGGTCACCATCGCGCGCCAGTCGCTGCCGTACCTCCAGCAGACCAAGGGCCAGTTGCTGCTCTACACGTCCAGCTCCTACACCCGCGGCCGGGCCCGCTACGCGCTCTACTCGGCCACCAAGGCCGCGCTGGTCAACCTGACCCAGGCGCTCGCCGACGAATGGGCCGAGTTCGGCGTACGGGTCAACTGCGTCAACCCGGAGCGCACCGCCACCCCGATGCGGACGCGGGCGTTCGGCGAGGAGCCGGAGCACACGCTGCTCTCCTCCGAGGCGGTCGCGCAGGCGTCCCTGGACGTGCTGATCTCCGAGCTGACCGGCCAGGTGGTCGACGTACGCCGGTCCCCCGGCGAGCAGGTGGCCGCGGTACCGGCCCAGCCGGGCCCGCACCGGTCCGAGCTGTCCGCCGACGCCTGAACCCGACGGGACGTACCAGATGCGTGGTGACCTGGTCCGCAAGCTGCTCGCCCGGGTGCTGACCACCGGGCTGGCGGTGCTGGCCTTCCTCGTCGTGGCGCTCACCGGGGCCACCGGCTGGGGCCTGGCCCTGGCCGTCGCGGCCCTCGCCGCCACCGCGTGGGAGCGCCGCGTCCGGCCGTCGGCCGACGGTCTCGCCGAGACGGTGCTCGTCGCCGCCGGCATCCTCGTCGGCTACAGCCGTCGCCTCGACGACGGCTTCGACCCGGCCCTCGCGGCCACCGCGCTCGTCCTGCTCGGCCTGGTGCTGCTGGTCGGCCCGCTGCGACAGGCCGGCGCGCTGGAGATCCGGGCGGCGAACCTCCCGGTCCGCACGTGGACGCCGGTCGTGGCCGCCCGGCTCGGCGACGCGCTGCTGGTGCTGCTCGCCCTGGTGGCGCTCGCCGCTGCCCTGGCCCTGCCGGCCGTCACGGCGCTCGCCGCCACGCTGCTCGTCGGCGCCGGCTGCGGGGCGGTCGCGCTCGACCTCGCCCGGCGCCGGTTCCGGCCGCCCGCCGGAGGTGGCCCGGTCGGCCGCGCCCTGCGCCGCCACCAGCCCGAGTTCGTGCTGCACTTCTCCGCCCCACCCGGCTCGGAATATCAGGTCACCATGTGGCTGCCGTACCTGGAGCGGATCGGGCGCCCGTTCGTGGTGGTGCTGCGCGAGCCGGAACTCCTGCCCGCGGTCGCCGCCGCCACCCGCGCCCCGGTGGTCCTCTGTCCCACGCTGAAGGCGCTGGACGAGGCACTGGTGCCCAGCCTGCGCGTGGCGTTCTACGTCAACCACGGCGCGAAGAACGCCCACCTGATCCGGTTCAACCAGCTCACCCACGTGCAGCTGCACCACGGCGACAGCGACAAGGCGCCGAGCGCCAACCCGGTCTCGGCCATCTTCGACAAGATCTTCGTGGCCGGGCAGGCGGCTATCGACAGGTACGCCCGCGCCGGCGTGGAGATCCCCGCCGACAAGTTCGTCGTGGTCGGTCGTCCCCAGGTCGAGGCGATCGAGGTACGCCGAAAGCCGGTCACCTCGTCGGCGCATCCCACGGTCCTCTACACCCCGACCTGGACCGGGCACCACGCCGACGCCAACTACTGCTCGCTGCCGGTGGCCGAGACGCTGATCCGCCGGCTGATCGACCGCGGGGTCGCGGTGATCCTGCGCGCCCACCCGTACACCGACAAGAACCCGGGCTCGGCCCGTCAGCTCGCACGGCTCACCGAACTGCTCGCCGCCGACCGGGCCAAGACCGGCCGGCCGCACCTGTGGGGCGCCGCCGCGAGCCGCGAGCTGACGCTCACCGAGTGCGTCAACCGCGCCGACGCGCTGGTCTCCGACGTCTCCGGGGTCATCTCCGACTGGCTCTACTCCGGCAAGCCGTACGCGGTCACCGACACCGGCGCCGACGGCGAGCACTTCGTCGAGCGGTTCCCGCTCGCCGCGTCCGGCTACGTGCTGCGGCGGGACATGTCGAACGTGGACGAGGTGCTCACCGACCTGCTGGCCGCCGACCCGAAGGCGGCGCAGCGCTGGGCGGCGCGGACGCGCTACCTGGGTGACTTCCCCGCCGACGGGTACGCCGAGGCGTTCCTCGCCGCCGCCCGCCGGGAGCTGGAACCCGACCGGGCGGTCCCGGCGCCACGCGCCGTGGTGTAGGCCCGCTCAGAGGTACGGGTCGAGCAGGGCGAGCACCGCAGCCGGGTCCTCGACGTGCGCGCTGTGGCCCAGCCCGGGCAGCGTGGCCACCGGCACGCCCAGCTCCTTGAGCTGCGCGTCGGTCACCAGCGGGTCCAGCTCGCCCCGGGCCAGCAGCACCGGCACATCGGTGGCCCCCAGCAGAGCCGGCAGCCGGGGCTCACCGACCGCGAACGCGGCCGGGTCCATCGCGAGCCGCCAGCGGCCGTCCTCCCGCCGCAGCCCCGCCTCCACCACCGGATGGTCCGGGGCGAACAGCCCGGCGAGCCCGGACACCCGCAGGTAGCGGCGGGCCGCCTCGTCGCGGGTGGCGAACCAGGTGACCGGCCGGGCGGCCAGCTCCGCCGACTTCGCCAGCTCGGCCGGGGACCAGACCGCCTTGATGCCGAGCCCCACCACCGCGTCGATCGGAAGACCCCGCTGCCGGGCGGCGAGCGCCAGCGCCACCATCCCGCCGAGCGAGTGCCCGAGCAGCACGAGCCGGTCGTCGGGACCGAGCCGGACCGGGCCGAGCCCGTCGGCCACGCGCTGGGCCAGCGCCTCGAACGAGTAGCCGTCGAGCGGCGGCGACCAGCCGTGACCGGCCAGATCGGGGGCGAGCCAGCGGCCGGGCCAGCGGCGTTCCAGCAGCGGCGCCCAGGGCAGCCACACCTCGCCGGTGGCACCCATGCCGTGCAGGAGAACCAGATGCCGGTCACCCGTCGTATCGCCCATTGACGCAGTCTGCCACCGCCCGCCCCGCCCACGCGAGACGCGAACCCCCACGACGCGCTCCGCCCTGCCGCCCTCTCCGCGCGCGATCTTGCACTTCGGCACCCCCGCATACCTCGCCAACCGGGCGACTCGCGGGCCCGAACCGCAAGATCGCGGGGCGGGACGGTGACAGCGACGAAGGCCGGCCCCCGGAGCGGAGTGCCGGCCTTCGTGCTGGGACGGTCAGGCGGAGTAGCCACGGCTGGCGATCCAGTGCGCCAGGTCGATCGTGGTGACCCAGTACGACGGCAGCGACGGGTCGGCCGAGTCGGCGATCCGTACGAGCCGGCCGTCGTTCTTGTAGCCGACCACGGCGACGTAGTGACCGCCCGGGAACGAGTGCCAGCCGCCGTTGGTGTCGGTGACGTCACCGGCCACGTTGGCGACGACCGCGCGGCCGTTGCTGATCGCCTCGACCACGTCGGCCTGGAGCCGGTCCATCTGAGCCGGGGTGGCCGAGCCGGCGGGAATCATGCGGGTCCGGTACGGGTTGCCCTTGACCTGCTGGTTGAGCACTCGGGTGGTGTCCTCGGCCGAGTTGGTGCCCATCTCGGTGGTGCCGAGCGGGCCGGCGAGCGCGTCCTGGCTGCGCTCGATGCCGGTAGCGCTGAGCGCGTTGCGCACGGCGGCCGGGCCGCAGTAGAAGTAGTTGATCTGCGCCTGGTAGGCGTAGTCCAGCGCCTTGCTCGACGGCGGCTTCGGCTTTGCCTTCGCAGTGGTGTCCGGGTCCGCCGCCGCCTTCGCCGACGGGGAGGCGCTGGACGACGCGCTCGGCGCGGCGGAGGCACTGGGCGACGCCGGCGGGACGGCGGTCCGGGCCCCGCCGCGGCCGGCGGGCTGCTCGCCGAGGCGGGCGGCGCCGAGTTCGGCGACCGATGCGGTGTTCTCCTGGACCGGCGCGTCGTCACCAACGGTGGCGACGGCGCCGGCGCCGACGGCCAGCACGAGCGCGGCGGCCGATCCGGCGATCATCTGGTACGGGCGTTCGGTGACGATCCGTCGTAGCTGACGCTTCAGGTGGTGCTTCACGAAATCCTCCACGGGGCGTGAGCGGCGCACGCCGGCCCGGCACGCGGAGGAACTCACGCGTGCCGGCGGGGCCGGATGGCCGGGGGATCGGGAACGCCCGTGACGCCGGGCGCCCAAGGGGGCGGTCGCGGTCGCGCGTCAGGCGAGCGCGGGCGTTACGTCGCCGTGGAGGCGGCGGGACGATCGGGGGGTGGGCACGAGGTCGGTGCTCCTTCCGTGGCCGCCGACCGGGTTAGCTGACGGATTCGGGCGGGAAGTACGCCCTACCGCGAGCCGTGGGCTCGCGGATTCACCCCGATGTTGCTCATGGGTCCCCGGTTCGTGAGACACGATTGGGCGGGTCGGCGCGGCGTCGCCGTCGGCGATCGGTTACCGCTTCGACGCGCCGACACTACCGGCGGGTATTGCCCCCTGCCAAACGTCCCCACCTGGGCAAACGTGATCCGCGATAACGGATTTCGGAACAGCCGGTTACTGACTTCGCTCGATGGGACAAGCGGTTTTCACGTCACCTCGCGGCGGAAAGCGGACAGACGGCGACCAGCCGACCCGCAATCGCGTGACTCGATGGCCCGTTCTGCGCGCGGCGTCCGATTCGGCGTCCCCTGTCGCCGGGCCCACCACATTCCGGGTAACGATTCGGTCGAGACGACCGTCTCAGCCCACCCGGGCCGGACGCCACCGGGCACGCCGGACCGGTACGGGCACCGGCAGCGGGTTCGTCGCCGCGCTCCGGTACGCCGGAACGGGCCACAGCGCCGCGCTGGCCGCGTACGCCTCAGCGGCGAGCGCACGGGCGGCCCCGGCGGCCAGTTCCGCGTCCCGCCAGGCCTGCCGCTCCCGCGCGGCGGCGCTCTCCCACCCGGCCCGGCGCCCGTCCCGGACGGTGCGGGCCAGCACGATCTCCTGCTCGGCCGGGTGCCGGCGCGGATCCCAGCCGTTGCGGCGGGCCAGCACGTCGGCGAGCTGACGGGCGCTCAGGTCGCCCCGCCAGTGCGCCGTCATGGCGGCGTGGCGCAGCCAGCGCTCCCGGGTCGCGTACTCGGCAGGGGTCCGGGGTGTGCGCGGGGCGGCCAGCGCGGCGGCGCCGGCCAGGCGCCGGGCGGCGCCGTCCGCCTCGTCGTACGCGGTCCAGGCCCGGTCCGCCTCGTCCTGCGCGGCCAGCCACTGCTCCCGGCGGCGCCGGGCCGTCTGGGTGGCCCCGGCGGCGGCCACCGCCACCTCCTCGGCGTACCGGATCAGGTCGTCGCGGCCGACGGCGTCGGCGTCGGCCGGCTCGGGGGCGGCCTCCGGCGCGGCGTCGCGTTCGGGCCGGGCCACGAGCGCGGCGAGCAGGCCGAGGGCGAGCAGCAGCAGGAAGGACCAGATGGCGGCGGCCTCGGGCACGGAGATGAGGAAGTGGTACAGAGCAGTCTGCGACATGGTCGGCACCTCACGGGAAGGACCTGGCGGGAGGACCGCACGACCGGCCGGGGCGTGCCGCGGAGCGGCAGGGCGGCGGGTGCGGGGCGTGGGTTCGGTGGGTGCGTGGAACGGGTGCGGCCCGTGGGTGGATCAGCGGGCGGGCGGGGCCCGCGGGCCGGCCGGCGCGGCGACCCGGCCCGCCGCCACGGGTACAAATTACCGCCGATCCCCCACCGGCGCACCGCCCCACGGCGTGTCGCGGATCGACCGGCCGACGGGGAACGTGGTCAGTCCGGGTGACGCCGCGCGGTCGCGGCGGGACGAGCCGATCAGGCGCATCATCGGCACCTCCACCCAGCGGTGCAGCGCGGCGGCCAGCGCGAGCGTGACCACCAGGAAGCCGAGCACCGCGAGCGGGCCGCGCCAGCCGGTCAGCCCGGTCCCCCAGTGCCCGGTCAGCCGCAGCACGGTGACCATGACCAGCACGTGGACCAGGTAGAACGCGAACGAGACCTCGCCGAGCCAGACCATCGCGCGGGACCGCCAGGGGGTGGGCAGGCCGCGCACGTCCGCGTCCGCCGCGGCGGCGATGACCAGCAGGTACGCCACCGCGAGCAGGGCGGCCCAGAACTCGGCCGGGATCCACAGCGCGGCGACCACCCAGGTGGCGACGAAGACGCCGGTGGCGACGGCGAGGTTGGGTCCGCGCCAGCGGCGCCGGCGCATCAGCTCGGCGGCGGCCACCCCCATCCAGAACTCCAGCGACCGGGTCACCGGGAAGATCTGGGTGAACCACCACCGCTGCTCCTCGGGCACCAGCTGCTGGCCGGGCCACAGCGCCAGGATGAGCAGCGGCGCCGCGACCAGCACGGTCCGCAGCACCCCGGTACGGGCGCGGCGCAGCCACGGCACCACGAGCGGCAGGCACAGGTAGAAGGCCAGCTCGCAGGAGAGCGACCAGCTCACGTTGTTGACGCTGTAGAAGTAGCCGCCCAGCGGGATCCACGCCTGGACCAGGAAGAAGTTGGCGATCGCGGCCCACGGCACGATCGGGTCGGCGAACCAGGCCGCGACCGCCAGCGCGGCCACGAACGTCACCACGTGGTTCGGGTAGATCTTGGCGAGCCGGCGGCGCAGGAACGTCCACGCGCGTTCCCCGTCCCGGTACGACCAGACCAGCACGAACCCGCTGAGGATGAAGAAGAACTCCACGCCGGACAGGCCGAGGCTGAACGCCTTGTCCATCACCGGCTTCAGGTGCGGCTCGGCGATGATCCCCATGGTGCCGGCGTGGAAGGCGAAGACCAGCAGCGCGGCGACCCACCGCAATCCGGTCAGCGACGGCAGTCGTGGGGCACGGGTGACGGTCGGCGCGCTGGTCATTCCGGGCACCCTACCCCGGGGAACCGGGACGTTCCCGGCGAGCCGACGTCCAGCGGACCACCCAGGGGCGGCGGATAGGATTCCGTTCCTGCACGCGCGGGCACCCACCCGGCTCTCGCCCGCACGTCGTGCCGTACGGAAGGTGAGCGAACCGGATGCACCAGCGGATCCTGCTCCGCGCCCGCAAGGGCGCGTTCGACGTCCTCACGCCGGAGGAGACGTTCGCCGGCAACTGGATCGGGGACAACAGCGGCAACCTGGTCTTCAGCCACGCCGCGCACAAGCTGCTCGCCACGTCCACGGCCGAGATCACGCCGACCCGCACCCCGGCCGACCCGCGCCTGGCTGACGAGATCAACGAGCGGTACGACGTCTTCGTGGTTCCGCTGGCGAACGCGTTCCGCCGCAGCTTCGTGCACCGCCTGACGCCGCTGACCAGGCTGATCGAGCGACTGAAGATCCCGGTGGTGGTGCTCGGCGTCGGCGTGCAGACGAACGTCGACGGCGACCGCGAGTACCTGCGGCCGATCGACGAGCCGGTGCGCGCGTTCTGCAAGGCCGTGCTGGACCGGTCGCACAGCATCGGCGTGCGCGGTGAGGTGACCGAGAGCTACCTCAACGCGCTGGGCTTCTCCGCGGTGGAGCAGATCGGCTGCCCGTCGATGTTCCTGCACGGCGACTCGTTCCACCTGGAGAAGACCCGCCCGGAGCTGACCGCCGAGTCGAAGATCGCGATCAACGTCTCCCCGTACGTCCGCTCGATGGCCTCGGTGGTCCGCCACCACCAGGAGCGCTACCCGAACCTCTGCTACGTGCCGCAGGACCTGCGGACACTCGGCACCCTGCTCTACGGCGACGCGCCCGAGCACCGGGGCCAGAGCAGCGACATCCCGCTGCACACCTCGCACCGGCTGTTCGCCGAGGACAAGGTGCGCATGTTCGTCGACCCGTGGACCTGGTTCTCGCACCTGTCCGGGTACGACTTCGCGTTCGGCACCCGCATCCACGGCACCATCAGCGCGCTCGTCGCCGGCACGCCCGGCTACCTGTTCGCCCACGACTCGCGCACCCTGGAACTGGCCCGCTACTTCGGCATCCCGCACCGGATCATGCGGGACGTGCCGGCCGACGTCGACGCCGCCGACCTCTACGCGGAGGCCGACTACACCGCGCTGAACGACGGCCACAAGGCCCGCTTCGAGACGATCACCGCGTTCCTGCGCAAGCACGACCTCGGCACCTCGTTCGCCGACGGCGACAGCGCCGCGCGCTTCGACCGCCGGGTCGGCGAAACGGTGTTCCCGCCGGCTGTCCGGCCCGCCGCCACCACCCCACCGGCCGAACTGCTGACCCGCATCGAGCGGCTGCGCGACGAGAACGCCAAGCTCACCGCCACCCTCGACGCGATGCGCTCGCAGCAGCTCCGGGAGCGGATCAAGCAGGCCGTCCCGGGCAAGGTTCGCCGGATGCTGCGGCGCTGATCGTCGTACGCCTGTTCGAGCGCGGGGTACGATCGGCTGCGTGTCCGACGCGTACCAGCCCTCGATACTCGACCTGGCCGAGCAGGGCCCGGCCCTGGGCCCGCTCGCCGGGGTGCTGCGCCGGCACGAGCTGAGCCGGGGCGCCTGGGTCGACCACCTGCCCGGCTGGGTGCGCGGCTCCGACGCGGTGCTCGACACGCTGCGCCACGACGTGCCCTGGCGGGCCGAGCGCCGCACCATGTACGACACCGAGGTCGACGTGCCCCGGCTGCTCTGCTGGTACGCCGCCGGCCGGCCGCTGCCGCACCCGGTGCTCACCGCCGCCCGCGACGCGCTCACCCGGCACTACGCGCCCGAACTGGGCGAGCCGTTCGTCACCGCCGGCATGTGCCTCTACCGCGACGGCCACGACAGCGTGGCCTGGCACGGCGACACCCAGGGCCGCTCCGCCCACACCGACACCATGGTGGCGATCGTCTCGTTCGGCTCCCCGCGCGCGCTGCTGCTGCGCCCTCGCGGCGGGGGCGGCGGCAGCCTGCGGTTCCCGCTCGGCCACGGCGACCTCGTCGTGATGGGTGGCTCCTGCCAGCGCACCTGGGAACACGCGGTGCCGAAGACCACCCGCCCGGTCGGCCCCCGAATCAGCGTCCAGTTCCGTCCCACCGGCGTCGCCTGAGCCCGGGCCGGGCCCACGGCCCCGCAGGGCACCTGCTAGAAACAACTCTCAGGGTCGATCACGCCCCCGTCACCCGATGACGCGAAGGGCGCCCGATGTCCGAGTCCCCCACTTCCCGCTGGTCCCCGTGGATCCTGCACGGCGACGGTCGCCAGGTACGCCCCGGCGACGTGGTCGCGCCCGACGAGCGGCTCTCCTGGCCGCGCACCATCGGCGTCGGCGTGCAGCACGTGGTCGCCATGTTCGGCGCCACCTTCACCGTCCCGCTGATCACCGGCTTCCCGCCCGCCACCACGCTGCTCTTCTCCGGCCTCGGCACGCTGCTGTTCCTGCTGATCACCGGCAACCGGCTGCCGTCGTACCTCGGCTCGTCGTTCGCGTTCATCGCGCCGGTGCTGGCGGCGAAGACCGACGGCGGCATCGGCGCGGCCCTCGGCGGCATCGTGGTCGCGGGCGTCGCGCTCGCGCTCGTCGGCGTGGTGGTGCAGGTCGCCGGCTCCCGCTGGATCGACGCCCTCATGCCGCCGGTCGTCACCGGCGCGATCGTCATGCTGATCGGCCTCAACCTCGCGCCGGTGGCCTGGGACGGCGGCGGCTCCGGCACCGGCGTGAAGGCGCAGCCGCTGATCGCCGTGGTCACGCTCGCCGCGATCCTGCTCACCACAGTGCTGTTCCGCGGCTTCGTGGCGCGGCTGTCGATCCTCATCGGCGTGGTGGTCGGCTGGGTGCTCGCCGCACTGACCGGCAACCTCGACCAGCAGGCGGTCAGCGGCCTGCGCCAGGCGGCCTGGATCGGTTTCCCCGAGTTCCACACGCCGACCTTCGACGTGCGCGCCGTCGTGCTGGTCATCCCGGTGATCCTGGTGCTGATCGCGGAGAACGCCGGGCACGTGAAGGCGGTCGCCGCGATGACCGGCCGCAACCTGGATCGCGACATGGGCCGGGCGCTGCTCGGCGACGGCGTCGCGACGGTGCTGGCCGGCTCCGGTGGCGGTTCCGGCACCACCACGTACGCGGAGAACATCGGCGTGATGGCGGCGACCCGCGTCTACTCCACGGCCGCGTACTGGGTGGCCGGCGGCACGGCGATCCTGCTCGGGCTCTGCCCGAAGTTCGGCGCGCTGATCCTGACCGTCCCGGCCGGCGTGCTCGGTGGCGCCACCACCGCCCTGTACGGCCTGATCGCCATCCTGGGCGCCCGGATCTGGATCGAGAGCCGGGTCGACTTCCACGACCCGATCAACCTGTTCACCGCCGCGGTGGCGGTGATCATCGGCGCCGCCAACTACACGCTGACGGCCGGCGACCTGTCGTTCAACGGCATCGCGCTGGGCACCACCGCCGCCCTGGTCATCTACCACGGCATGCGCCTGATCGCCCGCCTGCGCGGCACCACCCCCCAGTCCCGCCAGTCCCCCGACCCCGAACTCTGACCCCGCGGGGGCTTTCAGCCCCGCCCTCGCCCGCCCTCGCCCGCCCTCGCCCCGTTGATCATGAAGTTAGCGGCACAAATTGCCCGATTCACGCCCGCCAACTTCATGGTCAACGGGCAATGGGGGTGCGATCGAGGCACCCGGAGGGCCCGACCACGTCGATCATGAGGTTAGCGGCATTTAGTGTCCGTTTTGTCGCCGCTAACCTCATGATCGACCGTGCAGGGTGAGGGCGAGTGCCCAGACACCCGGAACTCGCCAGCCGCCCAGGGCGCCCAGTCCGCCAGGGGCGCCCGCTGCGGTGATCAAGGAGTTTGCGGTCGCGGAAGGCGTGAAAAGGCCGCTAACTCCTTGATCAACCGAGTTGGGAGGGGCCGGGAAGGGCGCAGCGGCAAGGGCGGGGAGGGCGGGTCGGGTGGCCTGAGGGCTGGGCGGCCAGGACCAGGCCGTCGGGCGGGGTGCGGGCGATGGCGGCAGACGAGCGAGAGCGACCGACCGGTTGGGGCGGGTGGGCCGGGCCACCCGCCCCTGCCTCGTCAGTCGCGGTCGATGTGGTGGCCTACGACGGTGGGGCCGAGCATCACGGCGAAACCGGAGCCGTCGCGGCGCGGGTCAGCCGGGGGCAGCTCCACCGGGTCGCCGGTGGCGGTCGCACCCACCGGCCGCGGACCGATCCACGCCACCGACAGGTCCTCCTCACCCTTGAGGAACCGCTGCGCGCGGACGCCGCCGGTCGCCCTTCCCTTCGCCGGGTACGCCTTGAACGGCGTCACCTTCACCGTGGCGCCGGTCGAGGTGACCACCATCGGCTCGCCGTGCGCCGCGTCGTCGGTGCGGATCGCGCCGAAGAAGACCGCCCGTGCGTCGCCCGGCAGGTTGATGCCGGCCATGCCGCCGCCCTTGAGCCCTTGCGGGCGCACCACCGATGCGGCGAAGCGCAGCAGCGACGCCTCCGAGGAGACGAACGCCAGTGTCTCGGCGCCGTCGGTCAGCCAGGTCGCGCCGACCACCTCGTCGCCGTCGCGCAGCGAGATCACCTCGAACTCGTCGGAGCGGACCGGCCAGTCCGGGGCGCACACCTTGACGACGCCCGCCCGGGTACCGAGCGCCAGGCCGGGCGACCCCTGCGCGGACGGCCCCAGCGGCGCGAGCCCGACCACCGTCTCGCCCGGCTCCAGCGGCGCCAGCTCCGCCGCCGACATGCCGCCGCGCAGCGACACCGTGCCGGACTGCTCCGGCAGCACCGGCAGCGGCAACACGTCGATCTTGAACGCGCGGCCGGCGCTGGTCACCAGCAGCACGCGACCCCGGGCGGTGGAGTGCACGATCGCGCGTACCGCGTCGTGCTTGACCCGGCCGCTGCGCCGGCGCGCCTCGGCGGCCTCCTCCGACTCGGCCGCGGTCCGCGCCACCAACCCGGTGGCGGACAGGATCACCTGGCACGGGTCGTCGGCGACCTCCAGCGGACCGGCCGGCACCGAGGCGGCGAGCACCTCCTTGAGGTCGCCGTCGACGAGCGTGGTGCGTCGCGGCGCGCCGAACTGCTTGACCACGGCGGCCAGCTCGTCGGAGACCACCTTCCGCAGCACCTTCTCGTCGTCCAGGATCTTCGACAGCTCGGCGATCTCGCCGCGCAGCTTCTCCTGCTCGGCCTCCAGCTCCAGCCGGTCGTACTTGGTCAGCCGGCGCAGCGGGGTGTCCAGGATGTAGGCGGCCTGGATCTCGGAGAGCTTGAACCGCCGCATCAGGCCGTCCTTGGCCGCCTGGGCGTCCTCGCTGGCCCGGATCAGCTTGACCACCCGGTCGATGTCGAGCAGGGCGATCAGCAGGCCGTCGACCAGGTGCAGGCGTTCCTCCCGCTTGCGCTTGCGGTACGCGCTGCGCCGGGTCACCACCTCGTAGCGGTGCGCCAGGAACACGTCGAGCAGCTCCTTGAGCCCCAGCGTGCGGGGCTGGCCGTCGACGAGCACCAGGTTGTTCACGCCGAACGACTGCTCCAGCGGGGTGAGCCGGTAGAGGTCGGCCAGCAACGCCTGCGGGTTCACGCCGACCTTGCACTCCACCACCAGGCGGGTGCCGTTCTCCCGGTCGGTGAGGTCCTTGACGTCGGCGATGCCGGTGAGCCGCTTCGTCTTGTTCACCTCGTTGGTGATGGCCGCGATGACCTTCTCGGCACCGACCCCGTACGGCAGCTCGGTGACCGTGATGGCCTGCCGGCCACGGCTGCCCTCCAGCGGGCCGATCTCCACCCGCCCGCGCATGCGCACCACGCCGCGTCCGGTCTCGTACGCGCGGCGCACCTCGTCCAGGCCGAGCAGCAGTCCGCCGGTCGGCAGGTCGGGGCCGGGCACGAACTCCATGAGCTTGTCGAGTGTGGCGTCCGGGTGGTTGATCAGCCAGCGGGCGGCCTGGACCACCTCGCCGAGGTTGTGCGGGATCATGTTGGTGGCCATGCCGACCGCGATGCCGGAGGCGCCGTTGACGAGCAGGTTCGGGAACGCCGCCGGCAGCACCGTGGGCTGGGTCAGCGAGCCGTCGTAGTTCGGCTCGACGTCGACGGTGTCCTCGCCCAGTTCGCCGGTGAGCAGCATCGCCTCCCGGGACATCCGGGCCTCGGTGTAGCGCGCCGCGGCCGGCCCGTCGTCCGGGCTGCCGAAGTTGCCGTGCCCGTCGATGAGCGGGACGTTGAGCGAGAAGTCCTGCGCCAGCCGCACCATCGCGTCGTAGATGGCGGTGTCGCCGTGCGGGTGGTACTTGCCCATCACGTCGCCGACGATCCGGGCGCTCTTGACGTGGCCGCGGTCCGGGCGGTGGCCCTGCTCGTACATCGACCACAGGATGCGCCGGTGCACCGGCTTGAGCCCGTCGCGCGCGTCGGGCAGGGCGCGGGAGTGGATGACCGAGAACGCGTACTCCAGGTAGGAGTCCGAGACCTCGGTGACCAGCGGGTTGTCGAAGACGCGGGCGCCGGCCTGGTCGAAGGCGGCCAGATCCGCCTTCGCGCGGTCGTCCTTGCGGCGTGCCATGGTGTGCGTTCCTTCCGAGAACCCGTTGGTCAGGCGTCGATGGCGTCGCGGTCGACCCGGTCGGCGGAGTCGATCAGCCAGTTGCGGCGGGGCTCGACCTTCTCCCCCATGAGCAGTTCGAGGATCCGCTCGGCGGCCTCGACGTCGTCGAGCGTGATCCGGCGGACCGCCCGGGTGGCCGGGTTCATGGTGGTCTCCCACAACTCGTCGGCGTCCATCTCACCGAGGCCCTTGAAGCGCGGGATCGGCGTGACGATCTGCTTGCCGGCCTTCTCCAGCTTGCGGACCGTCGCCTCCATCTCCGCCTGGGTGTAGGTGTAGACGGTCTGCGGGCTGCGCCCCCTAGTGGTGATCTTGTGCAGGGGCGGCATCGCCGCGTAGAGCCGCCCGGCCTCGACCAGCGGTCGCATGTAGCGGGCGAACAACGTGATCAGCAGGGTGCGGATGTGGGCGCCGTCGACATCGGCGTCGGCCATGATGAGCACCCGGCCGTAGCGCAGGGCGGACAGGTCGAACGTCCGCCCGGAGCCGGCGCCGAGCACCTGCACGATGGCCGCGCACTCGGCGTTGTCCAGCACCTGCTGGAGGCTGGCCTTCTGCACGTTGAGGATCTTGCCGCGGATCGGCAGCAGCGCCTGGTACTCCGAGGACCGGGCGAGGCGCCCCGTCCCGAGGGCGCTGTCCCCCTCCACGATGAACAGTTCGCTTCTCTCGATGCCCGCGGCTCGGCAGTCGACCAGCTTGGCCGGCATGGCCGCGCCCTCCAGCGCGGTCTTGCGGCGGGCGGCGTCCTTCTGCTGCTTCTGGGTGAGCCGGACGCGGGCCGCGTCGACGATCTTCTGGAGCACCGTCCGCGCCTCGGCCTTGGTCCGGCGGTCGTCCAGCCAGCTCTTGAGGTGCGCCTCGACCAGGCCCTGGAGCACCTTGGTGATGCCAGCGGTGGACAGCTCGTCCTTTGTCTGCGAGGTGAACTGCGGCTCGGGGATGCGCACGTGCACCACGGCGGTCATGCCCTCCAGGACGTCGTCCAGGCTGGGCGCGTCCTCCTTGGGCTTGAGCAGGCCGCGGGCGTTGCGGGCGGCCTCGGCGAGGGTACGGGCCAGCGCCCGCTCGAAGCCCTTGCGGTGGGTGCCCCCGTGGGCGTTGCGGATGGTGTTGGTGAAGCACTCGACGGTGCGCTCGTAGCCGGTGCCCCAGCGGAACGCCACCTCGACCTCGGCGCGGCGCTGCACGTTGGACTGCATGACGCCGTTGGCGTCGGCGGCGTTCTCCCGGTAGGTGCCCTCGCCGGTGACCAGCAGCGTGCCGGAGACCGGCCGGTCGCCGGCCGGGGCGAGGTATTCCACCATGTCGGTGAGTCCGTCGGGGAAGTGGAAGCGCTCCTCGACGGGTTCCTCGCCGGTCTCGTCGCGCAGCCGGTAGGCCACACCGGGGACGAGGAACGCGGTGTTGCGCAGCTTGAGCCGGACCGCCTCGGTGTCGAGCCCGGCGCCGGTCTCGAAGTAGCGGGGGTCGTGCCACCAGCGGATCGAGGTGCCGGTGCGCTGGCCGCGCTTCATCGCGCCGATGATCTGGAGGCCGGGGCCGGGTGTGAACGGCGCGTCCGGACCGTCGCCGTCGAAGACGCCCGGCACGCCGTGGCGGAACGACATGGCGTGGACCTTGCCGCCGCGCCGGACCGTGACGTCGAAACGACGGGACAGCGCGTTGACCGCCGACGCGCCGACGCCGTGCAGACCGCCGGAGGTCTTGTAGCCGGAGCCGCCGAACTTGCCGCCCGCGTGCAGGCGGGTCAGCACCAGCTCGACGCCGGAGATGCCGGACTTGGCGTGCACGTCGGTGGGGATGCCGCGGCCGTCGTCGTCGACCTGGACCGAGCCGTCGGCGTGCAGGATCACGTCGACCTTCGTGGCGTGACCGGCGACACCCTCGTCGGTGGAGTTGTCGAGGATCTCGTTGACGAGGTGACCCACGCCACGGCTGTCGGTGGAGCCGATGTACATGCCGGGGCGCTTCCGGACGGCGTCGAGGCCCTCCAGATGCGTCAGGTCGTCGGCCCCGTAGAGGGTCTCAGGCTGTGCGGTCAACTGGTCGTACTCCCAGGTCTCGGCGGTGTGGTGCCGTTCACCGTGTGATCCCCCCACGATGATCGCCGGGCGCGGCGCGCCGCAGCGAGCCTAGCCGGGTGCCCCGACAGGTCGGCGGCACCGGGGCGGTGCGTTGCGCGATCGACCTGCCGGCCCGGTCCGCGGCGCGGCCGCGTACGGCGGCACCGGCGGGACGGGCGGGGCGTCCAGGCGGCACAACGACCTGGGCACCGGATGTCTTCCCCGACGAGGGCGGCGCATGTCGAGCCATTGACGTCCGTCACACGCTCGTGATCTGATCGCCACTCTGAAGAATCTTTCACCTTTCGATGTTGTGGAGGGTCGGGCATGTCCCTGTTCCGTCGTTCCGTGCTCGCGGCGGCGGTGGCGCTCGCCGCTGTCGCGTTACCCGCCGCCGCGGCACCCGCCCAGCCGGCCGCCGCCGCGCTGCCCACCGCCGCGGTGGCGCTGGGTGACAGCTTCATCAGTGGGGAGGGCGCCGGGGCGTACGCGCCGGTGGTGGACGTCAACGGGGTGGCCCAGGGCTTCCCCGGCTGGTCCGCCGCCAACGCCAACGCCTACTTCTGCCACCGTTCGCCGAACGCCTCGCTGTTCCAGGCCGACCTGCCCGGCATCTCCGCGCGGTTCAACCTGGCCTGCTCGGGAGGCCAGCCGTACGACATCGCAGGCGCCTCGGCCACCCGCACGAAGGGACGGCAGGTGGCCGCGCAGCTCGACCAGCTCCGGACGGTGGCGCGGACCCACGACATCGACCTGGTGCTGGTCGGCCTCGGCTCGAACAACAGCTCGTTCACCTTCGGCAGCGTGGCGGAGAAGTGCGCCAACCGGTTCATCGCCGACGCGTGGACCGGCTGGTGGGAGTTCTGGGCGTACCTGGGCGGGCCGGTGGAGCAGAAGCCGTGCACGGACGCCGACCTGGGCACCGCCGCGCAGTTCGCCGCCGCCACCGCGGAGACCACCGCGGCGCTGCGGCAGCTGCTCACCACGCTGGACGAGATCGATGCCGACGGCCGGCACCGGGTGGTCTTCCAGGACTACACCAACCCGCTGCCGTTCGAGCTGGACCAGAGCTACTGGACCGAGGACAGCCGCGACGACACCCGGGACAAGTTCCGCGCGCTGGGCGCCGAGCGGTACGCGGCCGGCTGCCCGATCCACCGGGCCAGCCTGGCACCCGGACACCGCTTCTCCCAGGGGCTCGGCACGCTCGTCGGCTCGGTACGCGGCACGCTCGCCGGCGAGTTCCCGCAGGACGACCTGGTCTACCTGAACGTGCAGCGCGCGTTCGACGGCGCCCGGCTCTGCGAGTCGACCGGCAGCCCGGCCAACGCGCTGGCCACGCCGATCCGGCTGATGGACGGGCCGACCGGCACGTTCGTGACCAGCCTGTCCGGATACGACAAGCTGGACATCCAGCGCATCGCCAACGCCTGCGGCACGTACTTCCAGACCTGCCAGGAGTCGTGGCACCCGAACGCCGCCGGGCACCGGGTGCTCGGCCGGTGCCTGGCCGGGGCGGCGGCGACCGGCGCCCGTACCGTCGCCTGCGTCCGCGCCCCGGACGGCACGGTGACCGTGAGCTGAGCCCGAACGGCCGGCGCCCCGCGAGGGCGCCGGCCGAGCCCGGCCGGCACGCGGGCGCGGCCCGGTGCGGCGCGTCAGGCCCGGATCGCGGCGCCGAGGACGTGCGGCGAAGCCGGTGCGGGCAGCCCGGCCGGCGGAAATCGGAAACGGTCCAGCTCGGTCACCGTGAACCCGGCGGCCCGGATCGCGGCCACCGTGTCCCGCGCGGTGTGGCACCCGGCGCAGCACAGCGGCCACAGTGTCGCGTCGGCCAGGCGCTGGGCCCGGCGCAGGCCCGGCGTCTGGGCCACCACATGTTCGTAGAAGCGCAGCTCGCCCCCGGGCCGCAGCACCCGGCACGCCTCGGCGAGCGCGACGGCCTGGTCCGGCACCGAGCAGAGCACGAGCGACAGCACCACGGCGTCGGCGGCGCCGTCGGCGACCGGCAGCGCCTCGGCCAGTCCGGCGGCGACGGTCACCGGCACCGGGGCGGCGGGCGCGGCGGCGCGGGCCAGTGCGCGCAGGCGCGGTTCCGGCTCGACGGCGAGCACGTGGCTCACCCCCGGCGGGTAGTGGGTCAGGTTGCGCCCGTTGCCGGCGCCGATCTCCACCACCCGGCCGTGCAGTCCGGCGACGAGGCGGGCGCGGTGCCCGGCCATGCCGGCCTGGTCCATGGCGACGCTGGCGCGGGCGAACAACCGGGCGAAGATCGGATGGGAGACGGCCATCAGCGACCGGCCGGCGGGTTGCCGAGGCTGAGCAGGAGCGGGCCGGCGGCACCGTCGACCAGGTCGCCGAGGCGTACCCCGTCGAGCACGGCGAGGAAGGCGGCCTGCGCGCGGCGCAGCTCACCGCGGAGCCGGCACTCCGCGACCAGCGGGCAGACCGGCTGGGCGCAGTCGACCACCTCGCCGTCGCCCTCGAAGGCGCGGACCACCCGGCCGACGGTGAGGTCACCGGCGTGCTCGGCGAAGGCCACGCCGCCGGAGCGGCCCCGGATGGTCACCAGGACACCGATGCGCTGCAGCCGCTGCACCACCTTCGCGACGTGGCTGCGAGGCAGCTCCAGCCGGGTGGCGAGCTCGTCGACGGTGGCCCGGACCGGGGACGCGGCGGTCAGCATGGCGATCCGCAGCGCCATGTCGGTCGACCGGTTCAGCCTCACGCACCGACCCTAGCCATTCGGCGCGTCCGCGACACAAGCGGATTCACGGTGACCTATGCCACTGCGCTCCCGGGACCTTCGACCCTGAAAGAGGAATAGACAAGTCCTGTTTCGTGGGATCGACCTGTTCGAGCCCTGGAAGGAGATTCGGTAGTGCTCTCGGAATCCTCAACGGCAGTCGTGACCGCCACCCTGCCCGTCGTGCAGGCGCACGGCGAGGCCATCACCGGCCGCTTCTACAAGCGGATGTTCGACGCCCACCCGGAACTGCTCGACCTGTTCAACCGGGGCAACCAGGCCACCGGGGCGCAGAAGGCCGCCCTCGCCTCGGCCGTGGTCGCGTACGCGGCGCACCTGACCGGCGGGGCCGGCACGCCGTGGGGGCCGGTCCTGGACCGGATCGCGCACAAGCACGCCTCGCTCGGCATCACCGCCACCCAGTACCCGATCGTCGGCCGGCATCTGCTCGCCGCCGTCGGCGAGGTGCTCGGCGACGCCGTCACCGCGGAGGTGGCCGCCGCCTGGGACGAGGTCTACTGGCTGCTGGCCTGCGAGCTGATCGCCCGCGAGGCGCGGCTCTACGCCGGCGCCGGCGTGCCCGAGGCCGCGCCGGTGTGGCGGGAGTGGCGGGTGACCGGCCGCACCCAGGAGAGCGCCGACGTCGTCTCGCTCACCCTCGCGCCGGCCGACGGCGGCGCCGCGCCCGGCTTCACCCCCGGCCGGTACGTCTCGGTCGCGGTCGACCTGGACGGCGGCCGGGGACAGCAGATCCGCCAGTACAGCCTCTCCGGCCGTCCCGGCGCCACGGAGTGGCGGATCACCGTGAAGCGGGTACGCGGCGAGGCCGGCGCACCCGACGGCATGGTCTCCGGTCACCTGCACGACCGGGTGGCCGCCGGCGACACGTTGCGGCTCAGCCCGGCGTTCGGTGAGGTCGACGCCACCGGCGACGAAGGGCCGCTGCTGCTGGTCAGCGCCGGTATCGGGCTCACCCCCGCGATGGCGGCGCTGGCCCACCTGGCGGACCGGGACCCCGGGCGTCAGGTGACACTGGCGCACGCCGACCGGCACGCCGAGGCGCACGCGTTGCGCGCGGAACTGCCGGCGCTCCAGCGGCGGCTGCCGAACCTGGCCGTCCACCTCTGGTATCTCGACGCCGCCGGGGCCGACCTGCCCGGCCTGAAGGCGCAGGTGTCCGCCGGGCTGATCGACCCGGACCGGCTCCCGCTGCCCGCCGGGGTGGCCGTGCACCTGTGCGGTCCGGTGGCGTTCATGAACCTGGTCCGGAGCAACCTGCTGCGCCGGGGCGTGCCGGCCGAGCGGATCGCGTACGAGGTGTTCGGCCCCGGGATGCTGCCGGACTGAGCGCACCGCCACGAAACAGGACCTGAGCAGCCCCGCTTTTCGATACGGGGCACGCGTCGCTGCCCCGCCCAGGGCAAGGAGCCTCCACAGCGGAGGCGGCGGGCCCGCGGAGAAGTCGACGATCTGCTGGTTAGGGGCGGGTCCCGAGGGTAGGGGTCCACCCATGCGTGTCCTCGGCATCAATGCGATTTCATGACCCGGCCGCGGCCCTGGTGGCCGACGGCCGGGTCGTGGCCGCCGCCGGGGAGGAGCGGTTCAGCCGCCGCGAGCACGGCAGACCGGCTCGACGCGGCCACGTGCTCCTTCGCTCCGGGCCTGTGCCGCGACGCGGCCGGCTCCACGAGTAGAAGGTGATGACGCTCGATGGAAGAGGAGACATGCGCATCGCGATGATTTCCGCGCACGCCGACCCACTCGCCGCCCTCGGCGAGGAGGAAGCGGGCGGTCAGCACACGCACGTGGCGGAACTCGCGTCCGCGCTCACCCACGCGGGCCACGACGTCCGTGTCTACACCCGCCGCGACTCCCCCGCGCTGCCCGAGGCGGTGCCCGCGCCGGACGGCTACCAGGTGTGCCACGTGCCGGCCGGTCCCGCCCGGCGAGTGCCGAAGGACGAACTGCTGCCGTACATGGGCGAGTTCGGCAACTGGCTGGCCGGCACCTGGCGCCACGGCGACTGGACGCCGGACGTGGCACACGCGCACTTCTGGATGAGCGGGCTGGCCACCGTGCACGCCGGCCGCCGCACCGGTGTGCCGACGGTGCTGACGTACCACGCGCTCGGCACCGTCAAGCGTCGCCACCAGGGCGCCCGGGACACCAGCCCACCAGGGCGCGTCGGCTACGAGCGGGCGCTCGGCCGGGCGGTGGACCGGGTGGTCGTGCAGTGCTCCGACGAGGTCGCGGAGCTGGTCCGGATGGGTGTGCCCCGCTCCCGGATGGCGCTCGTGCCGTCCGGCGTCAACGAGGCGGTGTTCCGCCCGGACGGCCCGGTCGAGCGCAAGGGCTTCCTGGACGTGGTCCGGGCGCTGCCCGCGGTGCCGGACGCGGAGTGCGTGGTGGCCGGCGGCCCGCCGGCCCACCTGTTGCCCGCGGACTCGTTCGCGCGCCGGCTGTCCGCGCTCGCCGACTCGTGCGGCGTGGCCGACCGCGTACGGCTGCTCGGCGGCGTGCCCCGCGAGGAGATGGGCGCCTGGTACCGGTCGGCGGACGTACTGGTGGCCGCCCCCTGGTACGAGCCGTTCGGGCTCACCCCGCTGGAGGGGATGGCCTGCGGCGTGCCGGTGATCGGCACGAACGTGGGCGGCATCGCCGACAGCGTGGTGGACGGACTCACCGGTGACCTGGTGCCGCCGCGCGATCCACGCGCGATCGGTACCGCGCTGCGCCGGCTGCTCGGCGACAACGTGCGCCGGTTCACGTACGCCACTGCCGCGCTGGACCGCATCCGCAGCCGGTACTCCTGGAGGCGCTGCGCCGAGCAGCTCAGCGCCGTCTACGGCACGTTGACCAGCGCGGCCCGGCCCACACCGGCGGTGGCGTGAGGACACACCCCGACCAGCTCGGGACGCACCTGAGCCTGGCCGCCGCGGACGAGGGTGTGCGCCGGCCCACCCTTCCTACCCGGCGGTAGGTTCGGGCCGTACGCTTGTCCGGGTGAGCGGGGACTACACCCAGGAGTTCGTGGACGTCGACGGCGCACGCATCGGCGTGCAGGTCTACCCGGAGCCGGCCGGTCCACCCGGCGCCCCGGTGGTGCTGATCTGGCCCGCCATGGGCGTGCGCGCCCGCTACTACCGGCCGTTCGCCGCCGCGCTGCGCGACGCCGGGCTCGCGGTGATCGTGGCCGACCTGCGCGGCACCGGCGAGAGCACCCCCGCGCCGTCGCGCGCCTGCCGCTACGGCTACCAGGAGATGTCCACTGACATCGGCGCCGTGCTCGACGCGCTCAAGCCCCGGCTCGACGGCCGCACCCGGGTGTTGCTCGGGCACTCCCTCGGCGGCCAGGTCGCGGTGCTGCACCAGGCGCTGCACGACGCCGAGCGGGTGGACGGGCTGGCCCTGGTGGCGGTGGGACTGCCGTGGTGGCGGCGGTACCCGGGCCTGCGCGGGTGGGGCGTGCTGCCGTACACCCAGGCGATCGCGGCGACGGCCCGGCTGCTCGGCGTCTGGCCGGGCTGGGGTTTCGGCGGCCGGCAGGCCGTCGGCGTGATCCGGGACTGGGCGCACACCGCCCGCACCGGCCGGTTCCCGGCGCTGGACGGGGTGGACGCGGAGGCCGCCGTGCGGCGGATCCGCACACCGGTGCTCGCGGTGAGCGTCGACGACGACCAGTACACGCCGCACGAGACGCTCGACCACCTGTGCGAGAAGCTGACCGGCGCGCCGGTGACGCGGCACCGCTACACGGTGACCGAGGCGGGCGCGTCGCTCGACCACTTCACCTGGGTACGCGCGTCAGCGCCACTGGCCGCCCGGATCGCCGCGTTCGCGGGCACGCTCCCCCGCCGGTGAGCCACGCCCGGGCGTGAGTCGCCCGATCGTGGGTATGCCGCTTCGCCCGAACACGGCGGAGGGGGATCTGATGTCAGAACGGCACACCACGCTGCGCTCGATGCACGACCTGGGCCTGGCGGCCTGGTTCGGCGGTTCCCTGATGGGGGCACTCGGCGTCAACGGCGCGGCGGCGCGGATCAACGACACGACCGAGCGGCTTCCGGTGGCCTCGGCCGGGTGGGCGCGGTGGACACCGGTGAACGCGGCGGCGATCGGCGCGCACCTGGCCGGCGCGGTCGGCGAACTGGTCACCGAGAGCCCGCGGATGGCCCGCCAGGCGGGCGTGGGGAAGATGAGCGCGGTGAAGACCGCACTCACCGTCGGCGCGCTGGCGGTGACCGGCTACAGCCGGCTGGTCGGCATGCGGCTGGAGCGGGCCGGCGGGCCGCCGGTCGAGGGGACCACCGAACCCAACCACCACACCCCGGCGAACGTCGCCGCCAGCCAGCGGCAGATGAAGCTGCTCCAGTGGGCGGTCCCGGCGCTGACCGGCGCGCTCGTCGTGGTGTCGGCGTACATGGGCGAGCAGCAGAAGCCGGGCCAGGTGTTCCGGGGCATGCTGGACCGCGCGGGTGGGCTGATGTCCGCGCCGAAGAACATCGGCAAGGCGGCCGCCGTGGGCGCGGCCGGACGTCATCTGGTCGGGGCGGCCCGTTGACCACCGCGCGGCCGGCGACCCACATCGGGGTGGGTCACCGGCCGCGCGGTGCACCGGGACCCGAACCGGCCGCTGGCGGCGGCGCGGGCACAGCAGGCGAGGTGAGGTGACCATGACCAGCAGGAACCGGCCGGGTACGGACGACGGGCGCGGGCCGGAGTCGGCGGCGCCGTGGGGCACCACCGACGGCTTCGACGCCGACCCGCCGTGGGGAGCGGGCGACAGCGACCCGATGGACGAGGGCAGCGAGGAGACCGCGGTGCCCGAGGGGCGGCTCGGTGAACGACGGGCGGCCGGGACCCGGCCGGGCGGGCCGAAGGCCGGGCGGCACGGGTTCGGATCGGTCGAGCCGACCCGGACGCCCATGGCCGGACCGGGTGCGCCGCCGGATCCGGCCCCGTCCGGGCGGACGTTCCCGGACGACAGCGCGGACGGCGACCTCGGCGACAACGCGCTGGAGGAGGCGACCGGGATGCGCCCGGAGACGCGCCCCTGAGAGCTCAGGAGCCGGTGCCGTCCTCACCCGGCCGGCCCGGCGCCGACGGCTCGTTGTCCGGCACCGGCGACTCGGCCACCGGGTGCCCGGTGTCGTCGACCAGGCCCGGCGCCATGCTGCCGCCGTGCGCCTCCTCGGCCTCCCGGGTCGCTCGCGGGTCTCGCTCGTCCTCGCCGTGCCGCTTCTCCACAGCTCCCCCTTCGCGGTCGTCCATGCATCCGGCGGTACCCGGACGACGGCCGGGGAAACGTCAGGCGCGCGCGGCGGCGGACGCGACGCCGAGCAGGTCGGCCAGGCGGGCGGCGTCGCGCTGGGCCTGGTCGCCGCAGCAGTTGTTCATCAGCACATGCAGCTCGGCGCACCGGTCGGCCAGCTCGCGCAGCAGCACCGACCAGTGCCGCAGCTCCCGCTCGCCGTAGGCGTAGCGGAACCGCTCCTGCTTGTCTCCGCTCTCCCAGGCGGTGCTGTGCCCGTGGAACCGGATCACAGCCAGGTCGGTGGTGGCGACCAGGATCGGCGGCACCGAGGAGACGTGCCCCTGCGGCATGTCCACGCACGCGTACCCGAGGTCGTGGTCGCGCAGGAACGTCACGGTGTCGGCCATCGCGTCCCCGTCGAACCACGACGAGTGCCGTAGCTCGACGGTTACCGGCCAGGGACGGCAGCGCCGTGCGGCGTCCAGGATCCGCCGCCGGGCCGCCTCGCTCCGCGCCAGCCACGGCGGGAACTGCAACAGCACGGCGCCGAGCCGGTCGGCCGCCGCGAGCGGCGCCAGCGCCGCGTGGAACCGGTCCCACAACTCGTCGTACGCCCCGGCGGGCAGGTCGCGCCAGCGGATCCGGCTCGGACCGCCGGCCGGACGCAGGTCGCGGGGCAGCGCGTCGACCGGCGTGTGATGGCCAGTGAACATGCGGAACGCCTTGACGTCGAAGGTGAACCCGTCCGGGGTGGCGGCCGCCCACCCCGCCGTGGTCTCCGGCACCGGCACCGCGTAGTACGACGTGTCCACCTCGACCAGTCCGAACCGTTCGGCGTACCAGCCCAGCCTGCCGGCGGGAGTGTTGACCCCGCGCGGATACCAGCCGGAGCGAATCAGCATCTGGTCCGCCCACGAGGACGTGCCCACCTTGATGACACCCATGTAGTTCAGTTCACCGCTACCGCCGGACATCGGCAACTGGAGATGCCTGACCGGCCGTGACCGGCGGCGGGGGTGAACGACCTCACCGCGTCTGCGGCGTCGGAGTGTGACACCGGGCCGGGTGACGGCGCTGAGGGTGACGAGATGGACGCATCCGGCCTGGACCAGGAGACCGTCGAGCGGTTGCTCGCCGGTCGTTCCGGCGACGCGCCGTCCGCTCCCCTGGGCCTGGTCGCCGTGCTGGCCGCGGTCCGGACCGCGCCCGGCGCGGGCGAACTCGACGGCGAGGCGGCAGCGGTGGCGGCGTTCCACGCGGCCCGGCGGGTACGTCGGCGCCGCCGGTTCCGGTTCGCCGCCCGGGTGGCCGTGTCCGCGCTCGCCGCGACCCTCACCAGCGGCGTCGCGATCGCCGCGACCGGTAACCTGCGGCCCGCCACCCGCCCGGCGGCGCCACCGGCCGTCACCGCGCCGCCCACGCCGTCGGCCCGTCCGAGCCCGCCGGCCGGCACGCCGGCGCGCCGGACCCCGCAACCGTCCGCACCACCCGGCCTGTGCGTCGCGTACCGGGCCCTGGCCGAAACGGAACGAGGCCGCGCCCTGGCCGCGCCCGCCTTCACCGACCTCGTCGCCGCAGCCGGGGGCCGCAGCCGCGTGCCGGACTACTGCGCCGGGCTGCTCGGCGACACCGATCCGCCGGGCCGGGCCGGCACACGGGGCGGCGGCAGGCCCGCGCCTCCGGTCCGCCCGTCCGGCGGGCCGCCGCAGGTGGACGTCCCCGCGCCCGGGCACGCCGGCCGCCCGGCCGGCACCCCGCCCGGGCGGCGTACCGGCTGATAACTTGCCCCGGTGACCTCCCGGCGTCGCCTACCGGCGATCCTCCTCCGCCTCGCAGTGGTGCTCGCCGTGCCGGCCGGCATCGTGCTCACCGCCCTGGGCCCCGCCACGGTGACCGGGCTGCTGCCGTACTTCACCATTCAGAGCAACGTGGCGGTCGGTCTCCTCGCCGGGTGCGCCGCCTGGCGCGCGCTACGCGACCGGCCGGAGCCGTCGAGTGTCGTCAAGGGAGCGGTGACCCTCTACATCACCATCACCGGCACCGTCTACCACCTGGTGCTGGCCAACCCGGCGAGCCCGTTCGCCATGACCCAGCCGGACCGGCAACCGGGCGAGTGGTGGGGCAACCAGTTGCTGCACACAGTGGTGCCGCTGCTGGCGGTCGCCGACTGGGCGCTGTTCGACAGGCGCGGCCGGCTGCGCCCCCGGCACGCCGCCTGGTGGCTGGCGTTCCCGGTCGGATACCTGGGATTCGCGCTCGCACGCGGCCTGATCGTGGACAGCTACCCGTACCCGTTCATCGACGCGGGCGAGCTGGGCTACGACGGGGTGGCGGTCAGCGCGGCCGGGTTCGCCGCGGTGTTCTGGCTGCTGGGCCTGCTGTTCGTGGGCGTGGACCGGCTGCTCGCCCGGGCCGGCCGTGCCGAAGCGGCGCAGCCGCCACCCGCAGCCGGCCCGGTGGAGCCGCCGGTGGCCCAGCGGGAGACCAGCGGCACGGGCTGAGCGGCGGGCCGGTCAGGCGGCCGGGCGGGCCGGCCGGCCCCCGCCGCGTTCCCGGCCGTACGAGTCGGCCCGCCCCCACCGGCCCGGCACGTCGAGCAGCTCGATGGGTCCGAAACCGGCCGGGATGGCCGGGTTCACCAGCAGGTTCTCCCCGCACGGGCGCAACCCCAGCATGGTCGACAACAGCATCAGCAGCCCGCCCGACGCCCACGACTGCGGCCGCCCGGCCTCCGGCAACTGGACCGGGTACTTGGTCACCGGGCGGGGATAGCCGACGATCGCCTCCGGGACCGAGCCGCCGAGCGTCTCCGCCACCGCGAACACGCCCGCGGCGATGTCGGCCGCCTCCTCGTCGTAGCCGTACCGCCGCAGGCCCGCCGCGACCATCGCGTTGTCCCAGGGCCACACCGCGCCGAGGTGCGCGCCGACCGGGTTGTACGGCCGCTGCCCCTGCGCGTAGGTGCGCACGCCCCAGCCGGAGAACAGGTCCGGCCCGTACAGGTGCCCGGCCACCGAATCGGCCCGCTCCGGCGCCACGATGCCGCTCCACAGCAGGTGCCCCAGGTGTGAGGTGAGCGCGTCGACCGGCTCACCGTCCGGGGTGAGCGCCAGCGCGTAGTAGCCCCGCTGCGGCAGCCAGAAGTCACTGTCGAACCGTTCCCGCAGCCGCGCGGCGTCGGCCTCCAGTCGCTCGGCGTAGTCCGGGTCGCCCCAGAACTCCCGGGCCAGGCGGGCGCCCCGGATCCGCGCGTCGTACGCGTACCCCTGGAGCTCGCAGGTGGCGCGCGGGTACGGCGGCTCCACGCCGTGCCGGTCGACGATCGCCGCGGGCGTGCTGCGCCAGGCGTGGTTGGCCACCCCGTTGTCCGCGTTGCGGGGCTGGTAGCGCAGGTAGCCGTCGCCGCACAGGTCGCCGTACCGGGTCAGCCAGTCCAGCGCCATCCGGGCCGGGTGCCGCAACTCGTGCACCAGGTCGGTGTCGCCGGTCCAGCGCTCGTACTCGTCGAGCAGGATCACGAACAGCGGCGTGGTGTCGGCCGCCCCGTAGTAGACGGCTGTGGGTTGCTCGCCGAACGCGGCCGCCTCGCCGTACCGCAGCTCGGCGAGGATCTTGCCGGGCTCCTCCTCGCGGAAGTCGTCGAGCTGGCCACCCTGCAACATCGCCAGCGTGTGCAGGGTGCCCCGGGTCAGTTCGGGCGTGAACGGGAGCGTCTGGAGGCAGGTGACGAGCGCGTCGCGCCCGTACAGCGTCATCGCCCAGGGCAGCCCGCCGACCGGCACCCGCTCCGTGTACGCCAGTGGCGTGTACCGCAGGGCGGCCAGGTCGGTGAGGGCCTGCCGGTACACGGCGGTGAGCGCGGGCCGGTCGGCGACCAGGTGCGGCGCCCGGTCCAGCCACCGTTCGAGGTCGTCGCGCATGTCCTGCCGGACGTGGCGGCGGTGCGACTCGATGTCGGCCCGTAGGTCCCGTCCCCCGGCCCCCTGGATGATCATGGCGATGTGCAGGTCGACGTGCCACATGCCCTGCGGTTCGACGGTCACCCGGAAGGTCATCCCGCGCGTGTCCACCTGCCCCCGGGCGGAGCTGGACACGCAGGTCTCCCGGATGAACCGGCCGCGTTCGTACCGGATCCGCAACCGCTGTCCGGCCGGGTCGGGGACGATCGTCGGACGCCGGGTGCCGGGGCGCCGGATCTCCGAGGTGGAGGCGAAGTCGCTGCCCATCTCCAGCCGCACCGTGTACTCGGCGGGTTCGGGCGAGTGGTTGAGCACGGTGATGCTCTCGTGGTACGCCTCGTCGATCGAGCGGTGCCGGATCACCGAGACGTCGGCGTCCACGTAGTGGCTGGCCGCCCCCGGCACCAGCACGAAACGGGTCTCGAAGTAGGTCAGGTCGTCGCGGGACAGCGCGTGCAGCCGTTCGCCGTCGATGGTGAGCACCCAGTGGGACAGGAACCGGGTGTCGAAGGAGAACAGGCCGATCGGGGCGCACGGGTCACGTTCCATGTCGCCCTGCGCGTCGCTCAACGCGAACGCGTTGCCGGCGAGGACGTGGACCAGCTCCTGCTTCATCGGGCCGCCGTCCGTCCGGCCACGTCCCGGGGGTGCCGGGCCTCCGGCGGACCGGGGAAGATCCGGCGCAGCGTCATCAGCAGCCTGAGGTCGCCCCGCGCGGCGAGGTCGTTGCGCAGCAGCGCTTCGAACGGATGCAGGCGCCCCGCCGCCATCCGGTCGAACACCTCCCGATCGGCGCCGACCACCAGGTCCGCCTCCTCGCCCAGGCGGTCCACCCGGACGTCCTGCCGGTCGACGGTCAGGTACCAGTGCTCGGTGGTGCCGTCGTCGCGCAGGTCCAGGCGGATGGTGCCGGAGGTGGTCTCGGGCAGCTCCGGGTGCCAGCCCGCGGTCCCCCGGTTCAGGTGTTCGGCGGCCGAGACGCTCATCGGGCCCTCCTCGTCGGTGGTCGCGGCCGGCGCCGCTCGTCCCGCAGCGTCCCCGCGCTCCGGGTGAGGCGAACTCACCCGGACCGGGTGAGACCAGGCGGTGCGGCGGGTAACCCTGCGGGCCATGACGACCACCGGGGATCCCACCGCCGACCGGGTGCTGCTCGCGCTGCTGACCATGCAGCGCGAGTCCTGGGAGCAGGGAATCCTCGGTCAGGCGCTGCTCGACCTGGGCCTGGACGAGGCCGCCGTGCTGGTCGCCGACGCCGCGGTGACCCGGCAGCGGCCGGACGGGCGGCTCGGGGAGGCGGCCGGCTCGGTGGGCGCGGTGAACGGCGCCGCGTGCGGCGAGGTGGTCCGGCACGCCGCGCGCGGCACCGGCGACCGGCGGTACGCCGACGCGCTGGACGCCCAGCTCGACTGGCTGGCCCGCCGCGCCCCGAGGGCCGCCGACGGCACGCTGTTCCACCTGCTCGACGGTCACCAGGTCTGGGCGGACACGGTCTACATGGTGGTGCCGCTGCTGGCGCTCACCGGCCGGGCCGACGCGGCGGCGGCGCAGGTCGAGGGGCACCGGCGACGGCTGTACGACACGCGTACCGGCCTGTACGCCGCCCGCTGGGACGAGGACCGCGGTGAGCTGGACCGGCCCGGCCCCTGGGGCACCGGCAACGGCTGGGTGGTCGCCGGGGTCGCCCGCGCGCTGCGGCTCGCGCCGCACTGGCCGGGCGACCTGCGCGCCGAGCTGGCCGGGCACGCCGAGGAGGTGCTGACCGCCTGCCTCGCGTACCGGGGTGCGGACGGCCTCTTCCCCGACGTGCTCGACGATCCCGCCGCGTTCCGCGAGGCGAACACCGCCCAGTTGCTCGGGTACGCGGCCCTCACCGGCGTGGCCGACGGATGGCTGCCCCGGCCCTGGTTCGACGTGGGCGCCGATCTGCTGGCCGCCGCCGGCCGGCGGATCGACGCGTACGGCCGGGTGACCGGCGTCAGCGGGGCGCCGCACTTCGAGCGCCCCGGCACCTCGCCCGAGGCGCAGGCCTGTCACCTGCTCGGGCACGCCGCGCTGCGCCGGGCCGGTGCGGCGCTCAGCGCAGGATGAGCCCTCGCACGTACGCGGCCTGGCCGACGTGCTGGAGGTCGTCGTCGAGCACGCTCACCAGCCGCACCCCGAGCGTGACCGGCGGATCCCAGTTCTCGTCCACCACCCGGTCCAGGTCGGCCGGGCGCAGCCCGCGCAGGTAGCCGAGGCTCCGGTCCACCACCGCCCGGTGGTAGCCCAGCAGCACGCCGCCGTTCTCCGGGCGTACCGCCGCGACCTGCTCCGGCCCGTGCCCGAAACCGGTGTCACCGGGATCGGGTGGCAGACCGCACCGCGCCGCCCAGTCGCCGGTGGCCCAGAGCTGCGGCTCGCCCATCACGTCGGCGACATGGTCGTCCTGGATCCGGGTCAGGTGCCAGACCAGCCAGCCGACCGGGTTCGCCCCGTCGGCCGGCGCCCGCCGCAACCGGGCCGCGTCGAGCCCGTCGAGCGCTCCGGCGACCAGATCGGGCAACCGGCCGTACGCCTCGGTCAGCACGTCCGTCGCGTCCACGCGTACCTCACTTCCCTGCTCTCGTACGTCCCTCGGGGCAGTACCGCTGGGCGTGCCCGGCAAACCTCGGCACGGGCCCCGCCTCTAGGGTGAGCGCGTGGTCGCGGCGCTGGAGCTGTATCTGGACACCGACGCCACCCGGCGCATCCGGGTGCTGTGGGACCTGCTGGAGTCCGACGGGGTGCCGAGCATGCGGTCCCTGCTGGCGCAGCGGCACCGCCCGCACGTCTCGCTGGCCGTCGCGCCCCGCCTGGACCCGCACCGGGTCGCCGAGGCGCTGTCCGGAACCGTGGTGGCCGCGCCGCTGCGGCTGGAGTTCCAGCACGCCGGGCAGTTCGTCGGGCGGGTGCTCTGGCTCGGCCCGGCCCCGACGCCGGAGCTGCTGACGCACCACGCCGCCGTGCACGAGCGGCTGGCGCGGGCCGGCGTCGAGGTGGTGGAGCACTACCGGCCGGGCCGCTGGGTGCCGCACTGCACGCTGTCCATGCGGGTGCCGAACCCGCTGATGGGCGCGGCGGTACGCCGGTGCCTGGAGGTGCTGCCGCTGACCGCGACCGTGGTCGGCGCGGCGGTGGCCGACCACGCCCGCGACATCGCCCACCCCCTGCCCTGACCGCCGGCGGCAACACCTGGCGCGGCCCCCCGCTGGGCTGGGCCTAGACTGGGCGCATGGGGCGGGGTCGGTGATCAGCGGGGGTGTGTCGTACCCGGGGTACACCCACGGTTGCCTCGCCTACGACGATCCGGCCGCGCTACGCGCGCTGGCGGTCGAGCAGGTAAGCGCCGGTCTGGCCGCCGGTGAGCAGGTCTGGGTGGTCTGTCCGGAGGATCGCGCCACCGTCACCGGCTGGCTGGCCTCGGTCCCGGGGGTCGAGGCCGCGCCGGCAGGACGCGCTGCGGCTGGTCCCGGTCGGCGAGGCGTACCGGCACGACGAGATCGTCGACCCCGACCGGCAGGTCCGGGCGTACGCGCGGGCCACCGCCGAGGCGCTGACCGCCGGGCACACCGGCCTGCGGGTGCTGGCCGAGGCGACGAGCCTGGTCCGCACCGCCGCCCAGCGGGACGCCTTCGCCCGCTACGAGCACCGGATCGACCACTGGATGCGGCACCGGCCGATGTCGGCGGTCTGCGCCTACGACCGCCGGCAACTGGACGACGCGGCGATCGCCGAGCTGGCCTGCCTGCACCCGCAGACCAACGCCGACGTGCTGTTCCGGCTGCACGCCGGCGGCGGCGACACGGCTGTGGCGCTGGCCGGCGAGCTGGACCCGTCCAACCACTGGGACTTCGCCGCCGCGCTGGAGCGGGCCGACCCGCGGCCGGTGGCGGGCCGGCTCGTGTTCGACGCCGCCGAGCTGCGCTTCGTCGACCACCGCGCTCTGCTGCACCTGCGCGACCACGCCCGCCGGCACGACGCCGTCGCGGTGCTGCGCACGCCGAGCCGGCTGGTCGACCTGCTCGGTCTGACCGAGGTACGGGTGGAGGCCGTCCGATGAGGAGCGGTGCCGCCGCCGGCCACGTGGGCTACTTCCACGAGGCGTTCGTCTACGACTCCGACGAGGAGTTGCTGGCGGTGACGCTGCCGTTCCTGCTGGACGGGGTCGCGGCCGGCGAGCCGACGGCGGCGGCCCTGGGCGAGCGCCACGCCGAGCTGGTCCGCCGGGCGCTGCCGCCGGGCGCCGAGGTCACGTTCCTGCCGGTCAGCGACCTCTATGCCCGGCCCAGCGTGGCGTTGCGGACCTACCGGGAGCTGCTCACCTCGTACGTGGCGGCGGGCGCGGCGCAGATCCGGATGGTCGGCGAGCTGTCTCCGGTGCTGCTCGGCGCGACCTGGGACTGGTGGGCGCGCTACGAGTCGGCGATCAACCACGCCTACGACGACTTCCCGCTCTGGGGCATCTGCGCCTACGACCGCCGGGGTACGCCCGCGCACGTGCTGAACGACGTGGCGCGTACCCACCCGCTGGTGGCGCGGCCGGACGGCGGGCACGAGGCGGCCGGTCTCTACACCGATCCGGCGAGTTACCTGACCGAGTACCGCCCGGCGCCGACGGACCCGGTGCAGCGGACCACGCCGCTGGCCGAGCTGATCGACCCGACGCCGGCCGCCGCCCGCGCCGAGGTACACGCCGCCGATCGTGGCCTGCTGCCGCCGGACAGCCTCGACGGCCTGGTCATCGCCGTCAGCGAGGTGGTCAGCAACGCGCTGCGGCACGGCGAGCCGCCGGTGCGGATGCGGCTGTGGCGCGCGTCGGACCGGATCGTGGTGACCGTCCACGATCGAGGCCCCGGCCCCAAGGACCCGTACGCCGGGCTGCTGCGGGCCGGCGACGGCTCCGAGGGCGGGCTGGGCCTGTGGATCAGCCACCAGAGCTGCGACCACGTGACGTACCACCGGGACGCGGAGGGATTCACCATCCGCCTGACGGCGGGGAACCCGCACTTCCCGGTCTGACCGCGACGCCGGTCGGCGGGCCGGGCCCGGGGCGGGGCGAGCCCCGCGCGCGGACGCGGTACCGTAGCGCCTCATCGTGCCCTGCGGGGCGGTCATCCGCCGGCCTGGCGCTGGCGAACCGACGGAGGATGGCGCATGTCAAACGGTGCCGAGCCGTTCGCACCCCACGACGACCTGTCCGCGCGACCGCGATTCGACCCCGCGCTGCGCGGCTACGACAAACGTCAGGTGGACCGGTACGTCGAGCAGGTCGACGCCGAGGTGAGCGCGCTGACCGCCGCGCGGGACCGGGCGTACGCGCAGGTGCGCGACCTGACCGCGCAGGTACAGCGGGCGCAGGCCGAGGCGGTGGAGCTGCGCGACCGTCCGGTGCCGCCGGTGGACCGGGCGTCCTTCCGCGACCTCGGCCCGATGGTCGACCAGATCCTGGACCTGGCGGAGAAGCAGGCCGGCCAGATCACCGAGGTGGCCACCCGGCGCGCGGAGGAGGTCCAGGGTCAGGCGGAGAAGCTGCTCGTCGCCGCGCAGGAGCAGGCCGCCCGGGAGCGGCGTGACCTGGACGAGGACCTGGCCGCCCGCCGGGCCGAGCAGGAGCGGGTGGACGAGGAGCGGCGGGCCGCCGCGCAGGCGGAGCTGACCGCGGTGCGGGAGCTGGCGGAGAAGCTGCGCGTCGAGGGCCAGGCCGTGCACGACCGGGCCCAGCAGGAGGCGAAGCGGATCACCGAGCAGAGCGCCCAGCAGGTCGAGCAGGCGCGTTCGGCGTCCGAGGCGCTGGTGAAGGCCGCGCGGACGCAGATCCAGCAGGAGGTCCAGGCCAACCGCAGCAAGGCCCAGCAGGAGCTGGCCCAATGGCAGGCCACCATGGCCAAGGAACTGGACGAGCGGCGGGCCGCCGCCGAGCAGGAGCTGGCCGACCGGGCCGCCGCCGCGGAGAAGGACATCGCCGCGCTGGTCGCCGAGGCGCAGCAGTACGCCACCGAGGTCCGGGAGCGGGCCGACGAGGAGACGGCGGCGCACCAGGAGCAGCTCGCCGTTGTGCAGCGGGAGATCCAGCAGCGGCAGGAGTCGCTGACCCAGCTGAAGGCGGAGCTGGAGACGGCCTCCCGGCAGCTGGAGGACACCCGCCGGGAGATCGCCGTCATCGAGCGCAACGGCGCCGAGTTGGAGGAGCGGCTGGTCGGCGTACGCCGGGACCTGAGCGCGGAGAGCAAGCGGCTCGACGAGGCGCGGCGCGCGGCGGACCTGGCCGAGCAGCACGCCAAGGACACCCGGGCCCGGGTGCAGCGGGAGGCCAAGCGGGTCGCCAATCTGGCCGCGGCGGCGGTCATGGCCGCCGCGGCGGGCGGCGGCGAGACCGCCGAGTACCCGCAGGTGCCGACGCGGCCGGCGGTACCTGTCCCGGGCGAGGCGGCGCCCCGGGCCTCGGACGGGCGGGCCGAGCCGGACGCAATCGAGCGGGACCGGTCGGAGCCGCCGGCCGTGGAGCCGTTCGTCGAGCGGCTGGACGGTCCGAGCTTCGACGCGTTCGCGGTCCGGACGCCGGCCCCGCGCGGGGTGCCCGAGGCGGAGACCACCGGTACGGACAACGGCGTACCGGCTACCGCCTGAGCAAGGTGCGCGCCGCCGGGCCGGCGGCGCGCACCTTGCCCATCGAGCTTGCTCTATGCAAATATTTGGATCGATCTGCTGATGTATCTCGATCCTTTTGCGGGAGTTGACGGGTATGCGGAAAATCTCCTCCATCGGTGCCGCCGTCGTCCTGACCGCCACCTCGGCGTGCGCCGTGGTGGCCGGTACGGCCGGACCGGCGAGCGCCGGCTGCAGCCACTCCCACTCCAACGTGGACAGCAAGTTCGGCCAGCTCTTCAACGCCACGAACGTCAACATCCGCACCGGCCCGCACACCACCTGCGCCTCCCTGGGCTACGGGCAGCTCAGTCACACGGTCGACTTCCACTGCTTCGCCAGCGGCGACCGGGTCAGCGCCAACGGCCACACCACCTACACGTGGACGTACCTGCGGGACGTCACCACAGGTGTCTCCGGCTGGGTCGCCGACGCGCTGCTGGACAACCTCGGCGGCAACGTCGCCTGCTGACCGGGACCACCCGGCGGGCCCGCGACGGGCACAATGACCGGGCATGACCAGCCTGCACCCACCCGTCGAGCCGTACGGCACCCACCGGATCCCGGTCGGTGACGGCCACGTCCTGTACGTGGAGGAGGTGGGGCGGCCGGACGGCGTACCGGTGGTGTTCCTGCACGGTGGCCCCGGCGGCGGCCTGGTGCCGGCGGCCCGCCGGTTCTTCGACCCCGCACGGCACCGGGCCGTGCTGTTCGACCAGCGCGGCGCCGGCCGCAGCACCCCGCACGGCGAGGTGCGCGCCAACACCACCTGGCACCTGGTGGCCGACCTGGAAGTCATCCGGCAACGGCTGGGCATCGGCTCCTGGCTGGTGTTCGGCGGGTCGTGGGGCACGACGCTCGGCCTGGCGTACGCCCAGACGCACCCGGAGCGGGTGACCGGCCTGGTCCTGCGCGGCGTGCTGCTGCTGCGGCGCAGCGAACGGGACTGGTTCTACCAGGGCGGGTTGCGTCACCTTCAGCCCGAGGAGTGGGAGCGGTTCGTCGCGCCGATCCCGCCGGACGAGCGCGGGGACGTGCTGGCCGCGTACCACAGGCGGTTGCACG
The DNA here is from genome assembly GCF_042871665.1 of Micromonospora sp. NPDC005686. Classification (NCBI taxonomy): domain Bacteria; kingdom Bacillati; phylum Actinomycetota; class Actinomycetes; order Micromonosporales; family Micromonosporaceae; genus Micromonospora; species Micromonospora sp. NPDC005686. The sequence continues at coordinate 159,421 of NZ_JBIAIY010000009.1, forward strand.
GCCCGGACGAGGCGCGGGCCCGGGAGTACGCGCGGGCCTGGGGCCGGTGGGAGGCGGTCAACTCGTCACTGCGGCCCGACCCGGAGATGCTCGCCCACTTCACCGCCGACGACCAGACGCTGCCGGTCGCCCGGATCCTGTCGCACTACGCGGTGCACGGCGGTTTCCTCGCCGAGGGCCAGTTGCTCGACGGCGTGGACCGGGTCCGGCACCTGCCCGCCGTGATCGTCAACGGCCGCTACGACCTGTGCTGCCCGCCGGTGACCGCGTACGACCTGGCCCGGCGCTGGCCGGAGGCGACACTGCGGATCGTGCCTGATGCCGGGCACTCCGCCGCCGAGCCGGGCGTGACCCGGGAGGTGCTGCGCGCGCTGGACGAGGTGACCGCGCGGGCCGGCTGACCGGCACCGGTCGGAGCCCCGACAGCGCGGCCGGCGGGCCTGGTCATCCGGAGGCGTCACTGGCAAGATCGGCCGGGTGACGGGTGCGCTGTACGCGGTCAGTGACCTCCACGTGTCGTACGCGGAGAACCGCGCGGTGGTGGACGGCCTGCGGCCGCGGACGGCGGACGACTGGCTGATCGTGGCCGGCGACGTCGGCGAGGTCTTCGCCGACATCGAGCGGACGCTGCGGCTGCTGCGCGACCGGTTCGCGCAGGTGGTGTGGGCGCCGGGCAACCACGAGCTGTGGACCCACCCGAACGACCCGGTGACGCTGCGCGGCGTGGCGCGCTACGACGCGCTCGTGGCGATGTGCCGCGAGCTGGGCGTGCTGACCCCGGAGGACGACTATCCGGTGTGGCGGGGCACGGACGGGCCGGTCACCGTGGCGCCGCTGTTCCTGCTCTACGACTACTCGTTCCGCGCCCCCGGCACCACGACCAAGGAGGAGTCGCTGCGCAAGGCGTACGACGCGGGCGTGGTGTGCACCGACGAGATGCTGCTGCACCCCGACCCGTACCCGGACCGGGAGTCCTGGTGCTGGGCGCGGCTGGAGGCGACCCGGCGGCGGCTGGAGGCCACCGACCCGGCGCTGCCCACCGTGCTGGTCAGCCACTGGCCGCTGGTGCGTCAGCCCACCGATGTGCTCTGGTTTCCGGAGTTCGCCCAGTGGTGCGGCACCGACCGCACCGCCGACTGGCACGTACGCCACCGCGCCGCCGTCGCGGTCTACGGCCACCTGCACATCCCGCGCACCACCCACTACGACGGGGTGCGGTTCGAGGAGGTGTCGCTGGGCTACCCGCGCGAGTGGCGGCGCCGGGGCGGCGAGCCGGCGCCGATGAAGCGGATCCTCGGATGATCGAGGCGCTGCTGCCGGCCGGGGCGCTGGCCGTGGAGGCGTTCACCGACGTGCCGGGCGAGGCGCCGTACCCGGGCGAGGAGGACTTGATCGCCCGCGCGGTGACCGGCCGCCGTCAGGAGTTCGTCACGGCCCGCCGCTGCGCGCGGGAGGCGCTGGCCCGTCTCGGGTACGCCCCCGCGCCGATCCGTCCCGGCCCCCGTCGGGAGCCGGTCTGGCCGGACGGGGTGGTGGGCAGCATCACCCACTGCGCCGGCTACCGGGCGGCCGCGGTGGCCCCGGCCGGGGCGCTCGCCGGCCTCGGCATCGACGCGGAGCCGCACGAGCCGCTGCCCGACGGGGTGGCCGGCGTGGTCACCGTCGCGGGCGAGCCGGAGCGGCTGGCCGCGCTGCGCGCCGCCGACCCGGCGACGCACTGGGACCGGCTGCTGTTCAGCGCCAAGGAGTCGGTCTACAAGGCGTGGTACCCGCTGACCGGGCGCTGGCTCGGGTTCGAGGAGGCGGAGCTGACGTTCGACCGGGCCGGCCGGTTCGCCGCCCGGATCCTGGTCGACGGCGCCCGCGCCGACGGTGGCCCGCCGCTCGACGTGCTCGACGGCCGCTGGCTGGTCACCGGTGGGCTGCTGCTGACCGCCGTGGCCGTGCCGCACCGACCCTGAGCAGCGATTCCACCATTCTTCCGGTTTGCCCGCCCTGACCTGGGGTAGGGCGGAGAGGGCCTGGACATTTAGCTGTAGGAGGACAGGTCCTGATGGAATCCAGCAAGCCCGCCCAGATCGTCAAGGGTGTCGTCGAAGCCGCCGTCGAGAAGGTCGGCGACGCGCTGACTCCGGACGTGCCGGGCGCTCCCGGCAGCGCGCCCCCGCCGCTGGAGGAACCGACCACGCCGCACGGGCCACTGCCGCCCAAGGCCGAGCAGGGCGCGCCGGACACCCGGACCCCGACCGGCGCCGAGACCGGCGTGCCGAGGATCGCCAAGGGGCAGCAGGGCGCGTACCTGACCACCGCCAACGGGGCCCGGCTGCGGGACACGGACCACTCGCTCAAGGCCGGCCCGCGCGGCCCGGTCCTGCTTCAGGACCACCACCTGCGGGAGAAGATCACCCACTTCGACCACGAGCGGATCCCGGAGCGGGTGGTGCACGCCCGGGGCGCGGGCGCGCACGGCACGTTCGTGGCGTACGGCACCGCCGAGGAGGTGACCCGGGCCGGGTTCCTGAAGAAGGGCCGCGAGACGCCGGTCTTCGTCCGCTTCTCCACGGTGCTGGGCTCGCGCGGCTCGGCCGACACGGTCCGCGACACCCGCGGCTTCGCCACCAAGTTCTACACCGACGAGGGCACGTTCGACCTGGTCGCCAACAACATCCCGGTCTTCTTCATCCAGGACGCGATCAAGTTCCCGGACGTCATCCACGCCGGCAAGCCGCACCCGGACCGGGAGATCCCGCAGGCGCAGAGCGCCCACGACACGTTCTGGGACTTCGTCTCGCTGCACACCGAGGCGCAGCACCACACCATGTGGAACATGTCCGACCGGGGCATCCCGCGGTCCTACCGGACCATGGAGGGCTTCGGTGTGCACACGTTCCGCCTGGTCAACGAGGCCGGGGCGACGGTGCTGGTCAAGTTCCACTGGAAGCCGAAGCTGGGCGTGCACTCCCTGACCTGGGAGGAGGCGCAGCTCATCGGCGGCATCGACCCGGACTACCACCGCCGCGACCTGTACGACGCGATCGAGGCCGGCGCGTACCCGGAGTGGGAGCTGGGCATCCAGGTCTTCCCGGACACGCCGGAGGAGACGTTCGCCGGGATCGACCTGCTCGACCCGACGAAGATCGTGCCGGAGGAGCTGGCGCCGGTGCAGCCGATCGGCAAGCTCACCCTCGACAAGACGCCGCGCAACTTCTTCGCCGAGACCGAGCAGGTGGCGTTCCACGTCGGGCACCTGCCGCCGGGCATCGACGTCACCAACGACCCGCTGTTGCAGGGCCGCCTCTTCTCGTACGTGGACACGCAGCTCACCCGCCTCGGCGGGCCGAACTTCACCCAGATCCCGATCAACCGGCCGCACGCCGACGTCAACGACATGTTCCGTGACGGCTTCCACCAGCACGCGGTGCACGCGGGCGTGGCGCCGTACCGGCCGAACTCGCTCGACGGCGGCAACCCGTTCCCGGCCGGCGACCGCGAGCACGCGTTCGTGGACACGCCGGTGACGGTGGCCGAGGCGCCGAAGGTGCGGGCCTCGCCGGCCTCCTTCGACGACCACTACAGCCAGGTACGCCTGTTCTGGCAGAGCATGTCGCCGGTGGAGAAGGAGCACATCATCCGGGCGTACACGTTCGAGCTGGGCAAGTGCTACCACCAGGCGATCAAGGAGCGGCAGCTTCAGTGCCTGGCGAACGTGGACCCGGTGCTGTGCGAGCAGGTGGCGATCGGCCTGGGCCTGCCCGTGCCGCAGCCGACCGTTCCGCTCGCCGAGGTGCAGCCCAGCCCGGCGCTGTCCCAGGTGGGCCGCGAGTGGCCGGCCGACGGCCGGATGGTCGGCATCGTGGTCGACGCCGAGGGTGCCCTGGACGACGTGCACGAGGTGCGCCGGGAGGTGTTCGCCGCCGGCATGGTGCCGTTGCTGATCGCCGCGCACGGCGGCACCGTCGACGGGCTGCCGGTGCAGCGCACGTTCGCCACCGGCCGCTCGGTCGAGTTCGACGTGGTGCTGCTGGCCGGCGCGCCGGCCCCGGCGCCGGACGCGCTGCCGGCCCGCGACGCCAAGGCCGGCGCGGCGGGCTCGGCCACCGTCGACCCGCGGGTCCTGCTGCTGGTCGAGGAGGCGTGGCGGCACGCCAAGGTGATCGGCGCCTGGGGCGCGGGTGCCGAGGTGCTGAACCAGGCCGGTGTCACCGGCACGCCCGGCGTGGTCACCGGTGGTTCCGGCATCGAGGTGCTCGCCGAGGTGCAGCGGCTGATGGCGGCGCACCGGGTCTGGGAGCGGTTCCCGGCCTCGGTCGCCTGATCGAGTCCCCGGCGTGGGGCGGTCCCGGATCCGGGGCCGCCCCACGCCGCTGCGCGCCCCCGGAACCGTCGCCCGCCGTCACCAGCGGTTGCGGGCCTCCTCGGCCCAGCCGGTCAGGCCGTCCAGGTCCACACGCTCGCCGTCGTCGGTGGTCGCCCAGCCGGTGAAGTGCCCGAAGCACTGATGCGTCTCCCCGGCCAGCACGAGCAGGTTGGTACGCGCCACCCGCTCGTGGAACGGGTGAAACGTCACGTCCACCCGGTCGCCGGTGATCCGCCACGGCCGAAGCCAGTCGGCCCGGTCGTACGACCAGGTCAGGTCAGCGCCGATCTTGTGCAGCCGCCCGTCCACGAAGACGGCGTTCTCGGTCGAGCCGGTGCCGTCGGTCCACTTGCCGCCGAGCTGGATCGACCGGCCCGGTCCGCTGCCGGCCGCCCAGTTCCACCGCACCGCGTACCGCCACTTGCCCCGGCCGTGGTCGAGCGCCGCATACGACCCCTCCCCCACCGGGTACGCCGTGCCGTCGACGGTGATCGTGCCGTGCACCGGCCGGCCGATGTCCTTGACCGTGTACTGGAACCGGCGGGTGCTCCACGGCACCACCACGCCCAGCGACTCGTGCCCCGGCGGCAGCGGCACGGTCAGGTCCACCTCGACACCGGGCGCGCCGGCCCGCACCGTACTGCCGTCCGGGCCCTGGTCCACGGCGATGGCGAGCTTCCCGCCCCGGGCCCGGACCGGTCCGGCGCCGCTGACCGGCGGCAGCGCCGTGCCCCGGGCCAGCGGCACCACCGCCTCCGCCGTCGTCTCCCGCCCGGTGGCCCGGTCGAGCAGGTAGAGGCTCTGCACCCCGGCGTAGTCCAGCGACGACGCGACCAGGCCGAGGATGTGCGTCGGGGTGACCACGCCCCAGTGCTCCCACCGCTTGGCCCGGCCCCAGCCGCGCAGGTTCGCCCGGTGCAGGGGCCGGCGGCTCCAGCCGACCGCGTCCGGGTTCAACCGCCCGTCCGGCCGGCACAGGTCGACCGGCTCGGTGATCTCCCGCTCATGCGTCATCGCCGCAGGTTACCGGCGACGACGCGGGCCCGGCGGGCGGCCTGGGCGGCCCGGCGGCCGTCCCGCCGGGCCGTCGCGTCAGCGTCCCTGCTTGGCGCGGCAGATCTCCACCGGCACCGCCGGGGCGCCGTCGACCGGAGCCGGGTCCTCCGGCGTGGGCGCGATGCCGCCGGCCGAGATCCGGTCCAGCGTGGCCAGCCCGGCCGCGTCGACCTGGCCGAACACCGTGTAGTTGGGGCGCAGCGCCGAGTCGGCCTGGACCAGGAAGAACTGGCTGCCGTTGGTGTCCGGGCCGGCGTTGGCCATGGCGAGGGTGCCGCGCGCGTACAGGCGGCGTACACCCGTCGGGTCGGTCGGCGCGGGCGGCAGGTCGGTGGGCAGCTCGTCGCGGTAGCGGTAGCCCGGGCCGCCCTCGCCGGTGCCGGACGGGTCGCCGCACTGGAGCACGGTCAGCGTCGGGTACGCGGTGAGCCGGTGGCAGGGCGTCCGGTCGTAGAAGTGCTTGCGGACCAGGTGCAGGAAGCTCTGCACGGTGCACGGCGCCTGTTCGCGGTCCAGCGTCAGCCCGATCGGTCCCTGGTTGGTGCGCAGGGTGACCCGAACGGTGCCCCGGTCCGGCGTGCGGCGCGGGTCCGGCGGCAGCGGCACCGGACGGGCGGCCGGCTCGTCCGGCGTGGGCGTGTACGCGCACGGGCCCTTGGTCGGCGCGGGGTCGGCGGGCGGCGCCGCGCTTGCGGCCACACCGGCGCTGGCGACCAGCGCCGCGGCGGCCACGCTCACCCCGGCGAGGCGGGCCAGCAGGGGTAAGGCGGCGTGCGTTCGGGTTTCGCTCGACACGGTGGTCCTCCCTGGACTCGTGGTACCAGAACGACCGGAGTCTATGGAGCGGGTGCGGCGATGTCGACGTGAACGCGTCGCCTGTCGAAAGTCGGTTGCCGCCCCGCGGCCACCTCCGGGAGGCTGAGCGCATGACGTTCTGACGGACCGCTCCCCAGCTCGCAGGCCATCGCCGCCTGCCGTTCCCGCCTCTCTTTCCGCAGAAACGAGCGTCTGTGTCCGCGTACCCCTCCGGGCGGGCCGTCGTGCCCGCCACCGTCTCCGTCTTCTCCTCTCCCGGCAGCTGGATCGAGTCCGCCGCGCTCGACCAGTGCCGTCAGGTCGCCGCCCTGGACGGCATGGCGCACGTGGCCGCCATGCCGGACCTGCACCCCGGCAAGGGCGCGCCGATCGGCGCCGCGATGTCCTCGACGGTGCTCTACCCGTTCCTGGTCGGCTCCGACATCGGCTGCGGCATCGCGGTGTTCCCGATCGCGCTGCGCCGGGCCGTACCGGAACGGCTCGCGGCCCGGTTCCCCGACCTGGACCGGGCGCTCGACCCGGACCGGGACGCCGACGACCCGGCCTGGTCGGTGCTGGACGGCGACGTGCCGGCCGGCCACCTGGACGGCCTCGGCACGGTCGGGCGCGGCAACCACTTCGTCGAGCTGGCCCGCGTCGGGCCGGTCCTCGCGCCGGAGCACGCCGCGCGGCTCGGGCTGGACGCCGGTGACCTGGTGCTCTTGGTGCACTCCGGGTCGCGCGGGCTGGGCGAGCGGATCCTGCGCGAGCACACCGAGACGCACGGCGCCGGCCCCGCGCCCGACCCGGACGCCTACCTGGCCCGGCACGACGCGGCCGTGCGGTGGGGTTCGCTCAACCGGCGGCTGCTGGCCGCGCGGGTCGCGTACGCGCTCGGCGCCGAGCCCACCGAACCGGTCGTCGACCAGTGCCACAACCTGGTCGAGATCCGCGACGGACACTACCTGCACCGCAAGGGCGCGGCCCCGGGCGACGGCCGGGACGTGCTGATCGCCGGCACCCGTGGCACGCCCTCCTACCTCGTGGCCGCGCACGCCGGACCGGACGCCGGCTACTCGGTGGCGCACGGCGCCGGGCGGAAGATGTCCCGCGCCGACGCGCTGCGCCGGGGCCGGGCCAAGCACACCGTCGAGGAGCTGCGGCGTACACCGGTCGGCTCGGTGGTGGTGTGCGGCGACCGGCAGTTGCTGTTCGAGGAGGCGCCCACCGCGTACAAGCGCATCGAGCAGGTGATCGGCGACCTGGTGGCGCACGACCTGGCCACGCCGATCACCACCACGGTTCCGCTGGTCACCTACAAGACGCCGGACGCCGGCCGTCGTGACGAGCGCCGGAAGGGTCGGCGGTGACCGAGCTGCTGCTGTCCGCCGGGCGCGGACCCGCCGAGTGCTCGTGGGCCCTCGCCCGGCTGCTGTCCCGCCTGGAGGGCGAGGCGACCCGGCGCGGCCTGCGTACCGACCGGGTCGAGACGGTGCCCGGCGACCGGGCCGGCACCTACCGGTCGGTGCTGCTCCGGATCACCGGCGCCGGGGCGGAGGCGTTCGCGGCCGGGTGGACCGGCACGCTCTGCTGGCAGGCGCCCAGCCCGTACCGGACGGGTCACGGCCGCAAGAACTGGTACGTCACCGCACAGCCCTGCCGGACCGACGTGGTGGTCACGCCGTTCCACGAGGCCGACGTCGAGTTCGTGCCGTGCCGCACCGGCGGGCCGGGCGGTCAGCACCGCAACAAGGCGAGCACAGCCGTCCGGGCCACGCACCGCCCGTCGGGCCGGACGGTGGTGGTGGACACCGAACGGCACCTGCACCTCAACCGCCGGATCGCCGTCGAGCTGCTGCGGCAGCGGATCGCCGACGACGACGAGGCGGCCCGGCGGGCGGGCGTCGACGCCCGCTGGCGCGTCCACGACGACCTCGTGCGCGGCGACCCGGTACGGGTGGAACGCCCGTGACCCGCGCCGGTCCAGGCCGGGCCGCGGCCCATGGACCAGGTCCAGCAGCGCACGGTAGAACTCGGCCAGGGCGCGCGCGTCGGTGCGGTCCAGCACCACCTGGCGCAGCCGCAGACCCGCTCCATCGGTCATCGTCACCACCCCCGGCCGCCTCTTGCCCCGGCGGTCGCGGCCCGATCCGCCGGGCCTGCCGGACTCGGCTACCGTGGGCGCGGCGACCGGGCGGCCCCGGCCCGCCGACGTGAGGCGCGAGGAGGACGGATGCGACGGAGAAGGACCGGTCTGGTGGCGGCACTGGCGCTCTCGCTCGCCTCCTGCGGCGGGGACGCCGGCACCGATCCCGAGACCTACCTCCGGGACGCGATGCGCGAGGCCGTGTCGATCAAGCAGGAGGCCGGGCAGTTCCCCCGGGGCGTCAGCGATCTGTCGATCGGGGACTACGACGGCGTCGGCGTCGTCACGTTCGTCACGAACAACGACGCGTCGTCGCTCTGCGTGCAACTGTCGGTGCCGGACGCCAGGTACAGCGTGTACTCCGACGACCCCGGCCACGTCACCGAGGGCGCCTGCGACATGGACCGCGTCCAGTGAACGGACTGGTGCGGCGCTTCCGCGCCGTGGTCGCGATGTGGATCTTCGTCGGCGGGGGCGGGTTCCTGCTGGCCGGCTTCCTCGGCCTGGCCCTGCTGACCCAGACGGGTCCGTTCGCGGCCGCGTCGACCTTCTCCGCCGATGCCGAGTTCGCCCCCGGCGCGGAGATCAAGGTGAGTGACACCGGCGTACGTCCCGGCAACATCCTGATCCTCGCCACCCCGGCCACTGTGGACCCGGCCACCGTCCGGTGCACCGCGAAGAGCCGGGTCTACACCACCGGCGAGCAGCGGAGCAAGGAGCTCACCGGGGCCCGGCCCGAGGGGACCGCGGCGGTGATGCGCGACCGCGGCGACGAGTTCACTCCGGTGCTGGTCACCGGCGGGCTCACCTGGATGGAGACCGACTTCGTGAGCTGCACCGGTGACGGCGCGGAGGCGTTCGCGCTGACCACCGCCAAGGGCATCCAGACTGACAGCTTCCGGCTCGCCACCGGACTGCTGCTCATGCTGCTCGCACCGGTGTTGGCCGGTCTCGGCTGCCTCGCGCTGTACCTCACCCGGAAGTGGAACCGGGAGGCGCGGCTACACGGCGGATCGACGAACTGGCCCTACCGGTGACCGGGACGCGCCTGCACGTCGGCTGTGCCATGTGGACGCACAGATCCTGGTCCGGCCGCTTCCTGCCGCACCCGCTGCCCGCGCACGAGCGGCTGCGCGCGTACGCCGGGTGGTGCGACGCGGTGGAGGGAAACACCACGTTCTACGCGACCCCGGCCCGGGCGACGGTGGCGTCCTGGGCCGAGCAGACCGGCCCGGGCTTCCGTTTCCTGCCGAAGCTGCCGAAGGTGGTCACCCACGAGCGCCGGCTCACCGGCGGCGAGGCGGAACTGCGGGCGTTCCTGCACGCGATCGAGCCGTTCGGCCACCGGGCGGACTCGCTCTGGATCCAGTTGCCCGGCTCGTTCGGCCCCGGTGACGTGCCCGACCTCGACCGGTTCCTGCGCACGCTGCCCACCACCCACAGGTACGCCGTCGAGGTCCGCCACCCCGCCTTCTTCACCGAGCCCGGTGCGGCACACGCGCTGGAGGCGACGCTGCACCGCGCCGGCGCCGAATGGATCCCGTTCGACACCACAGCGTTCTTCCGGACGCCGCCGACGAGCGACGCGGAACGGGAGGCGTGGACGCGCAAACCGCGCCTGCCGCTGCGCACCCGGGCGCTGACCGACCGGCCGATCGTGCGCTACCTGGGCCGCGACGACCCGGCCCGCACCGTCGAGGGCTGGCAGCCGTGGCTGGACGTGGTGACCGGCTGGCTGCGCGAGGGCCGCTCGCCGACAGTGTTCGTGCACACGCCGGACAACGCGGACGCCCTCGAGCTGGCCCGCCGCTTCCACGACCAGGTCCGCGCGCGGGTGCCCGGGCTCGCGCCGCTGCCGGAACCGGAGCCGGTCGGCCCGGCCACGCTGTTCTGAGCGCCGGACGGGATCGCCCGGTCAGCCCGGACGGCCGCCCTCGGGCGGGGGCACCCGGTCGTCGTACACGCCGGACGGTCCCGCGTACCGCTCGCCGCGCAGGAACGGCAGCGGGTTCGGGGTGCAGCCGTGCAGGCCGAGCGTCTGCTGCTGCATCACCGGCGCCGGCCGGCCCCGCCCCGGGCAGCGTTCGTGACCGTGGCCGAGGCGGTGACCGACCTCGTGGTTGACCACGTACCGCCGGTACGCGGCGAGGTCGCTGCCGTAGGCCGGTGCGCCGCGCACCCAGCGGGCCACGTTCACCACCACCCGGCTCCCGTTACGGCAGGACGTGTACCGGTCCGGCCCGCCCTGGCACAGGTCGTCGCGCGTGCCGGGGGTGGCGAGGTGGACGGTGAAGTCGGCGGGTCCGCGTGCGCCGACGCGACGCAGGGTGAGCCGTCCGTCGGTCGTCCAGCCACCCGGGCCGGCGAGGATGGCGGTGACCTGCGCCGCGAACTCGGCCGCCGACAGGCCGGTGATGTCCCGCTCCACCGCCACCCGGTAGCGCATCAGGCGGCCCGTACCCCCGGAGCCGGCCGGCTCGGCGGCGGCGAACCGCCACTTGTTGTCGCCCTCGGCGGGATAGCCGATCGACGCCGGCCGGGCGCGGGCGGGCGCGGCCGTGGTCGCCACCGGTGTGACGGCGGGCGGGCCGGCCGGTGCGGTGGCGGGCTGGTCCGCCGCGGCCGGCACGCAGCCGGCCAGCAACGCCAGCAGGGTGATGGTCGCGCCGCCGCGCGTCCGGTCCACGGTCCCGGTCATCTCGTCTCCCCTCACCGCCCGGTCTCGGGCGCAGCGATGAGGACGGGTGATCCGTCGCGAAAGTTGGTCCGGCGAGGGCTCAACCTTTTGCCCGCCTCGCACGTCCTGGTCGAGGTGAGAGGTGCAGAGGGCCGGCATGGCCCGGGGTGATGCGGAGTTCGTCGAGTTCGCGCGGGCGTCCTCCGCGCGGCTGACGCACGCCGCCTTCCTCATGACCGGCAACCACCACCACGCCGAGGACGCCGCACAGACCGCGCTGGTGCGCACGTACGCGTCCTGGTCCCGGATCCGCAACGGCGACCCGTACGGATACGCCCGGTCGGTGCTGGTGAACCACCTCGTCGACACCTGGCGACGGCCGATCCGCGAATACCCGAGCGACGACCTGCCGGAGCGGCACGGCGGCGACCTGGCCGAGGAGGTGGCCACCCGGCGGTGGCTGGTCACCGCGCTCGGCACACTCACCGCGCGCGAACGCGCCGTCGTCGTCCTACGTCACTACTTCGACCTGCCGGAGGCCCAGGTGGCACGCGAACTCGACGTGTCGGTCGGCACCGTCAAGAGCACCGCGTCCCGGGCGCTGGAGAAGCTGCGCACCGCCGGGCTGGCCGCGCCGCGACCGCGGGAGACGTGCCGGTGACCGAGATGGACGAGCTACGCCGCGCGATGCGGGCGGCCGAGCGGGCCGACGGACTGGACATCGCCGACATCATGCGCCGGGGACGCCGGCTGCGCCGCCGCCGCCGGATCGGCGCCGGAATCGCGGCGGCGGCGGTGATCGCGGTGGTCGTCGGCGTCGACGCCGTGGCGACGCGGCCCGGCCCGCCGCACGCCCCGGCCGGGGAGCCGACCGCCGCCGCGCCCGCCCGCACGGCCTCACCCACGCCGACCGCCGAACCGACCGAGGCGCCGCCGCGACCGCTCGGGACCGTCGTGGGCAGCGGCATCCGGTACGGTGCCGACGAGCGTGTGTTCTTCATGGTCCCGCTCGACGTTCCGGAACTGCCGCGCGTGACGATCGGCCTGGTCGCCGGCCGGCGCACACCGGGCGGGCGCCTGACCTCCGACTTCCTGGTCAACGACGTGTCCGGCAGCGACCGCCGGTCGGGGTTCCACGAGATCGGGTACGACCAGCAGCGGGTGCCCGCCGACGCGCCGGTGCCGACGTTCGGCTACTTCGTCGGCCCGGCGGCACGCATCGTCGGGACGGTCGACGGCCGGCAGGTCGAGGCGAAGCTGGTCCGGTGGAGCGAGGACCCACAGGTGGTGATCTTCTGGTTCGACCCGAGGACGCTCACCCCCGGCACCCCCCTGGACGGCATCACCGCCCACGATCCCCAGAACCGCCGCCTGTAGTCCCCTCCGCCCCCCTCGCCCCGGTGATCAAGGAGCTTGCGGCGGGCAACGGCGGACCGGACTCCACCTCCCGACGATCTTGCACTTTCTGCCCGGGCAGGCCGGACATTCGCGACATCTGCTGGGCCACAAGTGCAAGATCGCGGAGAGCCGGAGAGCCGGAGGGCGGGACGGGTTCGGGAGGGGAGCGGGGTGGGTGTGAGGATCGGGGCATGCGTGCTGTGGTGTTCGAGCAGTTCGGGGTTCGGCCGGAGGTCCGGGAGGTGGACGATCCGGCGCCGGCGCCGGACGGGGTGGTCGTCCGGGTCGGCGCGACCGGCCTGTGCCGCAGTGACTGGCACGGCTGGCAGGGCCACGACCCGGACATCCGCCCGCCGCACGTGCCGGGGCACGAGTTCGCCGGTGTCGTCGTGGCTGTCGGCGCTGACGTACGCGGCTGGCGGTCCGGCGACCGGGTGACCGTGCCGTTCGTCTGCGCGTGCGGGCGGTGTCCCTCGTGCCTGGCCGGCGACCAGCAGGTCTGCGAGCGGCAGACCCAGCCGGGCTTCACCGGATGGGGCTCGTTCGCCGAGTTGGTCGCGGTGCGGCACGCCGACGTCAACCTGGTCCGGCTGCCGGACGAGCTGGACGAGACGGCCGCCGCCGCGCTCGGCTGCCGGTTCGCCACCGCGTTCCGGGCGGTCGTCGCGCAGGGCCGCGTGGCGGCGGGCGAGTGGGTGGCGGTGCACGGCTGCGGGGGCGTCGGCCTGTCCGCCGTCATGGTCGCGGCGGCGAGCGGCGCGCGGGTGGTGGCCGTGGACGTCTCGCCCGCCGCGCTGGAGCTGGCCCGCCGCAGCGGCGCCGCGGTCTGCCTGGACGCGAGCGCGCTCGACGGTCCGGGCGAGGTGGCCGCCGCGATCCGGGACGCCACCGGAGGGGGCGCCCATCTCTCGCTGGACGCGCTGGGCAGTCACGCCACCTGCGTGGCGTCGATCGAGGGCCTGCGCCGGCGCGGCCGGCACGTGCAGGTCGGGCTGCTGCCCGCAGCGCGGGGCCGGCCCGCGCTGCCGATGGACCTGGTGATCGCGTACGAGCTGGAGCTGCGGGGCAGCCACGGCATGCCGGCGCACGCGTACCCGGAGATGCTGCGGCTGGTCACCGCCGGGGTGCTGCGCCCCGCCGAGCTGGTCACCCGCACCATCGACCTGGCCGCCGTGCCGGAGGCACTCGCCACGATGGACCACCCGGCCGGCGCCGGGATGTGCCTGATCCGGCCCTGAGCCAGAGCGGGCCGGCCCGGCGCCGGGAGGACCCGGCGCGGACCGGCCCGCGATGCCCGCCCGTCAGTCGGTGACGGTCACCGTGACGGTACGCGGCGGCTGCTGGTACTGCCCGCGGTTGTCCATGCCGCGGATCGTCACCGTGTACGTGCCGGCCGGGATCACCGGCGACGTGTACGCGAAGTTCGACCCCGGCGATCCCGGGCTGGTGAGGAACGTGGCGATCCACGGCCAGCCGGTCGGCGCGCCCGCCCGGCCGAACGTGCCGGCGGAATTCATGCCCTGACCGGCGCTGTTGCCGATCTGCACCTCGACCTTCTGCATCCCGCCGTCGTCCACCGCCCGGCCGGTGATCACGATCCGGCCGCCGGTGTACGCCTGACCCTCGACCGGCGTGATGCTCGGCTCCAGCGTCGGGTCGGTGTCACCCGGGTAGACGAGGTAGCGGGCGGTGGCGCCGCTTGTCGAGTTGTCCTGCTGGCCCGCGGTGTCCACGGCCCACGCCTCCACGCTGTACGTGCCCCGCGCGGGCAGGTTGATCGAGAGCGTGAACGGGGTGCTCGTCGCACCGGGCGAGGCGAGCGTGGCGTCGACGGTGGCGAACGCGGCGGCCATGGTGCCGTTGGGCTGCACGTACCGGCCGGTGTCCAGGTCGCGCAGTGCGATCCGGACCGCCCGGACGCCCTTGTCGTCGGTGGCGGTGCCGGTCAGGTCCAGGTGCAGCTGGTCGATGTCCTGGTTGGTGCCGGTGAAGCTGAGCAGCCCGTTCGGGAAGGCGTCGCCGGGCACCTGGGCGGTGACCGTGAGCCGGCCCATGTTGTTGCTGGACGTGGTCAGGCCGAGCTTGTCGGTCGCCCGTACCCGGAAGTCGTAGACACCGGGGGTGAGCGGCACCGTGGTGAACGACCAGTCGAACGTCGCGGCGTCGAGGTTGGCCGGCGAGATCCGGTGGTAGCCGGCGATCGAGTCGGCGCCCCACGTGCCGTCGCTGGCGAGGGCCTCGCGGGTGGTGTTGTTGCGCAGGTAGATCTCGACCGACTTCAGGGCGTCGTCGTCACGCGCCGTACCGGAGAACGTGACGGTGCCGCCGGGCGCGACGGTGAACGGCGCGGCGTTGCCCGGCGGGGTCATCGCCACCGGCGAGGTGATCGCCACGGTCGGCGGTACGCCGGTGGCCGAGACGGTCCAGTCCCGGTTGTCGCCGCGCAGGTCACTCTGGCCGGTCGTGTCGACGGCGGTGGCGGTCATCTTCCACTGGCCCTCGGTCGGCAGGGTGACCTCGTACTGCCAGGTGGTGGACGTCGCGCCGATCACGTCCGGCTCGCCCCGGAAGGTGTTGTAGACGGCGGCGACGGTGCCGTCGTCCTGGAGGTACCTGTTGTCCAGGGTGCGGAACGAGTAGATCAGCGAGTTGACGCCCTTGTCGTCGGTGGCGGTGCCGGAGGCCACGAACGTCTGCGTGGCGACCAGGCCCGCCGACGGCGAGCTGATCCGGGTCGTCGGCGGCAGGTCGTCGAAGCGGAACGCCTCGATCTTCTTGACCGCCTTGGTGGTGTCGCCGGCCCCGTTACGGTCGAACGTCTTGGCCTGCAACTGGTAGACCCCGGCCGGCAGCGTCACCGGCAGGCTCCACGTGGTGGAGGTCGCGTTCGGCGCGGCCACAGTCGTGTTGATCGCCTTGAACGCGCCCCAGGTGGTCAGGTCGGCCTGGAGGTACTTGCCGCTGTTGCGATCCTGGATCTCCAGCTGGACCCGGGCCACGCCGGCCGGGGCGAGCGCCTGGCCGCTGATGGTGAACGACTCGCCGGCCGGCTTCACCGCGCCCTCGATCGGCGTGGTGACAGTGGTGTCCAGCGGCGCCGGCGCGGGCTCCTTGGAGAGGTCGAAGAAGGCCACCCGGCCGGTGGTCTTGCCGCCCTTGACGTTGCCGTCGCCGCCGACGAGCAGGCCGCGCGAGGTGGCGAGCATCGCCTTCTCGCCCTCGTAGGAGTTGGAGCCGGGGTTCCACTCCAGCGCGGTGCCGGTGAGCGGGTCGAGCGCGCCGAGGTGGTCGCGGCGGACCACCTGGTCGCCGAGGCCGTAGCCGCTGAGCCCCTGGCCGGTGCCGTAGCCGACGTTGTCCAGGCCGGGCCACGGCACGTTCGAGGTGGGCGACTCCTGCCAGCTGAAGTGCCCGCCGACGTAGACGGCGGTGTCGGTGATCGCCACCGAGTAGATGCTGTCGAAGTGCCGGGAGATCCAGAGCGGCTCGACGTTGTCGTTACCGGTCAGCGGATACGCGATGGCGGTGTCGTTGATCGGCGGACGGTCGCCGCCGGAGCCGCTGGTGACGACGAAGTACGAGTCGTCCGGCGCGATGTCGCCGGCGAAGACCCGCTGGATGCCGCCGACGAAGGAGAGGTTGTCCTCCCACAGCCGGGTACGCCACGGCAGCAGCGCCTTGCCGGCCGTACCGATGAGGGCGACGCCGTAGCGGTCCTGGCCGGCGATCTGGCGGCCCGTGTGCACGACCAGCAGCTTGCTGCGGTCGTGGGTGAGCTTGAGCTGCTGCACGGTGAGCATGCCGCCGACGCCGATGCCGCCGGTGAGCGGCAGGTCGAAGCCGGTGTCGACGGCGCCGGTGGTGGGGTTGAGCGCGGCCAGGCCGCTGCGGCTGACCCCGTTGACGGTGGCGAACTGGCCGCCCACGTAGACGGCGTTGCCGCTGACCGCGAGGGCGGTGGCCCGCGCGTTCGCGGTGGCGGTGAACGCGGCGACCGGCGCGCCGGTGGCCGGGTTCAGCCGGGCGATCTTGCGCTTGGCCACGCCGTTGATCGTGTTGAACGAGCCGGCGATGTAGAGCGACGACCCGTCCGGCGACGCCTCCACCGCGGCGACCGCGCCGTCGATGACCGGCTTGAACCCGGTGTCCACCTTGCCGGTGTCCAGGTTGTACGACGCCAGGGACTTCTGCGCGATCGCGGACCCGCCGACGTTCGCGATCGAGGTGAACGTGCCGGCGATGAAGACGCGGTTGCCGATCACCTCGATGTCGGTGATCTCGCCGTTGGTGATCCGCGGCGTGTCGGTGCGGGGCGTGGTCGGCATCAGCCGGGTGTCCCCGGGGGTGACCAGCGCACGGGTCGCGGTGGTACGCGCGGCGCCGAGCGCGGCGCTGCCGCCCGTCGCCTGGGCGCCGGTCTGGCCGGCCACGCCGGCGTCCCGCACGACGACGGTGCCGGCCAGCGCCGGTACTCCCGCCACCACGACCGCGCCGGCGGCGACCACCGACATCGCGCGAAGCCAAACTCGCATCGAGTCAACTCTCCCTGTCCGCCGGGACGGCCCTCCCGGGTGATTCCCGAGTCCCCTCCGTCCGCGTGCCGGACGTCACCGTAGGAGGCAGAGACCTCTCGCGATACACGCCGCACCGGTAATCGACCGGTCGCCATCAATTCCGGCCACATCGGTGGCCCGCCTCCACCGATCGTGTCACCCGTCCGGCCGTCCGGCCGCCGCGCTCAGGGCGCCTCGCTGCCGCACCCGGCGCCCCCGAACGGCGGCGCGAAGTGCCAGTGGAGCTGCCACCGGAACTCGCGGCCGGTAGAAGTCAGTCGCCCCGTACCCGGGGTTGGCGGTGGTCGGTCAGCCGCAGGCCGACGCCGCGTACCGCCGCGATGGTGACGCCGGTGCCCAGCTCGTCGAGCTTACGGCGCAACCGCTTCACCAGGGACTGCACGTCGGCCCGGCCGTGCGTCGGCGCGTCGCGCCAGACCGCCCGGTGCAGCTCGGCGTAGGTCCACACCCGTGCCGGCTCGGCGGTCAGGCAGGTCAGCAGGTCACGCTCCAGCCGGGTCAGGGCGGTCTCCCGGTCACCCCACCGGGCTGTCGACCGGGCCGCGTCGATCACCAGCGCGCCGTCCGGCGCAGGCCCGGCCGGGGGTACGGGCCGAGCCGGCGCGTCGGCCGGGGCCGGCGCATCCGTCATGATCAGCTCGCGCAGCTCGTCCAGATCGGTGACCATCAGAAGAGGCGCCACGCCGTCCAGCAGCTCGGTCAGCCGCAGCCGTTCGGCGGACGACGGCGTCACGCCGATGACGAGCGAGAAGGGCCGCTCCGGCGGGTCGGTGCCGGAGTCAGCCGCGTTCGTGCCGTCAGTCGTCACCGCGCCCCCACCGTGACAGAAACTGTCAACAGGCCACCCGATCCGGGGGCCTGTTGGTGACATGTTGCTTACGTACGGTCATTGATCGCTCGTCACTGTCGATCATAGTGTCCACTCAGGCGTCCGGCGCAGACCCGCACGGACGCCTAGGGGGCCTGGGGGGTTCTTGCAACACCGGTGCGACCAGTCGGGAGAGTTCGTCTCCTGGCCCTTCTGCCATGGCTCGATCATCAGCGGGTCATCGGAGTAGGAGGCAGCACCGAATGCTGAGACGTTCACACAGATGGGGCCCGGCCCGGCGGCTGGTGAGCGCGGGCGCCGTCCTGGTGCTCGCCGCCACCGCGCTGGCCGCCACCGGCACGGCGGCGCAGGCGGAGACAGGCGCCGGCGCGTCGGCCGGCGACAAGATCCGCCCGGAGCTCACCCGTGCGCTCCAGGGCAAGAGCGAGGGCGACTTCTGGATCCACTTCGGCGCCAAGGCGGACCTGAGCAAGGCCGCCGCGATCAAGGACTGGAACGAGCGCGGGGCCCTCGTCGCGGCGGCGCTGAAGAAGACCGCAGCCGACAGCCAGTCGAAGATCCGCGCCGAGCTGGACCGCTCGGGCACGAAGTACCAGACCTTCTGGGCGACGAACGCCATCAAGGTCACCGACGGCTCGCTGACCATGGCGCAGAACTTCGCCGCCCACTCCGAGGTGGACGGCCTGTACGCGCCGGTGGAGTACAAGCTGCCGGAGACCACCCCGGGTACCGACGAGAAGTCGGCGAACGCCCTGGAGTGGGGCATCGCCAACATCAACGCCGACGACGTCTGGTCCCAGTACGGCGTCAAGGGCGCCGGGATCACCGTGGCCAGCATCGACAGCGGCGTCCAGTTCGACCACCCGGCGCTGGTGAACGCCTACCGCGGCAACAACGGTGACGGCACCTTCGACCACGACTACAACTGGTTCGACGCGGCCGGCGAGTGCGCCACCGCGCCGTGCGACTCCGACGGCCACGGCACCCACACCATGGGCACCATGGCCGGCGCCGACGGGGCCAACCAGATCGGTGTCGCCCCCGAGGTCAAGTGGATCGCCGCGAACGGGTGCTGCCCGTCCGACGCCGCGCTGATCAACTCGGGCCAGTGGATGCTGGAGCCCACCGACCTCAACGGGCAGAACCCGGACGCCAGCAAGCGGCCGAACATCATCAACAACTCGTGGGGCACCACGACGCCGTCCAACGAGCCGTTCATGGAGGACGTCACGAACGCCTGGACCGCCTCGGGCATCTTCGGCGTCTGGTCCAACGGCAACAACGGCCCGTCCTGCCAGACCAGCGGCTCACCGGGCAGCCTGGGAAGCAATTACTCGACCGGTGCGTACGACATCAACAACAACATCGCCAGCTTCTCGTCCCGGGGCACCGGGCAGAGCGGCGAGATCAAGCCGAACATCTCGGCGCCGGGCGTCAACGTCCGCTCCAGCGTGCCGAACGACACCTACGCCACCGCCAGCGGCACCTCGATGGCGGCACCGCACCTGGCCGGTGCGATCGCGCTGCTCTGGTCCGCGGCACCGAGCCTGGTCGGTGACATCACGGCGACCCGCGCGTTGCTCAACGACACCGCCGTGGACAAGGCCGACACGCAGTGCGGTGGCACCGCAGACGACAACAACGTGTACGGCGAGGGCCGGCTGGACGCGCTCGCACTGCTCGCCGCCGCGCCGATCGGCGACAACGGCACGCTGGCCGGCAAGGTCACCGACGCCCGCAGCGGCGCCGCCATCGCCGGCGCGACAGTCACCCTGACCGGCGCGGCGGACCGTACGCTGACCACCGGCGCGGACGGCGTCTACTCCTCGCTCCTGCCGGCGGGCGACTACCAGGTGGTCGTCTCGGCGTACGGGTACGCCAGCCGCACGTTGTCCGCGACTGTCACCGCGAACACCACGACCACGCTCGACGTGGCGCTCAGCGCGGTACCGAGCGTGACGGTCAGCGGGCAGGTCACCGACGGGTCCGGGCACGGCTGGCCGCTGTACGCGAAGGTGAGCGTCGAGGGCACGCCGATCTCCGACTACACCACGCCGGCGACCGGCCGCTACAGCCTGTCGCTGCCGTCCGGGACGACCTACCGGCTCACCGTCGAGCCGCAGTACGCCGGCTACCTGACCACCACCAAGGAGGTCACCGTCGGCGCGGCAAACGTCACCGCCAACATCGCGGTGCAGGCGGACCCGGAGGCGTGCGCCACAGCCCCCGGCTACACCGTCAGCTCCGACGGTGAGTACGAGACGTTCGACGGCACCGATGTGCCGGACGGCTGGACCGTGGTGGACAACGCCGGCACCGGCCAGGTCTGGGAGTTCACCGACACCGGTGAACGCGGCAACCGGACCGGCGGCAGCGGCAACCTCGCCGTCATCGACAGCGACAACTACGGCAGCGGCGGGCGGCAGGACACGTCGCTGGTCAGCCCGGTGGTCGACCTGACCGGCGTGACCGCGCCGGTGGTCCGGTTCAACCAGGACTACAACTGGCTCAACAGCGACCGCGCGGACGTCGACCTGAGCCTGGACGGCGGCACCACGTGGAGCAACGTGCTCCGGCAGGCCACCGACGTACGCGGACCCCGGGTGACCGAGGTGCCGATCCCGCAGGCGGCCGGCCAGTCGCAGGTGCAGGTGCGCTTCCACTACTACGAGGCGAGCTGGGAATGGTGGTGGCAGGTCGACAACGTCCTCATCGGCAGCAAGCTCGTCTGCAAGCCGGTCAAGGGCGGCCTGGTCCTCGGCCACGTCCGGGACAAGAACGACAACGGCTACGTCAACGGCGCGACGGTGACCAGTAAGGACAACCCGGCGGACAAGGCCACCACGGTCGCCACGCCGGACGATCCCGAGCTGCCCGACGGCTTCTACTGGATGTTCTCGTCGCTGACCGGGACACACCCGTTCACCGCCAGCGCCGGCAACTACGTGAGCCAGACCAAGCAGGTCACTGTCGAGGAGGACTGGGCGACCGCGGCCAACTTCCAGCTCGCCGCCGGCCGGCTGTCGGTGAAGCCGACTTCGATCACCGGCACGGTCCGGATGCCCAGCGGGAAGGTCAGCAAGACCTTCACCGTCACCAACACCGGCGGCGCACCGGTCACCGCCGAGTTCAGTGAGCGCGACGGCGGGTTCGTGCTGCAACGGGCCGACGGCTCCCGGCTGTCCGAGCAGGCGATGCTCGGCTCCACCGGCGCGCCGGTGCAACGGCTGAACGTCGCCACGTCGTTCGCGGCGCGCTCGTCGGGCAAGTCGTCGAACGCGACCGTCGCGGCCGCACCGCAGGCGGATCCGTGGACCACCATCCCGGGCTACCCGGCGAACGTGATGGACAACCGGGTCGTCAACGTCGACGGCGTCGTCTACTCCATCGCCGGTGGTGACGGCACCACGTCGAGCGCCAAGAACTACAAGTACGACCCGATCGCCCAGGCGTGGACCGGGATCGCCGACCTGCCCGGCGCGCGTAACGCCATGACCGTCGGCGTGCTCGACGGCAAGATCATCGCTACCGGTGGCTGGGGTGCCGCCGGTCCGGACGTCGCCACCTTCTCGTACGACCCGGCGGCGAACACCTGGACCCGCAAGGCCGACAACCCGGCGCCGCGCTCGGCGGCCGGCCAGGCGGTCGCGGGCGGCAAGCTGTACGCGATCGGTGGCTGCACCACCGCGAGCTGCACGCCGATGTCGAACTCGGTGGTCCGGTACGACCCGGGCGCGAACACCTGGGAGACGCTGCCGGCGTACCCGAAGTCGGTGGCGTTCCTGTCCTGCGGCGGGATCGACGGCACCGTCTACTGCACCGGCGGTAACGACGGGTCGGTGTCGCAGAAGGTCGGTTACGCCTTCGACCCGGGTGCCAACGCCTGGACCGCCATCCCGGACGCGCCGGCCGACAGCTGGGCCGCCTCGTACGCGGTGGCGAACGGCAAGCTCCTGGTCGTCGGCGGGTCGCAGGGCGGCGCCATCACCAACGCCGGCTTCGCCTTCGACCCGGCGACCAACTCGTGGGCCAACCTGCCCAACGCCAACGCCCCCCGCTACCGGGGTGGCGCGGCCTGCGGGTTCTACAAGATCGGCGGTTCGTCGGGCGGCTTCACGGCCACCAAGGACAGCGAGGTCCTGCCCGGCTTCGGCGAGTGCGCCGAGGGTGGGGCCGACGTGAGCTGGCTGACCGTCGACAAGTCGAAGGTCACGCTGGCGCCGGGTGAGACGGTCACAGTCACTGTCGGCATGACCGCGAGCGTGGACCAGCCGGGCACGTACTCCGCGTCCGTGGTGATCAAGGAGGACACCCCGTACACGGTGGAGCCGGTGGCGGTGACCATGATCGCGCAGCCGCCGACCACCTGGGGCAAGCTGTCCGGCACGGTCTCCGGCAAGAGCTGCCAGGGCGCCACCGCGCCGCTGGCGGGCGTGACGGTGCAGGTCGACTCCTGGGCGAGTTCGTACACCTTCACCACCGACGCCCAGGGCCGGTACGCCTACTGGATGGACCGGCGCAACAACCCGCTGACGCTGATCGTCGCCAAGGACGGCTGGAAGCCCCAGACGCGCCAGACGAAGATCAACAGCAGCACGCCCACGGTAGAGGACTTCACCCTCTCCCCCACCCGCTGCTGACCCAGCACCCGACAAGGACGGCCCGCCCGGTGCACGCACCGGGCGGGCCGTCCCATGTCCACCCCCTTTCCCGCCGATCTCGCACTTGCCGCCCCGGCAAGGGCACACAAAAGCCCCACCCGAGGGGCCGGAACTGCAAGATCGACGGCGCGAGCGGGTGGGGCGGGGAAGGGCGGGGCGGGGTTAGGGGGTGAGACGGAAACCCACGCCTCTTACGGCGTGGATTTCGGCGGGGGCGTCGAGGCGGCCCAGCTTACGGCGTAGACGGCGGACCACCGAGTGCATGTCCGAGCCCCGTCCGAGGTGGTCGTTGCCCCAGACGGCGCGGTGCAGCCGGGCGTACGTCCACACCTGGCCGGGCGTGTCGGTGAGGCAGACAAGCAGGTCGTGCTCCAGCGGCGTCAACCCGATCTCCCGCTCCCGCCAGCGCAGCACCCGCCGGTCGGAGTCGACCGCGAGCTCCCGCCGGGGCGGCTCGGCCGGCGCCTCGTCATCCACGGGCGGGTGCGGCGCCACGGCGAGCGCCGGCCGGCGCACCATGTCGAGGAAGCGGCGGGCCTGATGGGCGCTGGACACGATCAGGAACGACTCGGTGCCGCCGAGCAGTTGGGCGAGCTGCCGGCGCTCGGCCGACGAGGTCGCGATGCCGATGACCAAGGACGGGATCCCTGTCATCCGTTCCCACCTTTCCGGCAGGTTGAACCACAACGCCGGGCGGTCGCCAGGCACGGCGATGCGGAGGCACCTGGCTTGCGGAGTTCGACCCGAGGGATGCGGGAGCTGCGGTTTCGTGAGGCTTCGGGGTGAACTACCGGGATCATATAGCCGGGCACCGATGATTGGTATAGCAGTTAACGTCTATGTAACTGCGTGCGACAAGGTGTTCGAGGCGCATTGCGCCGACGCGCGCGTACCGATGAGAGCCGGGACGTACGGCGGTCCAATGCCTGTGATCACCCACCTGCTCCGCCTGGCCGACGGGACGCCGACCCGCGCGGAGATCGCGGCCCGCTGCGCCGAACTGGCCGAGGCGCTGCGCGGCCGCGACCGGGGCGTGGTGGTGTGCGACGTGTCCGCGGTGACCGCGCCCGACCTCGTCACGGTCGAGGTGCTGGCGCGGCTACGCCTGACCGCCCGGCGGTTCGGCTGGCGGCTCGAGGTACGCGGCGCGTGCGAAGGCCTACGCGAACTGGCCGGCCTGCTCGGGCTGGCCGGCGTCCTCCTCCAGCCGGGCGGGCAGCCCGAACAGCGGGAACAGCCGGTCGACGTCGTGGAAGTTGTTGAGCGACGTGATCCGCCCCCGGGAGACGCCGATCACGATCAACGCCCACGGCACATGACCTGAGCCGTCGGGGTCGCACCGGTACTGGCCGAACGCCGGCATGCCGTTGGCGGCCGTCGGCACCAGCCGGGAGCCGCGGCAGCCGCTGCCGGTGCCGGCCATCCACGCGGCGATGTGCTCGGGACCGCGCAGCCACAGCGGCAGCGGCGGCATCGACAGCGTCGCGTCCTCGTGCAGCAACGCGGTGAGCGCCGCCAGGTCGTACGCCTCGAAGGCGCGCACGTAGCGGGCGAGCAGGGCCTGCTGCTCGCTGTCGAGCGGACGGCGCACCTCGGCCCCGGTGTCGGCCGAGGCGAGCGTGGCGCGCGCCCGTTGCAGCGCGCTGTTGACGCTCGCCACCGACGTGTCCAGCAGTTCGGCGGCCTCCTGGGCCGACCAGGCCAGCACCTCGCGCAGGATCAGCACGGCCCGCTGTTTCGGCGGCAGGTGCTGCAACGCAGCGACGAACGCCAGCCGGACCGACTCCCGGCCGGCGACCACCTCGGCCGGGTCGGCGGCCTCGGGCAGCACCCGGTCGTCGGGCGCCGGACCGAGCCAGATCTGCTCCGGGCGCGGCTCGCCGGGATGGGTGGCGGCGCCGACGCCCGCCGGACCGAGGTCCATCGGCCGGATCCGGCGCTGCGCGCTCGTGGACATGGTGAGGCAGACGTTCGTGGCGATCCGGTAGAGCCAGGTCCGCAGGGCGGACCGCCCCTCGAACTTGTCGAAATTGCGCCAGGCCCGGACGAACGTGTCCTGCACGGCGTCCTCGGCCTCGAAGGCCGAACCCAGCATCCGGTAGCAGTAGCCGGTCAACTCCGACCGGTACGCCTCGAGTTGCGCCTCGACGGGAACACTCGCCACCTCGCTCACCTCGCCGAACCTAGCCCACATGCAGCGACAATGCGAGCACGTTCGATCCCGCGCCGATGATTCCGTGCCGCCCGCCCGGTCCACCAGCCGTCAGGTCACCACGTCCGAGGAGCACCGATGACCACAGCGCAGCGCGACGAGACCCACGCCCCCGGGCGGTACGCCGACGTCAACGGCGTCCACCTCTACTACGAGACGCACGGCGAAGGCCGGCCGATGATCCTGCTGCACGGCGGCCTCACCTCGGGTGAGATGTTCGCGCCGATCCTGCCCGCGCTCACCGCGCGGCACCAGGTGATCCTGGTGGATCTCCAGGGGCACGGCCGCACCGCCGACGTGGACCGTCCGCTCGACATGGCGCTGATGGCCGACGACGTGGCCGCGCTGATCGACCACCTCGGGCTGGACCGGCCGGACGTGGTCGGCTTCTCCCTAGGCGGCGGCGTCGCGCTGCACACCGGGTTCCGGCACCCGGAGAAGATCGGCCGGCTGGTCGCCGCGTCCGCGCACATCCGCCGCGACGCCGTGTACCCGGAACTGCTGGCGCAGCAGGGCCAGGTCGGCGCCGCGGCGGCCGAGTACATGAAGGACACCCCGATGTACGAGCTGTACCAGCGGGTCGCGCCCCGTCCGGAGGACTTCCCCCGGCTGCTCGACAAGATCGGCGAGGCGATGCGGACGGACTTCGACTTCACCGAGCAGGTCCGGGCCCTGCGGGTGCCGACGCTGGTGGTGGCCGCCGATGCGGACATGGCCCCGCCGAGCCACTTCGTCGAGGTGTTCGGGCTGCTCGACGGCGGCCGGCGCGACGGCGGCTGGACGGGCGAGGGCCGTCCGGCGGGCGGGCACGCGCTGGCGATCCTGCCCGGCCTGACCCACTACGACATCGACCAGTCGCCGCTGTTCGCCGCGGTCACCCTGGACTTCCTCGACCGCTGACGCCGGCCCCGCGCGGTTGCCGCGTCCCGTCCCGGGGTACCGCTTGCGCAGAAGCACCGGTGAGGAGGACGAGATGACCGACCCCAGGTACGCACCGATCGGGCTGGCCACTGCCGGGCAGCTGGTCCCCGACGACGGGGAGACCGGCGGCGGTGAGGTCGTCGGCGCTGACGACGCGGCTGCCGACGCCGCCCGCGCCGGCGCCGACGTGGACCTGTCCCGGGCCGACCGGGACAGCGACGGCACCCCGGTGGGCGCCGCCGACGCCGAGGCCGACCGCCGGCGCGCGGCAGGCGAGTGACGCTCTCCGCCCCGCCACCCGTACGACGGTGGCGGGGCGGAGCCGTCCTCAGCCGTCGACCGGCAGCTCCACGTCGGGCAGGTGCCCGAGCGCCCGGATCGCGGTGACCGCGGCGTACCCGTCGGCCAGCCAGGCGATGTCGGTGCCGGGGACCGCGCGGACCGCGTTCTCCTCCACCGCCGTACGCACGAAGCCCTCGCCGCGCTCGGCGACCGACACCTGCACCTGACCGAACGGCGCCAGGGTCGCCCGGCGCAGCCCGGCCACCTGGGCAGCCGGCAGGTCGGGCACGTTGAGGTTGAGCACCGTGCCCGGGGCCGCGTCGGCCAGCCAGGGCAACAGCGTCCCGGCCAGCTCGGCGGCGCTCGACCAGTGGCGGGACTCGTCGTCCACGCTGTCCAGCACCGCGATCGCCGCACCGCCGCTACCGGCGCTCGCCACCGCCGCGGTGAGCACGTCGAGCGACACGGCGAGCGCGCGGATGCCGTTGTTCCCGGCGGTCAGCGCCGCGCCGACGGTGCCGGAGTGCAGCACCGCGTGGCCCGCGTTGGCGCCCCGGTTGATGCCGGACAGCAGCAGGTCCGGCACCGGCCCGAACACGCCGAGCCCGGCCAGCACCGCGATGTACGCCGGGGAGGCGGCCACCGCGTACGCGGGCACGCCGGGCAGCCCGTCCAGCTCGGTCTCGCGGAACACCACCCGTCCGTCCTCGGTCACCGCGGACAGTGCCGCGCTCATCCCGCTCGCCTCGTGCCGCGGCGCGGCGACCACCACGTCCAGCCCGCGTTCGTACGCGGCGCGGGCAAGCGCGCGGATGCCGGGGGCGTGCACGCCGTCGTCGTTGGTCACCAGCACCCGGGGTCGCCGGTCAGCTGTCATCGTCACCACCGTCCAGCGGGGTCAGCCGTACCCGGCCGGCCAGCTCGCGTACCGCCTCGGCCCGGCCGGTGCCGAGGCCGTGCCGGGTCACGTTCAGCGCTCCGGCGGCGGCGCCGACGTGCAGCGCCTCCCGCAGGTCTCCGCCCCGGGCCAGCACCGCCGCCACCCCGGCGGTCATCGAGTCACCGGCGCCCCGGTGGTCGGCCAGCTCCAGCGGCGGGGCGTGCACCAGCAGCGGCTCGCCGTCCTCCGGCAGCGCCAGCGCGGGCTCCCCGGCCCGGCTGATCAGCACCGTACGCGCGCCGCGCTCCTGACACCGGCGGCCGGCGTCGCGCAGCTCCTCCACGCTGTCGTCCTTCGCCAGTCCGTCGTCGAGCAGTTCCTCGTGGCTGACCTTCAGCACGCTCACCCCGCCGTCGAGCACCGCCTCCAGGTACGGCCCGGACAGGTCCGCCACCACAGTTCCGCCGTTGGCGCTCAGGTCGGAGGCGAGCCGGCGGTAGATGTCCGGGTCCACCACCTGCGGGTCGGCCGGCCCGCTGAGCACGCTGACCGGTGCGCGCAGCCCTTCGGTGAGCGTCACCGTGTACAGCTCGTCGATGTCGTGCCGCACCATGGGCGCGCCCGGGTGCTCGGCGATCTCGGTCCGCTCGCCGTCGCGCCGGTCGTGCACGTACCAGCCGGTGCCGGACTCCCGCCGCACCACCCGTACCGTGACGTCCTCGTCGTCGAGCAGCTTGCGGACCGCGTCGCCGACCTCGCCGCCGAGGCCCACACACATGGTCACCGGCACACCGAGCGCGGCGATCATCCGGGTCTGCCACACCCCCTGCCCACCGGGGTGCAGATGCAGCTCGGACGCGTCGCCCTGCTGCTCGATCGTCACCGTCAACAGCGGCGCCGGGGCGAACACCATCACCTTCTGGTCCATCCGCCAGTGTTGCCCGCTGACCGGCCCGGTAATCACCCAGGTCAGCGCGGGCGTGCGGCGGCACGGCGACGCCGCAGGTACGGCAGCGCGAACAGGTAGAGGCCGCTGATCAGGAGCAGGGCGAGCGGGAGCAGCGGCACGTAGGAGACCCACACGATCGGGTCCTTCTGGGCCAGCGCCACGAACGTGACCACGACGGTCACGGTGAAGGCGACGGAGAACCAGCGGTGCAACTGGCGGATGCGCGTGTCCATCGGTCGACGACCTTTCCCGGTGGCCGCCCCGGCGGGTGGCCCGTGCCGGCAACGCTAGGTCCGCCCGCCCGCGCGATGCTTCTCGATTCCTGACCGGTACACGCTGTCGCGCCGCGCGTGGGACGGATTGACCGGTCGCCCTACCCTGCCGACAAGAGCAGCCGATGCCACGGGGGCAGGCATGCAGATCATCGAACACAGCATCATCGGCACCCGCTCCGCCGTGCTCCGTCTACGCCGGCCCGGCAGCCGGTTGGAGTTCCTGGTGTTCCCGATGCTCCACGTGGCGAGCCCGGGGTTCTACGCGGCGGTCACGAAACGGCTCCGCGAATGCGACCTGCTCGTCGTCGAGGGCGTCAGCGGCCGCTCGGTGGTCGGCTCGGCGTTGACACTCACCTACCGGGCCATGCCGGCCAACCGGCGCTCCGGCCTGGTGACAGACCCCATTCCGTACGCGTCTCTCGGGGTCGAGGTGCTCAACCCGGACGTGTCGGCGGAGGAGTTCAGCAAGAGCTGGCGGACGATGCCGCTGCGGTTGCGCCTCCAGATGTGGCTGGTGATCCCGTTCGTGACGGTGATGCAGTTCTTCGGCGGCACCCGGCGTCTGCTCTCACCAGAGA
Organism: Micromonospora sp. NPDC005686; assembly: GCF_042871665.1. Lineage (NCBI taxonomy): Bacteria > Bacillati > Actinomycetota > Actinomycetes > Micromonosporales > Micromonosporaceae > Micromonospora > Micromonospora sp. NPDC005686. The sequence continues at coordinate 188,011 of NZ_JBIAIY010000009.1, forward strand.
TCGAGATGAACGACCTGCTGTCGGCCACCGACGAGCGGTACGCCGACCACGAGTTCACCGAGCACGCCGAGCGCGCGTTCGGCGGCGAACGCGACGAGCGGCTGCTCGCCGAGTTGTCCGAGCTGATCCGTGCCCGGTCGGCGGAACGCATCGACGTGGCTGTCGTGTACGGCGCCGGGCACGTACCGGCGATCGTGCGCGGGCTCTTCGAGCTGCATGGATACCGTCCACGCGCCGCCGAATGGCTGACCGTCCTGGAACGGTGACCACCTCGCTCGGGCGGCGTGGCCCCGCATGCGAACCCGCTCAGTCAGCGGCCAGCTCGGGCCGATGCTCCTTGATCCATTTCCGCACATCCGACTTCAGCCAGACCTTGCCCTGCACCAGGTCGGCCACCGGCTCCGGGAAGTTGCGGTGACTGGTGATCACGTAGACGCGCTGCTTGCTGATGCCACCCAGCATCACGCGGATCTCGGCTGCGCCCACCAGCTCCATAAGCCGGACGCTAGACAGTTGCCCCGGCTCCTTGACTCAGGTCAACGCCTCGGTCACCGTATGGGGTATGCCGACTTCCTCGCCGACACAGGGCCGCCCACCCAGAGCGATCCGGCCCCACGTGGCGATCCGGCCGCTGTGGCTGTGCCGGGTCTGCGCCGGGCCGTGGCCGTGTCAGCCCGCGCGCCTGTTGTTGCTGCTGGAGTACCGGCGCGACCGGGTGGCACTGTCGATCTACATGGCCGGCTGCCTGTTCGACGCCGCCGCGGATCTGCTGAGACTCAACCCCGCTCCGGGCCTCCCCCCGACGAACTGTTCCACCGGTTCGTCGCGTGGACGAGACACTCCTGACCGGACGGGTCACTCCCGTCCCGCCGTGCCCGCGGACCAGTGGTCCACCCGCATCCGCGGCGACGGCGGGCTCGCCGTGTCGGAGCGCCGCACGAACCCGGCGACCGCGAGCGCGCTCATCGTGGTGGCCACGGCGGCGGCGAGCACCAGGAGGGTGGTCTCCACCTGCACCGTCCGCATGTACTCGCCGCCCTCGGCGGTGGCGGACGCGTAGCGCACGACCGCGAGCGGGTTGAGCAGCACCGCCGCGATCCCGGCCACCCACGCCGCCGCCGGTAGCCGCTCGGCGTCGGAGCCGGTGACCCGCCGGGCCGCCCACCCACCGAGGGCCGCGAACGTGACGAGCAGCGTGACCGTCAGCAGCCAGAGCACGGCGGGCAGCAGGTCACGCAGGGGCACCACGGCGTCGAGCAACTCCACCAGGAAACCGGAGCCGTCGTGGGTCACCAGGCCGATCCGGTGGCTGTAGGCGGCGAGCGCGACGAGCGTGCAGCCGATGTGAACGGTCATCAGGGCGACGAGGGCGGACAGTGCAGCGCGGCGGGCGGACACCGGGCCGAGGTTACCGCCCACCCGGTGCGGCGGTGGACCGGCGACGTGCCTGCGCCGGGACGGTCAGACACTCAGGGCCAGGTCGGCCACCTCGGCGGCGCAGCCCCAGGACAGCGTCACCCCGGCACCGCCGTGCCCGTACGCGTGCACCAAGCGCCCGTCGGCGGCGTCCACCTCGACCCGGGGGCCGCCGTGCCGGGCGGGCCGCAGCCCGATCCGCTCCCCCAGCACCGGCGCGTCCGCGAGCTGCGGCACCAGCGCCACACACCGGCGCCGGATCGCCGCCGCCTCCTCCGGGTCGGGACGGGTGTGTCCCACCCCGGCCTCGTAGGTGCCGCCGAGCACCACGTCGTGGCGGCGCGGATGCACGTACGTGACGCCCGCCGGGTCGTCCTCGTCGCGTACCGAGACGGTCAGGCCGGGGTTCGCCACCAGCAGGACGTGCCCGCGCGCCGGGTACACGCCCGGGTCGGCAGCGAGCCGTCCGGCGGCCAGGCCGGTCGCGTTCACCACGACCGGCGCGAACTCGTACGCCTCGGCGAGCGTGCCCAGCGCGCGGCGGACGACCCGGCCGCCGCCCGCCTCCAGGCGCTGCCGCAGCCAGGTGAGGTAGCTGGTCATCTCCACCGACGGGGCGGTGAACCGCAGCAGCGCGGTGTACGGCGGCTCCGCCGGTTCGATCGTCAGGTCGCCGCAGGCGTCGGCCCACCAGGGCGGTCCGGCGCAGGGGTGGCGCAGCCACATCCGGGTGGGCCGGTCGACCACCCCCGGCACGCTGTCGGCCGCCTGGCGGCGCAGCTCGGCGTGGGTGTCCCGCGCCCAGCGCAGCACCCGCGGATCCTCCTCCGTGTGGCTCGGGTACCAGACCGCGGCGGCCACCGCCGAAACCGTGTCGGCCGGGTCGTGGGCAGTCAGCACGGTGACCCGCGCGCCGCGCCGCTGGAGCGTCAGCGCGGTCGTCATCCCGACCACCCCGCCGCCGGCCACCACCACGTCCGCCTTCGTCATGACCCGCTCCCGTCGCCCGTACCGTCGTTGCCGGCCACGCTCATGATGACGGAGGTCCCGCAGGACGTCAGCCGGCCGATTCCGGGGCGGGCACCGCCGGTGCGGTGCGGTCCGCGCCGGTCAGGCCGGCGACGAGGAGCAGGTACGCGGCCAGCTCCACCGCCGCCGTGAGCGCCGGCACCGGTTGCGGCATCGCCGACGTGGGGGTGATGACGTACCAGGCGAACAGGGCGGTGCTGTCGGCCGGGTACGGCAGCGGCACGGCCTCGATGCCCGCATCGAGCAGCGACAGCGCGAGCACCGCCAGCAGCGTCGCGCCGGTCGCGGCGAGACGTCGGCCCCGCCCGGCCAGCAGCACGGCGAGCCCCAGCGCGGCGAGCGCGAGCGCCAGCGGCGGCAGCACCGCGAGGACGAGCGCCGCCACGACGTCGGCCTGGTCGTAGTACGCCGGGCCCTCCACCCGGGTCAGCGTGGTCTCGGTGCGCGTCTCCACGATGTGGGCGGCGACGGCGAAGCCGATGTCGGTGAGCCGGACGGCCGCGTACCCGACGACGGGCGCGGCGGCCGCCGCCGCGACGATCAGGTGCCGGCGCCGCCCGCGGCCCCGGAAGACGACCAGCAGCACCGCCACCGCGACCAGCGCCGCCCAGCTGCCGGCGAACGTCGCGTCGAAGCCGGCCGTGCGGTCGATGACGGTGTAGCCGCTGCCGTACACCGTCCAGCCGATGTCTGCGGCGCCCGGCTCGGCCGGCATGGTGCGGACCGCGTCCACGATCAGCGGCGCGAGCGCCACCGGCACCACCCAGCGCGGAGGTGGCAGCCCGGCGACGACGGCGTACGCGAACAGCAGCGTCAGGCTCAGCACCTCGGCGCCGCGCCAGAGGGGTGCGGCCACCAGGACGCCGACGACGTGGGCGACGGCGGACACCGCCGCGAGGAGCAGCAGCAGCGGGGCGCGACGCACGCGGCGGATCCTTTCACGACACACCGATCCGCCGCCGCCCCGTGCTCGTCAGCCTCCCGCCGGCACCTGGTCCTTGACGTCGTCGTAGCCGACCGCGCCCGGCGCCGGGGCCGGGGTGTAGATCACCCGGATCACGCCGGTCGGGTACGCCTCGGTCGCGGCCACCCGCAGGTGGTACGGCGCGTCGCCCTCGTCGAACAGCCGGCGGCCCTTGCGGGCGGCCACCGGGTGCACCAGCAGCCGCAGCTCGTCCACCAGGCCCGCGGCGAGCAGTTGCTGCACCACCGAGATCGACCCGGGGATGAGGATGCCCTTGATGCCGGCGTCGGCCTTGAGCGCGGTGACGGCGTGGATCAGGTCGCCCTGGATCAGCTCGGAGTTGCGCCAGGAGAACTCCAGCGGCTGGCGCGACACGACCACCTTGCGCATGTCGCCGAGCTGCTTGGCGAACGGCGCGTCCTCACCGCCGGCGGCCTCCCGGTCCGGCCAGGCGCCGGCGAAGCTGTCGTATGTCTCCCGCCCGATCAGCAGCACGTCCGAGGTGTCGTAGTCCTCGGTGACGGCCCGGCCCATGTTGTCGTCGAAGTACGGGAAGTGCCAGTCGGGGTCGATCTCGGCGACACCGTCGGCCGAGATGAACAGCGTGGAGATGACAGTGGCCATCGTGGTTCTCCTTCGCAGTGGGTTCGACGGTTGACCGCCGCAACTGGTCAAACTCATCTGCCCCCGACGACGTCACCCGGGATCAGAACGCGAAATCCGGTGGGGCGCCCTCGCCCACCCGCCCGAGCGTCATGGTGCTGGCGGCGATGACCGCACGCAGGCCCGTCTCGTCGAGCCCTTCGGTCTTCCAGGCGAAGGTCCGCCGGTTGCGCTCCAGGACGGCCAGCAGCGCCTCGGCCTCGGTCTCGCTGGTCACATCGTCCATCTCCGAAGCATAGGCAGCCGGCGAAATCCGCGGGGGGCGGCGACGGTCCGTCCGGTACGGTTCGCGGACGAGACGCGAGAGGGGCACGCGATGACGGAGACGACGACGCTGTGGCGCCCGACCGGCCCGCGGGAACTCGACCTCGTCCGCGTCTCCAGCTGGCGGGCCTGGCCACCCCGGCTGCCGGACCAGCCGATCTTCTATCCGGTCCTCAACGAGCAGTACGCCGTGATGATCGCCCGGGACTGGAACGTGGCGGCCTCCGGCGTCGGCTACGTGACGCGTTTCCACGTCGACAGCGCGTTCGTCGCCCGCTACCCGGTCCGGCAGGCCGGCGGCCGGGACATCCTGGAGCTGTGGGTGCCGGCCGAGGAGCTGGACGAGTTCAACCGGCACATCGTCGGGTCGATCGAGGTGGTCCACGAGTTCCGGCCGGACGGGACGGGTCGGCCGGCCGTCGGCCCGTGATCCCGTCAGGCCGGGGTGAGCAGGCAGAACTCGTTGCCCTCCGGGTCGACGAGCACCCGCCACCGGAGGTCGGCCCCGCCCAGGTCGGCGTCGGTGGCGCCGAGAGACCGCAGGCGGGCGGCCTCGGCGTCCAGGTCGTCGGACGGGTACGGGCGGACGTCCAGGTGGACCCGGTTCCACCCGGTCTTCGCGTCGGGTGTGCGGACGAACCGCAGGTAGGGGCCGACGCCCTTGGCGGAGCGCAGCACCGCCTCCTGGTCGGTCATCTCGTGCACGGTCCAGTCGGTGGCGCGGCCCCAGAAGCCGGCCATGGCGCGCGGGTCGGCGCAGTCGACCACCACGGCGCCGACGAGACCGGTGTCCGCGTACCGCGGGTTCGGCTCCCGTACGCAGAACTCGTTGCCCTCCGGGTCCGCCAGGACCGTCCACGGCACGTCGCCCTGGCCCACGTCGGCGGGGGTGGCGCCGAGAGCGGTCAGGCGCGCGACCAGCTCCGCGTGGTGCGCGGCCGAGGTGGTCGCGAGGTCGACGTGGACCCGGTTCTTCGCCGTCTTGGGCTCCGCGGAGACGACCAGGTCGACGTACAGGGTGCTCGGATCCGGGTAGGTGAGGCCCTCGGGTTCGAGGTTGGTCACGCCGGGGCCCTCGCTGGACATCTCCCAGCCGAGCACCTTCGCCCAGAAGCCGCCGAGCGCCACCTCGTCGTGGGCCTTCATGTTGATCTGTACGAACCGGGTTGCCATGGCGGCGATGGTAGGCGGCACGCCAGGTTGCCGTGGCCCCGGCAGGTGATCAGGAATCGAGAAGCACACCGTCACCGCCGCGCCCTAGCGTTGTCGTCGGGCGGTCGGCACCACGCGGACCGCGAGTCACGAGGGGGAATCGAGATGTCCGACGGGTTCAGCGCCGAGGAGCGCGCCGCGATGAAGGAGCGCGCCGCCGAGCTGCGCGCCGAGGGCAGGAAGGGCGCGAAGAAGGCCGACGACCTCCAGGCGGTGCTCGACCGGATCGCGCAGATGGCGCCGGAGGACCGCGAGCTGGCCGAGCGCGTGCACATGACGATCACCTCCGCCGGGCCGGAGCTGTCGCCGAAGACCTGGTACGGCATGCCCGCGTACGCCGACGCGGCCGGCAAGATCGTCGTGTTCTTCCAGGACGCGGGGAAGTTCAAGTACCGCTACTCGACTGTGGGCTTCCAGGAGGCGGCGAACCTCGACGACGGCGACATGTGGCCGGCGTCGTTCGCGCTGCTGCGGTGGAGCCCGGAGGTGGAGAAGAAGCTCACCGAGCTGGTACGGGCCGCCGTGTCCTGACCGCGCGGCCCGGTGATCCCCCTCCCGTTTGCCCCTCGTCCTCCGGGGTAGCCCTTCCAGTGCACCGGACGACCCGGGGCGAGTCGAACAACGGCACGGGCATCCGGGAGGCGTCGAGTGCGAGCAATGGTCTACCGCGGTCCGTACCGGGTGCGGGTGCAGGAGAAGGACCGGCCCGTCGTGGAGCACCCCAACGACGCGATCGTGCGGGTGACGCGGGCCGCCATCTGCGGCTCCGACCTGCACCTCTACCACGGCATGATGCCGGACACCCGGGTCGGGATGACGTTCGGTCACGAGTTCGTCGGCGTGGTGGACGAGGTCGGGCCGTCGGTGCGCAACGTCAAGCCGGGCGACCGGGTGATGGTGCCCTTCAACGTGTACTGCGGGTCCTGCTTCTTCTGCGCCCGGGGCCTCTACAGCAACTGCCACAACGTGAACCCGAACGCCACGGCGGTGGGCGGCATCTACGGCTACTCGCACACCTGCGGCGGCTACGACGGCGGCCAGGCCGAGTACGTCCGGGTTCCGTTCGCCGACGTCGGGCCGAGCCCGATTCCGGAGTGGATGGACGACGACGACGCGGTGCTGCTCACCGACGCGCTCGCCACCGGCTACTTCGGCGCGCAGCTCGGCGACATCGCCGAGGGTGACGTGGTGGTGGTCTTCGGCGCCGGCCCGGTGGGCCTCTACGCCGCCAAGTCGGCGTGGCTGATGGGCGCCGGCCGGGTGATCGTCATCGACCACCTCGACTACCGGCTGGAGAAGGCGGCGTCGTTCGCGCACGCCGAGACCTACAACTTCGCCGAGTACGACGACATCGTCGTGCACATGAAGAAGATCACCGACCACCTGGGCGCGGACGTGGCGATCGACGCGGTCGGCGCGGAGGCGGACGGCAACCTGCTGCAGCACGTCACCGCGACGAAGCTGAAGTTGCAGGGTGGTTCGCCGGTGGCGCTGAACTGGGCCATCGACTCGGTACGCAAGGGCGGCACGATCTCGGTGATGGGCGCGTACGGGCCGATGTTCAGCGCGGTGAAGTTCGGCGACGCGATGAACAAGGGGCTCACGCTGCGGATGAACCAGTGCCCGGTGAAGCGGCAGTGGCCGCGCCTGTTCGAGCACATCCGCAACGGCTACCTCAAGCCCAGCGACCTCGTGACCCACCGGATCCCGCTGGAGCACGTCGCCGAGGCGTACCACATCTTCTCCGCCAAGCTCGACGGCTGCATCAAGCCGCTCATCGTCCCGAACGCCGCCTGAGAGGACCGGGAGCCGACCATGCCGTACACGCCGGACAAGCCCAAACTCGCCGAGTCCCCGGACGAGCTGCGTGCCCGCATCCCCGGGTGGGGCGCCGACCTCGACCCGGCGGACCGGCCCGCCGTGCCGAAGGAGCGCTTCGCGCCGGAGGTCACCGGCGCGCACTGGGAGTTCCCCGAGCGGCAGCCGGAGAAGTGGCCGCGCGAGCGGTCGATCGAGCACGCGTTCCTGACGCCCGTCTTCGGCACCTCGTGCCCGCCCAAGGGGCTCTCCGGCGTGATCCGCCGTTACTCGTACCGCCGGTTCAGCGAGGGACGCGCGGCACACTGGCTGCTGCTGCTCGCCGCCGACCGGGTCGACACGGCGGAGAGCAGACTGGGGTCGCTGTTCAGCCGCCACCCGGACAACCCGGTCACCGAGACCGGCGTGCTCAGCGAGGTCACCCACCACGGGCTCTCCTCCCGGCTGCGCGGCAACCGGGTCGACCGCGTGCATCACCCGCTCGACCCGGTCGTGGTCGCCGCGCCCTGGGTGCTGGCCGGTGGCGTCGCGTACCTGCTCGTACGCCGGGCGACGCGCCGCCGCCGCTAGCGCTGCCAGGAGTCGAGGCCGCGGACCGCGGCCTGGGCGATGTCGTCGGCCAGGCCGGGGTCGGCGCTGGTGCCCTCCCAGCCCTGGTCGTGCACGACAGTGACCGCGTCGGCGACCCGGATGACGATGATCTGGCTGGTGCTCCGCCCCTGGGCCGGGCTTCCGTCCGGGTCGGTCGCCGGCCGGCTCACGGTCATCAGCAGCGCCTCGTCCCCGGTCCCCGCCATCGGCCGGGACGCGACGGTGACGCTGCCGCCCGCGGCCGGGAACGACCGGCACTCCGCGACCGCTCCCCGGACCCGGCGCAGGTAGTCGGCCGCGCCGGCGCCCTCGAAGGCGAAGACGGTCTGGTGCAGCGTGCCGTAGGGGACGTTCTCCGGCGGATCCTTCGGCTGCTTGTAGGTGCTCATCATCGCGGCGCTCGCGGTGACCGACCGTCCACCGCTGCGGAACTCCTTGTCGCACAGCTCGGGCAGCGCGCCGGCGACCTCCGTCGGCTGGGCGGCGGTCTTGCGCAGCTCCGGCGGCAGGTCGGCGAACGCGGACGTCGGAATCGTCACGGGCCCGCCGGACGACTGTGACGCCGACGGCGTGACGGCCGTCGGACCGGAGGTCGGCGCCGAGGTGCGTCCCCCGGCGCCGCCGTCGTTCCCCCCGCCGTCGCCACACGCGCCGGCCAGCAGCGCGGTGACGAGCAGGGGTACGCCACGCATCCGCCTACGGCGACCCGGTGTCCTCACGTCGACCTCCGTCCCGTGCCCGTCCCGACGACGTTCCCGGCGCGGCGGCGCCCGAAACAGCACCGCCACTCCCCCGACGCCCGGCCCCGCCACCGGTTTCCGGCCGCTCCGACGAGCCGACAGCGGGGCTGTGCGGCTGCCGGTGCGACACGACGACACGACATTCGCAAAGATGTGCTTGCGCAAATGATTGTTTGCGCTAGCGTGCGGGCATGCGCTCCGACCCGGACCTCGACCTCGCCTTCGCCGCCCTCGGCGACCCGGTCCGCCGCGCCCTGGTGACCCGCCTCGCCCGCGGTGAGGCCACTGTGGGCGAGCTGGCCGAGCCGTTCGACCTGACGCCGCAGGCCGTCTCCCACCACGTCGGCGTGCTGCGCCGGTGCGGCCTGGTCGAGCAGCGACGGGAGGGCACGCGCCGACCGTGCCGGCTGCGCGGCGACCGGCTCGCCCGCCTGAGCATGTGGATCGACGAGCAGCGCCGCGCCTGGGACGACCGCCTCGACGCGCTGGAGACGCACCTCTCGGGCCCGGAGGCGACCCGGTGAGGGCAGTCACCGAACGGCACGGCGACGAGCTGATCGCGCGGCGCCACCTGCCCGCCGCGCCGGACCGGGTGTGGGAGGCGTTCACCTCGCCGGCCGGCATCGCGGCGTTCTGGGGCGGCTCGCACGCCACGGTGCCGCAGGCGTCGGTGATCGTGGACCTGCGGCCCGGCGGGGAGTTCGCGCTCGACACCCGGGCCCCGGACGGCCGGACCGGGCGGCTGCGGTTCGTCTACGTACGTGCCGACCGGCCGCGTGAGCTGGTGTTCGACGAGCCGGTCACCGGCCTGCGCACGACGGTGACGCTGCGGCCTGCCGGGGACGGCACCGACCTCACCGTGCACCAGCGCAAGCTCCCGCCCGAGCTGCGCACCGACCAGGCGGCCGACGGGCTCGCCTCGATCCTCGACGCCCTCGCCGCCCACCTGCGACACGAAGGAGACAGCAGTGACCCGACCAACCCAGCGTGAGCTGGTCGCCGAATACTTCGACGGCTTCCGGACCAGTGACCACGAGCGCATCCTCGCCACCCTCACCGACGACGTCGAGTGGGTCATCCACGGCCACCGGACCACCCGGGGCCGGGCGGAGTTCGACGGCGAGATCGAGAATCCGGCCTTCACCGGCAGCCCGCACCTCGACGTCGAGCGCGTGCACGAGGACGGGCCGGTCGTCGTGGTGACCGGCGAGGGCCGGGGCGTCACCGTCGAGCACGGACCGTTCCGGTTCGCCTTCAACGACCTGTTCACGTTCCGGGACGGGCTCATCGCCCGCGTCGACTCCTACGTCGTCCCGCTGCCCGGGGCGTGAGCCCCGGACGTCCTGGTGAAGGTCCGGCGGTACGCCGACGGCGAGGTCCGCATCGCGGCGGTGAAGTGGTGCCGAAACGTCACCGCCGTCTCGAACCCGACCGTCGCGGCGACCTCCCCGATCGGCGCGGTGGTGGTCTCCAGCAGCGGCAGGCTGGCCTGGACGCGCCGGTCGATCAGCCACCGGATCGGGGTGGTGCCGGTGGCCCGCGCGAAGTGCCGCAGGTAGGTGCGGGACGACATGTGCGCCCGCCGCGCCAGCCGGGCCACCGTGATCGGGGCGTTCAGGTTCGCCAGCGCCCAGGACATGCTCGCGGCGAGCCGGTCGTCCTCCGGGTCGCCGGGCACCGGCGCCTCGACGAACTGCGCCTGGCCGCCGTCGCGGTGCGGCGGCACGACGAGCCGGCGGGCGACGGCGTTGGCGATCGTCGGGCCGTGGTCGCGGCGTACCAGATGGACGCAGAGGTCGAGACCGGCCGCGCTGCCGGCGCTGGTCAGGATGTCCCCGTCGTCCACGTAGAGCACGTCCGGGTCGACGCGTACCGCCGGGTGGCGCCGGGCGAGCAGGTCGGCGTACCGCCAGTGGGTGGTGGCGCGACGGCCGTCGAGCAGGCCCGCGCCGGCCAGGGCGAACGCGCCCGAGCAGATCGACACGATCCGGGCGCCGCGCCGGTGGGCCGCGCGGAGCGCGCCGGTGAGCGCGGGCGACGGGTCGGCGTGCACGTCGGCGACGCCGGGCACGATCAGCGTGCCGGCGGCGGCGAACGCGTCGAGGCCGTGGCGGGTGTGCAGCGTGGCGCCGCCGACCAGCCGCACCGCGCCGGGGGTCTCTGCGCAGACGGTCAGCTCGTACCAGGGCACGTCGAACTCCGGACGGGGCAGGCCGAAGACCTCGGTGACGATCCCGGTCTCGAACACCGACATGCCCTCGTACGCCAGCACCGACACGGTGGCACGGTTCATGGCGGGATCTTAGCGAAGGGCGTCGCTCGCGCCACTGGAGCGGCCGGGCGGCGGCCAGCACGATGGGTGCCATGTCGAACGTCCTGCGCATTCCCGCCGCCCGTCCCGCCGACGCCCTCGCCCACTTCGCGGCCCGGCTCTCGTTCGAGGCCGACGTGAGCGACGTGCACGCCGATCTGGAGGCGGGCGTACCGGGCCTGGTCGTGGTCGACTCGCGCTCCCTGCCGGCGTGGCGGCAGGGACACCTCCCCGGCGCGGTGCACCTGCCCACCGCGGAGATCGCCGCCCGGGCGGGCGAGCTGGTCCCGCCGGACGCCACAGTGGTCACCTACTGCTGGGGGCCGGGCTGCAACGGCGCCACCCGGGCGGCGCTGGAGTTCGCCCGGCTCGGCCGGCCGGTCAAGGAGATGATCGGCGGGTACGAGTACTGGGTGCGGGAGGGCTTCCCGGTACGCACCGAGGCGGGGCTGATCCGGCGGCCCGCCGACGACCTCACCGCCCCGGCCGGTGCGTCGTGCGGCTGCTGAGGCGTGTCGGTTCCGTACAAGACGGCAGCCGGCGGCCGTTCCTAGCATGGCCGCATGCGTGATCTTGTCTACACCGGATTCATGTCGCTCGACGGCGTGGTGGACTCCCCCGGCGGCGGGCCGGGCGAGGACCACCGCAGCGGCGGCTGGGTCGTCAAGGACGTCGAGTTCCTGCCGGAGGCGTTCTCGCTCAAGGGCGAGGAGTTGGAACAGACCACGGCGCTGATGTTCGGCCGGCGCAGCTACGAGGCGTTCGCGCCCACCTGGCGCGACTCCGAGGACCACGCCGCCTACCGGGACCTGCCCAAGTACGTGGTGTCGTCCAGCCTGCCCGAGGACGCCCTGGTCGACGGCTGGGGGCCGACGACGGTCCTGCGGAGCACCGCCGACGTGGCCGCGCTCAAGCAGGGCGACGGCGGCGACGTCTTCATCCACGGCAGCGCGGAACTCGCCCGCCGTCTCGCCGAGGCGGACCTGATCGACAGGTACCACCTGCTCGTCTTCCCGGTGCTGCTCGGCGCCGGCAAGAGCCTGTTCAGCCAGGCCGATCGGGACAAGCAGGCGCTGCGTCTGCGCGACTGCGCCGCCTACCCCAACGGCGTCATCAAGCTGATCTACGACGTGACCCGCTGAGCCGGGTCCAGCGCGATCGCGCCACCGGCGCCCGCGCGCAGCTCACCGGCCGTCCGCCCGACGTACCGGCGCAGCGCGCGGGCCAGGTGCGGTTCGTCCACGTACCCGAAGGTGGTGACCGCGTCGGCGGGCGGGCTGCCGGCGGCCAGCAGCACCGCGGCCCGGCGCACCCTGTCGATCTGCCGCACGGCGCCCCGGGTCAGCCCGGTCGCGGCGCGGAACCGGCGTTCCAGGGTGCGTGGTGAGGCCGGCGGACGGCCGCCGCGAAGCACCTCGGTGACGAGCGGGTCGCGGACCACCACACCGGCGCGGACCAGCCGTTCGACGAGCGATTCGGCGTCGTCCGGGCCGGGCGTCTCCCACCGGCCGCCGTCGAGCCGGAACGTCCGGCGCGTCGCGTCGGGCAGTTCGGCGCCGCTGTCGACGAGCGCCGGCGTGGGTACGAGCCGCAGCGAGGTGCCCACCGCGAACTCGATGCCGACGAACGTCGCGCCCTCGGGCACCGGTGCCGCGCCGGTGGCGGTCTCGGGGCCGGAGACGGCCGCGTACGAGTGCCCGTCACGCCGCCAGAAGACCAGGCCCCAGCACGGGCTCGCCACCGAGGTCATCTCGGTGACCCGTTCGCTGGTGCAGGTCCAGACGGTGTCGATCCAGGCCGAGTCGGACGGGCGCGTGGTGAACCGCAGCTCCACAGCAGGAGCATAAGGCGATCCAGGTGCGGACCATCCGCTCACCGCCTCGCGGGATCCTTCGCATTCCGGAGAGGATGGTCGAGATACGGAGGTCGAACGGACAGGTTGGGCGAGCGTTGCGCGCAGTGTGCCGAATCGCTAGCGTCGCGGGATGACCGACGAGCCACCGGTACGGGTCGCGCTGCGGGTCAGTGACGTCACGGCAGCCTCGACGTTGTATCAGAGTTTCGGTTTTGTCCCGGTGGGCACGGTGCCTGGCGCTGATGGTGGTCTCGTCATGGCAATCCTCCGGCGGGGCCCGTTGCAGTTGCTGGTCGACGCGCTGGTTGGCATCCCGTTCCCGGACAGCGCCCGGGAACGTCGGACGAAGACCGGCCCGCGCGGGCTCGGCGTTGTCATCGGGCTCGAGGTTGACGACATCGACGAGGCGGCCCTGCGGTGTGAAGCTGCCGGCTGCGTCATCAGTGCCGGTCCGGAGAACGCACCGTGGGGAGAGAGGTACGTCGAGTTCGAGGACCCGTTCGGCTATGCGTGGAAGTTCTTCCGGGTGACCGACTCGACGCATGACGGCTTGCAGTCCGTCCACGATCTGTGGTTCGGGCAGGCAGGCTCGTGACGCGCCCTACCGGGTAGCGGACCCCTGGCCGTTCCGCTCGTCGGTCACGTCGTCGCGGGCGGGATAGCCGAGGATCTCGGCGAGGTCACCGGCGGCGGCCGTGTACGCGGCGTAGACGTCGTCGTCGAAGTGGTTGCGCCAGTCGCCGGACGCGCCCTTGCGGTAGTGGGAGATCCGCCCCGGGGTCTCCTTGCTCTTCTTCATCTTGCTGAAGCTGTAGCGGGCCAGGAGGGCCTCCAGCTCGGCCGGCGGCAGGGTGATCCCGCAGTGCCGCATGAGCTGGTCGACCTCCTCGGTCTGCCGTTCGCCGGTCAGGTCCTCGTAGCGGAACAGCCGGAACGTCTCGTCGCTCGGTGCGACCCCCCAGGACCGCATCTGCGCGAACTGCTTCTTGTCGCGCAGCCGGTCGATGACGTAGAGCATCCCCTCCTTCTTCGGCAGTTCCTGGAGGGCCTTGCGCGCCTGGGGGATGTCGCCCATCGGGGCGTGCGAGTTGCGCAGGGAGAAGTAGCTGGACACCACCACGTCGCGCGGATCACGGATCACGAAGAACGCGCGGTAGCTGCCGGCCTTGGGCACTGCCTCGAACCGCTTGTGGGAGAGGAAGATCGCCAGGCCGATGCGGCCGGCGGGCACCGGCGCGGTCGCCCCGCCGGAGTAGAAGCGCGGGTCGTAGGGCAGCAGCCCGCAGTGACGGTAGACGGCCGGGTCGCTGAACAACGCCTTGATCCACTGGCTGCCGGTCTTGCGGACCGTGCAGTGGAAGATGTTGTCGAATTCGCTGCGTTCCACCACCGGCACGGCGAGTCGCATGCGGGCGTTACGCGCTTCCATCTGTGCCCGCCGGGCCTTTACGCGCAGGGAATTCGGCGAATTGTGCTTGGCGAATTCGACGGCCCGGTTAATCATCGTCCAACCTCATCAGGACCCTGCGGAGCAGGGGCGACACGAACACGTTTCCGCACGTCACGCAGGTGAAATCCGCAGCCTTCGCCTGCTCCGCCCCGCGCCCCGACGCGCCGCTAGGAATATCCCCGACGGTCCGATTAATGTCAATCCCGGGCGGCTGAGAGTAAGCTGAAAATCTACAATTTCCATAGGAATTGCGGAATGGTTTGACGGGGCGGCAGCGGTGGCCGGCCACCGGCACAATGATCACCGTGCTCAAAGCCACCCGCGCTCTCCTGACGTCACTCGATCCGCTGTCCCACCGCGACCGGACGCGACGCCTCGTGGCGTGGGCACGCACCGCGCCCGACCGTGCTCAGGTCTGCGCCGACCTGCGCGAACGCGGCACCTACGAGCGGCGTCTCGCGTTGCTCGCCGCGTTGGCCACCCAGGACACCGACGCCGTCCTGGCGGCGACGCACGACCCGGAGCCCTCGATCGGCGCCACCGCGCTGAACGCGGCCGTGCGGGCCGGCGTGACGCCCGCCGACCTGACCGACCGGCCGGCGAACGCGCGGCGGCGGGTCTACCGGGGGCTGCGCCGCCGCCCGGCACCGGCCGTCGCCGACGCGCTGATCATCGGGGTACGCGAGCGGTTCGGTGACCACGAGGCAGCCGCGCTGCTGCCGGCCTGCGGCCCGGAGACGGTACGGACCCTGCTGCCCGACCTGGAACACGCGCTGAACCCGGAACGGCTGATGCGGTGGCACGCCGGCATCGTGCTGGCGCGCACCGGTGAACGGCTGGCCGCGGCCCCACCGGAGTCGCGCAGGCGGATCTGGACCGAGGTCGCCGGCGCGGTGCTGCGCGGCGATCCCGCGCGGGCGCTGGACCTGCTCGACGAGTACGCGCCGGAGGAGTCGCTACCCGGCCCGCTCGTCGCGTACGGGCGGCTCGCCACACACGACGCCCGCCGTGTCGTACGCCTGCTCACCTCGCCCGGCCGCGCGACCTGGCTGGCACGGATCGTGCTGCCCCGCGCGCTGCTGGGCCGCCTCGCCGCGCTGCCCGTGGACGATCTGATCCCGCTGGCCGCCCGGTTGCGCGAGCACGACCGGGCGCTCGCCGCGTTGCTGCGCGCCGTGGCGCCGAGCCGCCGCGCCGAGCTGTACCACGGCGCGCTGGCCGACACCGACACCACGGCGCTGCTGCCGGGCGCCGAGGTGATGGAGGTGCTGCCGGCGCCGGTACAGGCACGCGAGGCGACCCGGGTGCTGGTCCTGCCGTCGGTCCGCGAGCGGGAGGAGCAGGTGCGGTTCTGGAGCGCGTACCTGCCGTGGCCGGCGGCCTCCGCGTCGGCGAGCGCGGCACTGCGCTCGGGCGACGCGGACGAACGGGCGGACGGCTGGCGGCTGCTGGTGGCGGCCGCGCGGCGCTCCCGCGACCCGCGGACGGTGGCCCAGGTGGTGGTCCGCCTCGGCCGGCTGCGCAACGAGCAGGACCCGGTACGCGCGGCCGCGCTCACCGCGCTGGCCACAGTGGCGCCGCTGCTCACCGCCACGAGCGCGGCCGGGCTGACCGGGCTCACCACCGACGCGGTGGACGCGCGGGACACCTCGGCGGCCACCACCACGGCGTTGAGCCGGCTCTCCGTCGACGTGCTCACGCATCACGTGGACGTGCCCGAGCTGGTGGAGTGGGCACTGCTCACGATCGACGTGGTGAGCAGCGACGCGACGGTGCCGGTGCTGCGCCGGCTCGACACGGTGCTGCGCCACGGCCAGGAGAGGGTGGTGTTCGACCGGCTGCGCGGCCGGATCGAGGGCGGCATGGCGCGCGGCCGGTACGGGCTGCTGTTCGCGCTCACCGAAGCGCTCGGCCGGCGGGCCTGGCGGCTGCCGGAGCTACAGGACATGCTGCGCCGGGCGATCGGGCCGGACACCCTGCCCTCGGTGGCCCGTGCCGCGGTGGAGCTCTGGCTCGCCGATCCGCGTACCCGCTCGCGGCGCGTCGCCGAGGTGCTGGACGTGGACGCGTCGGCGGTGGCGATCCACGGGGTGTGGACGACCGTCTGCGCGTCCCGCACCGACCTGCTCGACCGGGCGCTGGACCGGCCCCCGCGCGGCCGGTTCGTGGAGCGCGGCCTGCGGTGGGTGCCCGACACGGCGCCGTACGCCCAGCGCTGGCTCCCCCGCCAGCAGGAGCGCTTCGTGGCGCTTCAGGCCCGCGTCGTCGCCGACTCCGGGCAACGGGTCTGGCGGCGGGCGGGGGCGATCCGGGCCGCCGCCGGGGCCGGACCGGCCGGACGTGAGCTGGTGCTGCGCCACCTCGACGCGTCCCAGGTGCCGGTCGCCGAGGCGGCGCTCGGCGCGCTGGTCTGGACCGACCGGCCGGACGAGGCGTTCCCGGTGCTGCTGCGGTACGCCGACGGAGAACGGGCACGTGTCGCGCTGTACGCGGCCGGACGGGCCGCCCGGTACGTCCCGCCGGCCCGCCTGGCCGAACTGCTGGGCGGGGTGCTCACCGGCGCCGCGAAGGTCACCAGCCGCAAGGAGGCCGCCCGGCTCCTGGCCCGCTACACCCACACCGACGTGATGGTGACGCTCGGCGCGGCGTACACCGATCCGGACACGCACCGCGACGTGCGCGCGGCGATCGTCTCCGCCGCCCGGCAGCGGCTGGGGTCGGAGGCGGCCTGGGCCGTGTTGCGGGCGGCGGTGCACGCCAGCCGCGAGGAGCGGCGGGCGGTGCTCGGCGCGTTCCCCTCCGGGATCTCGGAGCGTCACCGCCGCGCCTACGCCGACCTGGTCGCGGCGGCGTGCCGGGCCGAGGACCGGGAGGTCAGCCGCGCCGCGTTCGCCGCGCTCGGTGAGTGGTGGCCGTGGCTGACCGGCGTCACCGACCTGATAGTGGACCGGCTCACCGACCCGGACGAGACGACGCCGAGCATCGGCGTGGCGAACCTGCTGCGGGCCGGTGGCGACGCGGCGTTCCGGGCCGCGCTGACCCGGCTGGTGGAGCGGGACGCGGCCGACGACGACCCGGGCGGCCCGGTGACCGACCGGCCGGCCCGGCGGCGCATCGACGTGCTCGCCGTCGGCGCGGCCCTGTGGTCCCGCAGCCGGCCGGCCGACGTCGACCGGGCCGGACTGGTCGAGGCCGCGCGGTGGCTCGCCGGCCGGGACGGCTTCCTGGGTACGGCCACCGGCCTTCTCGTCGGCATCGGCCGGATGGACAACCTGGACGAGGTCGCCGCGCTCTGCGCGGGCCGGCCCCTGGTCGCGGTCCGCACTGCCGAACACGTCGGCGCGCGCCTGCGCGACAGGCGGCGGCCCGACCCGGCGGCGCTCGCCGACACCATCGCCCGCCTCGCCGGGCGCGGAGACCTCGCCGGTGGGCTGTTCGCGGTGGCGCTCGTCGCGCACGGCTCGGAGTTCGGCTGGAAGACGCCGTGGCGGGAGCTGCTGACCGGGCTACGCCGTCACCCGGACGCCGACGTGCGGGAGGCCGCGTACGCGCTCGACATGAGCTGACGGCTACCCGGCGTCGGAGGCCGGGGCCAGCAGCGGGCGCAGCGGCCGGTCGCCGGGGACGCCGGGCATCCGGCGGGCCACCCCGGCGAGCAGGTCGGCGGCCTGGACGCGCGGGTCGTCGCGCGAATCGGTCATCACCAGCCCGGCCAGCGGTGACGGGCCGGCCGGGTCGCCGGCAGCCAGCGCCGCCTGGAGGCGGCGCAGCCGGTCCTCGGTGAGCGCGCTCTGCTCGTCGTGGATCACCAGCACCCGCCGCCGTCCGGCGCTCCAGTGCAGGACGGTCTCGGCCAGCGCCGGCAGCAGCGGCTCCAGCGGCGGCGGGATCGTCCGGTCGCCCGCGTACAACCGGGCCTGCACGGCTGCTACCCGGGCCGGATCGAGCGCGTCGAGAACCGCGCCGACCTGTGCGTCGCCGACGTGGCGACGCAACGCGTCCCGCGCGGCGAAGAACCGCTCGACGCTCCGGTCGTCCGCCCGGTCCCGCCGCTTGGTGCGCAGCATCTCGACCACGGCGGCGAGGAAGACCGCCCAGCCGGGTCCGGCCGCCCGCCCGGCCCGGTGCAGCGCCGTCGCGGCCGGACGCCGGTCACCGGCGAGGCGGGTGCCCGCCGCGTACGACGGTTCGGCCAGCAGCAGGTCCACGACCCGGGTGGCGAGGAAGAACTCCTTGTCGACCAGGTGCACGTGCGCCCGGCCGCGCAGCGCCGCCAGGAGCCACGCCGTCACCTCGGCGGCTTCGCGCCGGCGCAGGAACTGCCGGGACTTGACCTCGTCGGGGGAGAACCGGAACCCGGACCGCAGCGTACGGATCAACTCGGCGGCCTCGTCGCGGCTCAGGTCGACACTGGCGTGGACGATCACCGGGGTGGCCGGGTCGAGCAGGTTGGTGCCGGAGAAGCCGGACTCGTCGCAGGCGATCTCCAGCACCGCGCCGGTCAGCGCCTCGCCGGGTGGCAGCCCGCCCTGGAGCGGCAGCCTCGCACCCGTCGACCCGGCCATGCCGACAATGCTCGCCCACCGGCCCGCGGCGGACCAGCGGTTAACCCGGATCGGGTCGGAGGCGGTGCGCACCGCCTCATTCCACCGGCCGGTAGATCGCCGCCAGGCGCGGCAGGCGGGCGTGCATCTGCTCGTCGTCGTCGAAGTCGAAGTCGTCACCGGCCGGGTCGGCCGGCGTGCGGTCGGGAGCAGCGCGGTCGGCGGCGTCGAGCGCCTCCCAGAACGCATCGGTGCCGCCGCCGGTCGCCACGGCGTACGCGTCGCCCGCCGCGCTCAGCACCGCCTCGCACTCGACCGCGTCGTCGTCCGGGTCGACACCGGCCCCGGCGAGTGAGTCGGGATCGGCGACGGCCCGCTCCCAGACCGCCCGCCCCTGCGCGACCAGCCAGCCGCGGAAGTAGTCGAACCCGTCGTCCGAGCAGCCGCCACGCATCAGGTAGGCGGCCGCCCACAGGTCCCAGCGCCATCCCTCCTCGGTCACGTCGTCGTATGCCTGCTGGAAGCCCACGATCGCCGCCGGACTCCGCGCCGACAGCTCCGCGACCAGGTGCCCGGCCACCGCGTCGGCCCCCTCGGCGGTCACCGTCTCGCGCCCCGCGGCGCGACGTGCCCGCTCCACGATCTCCCAGAACGTCTCCCGATCCACGGCGGGACCGTACGCCGGCCCACCGACAAACTGTCAGCGGTCGTGTCAGCGCCGTGTCAGGGCGGTGGCGGCACGGCCGCGCACGGTGGTCGCATGACGAGTTCAGCGATCGCGGTCTCCGGATTGCGCAAGGCGTACAAGGACCGGGTGGTGCTCGACGGCATCGACCTGGACGTCCCCGCCGGGACGATCTTCTCGCTGCTCGGCCCGAACGGGGCCGGCAAGACGACAGCCATAAACATCCTGACCACCCTGATCCGCGCCGACGCCGGGTCGGTGCGTGTCGCCGGGCACGACGTGGCCACCGAGGCCGGGTCGGTACGCGCGGCGATCGGGGTGACCGGGCAGTTCGCGGCGGTGGACGAACTGCTGACCGGGCGGGAGAACCTGCAACTCATGGCCGACCTCGGCCCGCGTGACCGGGTGATCGGCAAGCGGGTCATCGCCGAGCTGCTGGAACGGTTCGACCTGGTCGAGGCCGCCGGCAAGCTGGTGTCGACGTACTCCGGGGGCATGCGCCGCAAGCTGGATCTGGCGATGACGCTGGTCGGCGAGCCGCGGATCATCTTCCTGGACGAGCCGACGACCGGGCTGGACCCGCGCAGCCGCCGCACCATGTGGTCGATCATCAGGGAGCTGGTGGCCGACGGCGTGACGGTCTTCCTCACCACCCAGTACCTCGACGAGGCCGACCGCCTCGCCGACCGGATCGCGGTGCTGGACCAGGGCCGGCTGGCCGCCCAGGGCACGCCGGAGGAGCTGAAGCGCCGGATCCCCGGCACGCACGTGCGGTTGCGGTTCGGCAGCGTCGCCGAACTCGACGCGGCGGCGCTGGTGCTGCCCGACGCCGTACGCGACGAGGAGGCGCTGGCGCTGAGCGTGCCGACCGACGGCGGGACCGCGGCGCTGCGCGCCCTGCTCGACCGGCTCGACGCGCACGCGATCAGCGCCGGCGACCTGTCCGTACAGACCCCCGACCTCGACGACGTCTTCCTGGCCCTGACCGGCCGTACCCCGGAGGTGGCCGCGAAATGAGCAGGAACCACTCGGTCGTCATGCTGCGCCGCAACCTGACGCACCTGCGCCGCAACCCCACCTCGGTGTTCAACGCGGTGCTGATGCCGATCATCGTCATGCTGATGTTCGTGTACATGCTCGGCGACGCGTTCTCCGTCGGCGTCGACTACGTCGACTACGCGACGCCGGGCCTGATGCTGCTGGCGGTCTGCTACGGCCTCGGCGGCACCGCGACCGCGGTCAGCTCCGACATGACCAAGGGCATCATCAACCGGTTCAAGGTCATGCACGTCTCCCGGGGCGCGGTGCTGACCGGCCACGTCGTCGCCACCGTGCTGACGAACGTCATCGCGGTCGCGGCCCTGGTCGGTGTGGCGTTCCTGCTCGGCTTCCGCCCGGCCGCCGGTCCCCTGCACTGGCTCGGTGCGGTCGGCATGGTGGTGCTGCTCAGCGTCGCCGTCAGCTGGTTCACCGTCGCTCTGGGCCTGTTCGCCAAGTCGCCCGAGTCGGCGGGCATGGCCGCCGTGCCGCTGATCCTGCTGCCGTTCTTCAGCAGCGCGATCGTGCCCGCGGACAAGATGGGGCCGGGGCTGCGGCAGTTCGCCGAGTACCAGCCGTTCACGCCGATCATCGAGACGCTGCGCGGCCTGCTGGGCGGCGCTCCCTCGGCCGGCGACGTGGTCCCCGCGATCGTCTGGTGCGCCGGCATCGCGGTGGTCGGCTACCTGTGGGCGCGGTCCACGTTCACGAAGCGAGCGTGACCTCGGCCAGCCGCTCCCAGCCGGTCTCCCGGCCCTGTGCGACCGCCTCGGCGAACCCCGCGTCGCCGAGGCGGTCGCGCGCCGCCGCCTCGATCCGGGACGCGTCCGGGTGGGCGAGGTCGGGCAGCCCGCGTACCGCGACGGCGGCGCCGAGCAGCCGCGCCGCCTGGTCCGGCCGGTCCAGCCGCAACGCCAGGTCCGCCACACCGACGAGCACCTGCGCGGTCAGCGGCGCGTAGCCGCCCTCGCGCGCCGCCCGGCACGCCGCCGCCCGATGGGTACGGGCCTGCTCGACGTCCTCGGCCAGGTAGCCCAGCAGATCCTGGGTGCCCGCCCGGACGCCAGCCAGGTCCGCCTCGTCGCCGAGCAGCGCCGACACGGCCCGCAGTTGCGCGTACGCCTCGTCCGCGTCGCCGTCGTGGCGGGCCAGGTACGCCCGGACCAGCGCCAGCTCGGCCAGCGCGCCCGGCCACGCGACCCCTGCGGCGAGCCGTTGCGCCTCGGCCACGGCGGCGGCGCTCGCGGCCTCGTCACCGCCCAGCCGGTACAGCCAGGCCAGCCGCGCCCGCATCCGGATCACGTCCTCGACGGCGCCGACCTCGGTGACCGCCGTGACGGCCTGCTCGTAGTAGTCGCAGGCGGCGGCGACGTCACCGCGCACGGCGATCAGCTCGGCCAGCTCGCTGAGCGCGAACGAGATCCCGAACCGTTCACCCACCGCCCGGAACTCGGCCAGCGCCTGCCGCAGGCACGCCTCCGCCTCCGCCGCCTCGATCCCGAGGATGACCCGCAGCTTGCCCAGGTGCAGCCGGGCCAGCGCGCGTACCCACGGGTCCTCGTGGTCGAGCAGCGACTCCCAGGCGGGCAGCAACGCGTCCGGCTCCCGCAGCATGCGCTCCATCGGCACGACCAGGGCCAGCTCCGGGTGCCTGCCCCGGCCCGCCCGGCTCAGCCGGTACGCCCGGTGGATCCACTCGGCCGCGTGCTGCCCGTCGCCCGGCCCGGAGCTGAGGAACAGCACCACCAGCGCGTACACCACGGCGCGGTTGTCGTCGGGCACCTCACCCGGCACCTCGGTGGCCGCGACGACCAGCTCCATGCCCTCGGTGCGGTGGCCGCCGAGCCACCAGTACCAACCGGCGCCGGCCGCCAGCCGCATCGCCTCGCGCGCCTCGCCGGCCGCCAGCGCGCCGCGCATCGCGGCGGTGATGTTGTCGTGCTCGGCGTCGAGCCGGGCGAGCCAGGTGAGCTGATCGGCGCGGCGCAGCCACGGCTCGGCCGCCTCGGCCAGTTCGGTGAAGTACGCGAGGTGCGCGTGGCGGACGAGGTTCGTCTCCCCCGCCTCGGCGAGCCGCTGCGCGGCGTACTCCTTGATCGTGCCGAGCATGCGGTAGCGCGGCGCGACGCCACCGGCGGCGACCAGCAGCGACTTCTCGGTCAGCGCGGTGAGCAGGTCGAGCACCTCGCCCGGCTCGACGGCGCCGCCGGCGCAGACCCGCTCGGCCGCGTCCAGGCTCGCCCCGCCGGAGAACACCGACAGCCGGCACAGGACCGCGCGTTCGGCGTCGGTGAGCAGTTCCCAGCTCCAGTCGACAATCGCGCGCAGCGTCCGGTGCCGGGGCAGGGCGGTCCGGCTGCCGCCGGTGAGCAGCCGGAACCGGTCGTCGAGCCGGGTGGCGAGCTGGTCGACGGACATGCTGCGCAGCCGCGCCGCGGCCAGCTCGATCGCCAGCGGCATGCCGTCGAGCGCACTGCAGACCCGCGCCATCGTCATCGCCGTGCCGGCGTCGGACGCGAGGTCCCGGCGGACGGCGGCGGCCCGGTCCCGCAGCAGGCGGACTGCGGGCGACGACTCGACCTCGGCGACCGTGGCGTCGCCGTCCGGCAGGCCCAGCGGCGCGACCGGCCACAACGCCTCCCCGGTGATGCCGAGCGGTTCCCGGCTCGTGGCCAGGATCCGCAGCCGCCGGCACTCGCCGAGCAGCCGGTGGGCCAGCGCGGCCGCCTGCTCCACGACGTGTTCGCAGTTGTCCAGGATCAGCAGCATGTCCCGGTCCCGGATCGCCGCGACCAGCCGGTCGGCCGGCTCCGCGTTGCCCGGGTCGCCGAGCAGCGCGTCCCGCAGGCCGAGCCCGGAGATCGTCGCCTGCACCACGTCCCCGCCGGCGCTGACGGCGGCGAACTCCACCAGCCACACGCCGTCCGGCAGGTCGCCTGTCATCCGGCGCCCGGCCTCCGTGGCCAGCCTGGTCTTCCCGGATCCGCCGGGGCCGGTGAGCGTGGTGAGCCGGTGCGCGGTCACCAGCTCGCCGACCGCGACCAGATCGGCGTCCCGGCCCACGAAGCTGGTCAGTTCGGCGCGCAGGTTGGTGCGGCGGGTGTCCTCGCGGCGTACCGTCCCGCCGCGCAGCAGGGTGACGTGCAGCGCCGACAGCTCCGGCGACGGGTCGACGCCCAGGGCGTCGGCGAGCGCGTCGGCGGTGCGCTGGTAGACGAGCAGCGCCTCGGTGTCCCGGCCGGCCGCGGCGAGCGCGCGCATCAACGACATGGCGAGCCGCTCGCGTACCGGATAGGCGGCCGCCAGGTCGGTCAGCTCCGGAATCAGATCGGCTTCCCGGCCGAGCCCGATCTCGGCGTCGTACCGGTCCTCCGTCGCGGCCAGGCGCAGCCGCTCCAGCCGAGTGGCTGCCGCGTCGAGCGCCGGACTGTCGGGCAGCCCGACGTCGCGCAGCGGGTCACCACGCCACAGGCCCAGCGCCTCGCGCAGCAGGCGTACTCGCTGCGGCCCGTCACCGTCGCGGGCCCGGCGGACGAGCCGTTCGAACCGCACGGCGTCGACCGCGTCGGGCTCGACGGCCAGCCGGTAGCCGTCCGGCAGCCCGTCGACGGTGCCCGCCGGCAGCGCCTTGCGCAGCCGGGACACCAGCCGTTGCAGCGCGTTCGCGGCGTCGGCGGGCGGCTGCTCGCCCCAGATCCAGTCGACGAGCGACGACTTCGGGACCACCCGGCCGGGCTGGAGCGCGAGGGCGGCCAGCAGCCCGCGCAGTCGCGCGCCCGGCACGTCGGCGACAACGCCGCCGTCCGTGGTGACCTGGAACGGCCCGAGCAACCCGATCTGCACCCGCCGATCCTGCCACGCCCGGCGACCGGGTTTCGTCCGCCGCCGCCGAGGTCAGGTCGCGAGCCGCAGGTGCCGCCGCTGTCGCAGCCGCACCGCGGCGGCCGCCACGACCAGCAGCGTGAGCGCGACAGCGAAGACCAGCCCGTGGGTGAGGCCGCGGGTGAGGTAGCCGCCGTCGGTGTGGTCGACGGCGTACGTGGCGAGCTCGCGGCTGAACCAGAACGGCAACGCGCGGGTGGCGCTGCCCGCCGGGTCCATCACCATCTGGAGGCCGACGACGGTCAGCAGCACCAGCGTGCCCTCCAGCTCGCGCGGCAGCACGGCGCTCAGCAGCAGCCCGAACGGCACCGACACGAACACGGTCAGCGCCATGATCAGCGCGATCGCGCCGTACCGCACGTCGCGCTGGTCGGCCAGGACGAGCAGGAAGTACGGGGTGGAGAGCAGCACGCCGACGGTCCAGAGGGCGAGCAGCCGGCCGAGCACCAGGTGCCGGCTGCCGTAGCCGGAGAGCCGCAGGCGCGGTTCCATGCCCCGCGCCGCGCTGCCCGCGAACAGCGCGGCGGTGCTGAGCGCCCAGGCCAGGCCGAGACAGACGAAGCGGATCGACTGCCCGAGAAAGTCGCCGCGGCGGCTCAGGTAGAAGGCCAGCGGCATCAGCAGCAGGATGACCAGCACGGTACGGCGGCGCAGCAGCTCGCGCAGGGCGGCTTCGGCCACCACGAGGGTCCGGCTCATGCCTCACGCTCCCCGAGCATCGCCAGGTCGAGCACGACGTCGACCCGGTCGAGCTGGTTGAGCAGGTGCGTGACGACCACGACGGCCTTGCCCGCGTCGCGCCAGCGCCACACCTCGTGCCAGAAGTCGAGGTACGTCCCCCTGTCGAAACCCTGGTAGGGCTCGTCGAGGAGCAGCACGTCCGGCTCGCCGAGCCGGGCCAGCACCAGGTTGAGCTTCTGCCGGGTGCCACCGGAGAGGTGCCGCGCCTGGGTGCGTCTCGGCGGCGTCCACTCCAGCCCGGCCGCCTCCGCGCGACCGGCCCGCCGGGCGGCCGTACGGCCCAGCCCTCTGCCGGCGCCGATCAGCACGAAGTGCTCGTCGGGGCTGAGGAACTCGGCGGTGCCACCGTCCTGCGGGCAGTAGCCGAGCGTGCCGTCGACCTCGACGGTTCCCGCATCCGGGCTCAGCAGGCCGGCGCAGATGCGCAGGAACGTGCTCTTGCCGGCGCCGTTGGCACCGACCACCGCCGCGATCTCCCCCGCTCGGACGGTCAGGTCGACCCGGTCCAGGACGGTCCGCCCCCGGTAGCGCTTGGTGATGCCCCGGGCCCTGAGCCGCACCGGTCCCGGTTGACGGCGCGGCGGGCGTACGTCGGGACCGCCGAGGCTGTCGACCACCGCCTGCGCGTACGCCTCCGGCGCGCCGAAGACCCGCAGCGGCGATTCTCCGCTGTCGAGCAGGTGGGTGGCCGCCTCGGCGACGACGTGACCGGTCAGATCGGGCCCCACCCCGTGCCGGCGCAGCTCGCCGGTCAGGGCGGCGAGCCAGAGGTTGTGGTTCACCGCTTCGGCTCCTCGCTCAGTATCCCGCCCACGCTCGACGCGAAGGCGCTCCAGTCGGTCGCGGCCTCGCGCAGGACCACGCTGCCGGCCGGGCTGATCCGGTAGTACTTCCTCGCAGGGCCGGTCCCGCCCTCCCGCCAGTGCGCGGTGAGCAGGCCGGAGCGCTGCAACCGCAGCAGCACCGGGTAGAGGGTGCCGCCCTGCACGGCGCCCAGCCCGTGGGCCCGCAACGCCTGGGACAGTTCGTAGCCGTAGGACTCGCCCCGGCTCAGCAGCGCGAGCACGCAGAGGTCGAGCACCCCGCGCAGCCACTGCGCCCGCCGTTCCTGGTTCATACCGCTCCGCAGTGTCCCGATGAGACGATCACGGACGAAAACAGTAGCGCCGCTACCTAGGTGGCGCAACCATCTAGTACGGGCATCTCCGGTGCGCCGATCCTGATAAGTTGCGCGCTCCACACGGGTTCGACGGGGGAACGCGCATGTCCGACACGGGGGCCGGATCGGGTCAGGAAGCGACTGGGGACGCGGAACAGCGCCCGGAGAACGCCTGGATGCCGCCGGCCGGCGAGCCTCCCGCCGCTCTCGGCCCGCCATCCCATGCGGGCCCGAGCTACGGGCCGCCCGCGGCGGGTCCGCCGTTCGGGCCGTACCCGCCGCCCGGCCCGCCGTCGCCCGGGGGCCGCAACCGCGGCCTGGTCATCGCCGTCGCGGCACTGAGCGTCCTGCTGCTGGTGGCCTGCTCGGGCCTGGTCGTCGGGGCGTTCCTACTGCGTTCCTCCGAGCGTCAGGCGGCCGAGCCGCAGCCGGCCGCACCGCCGGTGACCCCCTGGCAGTCGTCCGGCGCGACACCCGCTCCGGGAGCGACAGCGGGCACGGAGCCGTCGACGCGCGGGCCCCAGCCCAGCGACTTCCCGGCGGCGCAGATCTCCGATCTGAACAACGTGTGCGACGGGGTCTTCTACTACCCGCAGTCGCCGAAGCGCACCGGTGCCGCGCCGCATCCGGTGGCGCTGCTCGTCGGCACCGACCTGGGCACGGACCGCCGGCACGACCGGGTCTACTACTACGACGAGGGCCTGTCGAAGCGGGTGGAACGGACCTGGGCGTCGGAGGACCTGAAGACCGTGCAGATGGTCGCCTGCCTGGACCGCACGAGCACCGGCGCGACGATCCGCAAGTGCCGCTACGACGACCCGAAGCCGGACACGCTGACGCTGCTGAAGGCCACCTACCAGCTACGCGTGTACGAGGTGGCGACCGGCCGCAAGCTGCTGGACAAGACCATGGGCGGTGACGACCAGCAGTGCCCGTACGTGGTCCTGTACGGCCTGGACAAGAAGATCTACGCCGAGGTCAGCCACCGGTCGATCCTCGGTGCGCTGCGGAACTTGGTGAAGCGGTAGGCGGACGACGACGAGCGACGCCGGCCCCGATCGGGGCCGGCGTCGCTTCCTGTCGGCTGTCAGAGGGTGGTTTCGCCGGTGAGGCCGAAGTAGTCGTGCCATTTGGTGGAGGGGTTGAAGGTGGTGCCGGTGGAGAGGGCGACGTAGATGTCGTTTGTGGTGTTTTTGGTGAAGACGATGAGGTCGTCTTTGCCGTCGCCGTTGGTGTCGCCGAGGTAGGGGAATTCGCCGGTGAGGCAGAAGTGGTCGTGCCATTTGATGGTGGTGCCGGTGAAGGTGGTGCCGGTGGAGGTGGCGGCGTAGACGTCGGCGTCGGGGTTGCAGGTGAAGGTGACGATGTCGTCGCGTCCGTCGCCGTTGATGTCGCCGACGCGGGGTTGTTCGGTGCCGACGGCGAACAGGTCGTGCCATTTTTGTGGTGGGCCGAAGGAGGTGCCGGTGGACAGGGCGACGATGACGTCGGATGCCGACGCGGGGCCTTGGGTGAAGGTGATGATGTCGTCCTTGCCGTCGCCGTTGACGTCGCCGAGGGCGGGAAACTCCCCCGCGATGGAGAAGTAGTCGTGCCATTTGACGGCGGTGCCGGTGAAGCCGGTGCCGGTGGACAGGGCGACGTAGACGTCGGCGTTGGTGTCGTGGGTGAAGGTGATGATGTCGTCGCGGCCGTCGCCGTTGACGTCGCCGATGGCGGGGACTTCGGTGCCGGGGGCGAACCAGTCGTGCCATTTGGTGGAGGGGGCGAAGCT
Source organism: Micromonospora sp. NPDC005686 (assembly GCF_042871665.1). Taxonomy (NCBI): domain Bacteria; kingdom Bacillati; phylum Actinomycetota; class Actinomycetes; order Micromonosporales; family Micromonosporaceae; genus Micromonospora; species Micromonospora sp. NPDC005686. The sequence continues at coordinate 216,147 of NZ_JBIAIY010000009.1, forward strand.
GGTGCCGGTGGACAGGGCGACGTAGACGTCGGCGTCGGTGCCGTGGGTGAACACGATGGCGTCGTCGCGTCCGTCGCCGTCGGCGTCTCCGGTCAACGGTGTTTCTCCGGACAGGGCGAACCAGTCGTGCCATTTCACCGACGTGCCCGCGAACGACGAACCCGTCGACGTCGCCACATACGCGTCGGCGAGCGGGCCGTGGGTGAACGCGACCACGTCGTCACGGCCGTCACCGGTGAAATCGGTGGGCGACCCACCGAAATACCGGGCGGCCGATCCTCCGCCACCCTGGTTCACCAGTGAGAGGTAGTAGTTCCAGTTCCAGTTCGGCCCCGGGTCGGTGTGGTCGTTGCCCGGGATCTCGTTGTGCCCCTTGATGCCGGTGCGGTTCTTCGGGATGCCGTACTTGTCGCACAGGTAACGGGTCAGCGCGGCCGAGGAGCGGTACATCGCATCGGTGAACCAGGCCGGGTTGTCGACGTACCCCTCGTGCTCGATGCCGACGCCGTAGGCGTTGCCGGACCGGGCGTGGTACGCGGTGTCGCCCTCGCGGACCATCTGGGTGATCTCGCCGCTGCTGGACTTCACCACGTAGTGTGCGCTGACCCCCGCTGACGGGTTCTGGAACCAGCTGATCGTGCCGGCGTACGAGCCCTGGGTGACGTGCAGGATCACGGTGGTGATCCGGCTGGACCGGCCCACGCCGTAGTTCGCGCCGTTCGCGGCCACCCACCGCGCCGCCGGGTACTCCGGCACGGCGGCGGCGAGCGTACGGGACGGGGAGCCGGCCGGGGCCACAGTGGCGAAGCGGCCCCGCTCCGGCTCCACCCGGTACGCCCGCACCGCCACCGCGCCCGGAATGCCCTGCTGCACCAGCTCGTAGATGCCGTCCGCGTACAGCCGGGCGGTGGCGTCGTCGGCCCCGCCGCCGTACCTCGCCACCACCGGATACCAGGCGGTGACCCGGTCCCGGTCGCGCGCGGTCAAGCCCTCCGCGTCGGCCAGTTCCCGCAGCACCGCCGCGCCGCCACGGATGTTCACCGGCGTGACGGTCCTCAGGCGTGCCACCGGCTCGCCGGTCAACGCCGCCGCGCGTTCCAGGCTGTGCTGGGCGGGGTTGCTGACCAGATGCATCACCCCGTAGCCGTTGGCCTGGCTCGGCTTGCCGCCGTGCGCGTCCAGGCGGGACTCGCCGTAACCGACAGCGACGAGCACGTCCCGGGGCACGTCGTACTCCTGTGCCGCCCGCACGAAGGCCGCGTCCAGCGCGGTGCGGGCCGGCGGCGTCGCGGTCGCGGACGCCGGCTGAACCGCGACCGCGCCGACGAGCGCCGCGGCCAGCAGGGCGACGCCGGCGCGCCGCCGTCTCCGTCGTGTTCCGGCCACGGGGGCCTCCCATCCTGAGGTCACAGCGTCACCTCACCGGTGAGGCCGAAATAGTCGTGCCACTTGCTGGAGGGACCGAAGGTGGTGCCGGTGGACAGCGCGACGTAGACGTCGTTCGTGGCGCCCTTGGTGAAGACGATGAGGTCGTCTTTGCCGTCGCCGTTGGCGTCGCCCAGGTAGGGGAATTCGCCGGGCAGGCAGAAGAAGTCGTGCCACTTGACGGTGGTGCCGGCGAAGGTGGTGCCGGTGGAGGTGGCGGCGTAGACGTCGGCGTCGGCGTTGCAGGTGAAGGTGACGATGTCGTCGCGTCCGTCGCCGTTGATGTCGCCCACCCGGGGCTGCTCGGCGCCGACGGCGAACAGGTCGTGCCACTTCTGCGGCGCCCCGAAGCCACTGCCCGTCGACAGGGCGACGATCACGTCCGCGGCCGACGCGGGGCCCTGGGTGAAGGTGATGATGTCGTCGCGGCCGTCGCCGTTGACGTCGCCGAGGGCGGGAAACTCTCCGGCGATCGAGAAGTAGTCGTGCCACTTCACCGCCGTGCCCGCGAACGATGTGCCGGTCGACAACGCCACGTACACGTCCGCCGTCGCGTTGTGGGTGAACGCGACGATGTCGTCCCTGCCGTCGCCGTTGACGTCACCGACCGCGGCGATCTCCGCGCCGGGGGCGAACCAGTCGTGCCACCTGCCCGGCGACGTGAACGCCGATCCGTTCGACAGCGCCACGTACACGTCGCCGGTGTTTCCGTGCGCGAACGTGACGATGTCGTCGCGCCCGTCCCCGTTCACGTCACCTGTCGACGCGGTCTCCCCGCCGATGGAGAAGAAGTCGTTCCACTTCACCGACGTTCCCGCGAAGCCGGTGCCGGTGGAGGTGCTCGCGTAGACGTCGGCGGAGGCGTTCTGGGTGAAGGTGAGGACGTCGTCGCGGCCGTCGCCGTTGACGTCGGTCGACGACCCGCCGGCCATGCCGTGCGTACGCGAGGCCTGGTTGAGCAGCGACCGCGCCGTCCCCGCCGCCTGGTCGTACCGGTCCGGGAAGCCCGACCGCTGGACGCACTGCGCGACCTGCCCGGCGGTGTAGCCGGGGTTGTTGCGGTCGCAGGTGATGGCGCGGGTGACGTACTGCTGGGTGGCGTAGACCGGGTCCATGATCTGCTCCGGGGTGCCCCACCCGTAGTCCCAGCGCTGCTGGAACACCCCGAGGCTCGACTTGTCGCCGCAGGGCAGGTTGTTCATGTGGGACTCGACCCAGCCCGCCTCGAAGGTGGAGAGCATCACCTTGTCGTTTGCGTTGTACGACAGGGCCACCCGGTAGACGATCACGGTGACGGCGGGGTCGTGGGTGGCCGGAACGGACGGGCAGGCCAGCGTGTCCATCGGTACGGCGGCCGCGGGCGCGCCGACTGCGACGGCCGCCACGGCCGTGCAGAGCGCGACGAGCATCGCCAGCGGAGTTCGTCTCACCGTGCTCCTCGGGGGTGTCGGAGGAAGGACCGGAAGGTTGCCCGCCAACCGGGGTGACCAGGCGGCGCGGGCCCGAGAAATCGATTGCTGACGAGTGTCGTAGTCATCGATGTCGATGTCAATAGCGGCGGCATGGACCGCTGGAAGGACGGGCACGCCCGGCCGGAAATCGATTGCTTGACGGGTATAGGATTCCGAGCGATCTCCCGCGGTGGCGGTCTCCCTCCGGTGGGTCACGGTCCGACGGGCAGACCGCCATGGCCGGCCGGACCAGACCCGGCGACGGACGACGGGAGCGGCGATGACGACCATCTACGACGTGGCGCGTCGCGCGGGAGTGTCCCCCGCGACCGTCTCCCGCGTCCTCAACGGACGGCCCTCGGTCGACCCCGAGATGGCCGCCCGGGTCCGCCAAGCCGCGCAGGACCTCGACTACCGCCCGAACGCTGTCGCCCGCAGTCTGCGCCGTAGCCGGACCAGCCTCTGGGCGGTCATCATCTCCGACATCGGGAACCCGTTCTTCACCTCGATGGTCCGAGGCGTCGAGGACGTCGCGCAGGAGGCCGGCTTCTCGGTCGTGCTGTGCAACGGCGACGAGGACCCGGAGAAGGAGGCGCGCTACGTCGCGGCGGCCCTGGCCGAACGGATGGCCGGCGTGATCATCTCCTCCTCCGGGAGGCCGGCGCTGATCAACCGGCTGGTGCAGGCCGGCATCCCGGTCGTCGCGATCGACAGGCAACCGCGCGGCGTCGCGGTGGACACCGTGCTCGTGGACAACACCCACGGCGCCGAGCAGGCGACCGCGCACCTGGTGGACGCCGGCTACCGGCGAATCGCCTGCATCACCGGGCCACGCCGGATCTCCACCGCCATGCAGCGGTTGCGGGGCTACCAGCGGGCGCTGAAGGCGAGCGGGTGTCCCGCCGGCGAGGAGCTGATCCGGTACGCCGACTTCCGCGAGGAGGGCGGCTACCGGGCGATGGCGTCGCTGCTGGAGGCCGGTGAGCCGCCCGACGCGGTGTTCGCGGCGAACAACCTGATGACTGTGGGCGCCGTCGAGTGCCTGGTCGACAACGGCATCGGTGTGCCCGACCGGTTCGGCATCGTCGGGTTCGACGACATCCCGTGGGCGCACCTGGTCCGGCCGTCGCTGAGCACCGTCGCGCAGCCCACCTACGACCTCGGACGTACCGCGGCCACGCTGCTCGTCGAGCGGATCGCCGACCCGGTCAAGGCGCCCTCGACCGTGGTGCTCCACACCGAGTTGCGGGTACGCGAGAGCTCCGCCCGGTCGGCCGAGGGTCGCGCCGCCGACCGGCCTCGCCCGCGCGGCGCGGCCGCCGGCTCGCTCAGATCGTGACCTCCCCGCACAGGTGCACGCGTACGCCCAGCTCGGCGAAGAAGGCGGCCTTGACCCGTAGGGCGCGGTCGGCGGTCACGGCGTCCGGGGCGTAGACGACGTTCACGTGGTTGGCCTTGTGCCGGGCCATCAACTGGTCACGGTCCACGCCGTGCAGCACGGCGTGCATGATCGGCCACTGCGGGGTGGTGGCGTCCAGCCGCCGCCGGGTCTCCGCCTCGGGCAGCTCCACCACCGTGCCGCGCCCCAGGTCCACGTGCAGGCCGCCGTCCATCAGGAACACCCGCGACCAGACGATCTCCCCCGGCTTCGACACGCCGCTGAGCGTGCCACCGCCGAGCGGGAAGTACATCGGCGGCTGACGCATGCTGTAGGACCTGTCGTAGCCGCCGTTGTGCGACGCGGGCACCGAGCCGGAGATCTCGAAGACCCAGACGAAGTGCTCGCCGTACCGCTGTCCCCAGCGGATGTCGTGCAGCGTGGTCGCCGGGTCCAGCTCCATCGCGGTCCAGATCCGGTTGGTGATCAGCGAGTCCACCGCGACGCCCTCGTCGACCTCGTTGAAGTGCGGCAGTGCCGCACCCGGGTACAGCTCCCGGGAGCCGTCCCGGCTGGTCACCGGCGGGCGTGCCACGTTGTTCAGCAGCCCTTCGGCCAGGTCGCTGGCCGGCACGGTGTCCTTGAGTCCCTGCTGGTATTGGATCCCCACCGCGTCCAGCCCGAAGTCGTCGGCGATGCGCAGCGCGGCGACGTACATCCGGCACTGGCTCAGCAGCTGGGCCCGGGTCAGCTCGGTGGCCTCGTCGACACCGGTGTGGAACGTCATCCCGGCCGCCTCCAGCCAGGCGAGCACCGCCTCCGCCTCGGCGTCGGGCACCCGCGCCATCTCCGCCACCAGCGCGCTCTGCGAGAGGCGTTCCTTGAACACGCCGATCGGGTTGAGCAACTCGTCGTCGATGATGGCGTTGTACATGCCCATGCAGCCCTCGTCGAAGACGCCGATGACGGCCCGCTCGGCGACGAGCTGCCGGGCCAGCGCCACGCCGAGTTCGACCTCCGCGTCCGGCCGCAGCGCCGGCAGCGGGCGTACGTGGCTCTCGTCGTGCACGACCTCGCCGGTCTCCAGCCACTTCTTCAGGCCGTCGCGTGCCCACTCGTCGGTGAAGTCCTCACTCCACAGCGTCGAGTACCGCACCCCCGCCTTGGTGAGGCTGCCGGCGAGGTTGAGCAGGCCCACCAGGCCGGGGTGCTGCCCGCTCCAGTTCGCCACCAGCAGGATCGGCCCGCGGTGGGCGCGCAGCCCGGCCAGCACGTGGTGGCTGTACTGCCAGACCGCCTCGACCACGATCAGCGGCACGTCCGCCGGGATGCGCCGGAACACCTCGATCCCGGCGCGCTGGCTGTCGATGAAGCCGTGGCCGGTGACCGGGTCGACGTCGTGCCCGCGCCGCACCTGCCAGCCCAGCGCGGTGACGGCGGCGGCGAGGTCCGCTTCGAGCTGCCGTTGTACGGGCCAGCAGGTGACGTTGGCGCTCAGCCGCAGGTCGCCGCTGGCCACCGTGTAGACGGTGCGGGGTGGGGCGGCCGGGCGCTCGACCGGCACGGGCAGGGTGTAACGGGTCACGGACAGCTCCCTCGGTCGGCGGGACGGGACAGGGCGCTCAGCGGCCGCCGAACTTCGCGTACGCCTCGGTGGCGTTCTCCTCGGTGATCCGCATGGTGTCCAGCGTGGTGCTGCGCGGGACGTCCTCGGCGCAGTCGACGAGGATCTTCCGGGCCAGCTCGACCGCCTCCCGGCCGCCGGTGGCGTACTGGAACGTGGCGGCGAGGCGGCCCTGCTCGACGGCCTTGATCCCACCGGAGGGCACCGGCAGCGCGTCGATGCCGGTGAACTTGATCCGACGCTCGGCGCCCGCCGACTTCGCGGCCAGGTAGGCGCCCTCGGCCATCGGATCGTTGTGCGCGTAGATCGCCGACACGTCCGGGTGGGCCTTGATCAGCGCGTCCGCCACCGACTGGCCCTTCTCCCGCAGCCAGTCGCCGGGCTGGGAGGCGACGATCTGGATCTTCGGATTGGCGGCGATGCCGTCGCGGAAGCCCTGCGCGCGCTCGGCGGCGGGTGTCGAGCCGGGCAGCCCGGCGATCTCGATCACCTTGCCGCCGTCCGGCAGCAGCGTCGTGGCGTAGAACTCGCCGGCCGCCCTGCCGATCGCCACGTTGTCGCCGCCGACGAACGCGGTGTACGCCTCCCCCTCGACCTTGCGGTCCAGCACGATCACCGGCACGCCCTGGTCGTACGCCTTCTTCACCACGGCGGTGAGCGGCTTGGCCTCGTTGGGCGAGATGACCAGCAGGTTGATCTTCTGGGTGAGGAAGTTCTCCACGTCGGCGACCTGCTTGCTGTTGTCCTGCGCCGCGTCGGAGACCACGACGCGGAACCCGGGCACCGACTTCGCCGCCGTCTGCACGTCGTTGTTCATCACCTGCCGGTACGGCTCGGCGTTGTTGGCCTGGGACATGCCGATCAGGAAGTCCTTGCCGGCGCCGCAGGCACGGGCCTGCCCGGCGTCGTCGGACGGTTTCTCCACGCTGCATCCGGTCACCGCCAGCGCGCCGGTGACCAGCAGCGCGAGCAGTCTGGTTCGCTTCTCCACGGGATGGCTCCTCGGGGTGTCGGTCCGGTCAGGCGAGGCCGCGACGCAGCTTCTGCAACGCCGCCGCGAGCACGATCACCAGTCCTTTGATCAGCAGTTGGACGTTGGCGTCGATGTTGTTGAGCGCGAGGATGTTGTTCAGGATGCCGAGCAGCAGCGCGCCGGCCAGCGTGCCGCCCATCGAGCCGGAGCCGCCGGCCAGGCTGGTGCCGCCGATGACGACGGCGGCGATCGCGTCCAGCTCGTATCCGGCGCCGTCGTTCGGGCTGCCCTGGTTGAGCTGTCCGGCGTGCACGACGCCGGCCACCGCCGCCAGGAGGCCGGCGACGGCGAAGACGGCGACCTTGACCCGGGTCACGGGTACGCCGGAGAGCCGGGCCGCCTTCTCGTTGCCGCCGATCGCGTAGACGTGCCGGGCGAACGCCGTCGTCCGCAGCACCACCACAGCGGCCACCCCGATCAGCACGAACAGCACCGCCGGCACCGGGAGCACCCCGTTTATCGAGCCGTTGAGCAGCTCGAAGGCGGGCGGCGCCTCCTGCGGTCCGTCGCCGTAGGCGATCGGGACGCCGAGGCCGCCGGACCAGATCCGGGCGATGCCCCGCGCGACCTGGAGACCGGCGAGCGTGACGATGAAGGACTGGATGCCGAGGCGGGCCACGGCGTATCCCTGGAGCGCGCCGAAGAGCGCGCCGATCGCGAGCACTGCGGCGACGGCGGGCAGGATGCCGAGCCCGGAGTCGACCATGAGGGTCGCCGTGCCGACGGCCGCGAGGCCGAGGATCGCCCCGACCGACAGGTCGATGCCGCCCAGCAGGACGACGAAGGTCATCCCGATCGCGATGATGCCGATCTCGGAGACCGCGCGGACGATGTTGCCGAGGTTGCCGGCGGTGAGGAAGAGGATCTCGCCGTCCCGGCGCGGTGAGGCGAGGATCGCCACGACGAAGACCACGGGCAGCGCGAACAGGCTCTGCACCGCGAACAGCCGGTCGACGAGTTCCCGGCGGCTGCGTGGCCGGCGCAGCCAGCGGGCGGCGGCGCCACGCAACCCGACCGTACCGGCGGCGGGCGGCGCCTCGGCCACGGCCGGCTCGGGCGGCGGCACGCGGGTGTCGGTCATCGGGCGTCCCTTCCGGCGGCCGGGCCGCCCATCGCCGCCGCGAGGATGTCCTCGCCGGTGCAGCCGCCGGTGACGCGGTCGGCCACGGCCCGCCCGCGGCGCAGCACCACCACCCGGTCGCAGACGCCGAGCAGCTCCGGCAGCTCCGAGGAGGCGAGCAGGATGCCCACGCCGTCGTCGGCGAGCCGGCGCAGCAGCCGGTAGATCTCTGCCTTCGCTCCGATGTCGACGCCGCGGGTCGGCTCGTCCAGCAGGAGCAGCCGGGGTTCGGTGAGCAGGTGCCGGGCGAAGACGACCTTCTGCTGGTTGCCGCCGGAGAGCGCGCCGACCGGGGTGGCCGCCGACGCGGTCTTGATCGCCAGGTCGGCGACCGACCGCGCGACCGCGGCCCGCTCCCGGCCACGTCTGACGATTCCGGCCGTGGTCAGCCGGGCGAGTGCGGCCAGCACGATGCTGCGGCCGACCGGGTGTGCCAGGACGAGCGCGGAGCGGCGCCGGTCCTCGGGGACGAAGCCGACGCCGGCGCGCAGCGCCGCGCGGGGGCCGCGCGGAGCGTACGGGCGGCCGGCCAGCCGGACCGTGCCGGTACGGAGGCCGACGGGTCCGGCGCCGAAGAGCGTCTCCAGCAGCTCGGTACGGCCGGCGCCCATGAGGCCGGCCAGCCCGACGATCTCCCCGGCCCGTACGGTCAGGCTGATGCCGTCCGGCTCGCAGCGGCCGGGCCGGGGCGAGCGGGGACGCACGGCCAGGCCGGCGAGTTCGAGCAGCGGCTCGCCCCGCCCACCGGGGCGGCCGGCCGCGTCGCCCGGCGCGGGCGCGAACAGCGAGGTGGCCCGTTCGCCGACCATCATCGCGACGATCCGCCGCCGGTCCATCCGCCCGGCGGGTACGACACCGGCGACCGAGCCGTTGCGCAGCACCGTCGCGCGGTCGGCGACGACCTCGATCTCCTCCATCCGGTGGGAGATGTAGACGACGCCGACGCCCCGGCGGCGCAGGCCGTCGATGGTGGTGAACAGCCGCTGTACCTCCCCGTCGGCGAGGGCGGCCGTCGGCTCGTCCATGACCAGCACGCGGGCGTCCAGGGCGAGCGCCTTGGCGATCTCGACGAGTTGCTGCTCCCCCACGCGCAGCGAGCCGACCGGGCGGCGCGGGTCGATGTCGGCGCCGAGCCGGCCGAGGTGCTCGCGCGCGGTACGGGCCGCGGCCCGCCGGTCGAGCGTGCGCAGCCGGGTCCGGGGTTCCCGCCCGAGCACCAGGTTGTCGGCGACCGACAGCCCGGGCACCAGGTCGAGTTCCTGGTGGATGGTCGCGATGCCGGCAGCCTGGGCGGCGGCGGGCCCGGTGAACCGTACCGGCGCCCCGTCGACGGTGACCTCTCCGTCGTAGTCGGTGACGACACCGGAGAGGATGTTGATCAGGGTGGACTTGCCCGCGCCGTTCTCGCCGAGCAGCGCGTGCACCTCGCCGGCCCGGACGTCGAAGTCGACGCCGTCGAGGGCGGTCACGCCGCCGAACCGCTTGGCCACGCCGGTCGCGGCGACGACCACCCGGCCGTTCCGGTGCGGCGCGTCGCCGATGCCCGCGCCCGTCATGGGATCGCGTTGATCGCGGCGTGTGCGGCGTCGGCGGACGTCACGTCCCGCCGGACCCCGCTCGCGGTGAGGCGCCAGGTGCCGCCCGCGTACTGGCCGGGCGCCCAGGACAGGCCGCCGTCGCGCCACAACGGCTGCCAGGCCGCCATCGCGTGGCCGGCGTCGTACCAGGTGTTGTCGCCGCGCCAGGCCGAGCCCCACCGGTGCACAGCGACCACCGAGAGCCCGTCGCCGGTGCTCATCGTCCAGCGCGGCATCCCGGTGACGTCACCTGTCGGCCGCGCCTCCACGGCCGGATCGCCGACCGCCGGGGACGCGCCGTCGATGTTGAACGCCACCTCCCACACCGCCGCTGTCGGCCACCCGTTCACCGACCAGGTGACGTCGCTCTGCAACGCGGGGCCGGTCCACCGGGGCGCGACGGTGAGCAGCCAGTCGGCGGTGACCGGCTCGTCGCCGAACGGGATGCCGACCAGGTTGATCCGGGAGCCGTCGGCCGACACGTCGACCCGGGCCGGGGCGCCGGCCCGGTCGGTCACGTCGAACCGGCCGACGGCGAGGTACGGCCCGGTGCCCCGGTGCGACGAGTCCAGCGCGGGCCGGTAGTTGCCCGCCCCGGCCGGGTCCACCGCCAGCGCGGCGATCCGGGCGCTGGGCCAGGTCCGCACGTCGGCGCGGAGGAAACCGGTGGTCACCGTCCAGCCGCGCGCCACCACGCCGGTCGACCAGGTCAGCGGCGCCAGCCACAGCCCGCCCTGGCCCCAGCCCGCGTGGGTCAGGTACCAGTTCGAGCCGTCCACCACGACCTCGGCGGCGTGCGCGTCCAGCACCGTCACCTTCTCCGCGCCGTCGAAGCGCAGCGGGTCGCGGCTGCGGTAGACGGCCGTGCGCCGGTACGCGGCGCCGTAGTCGGTGCCGTCGCAGCAGACGAAGAGGTACCACCAGTCGCCCCGGCGCACCACGAACGGCGACTCGGTCTGCCCGCCCGCCCGGCCGGTCTGCGGCGAGGTGTACGCGATCGCGCGCGCGCTCCACGACCGCAGGTCGGTGCTGGTCCGGTACGCCACGACGTGGTTGCCGCCGGACGGGCTGGACGTGGCCGTGTAGTACATGACCCAGCGGTCGCCCACCCGGGTCACCATCGGGTCGCGGCCCTCCCACCCGTCGGTGAACAGCGGGTTGGCGGAGCTGCGGGTCCAGGTGAACAGGTCGGTCGAGGTGGCCAGGTGCATGCGGTACCGGGCGTAGTCCGGGTTCCCGGCGGCGTAGAACATGTAGTAGACGCCGTTGTGGTGGATCACGTGCGGGGCCCAGATCCACTGCTCCCCGGCCCCCGGGTCGGCGGTCAGCGCCACCGGCCGTTTCGTCCACGGGCCGGTCGGGGTGGGCGCGGTGGCGTGCCCGAAGACCTTCTCGTCCTGCGGCGCTCCGGGTTCGGCGTGGGTGATGCCGAACAGGTGCCACACGCCGGTCTGCTGGTGCCGCACCAGCGTGTGGTCGTTGTAGTACCAGGTCGTCGACTCGCCCGCGCTCGGGTCGTAGACGCGGGTGGACCCGCCCCGCGCCGGTGTCTCACCGAGCGTCTCGTACGGGGTGGTGGTGACCGCCGCCAGCGGGCCGACGCGGCGCAGCGTCACCGTGTCCAGCCCGGCGAAGAAGCCGGTCGAGGGCCCGGCGCGGCCGGTCACGGTGACCGTGAGGCGGTGCGTGCCGGTCGACAGGGACGCCGAGCCCAGCGGCACGGCGCCGGTACGCTGCACCGCGCCCGCGTACCCGTCGAAGAGCTGGCCGACCGCCACCCCGTCGACGGCGAAGCGCAGCATCCCGTAGTCGCCGGCGCGGGTGAGCACGGCACCGAGGTCGTACTGTCCGGCCGGCACCGACGGCAGGGTGAGCGTCACCGAGTCCCCGGCCCGGCCGGCGCGGAACCACAGTTGCCGTCCGCCGGACCAGCTCACCCCGCAGCAGTCGGCCTGCGCCTCGGCCGGGGCGGTCGCGGAGACGACGGCGAGGGACTCGGCTTCGAGGCGTACCGGGTCGTCGGCCGGGGCCGGCGCGGCCGGGACGGCGGCCAGGGCCGCCCCGAGCAGGAGCACCGCGAGCACACGTCGGGCGCGCATCACGACACGCTCGGGCGGGGCAGGTCGGCGCCGGGGGCGAACTGGTCGTGCCAGCGGTCGCCCGGCGGCCCGAATTCACCGCCGGTGGAGGGCGAGACGAACACGTCGGCGGTGAGCCCTCGGGTGAACGTCACCACGTCGGCGCGTCCGTCGCCGGTGAAGTCCCCCAACCCTGGTAACTCGTCGCCGAAGGCGAAGTGGTCGTGCCACTTCCAGGAGTCCTGCACGAAGCGGGTGCCGTCGGACAGCGACACGAACACGTCGCCGGTCGTGCCTCTGGTGAACGTGACGACGTCGTCGCGGCCGTCGCCGTCCACGTCGCCCACCGCCGGCAGCTCGCCGCCGAGGGCGAAGTGGTCGTGCCACTTCCAGCCGTCCTCCACGAAGCGGGTGCCGTCGGACAGCGACACGAACACGTCGCCGGTCGTACCCCTGGTGAACGTCAGGATGTCGTCGCGGCCGTCGCCGTCCACGTCGCCCACCGCCGGGAACTCGTCGCCGAGGGCGAAGTGGTCGTGCCACTTGACCCCGGGTCCGAAGCCCGAGCCGGTGGAGAGCGCCACGTAGACGTCGGCCGCCGCGCCGCGGGTGAAGGTGATGATGTCGGTACGCCCGTCGCCGTTGACGTCGCCGACGGCGGGGATCTCGGCGCCGACGGCGAAGAAGTCGTGCCATTTCGCTCCGGCGGTGTAGCCGGTGCCGGTGGAGAGGCCGACGTACACGTCGGCGCTGTCGCCCCGGGTGAAGGTGATGATGTCGGCGCGGCCGTCGCCGTTGACGTCGCCGGTGAGCGGCACCTCCGCGTCGACGGCGAAGAAGTCGTTCCACGGCCGGCTGTCCGGCACGAAACGGGTGCCGTCGGACAGCGATGTGAACACGTCGGCGGCGCCGCCGCGGGTGAAGTCGACAGCGTCGTCACGCCGGTCGCCGTTTGCGTCGCTCGTGTTGCGGCCCCGGGTGGTGGCGGACACCTCGGCCGACGGTGCCGCGGCGTTGCCCGACCCGTCGACTGCCACGACCCGGTAGTAGCGGGTCTGGCCGGCGGGCAGCGGCCCGTGCCGGAACGCGGTGACGCGCGTCGTACCGGCCAGGTTGGCGGCGGTGACGGTCACCCCCGGGTTCGGGGACGCGTAGACCCGGTAGGAGACGACACCGACGTCGTCGGTGGACGGGGACCAGGACAGGCCCAGCGCGTGCACGCGCCCGCCGGCCAGGGCGAGGCCGGCGACCGGCGCCGGGGCGGCGGTGTCGGTGAACGGCGTCACCATGCTGTCGGCCAGGTACCGGGCGGCGGTCCAGGGCGGCGCGCCGGCCGCCGGGGCGAGCTGGACGGTGACCGAGGACCGGCCCGCCGTCAGCGCCGCGGGCAGCACGAACTCGTCGGCCAGCCAGCGTTGCCTGTCGTTGCCCAGCGGCTGGATCCACACCCCGGCCGGGTTGCCGTCCACCGACACGGCCGCCTGCTGGTAGCCGCCGGCCTGGTCGCCGTGGCGGCGCAGCCGTACTCCCTGGTTGGCCGGGTCGATCGCGAGCCGGAAGCGGACCGGGGCCGACGTGGCGCGGACCTGGCCGGTCTGCGGGAGGTTGTCGTCGTCGCCCTCGAAGCTCGCGGTGAGCGTGGTCTGGGTGGCCGCCGAGTCGCTGTAGGCGTGCGCGGCGCGGCTGGCGGCGTCGCCGGTGACGAGGGTGTCGGTCCGGCGCGTGGTCACGGTGCGCTGGGTGTAGAGGAACGCGGTCGAGGCGTACTCGGCCGGCATGTCGTTCGCCGGTCCGTGCTCGATGCCGAAGCGCAGCGCGGCGCCGTACGCGACCGCGTCGCCGATCATCAGCCGGTACGCGGCGTCGCACTCGTCGGCGCATCCGCCGCCGCGTACCAGGTGCGCGGTGTTGCCGGTGAAGACGCCGCTGTACTCGCCGCGGTTGAAGTACCACCCCGACTCGTAGAAGTCCTCGGTGCCGGTGCCGTGGATCTGCGGTGTCGGCGACCCGTCCACGTACACCCGCTCGTCGCCCTCCAGGTAGTTGCGGGTGTTGCCGCCGACGATGTGGCCGCGCATGGTCTGCGAGACGCCCACGAACCGGCCCCGCCCGGACTGGTCGGCGATGATCCAGTCGGCACCGCCGACCGTCTCCGCGCGCCGCGACTGGGTGGTGAAGTAGCCGGAGCTGCCGTCGGCGGCGAGCCGGGACGTCCACTCGGCGCCGGGTGCCGAGGTCACCTCGACCTCGACGCCGCCGACGGTGGTGCCGGTCGTGTTGACGAGCGTCAGGGCGACGGCGGTGCGGAACGGCATCGGCCACCAGGCGCTGTACCAGCCGCCGGGCGCGGGGTCCATGGCGAACATCAGCGACCGGACGCTGCGCTCGCCCAGCCCGCCGCCGAAGAACTCACCGACCGGGCTGTCCACGGTGGTCCGCCCGTCGAAGGTCATCCGCAGGCGCAGTCCGGCGAGCGTCGGGGCGCCGGCCGCGGCGTCGGGTACGCGCAGCTGCAGCGCGGTGATCGCCCGCGGCCCGGTCAGGGCGGCGACTGACACCTGCCCCCGCGCCGGGGCGGTGACCGCCGCGCGGGTGGTGGAGGCGCCGGCCTGAGCGGGCTTCGGGTCTCGGGTGCCGGCGGCGCGCAGCAGGGCGACCACGTCGGCGGCCGGGTCGGCCGGGTCGAACCGGGACACCCCGGCCGCGTCGGCGAAGGTGCGGTAGGTGACGTGGTGGAAGAGCGGGTTGTTCTGCGTGGTGATCCGCATGGACTCCCGGTACGGCATCGGCACCTTGACCGTGACGCCGCCGGAGGTCTGGTCGGCGGTGCTGACGAGGGGCGCGACGAAGGGGCTGCCGAGGCGCCCGTCCACCAGGGCCTGGAGGTCGGCCTGGACGACGACGACGCCGTCGAGTTCGACGCGGATCCAGCCGGTGGCCCGGACGTTGCCGTCGTCGCGGGTGAACCAGATGGACTGCACCTCGCCGGGGCCGCGCGCCTCGGCGATCACGCAGCCGTCGCTGCGGCGCAGGCAGGACCAGGTGCCGACGAAGCCGTCGTCGTTGGAGCCGTCGCGGCCGAAGCTGGAGAACTGGTGCGTACGGGTGCCGGCGGCCAGCTCCGGCAGGCGGTCGAGCCGCCGGTAGGCGTCCCAGCCGACCGGGCCCTTGTCGTCGGCGACGGCGAGGGCGGGGGCGAGCGCCGGCGCGGCGGCCGGTGTGGCGGCGGACGAGGTCGCGGGCACGGCCACGGCCAGCAGCGCGACTGCTGCGGCGCCGGCCCAACGGGGGATGCGAAGCCTCATCGGTGTCCCTTCCGAGCGGCCGTGCGAGCGACGAGAAATCGATTGCTGGGGAGTTAACTGCCAGACTTCCACGGTTGTCAATACCTCCGGTCCGGCTTTCCCCGGCCGGTCCCCCGGTCGGGCGGCCCGCGCCCCGCCGAGCCGACGGTGAAGGAAGTTTTCCACCGGCCGAGCCACCCCGGCGGGTATTGACAGACGCCGAAGCGTGCGGTTTCACTTCTCCTCAGCGCCGCCCGTCCCGCCGATCGGGACGAGACGCCGCCTCCTCCGACGTGACCTGTCAGGGCCCGCGCCCATCGCGGCACCGGCCCCTGCCCCGACGTGCCCACGCGCCGCTTCCGACCGTGCATCCCCTCCGGTGAGGAGTCACCGCATGTCCAGGTTCCCGAAACGTGCCGCCCGGCGCGCCCTCGTCGCGCTGCTCACCCTGGCCGCCGCCACCCTCACCGCGGTGACGGCCACCCCGTCACCGGCGATGGCGGCGCCGAACTTCAAGGCGCCGTTCCCCTGCGGGCAGCGGTGGACGTACAGCCACCACAGCGCCGAGGTACGGCAGGCACTGGACTTCGTCCGCAGCGACGGCACCACCGGCGGTACGCCCCAGGTGGCGTCCGCCGCCGGGGTCGCCCGGCGCTACTCGCAGCCCAGCGGCGCCGGCAACTACATCGTCATCGACCACGGCGGCGGGTGGACCACCTACTACTTCCATCTCAGCGCCTATTCGGTGCCCGACGGCGCCTACGTGCAGCAGGGGCAGCAGATCGGGATCACCGGCAGCACCGGCAACTCCTCCGGCGCGCACGTGCACTACGAGCAGCTCTACGACGGCGTCGGGCAGGTCATCTCGATAAACGGGGTCTCGCTCGCGCCGTATCCGGGGCAGTACAACCAGAGGTTCCTGGTCAGCGACAACTGCGGCACGCCGTCACCGACGCCGGCCCGGTATTTCGGTGGGTCGCCCACCGACTTCACCGGTGACGGCCGTGACGACGTGGTCGCGTTCACCCACGGTTCGCTGGCCGACGCCTACGTCGCCACCTCGACGGGTTCGTCGTTCGCGGGTACGTCGGTGAAATGGCACGACTGGTTCGCCTTGTCCGGAGAAACCCCCCTGACCGGAGACGTCAACGGCGACGGACGCGACGACGCCATCGTGTTCACCCACGGCACCGACGCCGACGTCTACGTCGCCCTGTCCACCGGCACCAGCTTCGCCCCCTCCACCAAATGGCACGACTGGTTCGCCCCCGGCACCGAAGTCCCCGCCATCGGCGACGTCAACGGCGACGGCCGCGACGACATCATCACCTTCACCCACGACACCAACGCCGACGTCTACGTCGCCCTGTCCACCGGCACCGGCTTCACCGGCACCGCCGTCAAATGGCACGACTACTTCTCCATCGCGGGGGAGTTTCCCGCCCTCGGCGACGTCAACGGCGACGGCAAGGACGACATCATCACCTTCACCCAAGGCCCCGCCTCCGCATCCGACGTCATCGTCGCCCTGTCCACCGGCACCACCTTCGGCCCACCCCAGAAATGGCACGACCTGTTCGCCGTCGGCACCGAACAACCCCGCGTCGGCGACATCAACGGCGACGGCAAAGACGACATCGTCACCTTCACCTGCAACCCCGACGCCGACGTCTACGCCGCCACCTCCACCGGCACCACCTTCACCGGCACCACCGTCAAATGGCACGACTTCTTCTGCCTCACCGGCGAATTCCCCTACCTCGGCGACACCAACGGCGACGGCAAAGACGACCTCATCGTCTTCACCAAAAACACCACAAACGACGTGTACGTCGCCCTGTCCACCGGCACCACCTTCAACCCCTCCACCAAATGGCACGACTACTTCGGCCTCACCGGCGAAACCACCCTCTGACCCCCGAACGTCACCGAGTCCCAGGAGGACCCATGTCGCACGACCGGACCGCTCCCCCCACCGTGAGCCGCCGCCGGCTGCTCACCGGCGCCGCCGCGGTCGCGGCGACCGGCGCCCTCGCCGGCGCCTTCACCGCGCCGTCCGCGGCGAGCGCCGCCGCCCGCGACGGGTACGGCCTGCGCATCGTCGCCCGCAACGAGAACGGCGGCCGGTTGCAGTACTTCCGCTTCGCCACGGACGCGATCGAGTGGGACCCCGCGGTCAACGTGCTGCTGCCCGACGGCTACCACACCAGCGGCAAGCGCTACCCGGTGCTGTACCTGCTGCACGGCGGGCGGCAGGACTTCCGCACGTTCCACCTCCAGGACAACATCATCAACCTGACCGCCGGCCGCGAGATCATCGTGGTCATGCCGGACGCCTCCACCGGCTGGTACTCCAACCCGGTCAGCAGCAACGCCGGGCCGCGCAACTGGGAGACGTTCCACATGGCCCAGTTGCTGCCGTGGATCGAGGCCAACTTCCGCACGTTCCCGGAGTACGACGGGCGCGCGGTGGCCGGCTTCTCGATGGGCGGCTTCGGGGCGCTCAAGTACACCGCGAAGTACTACGGCCACTTCTGCTCGGTCAGCTCCCACTCCGGGCCGGCGAGCCTGCGCCGGGACTTCGGTCTCGTCGTGCACTGGGCCAATGTCACCTCGGCCGCGTTCGACCTCGGCGGCGGCACCGTCTACGGCGCGCCCCTGTGGGACGAGGCCCGGGTCAGCGCGGACAACCCGGTCGAGCGCATCGAGAGCTACCGCAACAAGCGGATCTTCCTGGCCGCCGGCACCTCACCCGACCCGATCAACTGGTTCGACCAGGCCAACGAGGGTCAGGTGCTGGCCGGGCAGCGCGAGTTCCGCAGCCTGCTCGGCCGGGCCGGCATCCCGCACGAGTGGCGGGAGGTGCCGGGCGGCCACTACTTCCGCCACGAGTTGTTCGTCCAGGACCTCGCCGGCATGCTCGGCCGGCTGCGCCGCGCCGGCTGACCCGTCCACCAGGGATGACGTGGCGGAGACGCACCGGCGGTGATCGGAATTGACGGCGCATCCCCCTCGCACATTCGCCGGGATGTTCGATAGCATCGAACATCCCGGGCGGGTCCCCCGCCACCGCGACAGGAGGTCCCCGTGCGGCCCATGGACAGTCAGCCGCCGTCGGAGCAGGCCGGCTCCGGTGGCGTACCGGACGAGAGCACCCCGGCGGGCGTGGTGGGCGGCCGGATCCGGCGCTACCGCAAGGAGCGCGGCCTGACGCTGCGCGGCCTGGCCTCCCGCTCCGGGCTGTCCATCGGCTTCCTGTCCCAGGTCGAGCGCGGCATCTCCTCGATCGGCCTGACCGCGCTGGGCAGCGTCGCCAAGGCGCTCGACCGGTCGGTGGCCGACTTCTTCGACGCCGGCACCCCCTCGCCGGACAGCACCGTCTCCTCGCTCCCCCGGCACTTCACGCTGACCAGGGCGGAGACATCGGCCACGCAGTACGTGTCCGGGCAGCAGACCTACCGCATGCTCTCCGACCGGGGCCCGGACCTGGTGCTGGAGCCGATGCTCGTGCACATCGCGCCGGGTGGGCGGCGGGAGAACGCGTACGGCCACCGGGGCGAGGAGTTCGCCTACGTCATCTCCGGCGAGCTGCTCTACGAGGTCGAGGGCGTGGAGCACCGGCTGTTCCCGGGTGACAGCGTGCACCTGCGCTCGTCGGTGCCGCACCAGCTCTACAACGACACCGACACGGTGACGACCGTGGTCTCGGTGGTCACGCCACGGCTGTTCTGACGGCCCGCACGGGCACGAAGAATCGCCCTCCGTGTTCACCTACGTGAAATCGGAGGGCGATTCGTCGTGTGGCGTCAGCGACCGAGGCGTGCGTCCACGGCGCTCATCGTGTCCTGCCAGATCACCGAGGCGCCGTCGATGACGGCGAAGTGGTCCCCCGCCTGTTCGAGGTAACGGATGTCGTCGCCCGCGCCGGCCGCCGCGGCGGCGTAGCGCCGGTTGGCGTCGACGAGGTCGAGGCTGTCCTCCGTCCCCTGCACGAGCAGGGTCGGCACCCCGGTCGGCAGGCGCCGCATGGGGTCGCTCTCGGCATACCGGCGCGGCGCCGTCGCCGGTGAGCCGCCCAGCGCCGCGGCGACCGCGCCGTCACCGAGATAGCGCCGCTCGCCCTCGGCGAGGTCGAGCACCCCCGCCAGCGACACGGCGAGCGCGACGCGCGGGCCGCTCGAACGCCCGGCGAGGTCGGCGGCGGCGCGCAGTGCGAGCTGCCCGCCGGCCGAGTGTCCCAGCACGACGATCCGGTCCCGGTCCAGCGGCCGGTCGCGGGCCAGCTCCCGCACCGCGACGATGCCCGCCTCCACGTCCTGTGTGGTCGCGTCCCAGCCGTGCCGGTCCGGGCGCCGGTATTCCAGGTTCCAGCTCGCGTACCCGCGCCGGGCCAGGTCGACGGCGAGGGCGTCCATCAGGTCCGCGCCCCAGATCGACCGCCAGAACCCGCCGTGCAGCAGCACCGCGACCGGCGCCGGCCCGGTGTGCGGAACGGACGGCAGCCGCAGGTCGCCCCACTGGTCGGGCTCCGGGCCGTACGCGATCCGGGTGGCGGGCGTCCGGTGGCGGTGCACGGCGTGCCGGACCGCCCAGGCCAGGCCCCACAGTCCCCGCCCGGCCAGGTGCACCGCGCCGGGCACCGGCGCCTCGACGGTGAGGTCGTACCAGACCACGCCGGACGGCTGGGCGCCGATCAGAGCGCGGGCCGCTGGTGTGGGGCCGGGCAGCGCCACCACCGGCTGGTCCGTCGCGGCGAGCAGCGAGCGCAGCTCCTCGGCCGAGGCGGCGGTGACGACCTGACCGGCGATGTCGAGTTCGGCGCAGGTGACGGCGGTCAGCGACGCCAGCAGCGCCAGGTCGGCCACCAGCCCGGGGCCGGCCACGACGGTGAGTCGCACCTGACTCACCTGCGCAGCAGCGGCAGAACCGCCGAGCCGAGCAGGTCCACGCCGCGCTCGTCGGTGAGGCCGTGCGGTGTGCCGAACTCGACCCGGCGTACGCCCGCGTCGATGAGCGCCTGGGCCTGCGCGGCGACCTGCTCCGGGGTGCCGGAGAAGGCGAACCGGTCGAGAACGTCGTCCGGGATCAGCCGGCCCGCCGCCTCGTCCTCGCCCGCGTCGACGAGGTCGCCGACGCGCTTCACCAGGTCCTCGGGCATCTCGACGGTCGGGTCCAGCTCCGCCACCACGGCCAGGTACATGGCCACCTCGGTACGGGCCTTGGCGCGGGCCGCCTCGCCGTCGGTGTCGACGACTGTCACCGCGCCGAGCACGATGCCGACGTCGGCGACGTCGCGTCCGGCCTTCTCCGCGCCGGCCCGCAGCCGGTCGCGGATCACCGGGACCATGTCCGGGTTGGCGCTGCCGCCCACCTTGATCTCGTCGGCGATCCGTCCGGCCAGCGCCGCGCCCTGCGGGCCCCACGCGCCGAGCAGCAGCGGCGGGTCGGGCCGCTGCACGTCGTAGCGCAGCGCGGTGCCGGGGGCGAGCGAGAAGACCCGGCCGGTGAAGCCGCCGCGGTCGCCGCGCAGCAGGCGGTAGACGACCTGGACGGCCTCCTCGATGGTGGTCAACGGCCGCGGCTGCGGCAGGCCGACAGCGCCCAGCCAGGTCCCACGGGCCAGACCGAGGTAGGCCCGCCCGTGCGAGGCCAGGTCCAGGGCGGCGAGCTGACCGGCGATCTCGTACGGCGCCATCGAGTACGGGTTCAGGCAGGCCGCGCCGAGGCGTACCCGTTCGGTCGCCTGTGCCATCTCCAGCAGCGGGAAGATCGGCGGCTGGTACATCAGGTCGCCGAAGACGGTGAGCACGTCGAAGCCGTGCGCCTCGGCGGCGCGCGCCAGCCGGGCGTAGGCGCCGGCCGGCTTGTCGCTCTGCAGGCCGAGTCCGATCTCGACGGTCATGTCAGGTCCGCCGAGTTCATCGTGCGGCGGCAGGTCCGTTCCACCTTCATGACGAGCCGCTCCTCCGGGTCCGGGCAGATGAAGTGGGAGTCCTGGGCCAGCCAGTCCCCCGGCGCCAGGTCACGCTGCTTGGCGGCGAGGAAGGGCAGCACCGAGGCGAGCGCGTACACGCAGAAGTGCTTTCCCTCGGGCAGCCGCAGGTGCGCGCTGTTCGTCAGTTCGAAGTGGTCGCCCACGGCCATGCCGCACACCGACCGGCCCTCGATCCGGTCGACTGTGACCTTCAGGTCGTAGATCTCCATGTCGCCGTCGCTCACGGTCCCTCCCCCTCGTCGATCCGTACGATGATCTTGCCGGTGGTCCGGCGTTCGGCCAGCTCGGTGAGCGCCGCGGGCGCCTCGTCCAGCGAGACGACGCGGCTGACCGGCGGCCGGACCGCGCCGGAGGCGCACATGTCGAAAAGCTCCTGGTAGGCGGACTCGACGGCGCTGGCCCGCTGCCACGGATACTGCGAGCCCCAGGAGAGGCCGACGAGCGTCGCGTTGGCAGCCATCAGCCGCAGCGGGTCGACCGGCGGTGGTGCGCCACCGGCAGCGCCCACGGCGACCAGGCGGCCCTCGAACGCGAGGCAGTCCCAGGAGCGGGCGAACACGTCGCCGCCCACCGGGTCCACCACGACGTCCACGCCCCGGCCGCCGGTGGCCGCCCGCACCGCGGGTACGAAGTCCTCAGCGGTGTAGTCGATCGCCACGGCGGCGCCGTGGTCGCGGCAGATCGCGGTCTTGGCCGGGCCACCCGCCGTGGCGAGGACCCGGGCGCCCCGGGCGACGGCCAGCTGGATCGCGGCGATGCCCACCCCGCCCGCACCGGCGTGCACCAAGACGGTCTGCCCGGCGGTGACACCAGCGCGTTCCAGCGCGAACCACGCGGTCTGATAGGTGACAGGCAGCGCCGCCGCGGTCACCGGATCGATCGTGGACGGCCGCGCCACCACTACCGCGGCGTCCACGGTCACCGTGCTGCCGAGCGCTCCGCGCGGCAGCGCAGGGCAGGCGAGCACCTCCTGACCCAGCAGGTGCTCCGCTCCGGCGCCGGCGGCGACGACCCGGCCGGCCGTCTCCACGCCGGGCGTCATCGGCGGGTCCGGCCGCACCGGGTACTCGCCCCGGCAGAGCATGACGTCCAGGAAGTTCAACCCCACAGTGCGGACGGCGAGCCGTACCTCACCGGGGCCGGGCGGCGGGTCGTCGGGCAGCTCGGCGACCGACAGCACGTCCGCCGGCTCACCGGTCCGCCCGGCGACCAGCCGCCGGATCACGCCGCGCCCACCGGTTCCCGGACCAGCTCGGCGTGGTGGTGCACGATCACCCAGCGGCCGTCGATCCGGCGCACCACGTCGGTGACCCGGGTGATCTCCGGTTCGTCGTCCGGGCCGAGCTGCGCGACCAGCTCGTACCGGGCCACGCCGAAGTCGTCCCAGACGTCGATGCGCTTGTCCCGCGCGGCGAGCACCGCCAGCCGGGGCCGCTGACCCGCCGCGTCCCGCCGGGCGCGGTACTCGTCCAGCTCGGCCCGGGTCCGCAACGGCCCCGGCAGGTGCGTCTCCCAGGTGGTCACGTCGGGGTGCAGGTGCGTGTCGAACCGCTGCTGGTCCCCGGCGAGGAACGCGTCGTACATGTCGTCGATGCCGACGGCGATCGCCGCCGCGCCTGAATCCGCGAACGTCATCGCGTCTCCTCCTGGTTCCGGTCGTCGCGGGCGATCTGC
Organism: Micromonospora sp. NPDC005686; assembly: GCF_042871665.1. Classification (NCBI taxonomy): domain Bacteria; kingdom Bacillati; phylum Actinomycetota; class Actinomycetes; order Micromonosporales; family Micromonosporaceae; genus Micromonospora; species Micromonospora sp. NPDC005686. Next base: position 238,786 of record NZ_JBIAIY010000009.1, read on the forward strand.
CCGCCCTTCATCACCCACCGCACGTCCCGGAACGCCGAGGTGTCGGCCAGCGGGTCGGCGTCGGTCGCGATCAGGTCGGCCAGCTTGCCGGCCTCGACGGTGCCGAGGTCGGACTCCGCGCCGAGCCACCGGATCGGGCCGAGCGTGCCGGCGTGGATGGCCCGTGCGGTGCCGATCCGCTCGGACATGTACTCCATCTCCCGGATGGAGGCGGTGGTGCCCTCGAACTGCCAGAACGGGGGCATGTCGCTGCCGAGCAGCACCTCCACCCCGGCGGCGACCGCCATGTCGAAGCTCTCCAGGTGCCGTGGGCCGGCGCCGAGCGACCGGCACTGCATCCACTCCGGCACGCCCAGCTCGTCGAAGAACTCCTTGCAGCGGGTCACCAGCAGCGTCGGCACGAGCGCGGTGCCGCGCTCGGCCATCCGCGCCGCGACCTCCGGGGTGAGCTGGTAGCCGTGCTCCACACAGTCCAGTCCCAGCTCGACCGCCGCGCCGATCACCTCGGCCGGTCCGGCGTGGGCGGTGACCTTGCGGCCCCACGCGTGCGCGGTCTCGATCACCGCGCTCATCTCGTCGGCGAACAGCTGGGGCGTGTGGATGCTCTCGTGCTCACCGGCGATGCCACCCGAGATCATCACCTTGATCAGGTCCGCGCCGGCCTTGATCTGGCTGCGGACGCCGTGGCGGAAGCCCACCGGGCCGTCGCACTCGAGCGTGTCGTTGCTCTCGTGGCCGTGCCCACCGGTGCACACCAGCGCCCGGCCGGCGGTGTAGATGCGCGGACCCGGGACGCGCCCGCCGTTGATCGCCCGCCGCAGGGCGAAGTCCGCGTGGTCCTTCTCCGCCACGCAGCGCACTGTGGTCACGCCGGAGTGCAGCGTGCGCCGCGCGCCGTCGGCCATGTAGTGGGCGAGGTCGTACGAGCCCATCCCCTTGACGCCGTCGCCCCCGGAGCCGGGCAGCGACAGCGAGAAGTGGGTGTGCATGTTCACCAGACCGGGCGTCAGGTACGCGCCGTCGAGGTCCACCTCGGTCAGCCGGCCGGCGGCCCGCGCCTGCTCGGCCACCTCGGCGTACGGGCCGACGGCGACGATCCGGTCCCCCCGGACCCACACCCCGGCGCCGGTCACCGGCGTCATGCCGTCCACCACGCGGGCGTCCAGCACTGTGCAGTTGCCGAGCAGCGTGCTCGGCTGCTCGGGCGAATAGGCGGCACTCACGCGATCACTCCATAAACGTCTCGGGCGGCCCGGGCGGAGACGTAGCCCTCGGCCACGTCCCGTCGCACCGCCTCCGGATCCCGACTCCTCGGGTCGCCGTGCCCGCCGCCACCGGCGGTCAGCAACGTCACCCGATCCCCCACCGCCACCGCGGTACGCCGTGTGCTCACCCGGTGCTCCCGGTCCGTGCCCGGGAACACCACCACCTGGTTCGGCTCCGGCTGCTCGCCGCCGGCCAGCGCCCACGGCGCGCTCTTCGTCTTCTTGATCACCGTGAGGAACTCACCCGGCGTCACGAACCGGATGTCCCGACGCAGGCCGCAGCCGCCCCGGAACCGGCCGGCGCCACCGGAGTCCGTACGGATCTCCAGGCGCTCGAAGAACATGCCGGTCTTCGACTCCAGCACCTCGACGGGCGTGTTGCGGGCCTGGGTCTGGCACAGGTGGTTCGCCGGTCCGATGCCGTCGTGCCGTGGCGTGCCGCCCCAGCCGACCGGGTCGTTGTTGCTGACCGCGAACATGTCGCCGGTGTCCGGGTGCCGGCCGACCATCATGAACCCCGGCACGTCGCCGCCGGAGGAGGCGGCCAGCCCGTCCGGCATGCCCTGCGCCAGCGCCTTGAGGATCAGCTCCAGCGCGACGGTGCCGGTCCACTGGGTGAACGTGGCGGCCGGATACTGCGCGTGGAACAGCGTGCCGGGCTCGGCGCGTACCCGCAGGGGCGCGAAGTGCCCGGCGTTCGTCTGCTCGCCGGGCGTGGTGACCCCCTTGAACGCGACCCGGCAGGTGGCGATGGTGGCGCCCAACGGCAGGTTCACCGGCCCGGGCACCGCCGGGGACGACCCGGAGAAGTCCACCGTGAACTCCCCGTCGGCGACCGTGACTGTGACCCGCATCCGGATCGGGTCGTCGGTGACGCCGTCGTCGTCCAGCCAGTCTTCGGCGGTCCAGCTGCCCTGCGGCAGCGCGGCCACCGCCTCCCCGGCGCGCTGCGCGGCGGCGTCGATCACCCGGTCGACGACCGCGTCGACCACTGCGGGACCGTAGTGGCGGTACAGCTCGGTCACCCGCCGCTCACCGGTACGCAGCGCGGCGATCTGCGCGTTGAGGTCGCCGAGGACGAGTTCGGGCATCCGCGAGTTGAACCGGATCAGCTCGTGGATCTCCGGCACCGGCTCGCCCCGGGAGTACACCTTCGTGCCGGGGAAGATGATCCCCTCCTGGTGCATGTCCGTGGAGTCGAGCACGTAACCGGGATCCTTGGCCCCCAGGTCCATCCAGTGCGCCCGGATGCACAGGAAGCCGATCAGCTCCTCGCTCTCCGGCAGCACGACCGGCGCGAACATCGTCGCGTCGTACGTGTGCGCCGCGTTCCAGTACGGGTAGTTGAGCAGCACCACGTCGCCGCGGTGCAGGTTCTCCCGGCCGACGTACTCCACGCCCTTGCGCAGCGAGTAGTCGTTGGCGCCGAGGAAGCGGGACAACCCCGTGGACTCCGCGACCAGCCGCAGATGCCGGTCGTAGATGGAGATGCCGAAGTCGTACACCTCGTAGATCACCGGGTTGAACGCGGTGCGCACCAGCGCGGCCCGCATCTCCTCGGCGGCCGAGACGAGGTGGCTGCGGACGACCTCGACGGTTGCCCCGTCGACCGTCGGCTCACCCATCGACGTCCACTCCGTAGACGTCCCGGGCCGCCTCCCGGGAGACGTAACCCTCGGCCACGTCCCGCCGGACCGCCTCCGGGTCGCGGTTGCGCGGGTCGCCGTGCCCGCCGCCACCGGCGGTCAGCAGCGTGACCCGGTCGCCCGCCGCCACCACGGTGCGCTTGGTGCTCACCCGGTGCTCGCGGTCGGTGCCCGGGAACATCACCACCTGGTTCGGCTCCGGCTGCTCGCCGCCGTCCAGCGCCCACGGCGCGCTCTTCGTCTTCTTGATGACGGTCAGGAACTCGCCGGGGGTCAGAAAGCGGATGTCCCGCCGCAGGCCGCAGCCACCTCGGAACCGGCCCGCGCCGCCGGAGTCCGCGCGGATCTCCCAGCGCTCGAAGAACATCCCGGTCTTGGCCTCCATGACCTCGATCGGGGTGCCCCGGCCGGTGCTGCCGGAGACGTGCGTGGCGGCGTCCATGCCGTCGTGCCGCGCGGTGCCGCCCCAGCCCACCAGGTCGTTGTTGCTGACCGCGAACATCTTGCCGGTGTCCGGGTGCAGGCCGACCATCATGAAGCCGGGCACGTCGCCGCCGGAGGAGGCGGGCAGCCGGTCGGGCATGCCCTGGGCCAGCGCCTTGAGGATCAGCTCCACGGCGACGATGCCGGTCCAGAGCGTGAACGTGGGCTGCGGGTAGACGGCGTGGAACAGGGTGCCCGGCTCGGCCCGCACCTCCAGCGGCGCCACGGTGCCGGCGTTCGACGGCTCGTCGCGCGAGGTGAGCGACTTCAGCACGACCTTGCAGATCGCCTCGGTCGCGCCGAACGGCATGTTGATCGGGCCGCGGGTGGCCGGGGCCGAGCCGGCGAAGTCGACGACGAAGCGCCCGTCGGTGATGGTCACCGTGACCCGCATCTTCACCGGGTCGTCGGTGATGCCGTCGTCGTCCACCCAGTCCTCGGCGGTCCAGGTGCCCTGCGGCAGCGTCGCCAGCGCCGCGCGGGTGCGGGCCTCGCCGTCGGCGATGATGCGGTCGATCGCCTGGTCGACAGTGGTCCGGCCGAACTTCTCGGTGATCTCCAGCAGCCGGCGCTCGCCGGTGCGCAGCGCGGCGATCTGGGCGTGCAGGTCACCCAGCACCGCGTCCGGCATCCGCGAGTTGAAGCGGATCAGCTCGTGGATCTCGCGTACCGGCTCGCCCCGGGAGACGACCTTGGTGCCCGGGAAGATCAGCCCTTCCTGGTGCATGTCGGTCGAGTCGAGCACGTAGCCCGGGTCCTTGGCGCCCAGGTCCATCCAGTGCGCGCGGACGCAGAGGAAGCCGACCAGCTCGCCGTCCGCGTCCGGGTCGGCCTCGTCGGGCCGGAACACCGGGGCGAACAGCGTCGCGTCGTACGCGTGCGCCGCGTTCCAGTACGGGTAGTTGAGCAGCACCACGTCGCCGCGGTGCAGGTTCTCCCGGCCCACGTACTCCACGCCCTTGCGCAGCGAGAAGTCGTTCGCGCCGAGGAAGAACGTCAGCCCGGTGGCCTCGGCGACCAGCCGCAGGTCGGCGTCGTACATCGACAGGCCGAAGTCGTGCACCTCGTAGATGACCGGGTTGAAGGAGGTACGGATGAGGGTGGCCCGCATCTCCTCCGCCGCCGACAGCAGATAGCTGCGGACGACCTCGACCTGGGCTCCGTCCAGCGTGGTCATGCCGCTTCCTCCAGGGTGACGAGCAGGTATCCGTGGTCGTCGACGGTGACCCGCTGGCCGCTGGGCACCACTGTGGTGGAGGTGCCCTCGTCGATCAGCGCCGGTCCGTCGAAGGTGTCGCCCGGCTCCAGGCGGGCCCGGTCGTAGACCGCGAACGGCACCACCGCGTGCTGCCCGAAGTCGTAGGCGTCGCGGTGCGCCAGCAGCGCCTGCGACGGGTCGCCGTCGCCGCGCGGCAGGGTCTCCAGCTCGGGCCGGTCGGTGCGGCCGATGCCGCGCACCCGCAGGTTGAGGATCTGCAGCGGGTTGCCCATGGTGTGGCCGTACCGGGCGCGGTGCGTCTCGTCGAACGCGGCGCGGACGGCGTCGCGGTCGAGCTCACGCCCGACGGTGACCATCAGGCTGTGCTCCTGGCCGAGGTAACGCAGCTCGAACTGCCGCTCCAGGACCGCCTCGCCGGCCGGCACGCCCTGCGCCACCAGCGACGTGACCGCCTCGGCCTCGACGGCCTTGAACAGCTGCTCCAGCTCCGCCAGGTCGGCGTCGTCGAGCGTGGCCATCACGGTACGGCTGAAGTCGTTGACGATGTCGGCCGAGAGCATGCCCCAGGCGGAGAACCCGGACGGCGCGAACGGCACGATCACCTCGCCGATGCCCATCTCCCGGGCCAGCAGCGGCGCCAGCAGCGGGCCGGCCCCGCCGAACGCGAGCAGCGCGAACTGCCGGGGGTCGTGCCCCCGCTCGACGGTGATCTGGCGGACCGCGCCGACGGTGCGGGCCAGCAGCACGTCGAACACGCCCGCCGCCGCGTTCTCCACGGTGAGGCCGAGCGGCTCGGCGAGCTGCTCGCTGATCGCGGCGCGCGCCTCGGCGTCGTGCAGACCCATGGTGCCGGCGAGGAAGCGGTCCGGGTCCATGTAGCCGAGCACCACCGCCGCGTCGGTGACGGTCGGCTTGGTGCCGCCCCGGCCATAGCAGACCGGGCCCGGGTCGGCGCCCGCGCTCTGCGGACCGACCTTGAGCAGGCCGTGGTCCAGCCAGGCGATCGAGCCGCCGCCGGCGCCGATGGTACGGATGTCGTACGTGGGGATGAGCAGCGGGAAGTGCTCCAGCTGGGCCTCGTACGCGGCGACCGGGTTGCCGCGCTCGATCACGCAGGCGTCGAGCGAGGTGCCGCCGATGTCGAACGTGAGCACGTTGTCCCGGCCCAGCTCGGAGGCGACGTAGGCGGCGCCGACGATGCCGCCGGCCGGGCCGGACAGCACCGTGTGCGTGGGTGCGGTCTTGGCGACCGCGCTGGTCATCGAACCGCCGCCGGACCGCATGATCAGGAAGCGTCCGGAGAAGCCGCGCTCGGCCAGACCGGCCTCCAGCTCGTCCACGTACCGCTCGAAGATCGGCCGGATGTACGCCTCCAGCACCGTGGTGCTGGTGCGCTCGTACTCCCGGTACTCGCGCACGATGTCCGTCGACAGCGACAGGCTGACGTCGGGGAACTCCTCGTGGATCAGGCGCGCGGCCTCCCGCTCGTGGCTCGGGTCGAGGAACGAGTGCAGGAAGCAGATGGCGATCGAGGTGACCTGCTGGTCCGCCACGAGCGTGCGGGCGGCCTCCCGGACGCTGTCCGGGTCCAGCGGCTCCACCACGCGTCCGCGGTAGTCCAGCCGGCCCCGCACGCCGGCGGTGAAGCGGCGCTGCACCAGGCTCTCCGGCCGCTGGTACTGGAAGTCGTACATGTGGTCGGACGGCACGTTGCCGCGGCCGATCAGGAAGATGTCCCGGAAGCCCTCGTTGGTGATGATGCCGGTACGGCCACCACGACGCTCCAGCACCGCGTTGAGGCCGAGGGTGGTGCCGTGGATGAACAGCTCCACCTCCGACAGGTCGGTGCCGAGCGCGGTGATCGCGTTGAGGACACCGTCCGCGGGCCGGGCCGGGGTCGTCGCCGCCTTGCGGAAGCGGACCCGGTTGGTGCGCGTGTCGAGTTCCATGGCGTCCACGAACGTCCCGCCGATGTCGACGGCGAGCCGGATGGGGCGACGGGTCATGGCGTGACAGCCTGCCTTCCGATGAGGGCGGGAAGCTCGGGAACGCGCCAGCAGGCGGCCCGGCTCTCGCCGTACGACTGAAGCTCCTGCTGCTCCGATCGGCACCGGTCGGTGACGAACGGGCACCGGGCGGCCAGTGGGCACCCGGTCGCGGCGTCGGCTTCCTCCAGGTCCTTGACCAGCTCGACGGCCTCGCCGCCGGACCCGGTCGTCCCACCGAGGCGGGGGGCGCTGCCCAGCAGCGCCCGGGTGTACGGGTGCCGGGGCGTGTCGAAGACGACGTCCACCGGCCCCTCCTCGACGACCTGGCCGAGGTAGAGCACCACGACCCGGTCGGCGAACCCGCGCACTGTCGCCAGGTCGTGGGAGATGAACACCGAGGCGCGGTCCGCGTCGGCCGCCACGTCGGCGATCACGTCGAGGATCTGCGCCTGGACGGTGACGTCCAGCGCGGAGGTCGGCTCGTCGAAGACGATCAGGTCCGGCTCACCGACCAGCGCGCGGGCGATGCCGATGCGTTGCGCCTGGCCGCCGGACAGCTCGTGCGGGTAGCGCTCGAGGATCGACCGGTCCAGCTCCATCCGGTCCAGCACGGCGGTGACGCGCTCCTGCCGCTGGGCCGGGGACAGGCCCGCGGCGCGCAGCGGCTCGGCGATGGAGTCGCCGACGGGACGGCGCGGGCTCAGCGAGCCGATCGGGTCCTGGAACACGAGCTGCGCCCGGGTCCGGGCCCGGCGCAGCGCCCGGCCCCGCGGACGAGGGCGGCCCGGCTGCTTGACCAGCGCCTGCCCGGCGACCGTGACGGTGCCGGACGTGGGCGCGACCAGGCCCATCACGAGCTTGGCGAGCGTGCTCTTGCCGCAACCGCTCTCGCCCACCACGCCCAGCGTCTCGCCCGGCCCGAGCCGCAGCGTGACGCCGCGCAGCGCGTGGTGCCCGCCGGAACCGAACCGGCTGCGGTAGACGACGTGCGCGTCCTCGATCTCCAACACGGCCGGCTTCGGGTCCGCGCCGGCCGGCCCCGCACCGGACGCCACCGGCGTGTGCGAAGCCGGCGGCACGTCGGCGTCCAGCGGCCGGGTCTGCGGGTGGAAGCAGGCGAGCGACCACTCGCCGCCGCCGGGCACCGGCGTGGTGGCCGGGCGGCGCGACGAGCAGGTGCGGTCGGCGTGCGCGCAGCGGGCGACGAACGGGCAGTTGCGCGGCGCCTCGGTCAGCAGCGGCATGGCGCCGGGGGTGGCGACGACCGGCCGGCCGCCGACGTCCGGCACCGAGCGCAGCAGCGCCCGGGTGTACGGGTGCGCGGGCTCCCGCAGCACCTGCGCGGCCGGTCCGCTCTCCACCACGGTGCCGGCGTAGAGCACCACCACCCGGTCGCAGACCTCCGCGATGGACGCCAGGTCGTGTGAGATCAGCAGTACGCCCCGGCCGTCGGTGTCGGCGGCGTGCCGGAACTGGCGCAGGATCTCCCTGGTCAGCGTCACGTCCAGGCCGGTGGTCGGCTCGTCGGCGATCAGCAGTTCCGGTGCGCAACCGGTGGCCAGCGAGATCATCACCCGCTGGGCCATGCCGCCGGACAGCTCGTGGGCGTACGCGTCGAGCCGCCGCTGCGGGCTGCGGATGCCGACCGCCTCGAACAGCTCGCGCGCCGCCTCCCGGGCCCGGTCGCCGGACATGTCCTGATGGGTGGCGAGCCGGTCGACGAGCTGCTTGCCGATGGTACGGGTGGGGCTGAGCGCGCCGCGCGGGTTCTGGAAGCAGATGGCGACCCCCCGGCCGCGGTGGGCGGCGAGCGCGGCGTCGTCCATGCGCAGCACGTCCGAGTCGCCGAAGCGCACCCGCCCGGTGGCGTGCGAGCCGCCGGGCAGCAGCCCGACGACGGCGCGGGCCACCATGCTCTTGCCGCCGCCGCTCTCGCCGACCAGGCCGACGACCTCGCCCGGCCGGACGGCGAAGCTCACGCCGCTGAGCGCGGCCACCTGCCGGCCGGGCCGGCGGATCGTCACGGAGAGGTTCTCGATCGACAGCATGGTCACCGCCGCTTCGCGTTGGCGCGGTCCTGCAGGCCTTCGCCGAGCAGGCTGAAGCCCAGGACGCAGACGAACAGGGCCAGGCCGGGCGGGACCGAGGTCCACCACCGGCCGCCGACCACGTCCGCGGCGCCGAGGCTGATCATGGCGCCCCACTCCGCGTCGGGAATGCTCACGCCCAGGCCGAGGAAGGAGAGCCCGGCCAGGGTGAGCATGGCCCAGCCGCAGTTCAGCGGCGCGATCACCCGGACCGGGGTGAGGCTGTTGGGGAGCAGGTGCCGCCAGAGCACGCCGACCGGCGACGCCCCGGAGGTGATCGCGGCGTCCACGAACGGCAGTTCCCGCAGTGACCGCACCTCGGCGCGGACCAGCCGGGCGTACGCCGGCGCGTTCACCGCCGCGATCGTGATGATCAGGTTGATCGTGCCGTTGCCGAGCAGGGCGGCCACCGCCAGCGCGAGGATGAACGTGGGGAACGACTGGAAGATGTCGACCACCCGCATCAGCACGTCGTCGAGCCAGCCGCCGAAGTAGCCGGCGACCAGTCCGAGCAGCGTGCCGACGACCACCGCGAGCGCGACCGCGGCCAGGGCGATGCCCAGGTCCAGCCGGGCGGCGTAGAGCACCCGGCTCCAGATGTCCATGCCGTTGCCGTCGGTGCCGAGCAGGTGGCTTCCGCCCGGCGCGACGAGCGTGTTTGCCGCGTCGATCTCGGTCTCGCCCCACTGGCTCAGCAGTGGCGCGAACACCGCCGCCAGCGCGACCAACGACAGGATGCTCGCCCCGGCGATGATCATGCGACGGGCGAAGCGGCTGTCCCGGTCGCCGCCGGGCACGACCACCGGCGCGGCGGCGGGACCGTCGGTTCGCAGCTCGGCCATCAGAGCCTCACTCTCGGGTCGAGGATCGCGTGGACCACGTCGGCGATGAGGAACACCAGCACGTAGCACAACGCGATGACCAGCACCGACGCCTGCACCACCGGGTAGTCCCGGTAGAGCAGGCCGCGCAGGGCCCACTGGCCGAAGCCCTGCCACGAGTACACGTACTCAACGAGCACGGTGGAGCCGATCGCCGTACCGAAGACCAGCGCGGCCAGCGACGGCAGCCGGACCAGCGTCGCCCGCAGCAGGTAGCCGCGGTGCAGCGTCCGGTCGCGCAGCCCGTGGGCCTTCGCCGCCGTGTACGACTCGGAGTGCAGCACCTCCAGCGCGGAGGCCCGGACGCTGCGCAGCAGCGGGGCGACCACGCCGACCACGAGGGTCAGCACCGGCAGCACCAGGTACGCCGCGGCCGAGGCGATCGCCGGCCCGTTTGCGGTGAGGACGGCGTCGACGAGGTCGGCGCCGGTGAGCGGGGTCAGCCCGGTGTCCGGGTCCACCCGGCCGTTGGGCGCCGGGAACCAGCCGAGGATGCTGTAGCCGACGAGCACCAGGACCAGGCCGAGCCAGAACTCCGGGACGGAGTTGCCGACCAGCGCGAAGATCCGGACGCTGTGGTCGCCGGCCCGGTTGGCCCGCTTGGCCGACCAGATGCCCAGCACCGTCGCCACCACGAGCGCGATGCTCACCGAGATGACGACGAGTTCCAGGGTCGGACCCACCCGGAGCGCCATCTCCGAGCCCACTGAGCTGCCGCTCTGGATCGAGGTACCGAAGTCGCCGGTGAGCAGCCCACCGAGGTAGTCGAGGAACTGCTGCCACAGGGACTTGTCCAGCCCGAAGCGGGCCCGGGCCGCGGCGGCGTCCTCCTCGGTGGCGTTCTGCCCGAGGATGCTGCGGACCGGGTCGCCCGGCAGCACCCGGACCAGGAGGAAGGCCAGGACGACCACTCCGAGCAGAACGGGGATCAGCTGGAGTAGTCGCCTGACGACAAACCGGAGGATTCGCATGAAGGGGTGACGTTTCCTAGGCCGAAGCGCTCAGGTAGCGCAGGCGGGCGAGGCCGTCCATCGGCTGCACCCAGCCGGCGACGGATTCCCGGACGGGCAGGTTGAAGTTGGGCTGGCAGATGACCACCCACGGCACGTCGGCGGCGAGGATCTCCTGGACCCGCTTCCACAGCACGTTGCGGGCGCCCGCCTCGACGGTGGTGTGCGACTTCTCGTAGATCTGCTCGATCTCCGGGTTGCTGTAGTTCGAGTAGTTGAGGTTGGCGCCCTTGACGAAGCTCGTCGCCAGCATGTACTCGACGTCGTCCACCCAGAGCTGCCCGGAGGTGATCTGGAGCGGGATGTTCTTCTTGGTCCGCCGCTCACCGAGGGTCGCCGGGTCCAGCGGGGTCAGCTTGAGCCGGATACCGGCCTTGGCCGCCTCGCTCTGCACCTGGACGGCGATCTTCTGCTGCTCCTCGTTGTCGGCCTCGAAGACCAGCTCGGAGTCGAGCGACGCCCGGCCGGCGGCGGCCATCGCGGCCTTCGCCTTGTCCAGGTCGTAGGTGAACGGGTAGCCGCTCTCGTCGTATCCGGGCATGTCCAGCGGGACCGGGCTCTTGGCCGCGCGGGCGTCGCCGCCGTACACGTTGTTGATGATCTGCTCGTAGGGCACCGCGTAGGCGAGCGCCTTGCGCACGTTCACGTCGTTGAACGGCGCGGCGGTGACCGACATCTGGATGGCGACCTGGCGGTTGCTGGCCGCCGAGATGACCTTGATGCCCGGAGCCTTCTTCAGGTCCTGGATGTCGCGCTGGCTGACGCCCAGGGCGATGTCGATGTCACCGGCCTGGAGCTGGAGCCGCTGGTTGGAGGCGGCCGGCACCACCGAGATCCGGATGGTCGGCGTCTTGGCCGGGTCGGGTCCCGGGTAGCCGGTGTTCGCGCTGAGCTCGATCTCCTGGCCCTGGGTGGCCTTGGCGACGTTGAAGTAGCCGCCGGTCGGCGGGTTCTTCGCGAACCACTCCTTGGCCCAGGGGTCGCTGCCGCTGGCGTGCTTCTTGGCCTCGGCGGAGTCGAAGACGTACAGCGAGATCGCCTGGATCTGCCGGGTCAGGGCGCTCGGGAACGCCTGGTGGAACTCAACCGTGTAGTCGTCGACGACCTTGACCTGGTCCGCGCTGGTCAGGCCGATGGTGCGGTAGACGCCCGCCACGTTGGCCTGGGCGGCGAACGCGCGGTCCTTCGACCACTTCACGTCGGCGGCCTTCATCTCGTTGCCGCTGGCGAACTTCACGCCCCGGCGCAGCTTGAGGGTCCACACCTTCTGCTCGGCGTCCGGCTCGAACGACTCGGCGAACGTCGGGGTGATGTTCTGGGTGTCGAGGATCTGGCTGCCGCCGGCATTCGTGACGCCGTAGTCGATCAGGTACGGGAAGACGTTCTTGTAGAGCATCAGCGCGGTCAGGTCGAAACCGACGAAGTCCTGGTCCCAGCTCGACAGGTAGCTGGAGACGGCGATGCGCAGCGTCTTGGCGCCGGCGCCGCCGGACTTGCCGTCGCCTGACTTGCTGCCGCTGTCCGCGGCGCAGGCCCCGGTGGCGAACAGGAGCGCGACGCCGCCCCCCAACTGCAGGACGCCGCGGCGGGAGAGCGCGGGCGAGGAGGCGCCCGGACGGGGTGAACGAGCCATGAGAAGCCCTCCTAGAAGCACGAGGCGAACGGCCCGAGCTGCGGACCTACCTGGTGTTCTACCGGATTAGGCAGCAGTGAACAATAGGGTGAACAGATGTTCACGCCGGGGCCCGCTCAGCGGAAACACGAACGCTCTCGAACTGCGGGATGACCGCGATGTCCGCGTTCACAGAGGTTCACTGAAACGTTATGAACACGAACCGCGCGGAGGGCCGAAACGCCGATGACCCCGGGAGGGACACCCGGGGTCATCGGTCGCGCGGCGGTCCGCGCGGTCAGGCTCGGCCGGACTCCGCCGGCCCGCCGCGCGGGTCGGAGCCGGCCTCGTCGGTCAGAGTGGTCCGCGGTAGCCGATGTCGCGGGACACGGCACGGGCCGCCTCGACCACCGCGGCGCCGTGCCGCAGCGTCTGCTCGGCGAGCCGCTCCCGCGGACCGCACAGCGAGACCGCGCCCACCACATCGCCCGAGGCGTTGCGGATGGCCGCCGCGACGCTCGCCGAGCCGGCCTGCCGCTCGCCGAAGCTCACCGCGTATCCCCGCTCCCGGATGCCGGCGACGTCGTCACGCAACGCGTCGGCCGAGGTGAGCGTCCGCGGGGTGAGGCTGGCGTGCCGGTGCTGGGTGAGGAACTCCTCGATCGTCTCGTCGGGCAGCGCGGCCAGGATCGCCTTGGAGGACGACCCGGCGTGCAGCGGGTACATCCGGCCCAGGGCCACCGACATCCGCACCTCGTGCGGGGAGAGCACCTGGTCCACGTACACCCGCTGCCAGCCCTGCCGGATGGAGAGCGTGGCGGTCTCGCCGCTGAGCTCGACGAGCCGTTCGAGATAGGGGCGGGCGGTCTTCGGCACGTCCAGCGTCCGCAGCGCGGCCAGGCCGACAGTCAGCGCGCCCGGGCCGAGCTGGTACTGCTTGGTCCCCTCGTCGAACGCGAGGAACGCGTCCGTCACCAGCTCCTTGAGGATCCGGTGCGCGACCGCCTTGGGAATCCGGAGGTCACGTGCGATCGCCGACACGCCCAGCGCCTCGGGCGCCCGGGACGCCAGCAGATTGATGATCGCAAAGGTCCGGGCCAGCCCGGAGCGGGCCCGGCCGTCGTCCCCCTCCGACTGCTCCGCGCCCGGCTCCGGTCGCCGGCCGGGCCGGGACTGAACGATGATCTCCGCGCCAGCCGGACCGGTATCCACTGGGGCCATGTCGAAGGCTCCTTACAGAACAGTTGGCGTCTATGGTGCCGGAGAATGCCGCGGACACGTTAATCGCCGAGCCGGACCGCCCGCATCAGAGCCTCGACGTCCGTCGCGGGCAGCCCGGCCGCACCCTCGACCAGCCGCTCCACAGAGGCCTCCGGCCACCGGCCGGCCAGCAGCCGCCGTACCTTGCCCGCGACCCGGTCGAACCCGAGCGGATTGCCCGCGTGCCCGCTCGCAGCGAGCACCTCGGCGGTCGCCTGCCGGCCGTCCCGGGCCACCAACTGGATCCGGGCGCCGAGATGCCGGGGCGGCAACCGGTCGAGCCGGTCGTCGACAACCAGCCGGGTCACCGACTGCAGGCGCGCGAGTTCCGGGTCCGCGATGCGGCCGGAGTCCAGATGGGACAGATCGAAGCCGCCGTCGCGGACTCCGCAGGCGACCACGTACGGGGTGCTCATGCTCGCGGCCAGCGCCGTCGACGGGTGGGACCGGCCCAGCACGTCGACCATCTCGCGGAAACCCCAGCCGTTGATCTCCACGATCTCGGCGGCGTCGCAGCCGAGTTCGGTACGGGCCGCCACCGCCGCCTCCAGCGCGGCGTGCGTCGCGCCGGAGGAGGGGTACAGCTTCTGGCCCGCCCGCATCAGCATCGGCTCGCCGCCCAGCCCATCGGTGAGGCTGTCGAGGTCGACCTGGTCGGAGGCGGCGGCCAGGTAGCCCCGGTCGGCCGCCAGTGGCTCGTCGGTGGCGCGCAGGCCGGCCCGCGCGGCGAGCCCGGCGAGCAGGCCCTCCCGGGACGCCTGCCCGGACAGGGCGTACCAGGCGTCGGAGAAGTACGCGGCGCCGACCACGCCCGCCGCCGCGTTGACGGCCAGGCCGATCGCCGCCTGGTAGACCTCGGCCCGCTGCTCGCCGCCCACCTTCAGGCTCGCCACGGCGGCGGCCGCCGCGTTGCACCCGCCCCGCGGGTGCCAGCCCCGGTCGAACGCCGAGCGGCCGAGAGCGGTGCCGATCCGCATGGTGACCTCGTATCCGACCACCGCCGCCTCGATCAGCGCCGGGCCGGAGGCGCGCACCTCCTCGCCGCGCGCAAGCAGCGCCGGGAACGTGCCGACGCCCGGGTGCCCGAGCGAGCCGTGCCAGACGTCGTCGAGGTTGGGGCCGGACGAGCCCGCGACGCCGTTGAGGAACGCCGCCCGGTCCGGCGCCACGCGCAGGGCGGTGCCGACGACGGTGCTCAGGCCCGGCTCCCCGCCGCCCATGCGCAGTTCGGTGGAGACCCAGCGCCGGTGGTGGTCGCGGGTGCTGCCGAGCACCGCGACGCCGAGGTGGTCGAGCAGCAGCCCGCGTACCCGCGCGACCACGTCGGCGGAGAGATCGTCGTACCGCAGGTCGGCGGCCCAGCGTGCGAGCGCGGCGGTCGGGTTCATCTCAGCCCTGCTTCCAGCGGGTCGCCCAGCGCTCCAACACGATGATCAGTTGGGAGAGGACGACCGAGACGCACGCCACGAGCGCGACGCCGGCCAGCACGCCGGTGGTGTTGAAGAACGCGGCGGCGTTGGCGATGACGTAGCCCACGCCCTGGTTGGACGAGATCAGCTCACCGACGACGGCACCGATCACGGCCTGCGGCACGGCGATGCGCAGACCGGTCATCACCCACACCGCGGCCGACGGCATGACGACCCGGCGGTAGATGGTCAGCCGGTTCGCCCCCATGATCCGCAGCGAGTCGATGAACAGCGGATCGACGTCACGCGCGCCGGTGAACGTGTTGTAGAAGACCAGGAAGAACGAGATCAGCCCGACCAGGACGATCTTCGAGCCGAACCCGATGCCGAACCAGAGCACGAACAGCGGGGCCAGGGCGAGCTTCGGCATGCTGTAGACGACCGTGACGAACGGGTTGAGCACCGCCGCGGTGGTCGGCAGCCGGCCCAGGGTGAAGCCAACCAGCACGCCGGCCACGCTGCCGACCGCCAGCCCGACGCCGAACTCCTGCAACGTGATCAGCAGGTGCGGCCAGATCGACCCGGTACGGAACCACTCCAGCAACTGCTGCCCGATCGCGCTGGGCGAACTGGTGAAGAACGGGTCGAACACCCGGCCGGACATCCACTGCCAGGAGCCGAGCCAGACGATCACCACGGCGAGCTGGCCGAGCGCGATCTTGATCTTCGGGTTGAGCTTGCGGGGCGGCTGGGCGGCGGCCGGCCCGGCGGCCGGCGCGGTGACCGCGCCGCGGCTGACCGTCTCGGTGTCACTCATGGCTTCGCCATCTCCTTCTCGCCGGCGTGGATCTCCCGCCCGAGGTTGTGCCAGACCCGGCGGCGTACCTCCTGGTACTCCGCGGTGAACTGAAGCTGCTCCAGATCCCGCGGGCGGGGCAGGCCGACCTCGATCACGTCGACGATGCGGGCCGGGCGGGCGCTCATCACCACGACCCGGTCGGCCAGCGTGATCGCCTCGTCCATGTCGTGGGTCACGAACAGCACCGCCGCGCCGAGCTTCTCCATCAGCGAGAGCAACTCGGCCTGCATGCGCAGGCGCAGGATCGCGTCGAGCGCGCCGAACGGCTCGTCGAGCAGGAGCGTCTCCGGCTCGTACACCAGCGCCTGGGCCAGGCCCACCCGCTTGCGCATGCCGCCGGACAGACCCGCCGGGTACGTGTTCTCGAACCCCTTGAGGCCCACCATCTCGATGTAGGTGGCGACCTTCTCGCGGCGCTCCCGTCCCGGCACCCGGCGGATCTGGAGCGGCAGCTCGATGTTCTCGGCGACCGTACGCCAGGGCAGGATCGAGTCCCGCTGGGTCATGTAGCCGATGCTGGTGTTCGGGCCGTCGATCGTCGCCCCGCGGTAGGTCAGCGACCCACTGGTCGGCGTGATCAGCCCGGAGACCATGTTGAGCAGCGTCGACTTGCCGCAGCCGGAGGGGCCCAGCAGCGCGACGAACTCACCCTCCCAGAGGTTGAAGTCCACGCGGGAAAGGGCGTTCACCGGGCCGCGGCGTCCGTGGTAGGTCATGGAGACGCCCTCCGCCGACACGACGGCGTTGCGGGCGGTCCCCGTTTTCTCGGTAGGCATCCGACTTCTCCCGTATCCGCTGTCAGGCCGGCTGGAGCATCGAGCGGTCGACCTCGGCCAGACTCGATCGCCCGAGCAGGGCCATCGACTTGACCATCTCCGCCGCGACCATCTCTAGGGCCCGCCGTACGCCGTCGCGACCGCCGGCACACAGCCCCATCGCCGCGAGCCGGCCCACCACCACCAGGTCGGCACCGAGGGCGATCGCCTTCAGCACGTCGGTGCCGCGCCGGATGCCGCCGTCGACGGCGACGCTGATCCGGCCGCCCACCGCGTCCACCACCTCGGGTAGCTGCCGGAGCGTGGCCGGGGTGCAGTCGAGCTGCCGTCCGCCGTGGTTGCTGACGATCACGCCGGCCGCGCCCATGTCGGCGGAGAGCACCGCGTCCTCGCCGGTCATCACGCCCTTGATCACCACTGGCAGCGAGGTCTCGCTGAGCGCCTCGGCCAGGTAGTCGAACGTCCACACCGGCTGACTCATGGCGCGGAACTCGCCGAACATCTCCTCGGCGTGCCCCGTCTCGCCCTGGTAGTTGCCGCGCATGACGTCCTCGTAGACGAACTGGTTGGCGAGGTTGCGATCGCGGTAACCGGCGGTCGGGCAGTCGGCGGTGATCACCAGACCGCGGTATCCGGCCGACTCGGCACGGCGGACCAGCCGCCGGAAGTTGACCAGGTTGCCGACCGGGTGGAGCTGGAACATCAGCGCCGACTCGGGCGCCACCTCGCGGATCTTCTCCAGCGGGTGGGTGGAGACGTGCGGCGCCAGGGCCAGCGCGCCGACGTCCTGCGCCGCGCCGGCCACGGCGAGCTGGCCGTCCGGGTGGAACAGCCCGTCCGCGCCGAAGGGCGCGGTGGCCACCGGCATCTTCAGCGGCCAGCCCAGGTACGTCGTCTCCAGCGACGGCGGCTTGCTGCCGGTGAGGATCCGCGGCCGGAAGGTCCACCGGTCGAACTCGTCGAGGTTGGCGGCGACGCTGCGCTCGGCGCCCGCGCCGCCCTCCAGGAAGTCCCACACGGCCTGCCGTGCCCCGTTGCGGGCGGCGGCCTTGAGGTCTCCGAAGTTCTTGATGTGGGTGGAGCTCACGCCTGGTACCGAAGTCGTAGTCATGATCGTCTTCCCAACGTCGAGGAGCCGGCCTGGCCGGCGATGGGCGGGCAGCTCAGTAGGACGTGCCGACCTTGTCGAACGCCTGCTTGGCGATGGTGGCGTTCCAGGTGTCGTCGAAGCCGATCTTCTTGGCCGCGGCCGCCTCGCTGACGCTGCCGTTGATCTCGAAGGCGGTGACCACGAATTCCTTGGCCTGCTCGTACTGCTCCGGGGTCGGGACGATGCTCTTGCCGTAGATCGGGTAGTTCGACTCGAACGCCGTCTTGAAGACCTCGGGCTTGATGTCGGTGAAGATGCCGCCGAGCAGGTCGCGGAACTCGTCCTTCTCCGCCTGGATGAAGTTGAGCGACCGCTGGATCGCCCGGCAGTACGACGCGATCGCCTCGGGGTTCTTCTCCAGGAAGTCCTTCTTGCAGGAGGCCATGATGTAGGGGAAGCCCACCAGCGGCTGGACCGGGTCCTTGGACATGTCGTAGAGGTACTTCATGCCGAGGTCGGAGATCGCCTGGTCGGAGATCGGCGACGAGATCGCCATGCCGTCGATCTGCTTGTTCTTCACCGCCGCGAGCATCGCCGAGCCGCCGCCCTGGATCGGCACGATCTGCAGGTCCTTGTTCGGGTCGAGCTTGCCCAGGTTGCTGGAGACGTAGCGGATCAGCAGGTCCGGGGTGCCGGCGACACCGGTGGAGGCCAGCTTCATGCCGCGCATGGCCGCGCCCCGCTGCTCGGGCGTGCTCGAGTCGGACAGTCCGGCCTTCTCGAACGACTCGGCGCTGACCACGATGTTCGTGGCCAGGGTGGTCACCATGCCGCAGAAGCTGATCAGCGGCTGGCCCACCGCCGTGGACTTCATGGTGTCCATCGGCGAGCCGACGACGAACTCGGCGTCACCGGCGAGCACGATGTTCGCCACCACGCCCTGGCCGGCGACCTTGCCGCTCTGCTGCAGCCCTTCCTCGGCGAAGTAGCCCTTCTTCTCGGCGACGAGGAACGGCGCCCAGATGTAGGAGGTCGCGGTCGATCGGATGGTGGTGTACGGGCCGCCGGAGTTGCCGCCGCCGGAGGCGGCCGGGGCACCGTCGGGGCGGGAACACGCGGCCAGCAGACCGCCGGCGCCGGCCAGGGCGCCGAGCCGGAGCAGGTTGCGACGGGACAGTGAAGACATGGTTACTCCCGGGGGGGAACGAGTAAGTGAGACGAGGTGGCGCGCGCTCAGTGCCGGCCGAGGGCCCCGAACGCCGCAGGCGAGTCGCCGAGACCGGCCGCCCGGAAGGCGGCCCAGATGCTGGCCTGGTTGGCCGTGACCACGGGGATGGAAAGGTCGCTCTCCAGCTCGGCGACCACGCCGAGGGTGGAGAGGTTCGTGCAACTGATGAACAGCGCCTCGGCGTCCGGGTGGGCGGCGGCACGAGCGAGTCGGTAGACGACCTCCTCGGACTGCTGCGCGATGGCCGAGACCGGTGTGCGGGCGAGCGGGAAGTGCGTGACGCGCTCCCGCAGGCCGAGACCGACCAGGTTGACCACGTCGAGCCCGTGTGCGGTGAAGAACTCGCGCAGTCGCTGGTTGATGGTGTCGTCGTAGGGGGTGGCGACGGCGATCCGGGTGACGCCCAGCGCGCGGAGCGCCTGCACGCCGGCCCCCGACGTGGACAGCGCCGGGCAGCCCGCGCGCTCGGCGATCCGCCCGACCAGGTCGGTCTCGTACTCGTGGCCGCCGACGAAGCTGCCGGATGTGCAGCCGAAGACCACGACGTCGGCGTCGAGTTCGGACAACTGCTCCGCGGCGCGCAGGGCGTCGTCGGCCATGGTGACCAGACCGGCCGGGTCGAGCCGGGGGATCACCATCCGGGCCGCGTGTGCGGACGCGCCGCAGGGCAGTACGGAGTAGATCTCCGGCTCCATCGTCATGTTGACGTGCGGGACGATCAAGCCGATTCGGGCTCGCCAGCCGTGCATCGTTCGTCACCTCCTGGCGGCCCGGTGCCGGGACATAGGTTTAGTGGTGAAGCGGATTCGTTCGTCTGAGTGGAACGCCGGTCCGCTGTGTATGCCGGGACGCTAATGGCTGCTCCCGAGCCCCGTCAAGGGTGGAAAAGCAGCCGAAACAAAACTCAGCGCCAGCGGCCGACCAGGTCGTTGACCAGGCACGACGACGAGGCCGCCGGCCGACCGAGGCGATGCAGGGCGCGATACGCCGCCGCCACCGACGAGGAGAGCACCGGTACGCCGAGTTCGTCGCCGATCGCCGCGATGGCCTCGACCGTGGGCATGCCGGTGCCGCTGAGCAGCACCACCGTGTCGGGGTCGGGCCGCAGCTCACGCAGCAGGGCGGTGACCTCGGCGGGAGTGATCGCGTAGATCCCGTTCGGCGCCGGCGCCTTCTCCACGCCGGCCACGGTGAGCCCGGCGGAGGTCCAGTACGCGACCGCCAGGTCGGTGAGCCAGTCCGGGTACGGCGAGACGACCAGCACCCGCGTGCGGCCGAGTTCGGCGAGCGTCTCCAGGATCGCCCGGGCGGCGGTCAGCCCCTGTCCGGCGCCCGCCGCGTCGATCGCCTCGTGCAGCCGCGCGTCGCCATCCGTTCCCACCAGGTAGGAAGAACCGGTGCACGCGAAGTAGGCGACCTCGGGCCGGGCCGGGAGCAGCGTGCCCGCGGTCGAGGTGAGCGCGTCGTTGTAACCGAGCAGCCGCTCCTTCAACGTGCCCGGGATCTGCGGCAGCGGCGCGATCCGGACATCGACCGCACCGGGCAGCAGCGCGCGCAGCTCGGTCGCCACCGTGGGGTTCTCCGGCGGCACCAGCGCCGCGATCCCGCCACTGCCGTTCCCGCCCGCCGCGTCGATCCGATTCGGCTCGTCGCCCATGACAGCCACCGCCTTCCAGTTCGCTGATCATTCCGAGACTTGACCCGGACCGTTGACAGGCCGGGCAGTGGCACGACAGTATCCACCTTGTTCCGCCTGGGAAACCACCGTTCGTTTGACAGGAACGATCCTTATCTCGGATGGGCACCCAGGAACCCCGAGGCAAAGGTGTGCAGACTGACATGTGGAATCGCCCTGACGTCGACTTCATCTCGACCCAAGACCTGCCCTGGGCCCCGGTTCCGGGCGGTCAGTTCGGCTCCGGCCACGGCGGCGGCCTGCGCAAGACCTTCTCGGTCGACGAGGAGGACGGCGCCCGCACCGAGCTGCTCGCCTTCACCAACCGGCAGCGGGGCGTGCTGAGCGCCCAGGCCGACATCTTCGTGATCGCCGGCCGGGGCACCGTCAATGATGAGCCGTACGCCCCGGGCACCTACCTGCACGCCCAGGCGATGACCGAGCTCGACTGGGTGCCCGGCGTCGGCGAGACGGTGCTGTACTTCGGCCCGCACAGCACGCCGGACTTCGCCGCCGGCCCGGGTTCGGGAACGCTCACCGTGCTGCACGAGACCCGCGACGAGTGGGTGTCGATGGGCTGGCGCGGCGACGAGGCGCAGCCGGCCGACGTGCGGATCCGGTGGCTGCGCCGCGACGAGGCCGGCATCGTCTTCCTGGTCGGGATGCTGCCCGGATACACGGCGATCAACGAGGAGAAGCACCCGGTCTACGAGGAGTCCTTCAAGATCGCCGGAGACCTGATGCTGGGACGCCGCGGCGTGGTCAAGCCCGGCGGCTACTTCTTCCGCAGCCCGCAGACCTGGCACGGCCCGCTCTACAGCCGCACCGGCAACCTCTCCCTGATCCGCAAGAACGACTTCGGCAGCACCGACTACCGCGACCCGCTGCCGGGTCACGACCTGGGCAACCTCATCCCCGCCTTCTACGACCGCGACGCCTCGTTGACGCCGAGCCTCGGGCCGTCGCAGCGATGAGCGAGCCCGATCAGCTCGCCGCGATCCGGGCCGAGCGCGGCTACCTGCTGTCGTACCACGAGGTGTACGCCCGCACGGAGCCCGGCTTCCTGGAGGCGTACACCCGGCTCTACCGCCGGTTCACCCTCGACGAGCGGCACCTGTCGGCCCGCGAGCGGGAGCTGATCTGGGTCGGTCTCCTCGTCGCCGACGAGGAGGCGGTGGGCACGCTGCACGTCGAGCGCGGGTACGCCGCGGGGCTGACCACCGACGAGATGGCGCAGGCGACGGCGGTGGCCGGGGCCGCGGCCGCGTGGCGGCCGATCTTCTTCGCCGCGCGGGCCTGGGCCGCCACGCTGCCGATGGACGGTTTCGCCCGATACCACGCTCTGCTCGCCGCCGCCGCGCCGGACCTGTCCGCCCGCGAGACCGACCTGATCGCGGTGGTGGTGCACTCGGTGCACCAGCAGGAGGAGGCTTTCCTGCACCACCTCGACCGGCTGTACGCCGCCGGCGTGCGGGAGCCGGACATCGCCGAGGCGATCAGCTACCTGCTGCTGCCACGCGGCGCCAACGCGCTGCTCTGGGCCACCGACCAGTGGCTGGGCGCGGTGGAGTCCGGCCGCGTCACCCCCACCGGCGAGCTGGCCGGCGTCAACACCCGGACCCGCCGGTCATGACCTCGCTGGTGGTCGGCGGACGGGGGGCGATCGGCGCCGCCGTGGTCGACGCCCTGCGCCGCGACGGGGAGACGGTCCACGTGCTGGACCGGGCCGACGGTGTGGACGCCGCCGACCCGCGCCAGGTTCGCCAGTTCCTGGACGCGCTCCCCGAGGTGCCGACCCGGGTGGCGCACCTGGCCGGGTCGGTGGGACACGGCGGGCTGCTCGACGTCTCACCCGAGCAGTGGCGGCAGGTGCTGGACGACAGCCTGACCAGCGCCTACGTCGTGGTCCGGGCGGTGTTGCCGGCCATGCTCGCGGCCGGTGGCGGCGCGATCGTGCTGATGAGCTCGGTGAACGGCCGGCACGGCGGGAACGCGTTGTCCGGGCCGGCCTACGCGGCGGCGAAGGCCGGCGTGCTGGCGCTGACCCGCAACATCGCCAAGGAGTTCGGCGGCCGGGGCGTACGGGCCAACGCGGTGGCGCCCGGACCGGTCCGGTCGGTGATGACCGAGCGCCTGTCCGCCCGGGAGCTGTCGGAGCTGGTCGACCAGGTGCCGCTGCGCCGGCCCGCCGAGCCGGCGGAGGTCGCCGACACGATCGCGTTCCTGCTCGGTGAACGCGCGAGCTACGTCAACGGCGCCACGGTCGACGTCAACGGCGGGATGTGGACGGGATGACCGGGACCGTACGAGTAAGGAGGGACCAGCGGTGACTGAACGGGAGACCCGGGCGGACGGGCACGGCCCGCTGCACGGCATCCGGGTGCTGGATGTCTCGACCATTCTGGCCGGGCCGCTCTGCTGCCAACTGCTCGGCGACTACGGCGCCGACGTCGTCAAGATCGAGCACCCCGTCGCCGGGGACAGCATGCGCGGCCACGGCGAGGCGAAGGACGGCGTGCCGCTGTGGTGGAAGGAGATCTCGCGCAACAAGCGGACGGTCGGGCTCAGCCTCTCCGACCCGGACGGCGCCGACCTCTTCCTCCGGCTCGCCGCCACCGCCGACGTCGTGGTGGAGAACTTCCGCCCTGGCACGCTGGAGCGGTGGGGCGTCGGGCCGGACCGGTTGCACGAGGTCAACCCCGGGCTGGTGATCGTCCGGATCACCGGCTTCGGCCAGACCGGTCCCTACGCCGCCCGCCCCGGCTTCGGCACGCTGGCCGAGGCGATGAGCGGCTTCGCCCACCTGACCGGCGAGGCGGACGGCCCGCCGACGCTGCCCGCGTTCGGCCTGGCCGACAGCATCTGCGGCATCGCCGCGTCCTCGGCCACGGTGATGGCCCTCTACGCCCGCGACGCCCGGGGCGGCCGTGGCCAGGTCGTCGACATGAGCCTGCTGGAACCCATCATGGCTGCCGTCGGCCCCGGGCCGATCGCTTACGACCAGCTCGGCGTCGTCGGGCAGCGGCACGGCAACCGGTCCACGAACAACGCCCCGCGCAACACCTACCGCACCCGGGACGGGCGCTGGGTCGCCGTGTCCACCAGCGCGCAGGCGATCGCCGAGCGGGTCCTGCGCCTGGTCGGTCACCCCGAGGTCATCGACGAGCCGTGGTTCCGCTCCGGCCGGGAGCGGGCCGCGCACGCCGACCTCCTCGACGCGTACGTGGGCGGATGGATCGCCGAACGTACCCGCGACGAGGTGCTGCGGGAGTTCAGCGCGGCCGGCGCGGCCGTCGGCCCCGTCTACGACGCGCGGGACCTGATGGAGGACGAGCACGTCCGTGCCACCGAGATGATCACCACGGTGCAGGACGACGACCTCGGCCCGATGCGCATGCACAACGTGATGTGGCGGATGTCGGACACGCCGGGCCGGATCCGGTTCACCGGGCGTGCCCTGGGCGCCGACACCGACGAGCTGCTCGGCACCGAGCTGGGATGCACACCCGAGGTCCTGGCCGAGCTGCGCGCGCGCAAGGTCGTCGCCTGACCGCCCTCCGTGGTCGGTCGACCGATTCCGAAAGAGTGAGGAACAACCCGTGACACCCCCAACCCAAGCCCCCGTCGCCGATCCGCTGCTCGCGGCCGTCAGTGGCGGAGTGACCGTCTACGACCTCGGCCGCCGGCTCTCCGTCGGCATGCCCCAGTCCCCCAACCACCCCGCCTACTGGCACTCCCTGCCCCGCCGGCACGGGGACATGGTCCGCTCCGACGGCGGCTCCGCGGCCAACGACATGATCACCATGGGTACGCACGTGGGCACGCACATCGACGCGCTCGCCCATGTCTCGCACCGCGGCCTGCTCCACGGCGGGGCGGACGCGGCCGAGGCGGGCCGGGGCGGCCGGTACGTGGAACTGGGCGCGCACACGATCGCCCCGATGGTGCGCCGCGGCGTGCTGCTGGACGTGCCCCGCGCGATCGGCGCCGGCGACGGCTGCCCGGCCGGCTACGAGATCACGCCGGACGACCTCGCGGCCACCGAGCGGGCCCAGGGCACACCCGTCGGCGCGGGCGACGTCGTCCTGGTGCGCAGCGGCTGGGGCCGGTTCTTCGAGCACGAGGACCGGAACGTCTACATGGGCCTGGAGTCCGGGGTGCCGGGCGTCGGCGAGGCCGGGGCGGTGTGGCTCGCCGACCGCGCGGCGCACGCCGTCGGGGCCGACACCATCGCCTTCGAGCGGCTGCGCCCGGGTGCGGCGCACAGCGTGCTGCCGGCGCACCGGGTGCTCCTGGTGGAACGCGGGATCTACATCATCGAGGCGATGGCGCTGGAGGAGCTGGCCGCCGCCGGAGTGCACGAGTTCACCCTGATCCTGGCGCCGCTGCCGCTGTTCGGCGCGACCGGCTCGCCGGTGCGTCCGCTGGCGGTGGTCGGGCATGGCTGAGCTCACGCTGGCCGAGCGGCTCGCCGCGTTCGCCGCGGACACCACGCACACCGGCCTGCCCGACGACGTACGGCACAGCGTCCGCCAGCGCGTGCTCGACGTGCTGGGCCTCTGCGTCGCCGCGTACCGACTGCCGACGAGCACCGCGGCCGCCGGGTTCGTGGCCGACCAGGGCGGCCGGCCCGAGGCGCACGCCGTCGGTTTGCCCGAGGCGGTGCCGGCCGCGCAGGCCGCCTTCGCCAACGGGGTGCTCGCCCACTCGCTCGACTACGACGACACGCACCTGCCCTCGGTGCTGCACCCCAGCGCCAGCGTGGTGCCGGCCGCGCTGGCCGCCGCCCAGGCGTCGGGGGCCACCGGCGGTCAGCTGACGGCCGCGGTCGCGGTCGGCCTGGAGGTCGCCGTCCGTCTCGGCATGGCCGGGTACGACCGTAAGCTGGGCAACTCGGTCTTCTTCGAGCACGGACAGCACGCCACCTCGATCTGCGGGGCGATGGGCGGAGCCGCCTCGGCGGCGCTGCTGTTCGGCCTCGGCGCGGAGGGGGTCGCCAACGCCCTCGGCGTCACCGCCTCCTTCTCCGCCGGCATCATCGAGGCCAACCGCACCGGCGGCACCGTGAAGCGACTGCACTGCGGGTGGGCGGCGCACTCGGCGGTCACCGCCGCGCAGCTCGTCAAGCGCGGCTTCACCGGCCCGCCGACCGTCCTGGAGGGCAGGTTCGGCTTCTTCCGCGCCTTCCTGCGCGACGAGGCCGACCTGGACCAGGTCACCGGCGGGCTGGGCGAGGAGTGGTCGGTGCCGGGGATTTTCTTCAAGCCGTACCCGGCCAACCACTTCACCCACGCCGCGATCGACGCCGGGCTGCGGCTGCGCGAGCGCGGCCTGCCGCTGGACCGGATCAGCCGCATCGAACTGCGCGTGCCCGCCGCGGTCATCCGCACGATCGGCCAGCCGATCGAGGTCAAGCGGGCTCCGGAGACCGGCTACCAGGCGCAGTTCTCCGGTCCGTACGCCGTCGTGGCGGGCCTGCTCGGCGGCTCCGGTCTCGGCGTCGGGCTGACCGACTACACCGACGAGCTGGCCCGCGATCCCCACCGTCGCGCGTTGATGGCGACCGTCGACGTGCTCCCGGACGACCGCTGCGACTCGATCTTCCCTAACCAGTTCCCGGCGATCGTGACGGTCCGCACGGACGACGGCCGGGAGTGGACCGAGGAGGTGCTGGCCAACCGCGGCGGCCCGCAGCGCCCGCTCAGCGACGAGGAACTCGCCGTGAAGTTCCGGGAGAACGTCGCCGGCCGGCTCACCGACGAGGCCGCGCGCCGGGTCGAGGACCTGGTGCTGCGCCTCGACGGCCTCGACGTAATCGACGAGATCCCCCGGACCCTGGCTCGCCTGGAGGCCGGCTCACCCACCTCAAGGAGGAACCCATGACGTCCTTTGACACCCTCGTGACGAACGTCCGCGTGGTGCGGCACGAGTGGACGCAGCCGCGGCAGGTGGACATCGCCATCCGCGACGGCCGCGTCGTGCAGGTCGCCGCCGGCATCGATCCGGCGCTGGCCCGGACCGTTGTCGACGGTGGCGGCAGGCTCGCCTTCCCCGGCGTGGTCGACGCGCACCAGCACTGGGGGATCTACAACCCGCTGGACCAGGACGCCGCCTCGGAGAGCCGGGCCTGCGCCCAGGGCGGGGTGACCTCCGCCATCACGTACATGCGCACCGGGCAGTACTACCTGAACCGGGGTGGCGCGTACGCCGACTTCTTCCCCGAGGTGCTCGCCGCCACCGCCGAGCGGTCGCACGTGGACTACGCGTTCCACCTGGCGCCGATGTCGAAGCAGCACATCGGCGAGATCCCCGACCTGGTCGAGCGGCACGGGGTCACCTCGTTCAAGGTGTTCATGTTCTACGGCAGCCACGGCCTGCACGGCCGGTCGTCCGACCAGAGCAGCTTCCTGATGATCCCGGAGAACGAGCGGTACGACTACGCGCACTTCGAGTTCGTCATGCGCGGCGTGCAGGCGGCCCGGGAGCGGTTCCCCGAGCTGGCCGACGAGATCTCGCTGTCGCTGCACTGCGAGACCGCCGAGATCATGAACGCGTACACCCGGATGGTGGAGGAGGAGGGGACGCTGTCCGGGCTGGCCGCGTACCACGCCTCCCGGCCGCCGCACTCCGAGGGCCTGGCCGTCAGCATCGCCTCGTACCTGGCCCACGAGACCGGCCTGCCGACGATCAACCTGCTGCACCTGACCTCCCGCAAGGCGGTCGACGCCGCCCTGCGGATGGCGCAGGCGTTCCCGCACATCGACTTCCGCCGGGAGGTCACCGTCGGGCACCTGCTCGCCGACATCGACACCGCGAACCTGGGCGCCAAGGTGAACCCGCCGATCCGGCCGCGCGAGGACGTCGAGGCGCTCTGGGAGTACGTCCTGGATGGCAAGATCGACTGGGTGGTCAGCGACCACGCCTGCTGCCGCGACGAGGTGAAGTTCGGCGAGCCCCGGGACGACGTGTTCGTGGCGAAGTCGGGCTTCGGCGGCGCCGAGTACCTGCTGCCCGGTCTCGTCTCCGAGGGCCGCCGCCGCGGCCTGCCGTACCACCGGATCGCCGAGATGACCGCGTGGAACCCGGCCCGCCGCTTCGGCCTGCGCACCAAGGGCGACATCGCCGAGGGCTTCGACGCCGACTTCTGCCTGGTCGACGACGACCACACGTGGACGGTGCGGGCGGCCGACTCGGAGTCGGTGCAGGAGTACACCCCGTTCGAGGGCTTCGAGCTGAGCGCCCGGGTCACCGACACGTTCCTGCGCGGCGAGCGGATCCTGGAGGCGGGTGCCGTGGTCGGCACGCCCCGCGGGCGTTACCTGGCCCGGCCCGCGTGAGCCGTACGCCGCGCAGCTACCTCTACGCGCCCGGGAACGAGCCGAGGAAGCTCGCCAAGGCCGCGACGGCCGACGCCGACGCCGTGATCTGCGACCTGGAGGACGCGGTCCCGCCGGCCGCCAAGTCCGCGGCCCGGGACACCGTGGCCGCGTTCCTGGCCGACCCGCCGCGGCCGGACGGTGAGTGGTGGGTGCGGATCAACGCCGGCTCGGCCACCGCCGACGTGGCGGCGGTGGCCGGCCCGGCGCTGCGCGGCGTCGTGGTGCCCAAGGCCGAGCCGGAGTTGCTCGACGAGGTGGCCGAGGCGCTGGCCCGCGCCGAGTCGGCGTGCGGACTGCCGCCCGGCACGTTGCGCGTACTACCGCTGCTGGAGACCGCGCGCGGCGTGCTCACCCTGGACCGGGTGGCCGCCGCGCCGCGGGTCCTGCGGCTGGGCCTCGGCGAGGCGGATCTCGCCGCCGAGCTGGGCCTGCGTCCGGGCCCGGACAGGGAGGAGCTGTGGCCGCTGCGCACGGCGGTGGTGCTCCACTCGGCGGCGGCCGGCCTGGTGCCACCGGTGGGTCCGGTCGAGACTGCGGTACGGGATGCCGACCGCCTCGACCGGAGCACCCGGATGCTGCTGCGGCAGGGCTTCCGGGCCCGCACCGCGATCCATCCCGCGCAGGCGGCGGTGATCAACGGCGTGTTCACCCCGTCCGCCGAGGAGGTGGCCGACGCGCGGGACGTGGTGGCGCGTCTCGCCGCCGTCACCGAGCACGGGCATGGCGTCGCCGTCGCGGCGGACGGCCGGATGATCGACGCCGCCGTGGCCCGAGCCGCCCACGACGTCCTCGCCCGCGCGGTCTGAGACGGGGTCGGCGGGGCATCTGTTATCGCTAACAGGCTGGGCCCACGGCCCGGCCACCGACACCGCGGCGACCAGCGCCGGGACGGGCCCTCACCGGCCCGTCCCGGCGTTCGCTGTTGTATGTGTTATCGATAACCTGCTATGTTCCGGGACGGGAGCGAAGGGCACGCTCCCCGTCACCCCCACAACCGGCAAGGCGTCCCGAGGCACCTTCCTCGCCGCCCGGCCGGTCGGTGACCAGTCCGGGCCGCTCCGCCGATGCACGCCGACGCAGGCGGCCACCGGACGACTTCGGCCCGGCCCTCGCGCGGCTCCGCGCCCTTCTCGCAGGCGACGTCGGCATCGACGGACGGTCCGGCCTGCACCGCCACCAAGGGCAAGGAGTCAGTCAATGGCGAAACGAACACGGCTCTTCTCATCCATCGCCGCCGCGGCGGTACTTCTCGCGGCGGCGGCCGGCGGCGCGCTCAACGGCGGCCTCGGCGAGACGGCGCAGGCGTCGACGAACGGCACGCTCGCGGCGACCGCCGGCTGCGGCAAGGCGCCCACGCTGTCCAGCGGTACGCGCACCATCTCCAGCGGCGGCCAGAACCGCAGCTACATCCTGCGCATCCCGGACGGGTACGACCGCAACCGCCCGTACCGCCTGATCTTCGGGTTCCACTGGCTGAACGGCTCGGCGAACAACGTCGCCTCGGCCGGCTACTACGGCCTGCTGCCGCTGTCGAACAACAGCACGATCTTCGTCGCGCCGCAGGGCATCGACAACGGCTGGGCCAACACGAACGGCCGCGACCTGACCCTGTTCGACGACATCTCCCGGCAGGTCGAGAACGACCTCTGCGTCGACACCAGCCTGCGGTTCGCGCTCGGCTGGAGCTACGGCGGGGCGATGAGCTACGCGGTGGCCTGCGCCCGGCCGAATGTCATCCGTGCGGTCACCGTCCTGTCCGGCGCCAACCTCAGCGGCTGCAACGGCGGCACCCAGCCGGTCGCCTACTTCGGCATCCACGGCACCTTCGACAGCGTGCTGAACATCTCCGCGGGCCGGTCGCTGCGGGACACGTTCGTCCGCAACAACGGCTGCACCGCGCAGAGCCCACGCGAGCCGAGCCGGGGCAGCCTGACCCACATCACCACGACGTACTCCGGCTGCCGGGAGGGCTACCCGGTGCAGTGGGCCGCGTTCGACGGCGACCACACCCCCAGCCCGGTCGACGGGTCGGGCAGCCCGAACGACTCCCGGACGTGGACGTCCGGGGAGATCTGGCGCTTCTTCAGCCAGTTCGCGTCCACCACGACGCCGCCGACCAGCGCGCCGCCGACCACCACGCCGCCGACCACGCCGCCGGTCACCACCGCGCCGCCCACGACCCCGCCGGTCACCACCCCGCCGCCGAGTGAGCCGGGCGGCTGCACCGCGACCTACCGGACCGTGAACACCTGGCCCGGCGGCTTCCAGGCCGAGGTCACGGTGGCCAACAACGGCACCACCGCGCTCAACGGCTGGACCGTAGGCCTGACCCTGGCCTCCGGCCAGGCGATCAGCAGCCTCTGGAGCGGCGTCAACACGGGCACCACCGGCTCGGTGTCGGTCCGCAACGCGGATTACAACGGCACCGTGGGCCCGAACGCCTCGACGACGTTCGGGTTCACCGCCACCGGGAACGGCGCCACCGCGCCCAGCGGTGTCACCTGCACCAGTCCCTGACCGGGCCGGCCCACCGACCCCGTTCGGGGCGCCGGGCCGGGGGTGGCACGGCGCCGCCCCCGGCCCGGCCCCGGGCGGGGAGCAACCGAGGTCCCGCTTCCCGCCGAGGTGTGCTCTAATTAACACTGGTCGATGTTTGCGTTAACACTGGCGCCTGACATGCCACCACCACCAGGCTGGTCAGAGCCCTTCCGTCACGGGTGTTAGCGCTTGCACCGGCGGCCATCCATAGCTCGTGAGGCACCGCGCCAGCGCGAACGGTCGCGGAGCCCTGCGTACCCGAGGAGCCGTCATGGCGATCCCCCGTCCCTGGTCCGTCCGATCCGGACCATCCCGTCTGACCATCCCCGCCCTGATTCTCGTTCTGGTCGTCGCCGGCGCCGCCCTGGCCACGTCGACCCGAAACGCCGTGGCCGCCCCCGGGCCCGGCTCCATCGTGGGCGCGCAGTCCGGCCGCTGCGTCGACGTCCCCAACGGCAGCACCACGAACGGCACCCAGGTGCAGCTCTACGACTGCACGGGCGGCGCGCCGCAGAACTGGACGTACACGTCGGCGAAGCAGCTCATGGTGTACGGCAACAAATGCCTGGACGCCAACGGCCAGGGCACCAGCCCTGGCACGGCCGTCATCATCTGGGACTGCAACGGCCAGGCCAACCAGCAGTGGAACGTCACCCCGGCCGGCGCCATCACCGGCCAGCAGTCCGGGCTGTGCCTGGACGCCACGAACGCGGGCACCGCCAACGGCACCAGGATCATCCTGTGGACCTGCAACGGCCAGGCCAACCAGCGGTGGAACACCTCGGGCACACCGTCGTCACCGCCGCCCACCTCGACGCCCCCGCCCGGCGGGCGGCCGTGCGACATCTACGCCGCGGGCGGCACGCCGTGCGTGGCGGCGCACAGCACCACCCGGGCGCTGTTCTCGGCGTACGGCGGCAACCTCTACCAGGTCCGCCGCGCCTCCGACAACGCCACCCGCAACATCGGGCTGCTGGGGAACGGCGGCTACGCCGACGCCGCCGCACAGGACGCGTTCTGCGCCGGCACTAGCTGCGTGATCACCGCCGTGTTCGACCAGTCGGGACGCGGGAACAACCTGTGGTACCAGGGCTCCGCGCAGGTCCCCGGCTCCACCTCCAGCCGGCCCGCGAACGCGACGAGCGAGTCGTTGACGGTCGGGGGCGCCCGGGCGTACTCGCTCTACATCAATCCCGGGAACAGCTACTGGCGGGACGGCCACCTGACCGGCATCCCCACCGGCGCGGCCCCCGAGGGCATGTACATGGTGACCAGCGGCACCCACGTCAACAGCGGCTGCTGCTTCGACTACGGCAACAGCGAGACCACCCGCAGCGCCGACGCGGCCGGGGCGATGGACGCGATCAACTTCAGCACCAGCTGCTGGTTCGGCGGCTGCTCCGGCAGCGGCCCCTGGGTGCAGGCCGACCTGGAGTGGGGTCTCTACCCGGGTGGCAGCCAGTCCTGGAACCCGAACCAGCGGGCCTTCACCAACCGGTTCGTCACCGCCACCCTGAAGAACAACGGCACCTCGCGGTTCGCCATCAAGGGCAGCAACGCCCAGTCCGGCGGCCTCACCACGCTCTACGACGGGTCGCTGCCGGCCGGCTACAGCCCGATGCGCAAGCAGGGCGCCATCATCCTGGGCAGCGGCGGCGACTGCTGCAAGCCCGGCGGCGGCGCGAACCTCAGCGCCGGCACCTTCTACGAGGGCGCCATGGTGGCGGGCTATCCGTCCGACGCGACCGAGAACGCCGTCCAAGCCGACATCGTCGCCGCCGGCTACCGCTGACCGGTGGGCGAGGCAAGCGACCACACTCCGAATTCGTGAAGGAACTCGTCATGTCCGAACCGAGACGGATACGCCGTCGCCCCCGACTGCTGGCGGCGCTGGCCACCACCGTCCTGGCCGCCGGCGGCGGCCTGACCCTCACCGCCGGTCCCGCGCAGGCGGCCACCACGATCACCGTCAACGGCGCCTCCGGCGGGCAGACGTTCGACGGGGTGGGCGCGGTCAGCGGTGGCGGCGGCAACAGCCGCCTGCTGATCGACTATCCGGAGCCGCAGCGCGGGCAGATCCTGGACTACCTCTTCAAGCCCGGCTACGGCGCCGCGTTGCAGATCCTCAAGGTCGAGATGGGCGGCGACACCAACTCCACGAGCGGCTCGGAGCCGAGCCACGAGCACGTCCGGGGCGACCTGAACTGCAACCGCGGCTACCAGTGGTGGATCATGGAGCAGGCCAAGGCCCGCAACCCCGCCATCAAGCTGGCGGCACTGCCGTGGGGCGCTCCCGGCTGGATCGGCAACGGCAACTTCATGTCCCAGGACATGATCGACTACTTCGTGAGCTGGCTGGGCTGCGCGCGGCAGCACAACCTGACCATGGACTACATCACCGCCGCCCAGAACGAGAAGCGCACCGACGCCAACTGGACCATCAGCCTGCGCCAGGCGCTGAACGCCAACGGCTACAGCGGTGTGAAGATCATCTACGGGGACGACTACCCCGGTAGCTGGGGCCCGGCCAACGCCGTCGCCAGCAACGCCACGCTGCGCAACAGCATCGACGTGCTCAGCGGCCACTACCCGTGCGGCTACCTCAGCGCGCAGACCACCTGCACCGTCTCGTCGACCGCCACCAGCACCGGCAAGACGCTGTGGAACAGTGAGGGCGGCTCGCAGGACTACAACGACGGCGCCAAGCCGCTGGCCCGCGGCATCAACCGCGGCTACATCGACGGCCGGATGGTCGCCTACCTCAACTGGGACCTGATCGCCGCGATCACGCCGAACCTGCCCTGGTCCACTGTCGGGCTGATCCTGGCCAACCAGCCGTGGTCCGGCTGGTACTCGGTCGGCAAGACCAGCTGGACGCTGGCGCACACCACCCAGTTCACCGCGCCCGGCTGGCGCTACCTGGACTCGTCCTCGGGCTACCTGGGCGGCAACCGCAACAACGGCAGCTACGTGTCGCTGCGGTCGCCCACCAGCGGCGACTACAGCACGGTCATCGAGACCATGGACGCCACAGCGGCCCAGCAGCTCACCCTGAACGTCACCGGCGGGCTGTCCACCGGCCAGGTGCACGTCTGGTCCACGAACCTGAACTCGACGAACCCGAACGACTTCTTCGTCCGCGGCCCGGACATCACCCCGTCGGGCGGGACGTTCTCGCTCACCGTCCAGCCCGGCCATCTCTACACCGTCACCACCACCAGCGGGCAGGGCAAGGGCACCGCCACCAGCCCGGCACAGGGCTCGCTGGGGCTGCCGTACCGCGACGACTTCGACGGCTACGCCGCCGGGCGGACACCGAAGTACCTCCAGGACATGCAGGGCGCGTTCGAGGTCGTCGGCTGCGGCGCCGGGCGGGCCGGCATGTGCCTGCGCCAGATGTCCGCGCAGGCGCCGATCACCTGGAAGACGCTCGCCGACCCGGCGACCTACGGCGGGAACCTGAGCTGGGGCAACTACACGGTCTCCGCCGACGTCCTGCTCGAACAGGCCGGCTACGCCCAGATCATGGGCCACGTCGGCAGCACCAACCTGGACCCGATCAGCCGGTACAACGGCTACTTCCTGCGGGTCACCGACTCCGGCTCGTGGTCCATCCTGCGCAACAACACCGCCGGGCAGCTCGCCACGCTGCGCAGCGGGAACGTCGCGGCGCTGGGCACCAACCGCTGGCACAGCCTCGCGCTGGGCTTCTCCGGCTCCACCATCACCGCGACCATCGACGGCACGACGATCGGCACGGCCACCGACTCCACGTTCGGCAGCGGCCAGGTCGGCTTCGGCACCAGCCAGGGCGGGACCGCCCAGTTCGACAACCTGTCGGTGGTCGCCGGCCCGGGCGGCAACCCCGGGGGTACGAGCGGCGCGCTGCTCAACCCCAACTCCAGCCGCTGCCTGGACGTGCCGAACCAGTCCCAGACCAACGGCACGCAGGTGACGTTGTGGGAGTGCAACGGCGGCGTGAACCAACAGTGGACGGCGACCTCCGGCCGCCAGCTCCAGGTGTACGGCAACAAGTGCCTCGACGCCGAGAGCCAGGGCACCTCGTCCGGCACCCGGGTCATCATCTGGGACTGCAACGGCGGCACCAACCAGCAGTGGAACGTCAACACCGACGGCACGATCACCGGCGTCCAGTCCGGACTGTGCCTGAGCCCGAACGGTGGCGGGACCGGCAACGGCACCGCGATCGTCCTGTCCGCCTGCACCGGCGGCAACAGCCAGAAGTGGAGCCGGGCGTGAGGCCCGGCCCGTCGCCGACCACACCCGTCCGCCGCGGCGCGGCCCACCAGGGAGATGACCTGTGACGTCAACGCTATGGAGAACCGACCCCCGAACCAGACGATGGCTCGCGCTGGCCGTGACCATGCTCGCCCTGCTGGGCCTGGCCCCGGTCATCGCCGGAGGGCTGAGCCCGACCGTCGCCCGGGCGGACAACCCGATCGTGCAGACCATCTACACGGCCGACCCGGCCCCGCTGGTGCACAACGGCCGCGTCTACCTCTACACCGGCCACGACGAGGACAACTCGACCTGGTTCACCATGAACGAGTGGCGGGTCTACTCGTCCGACGACATGGTGAACTGGACCGACCACGGGTCGCCGCTGAGCATCGCCACGTTCAGTTGGGCCAAGTCCGACGCGTGGGCCGGCCAGACGATCTACCGCAACGGCAAGTTCTACTGGTACGTGCCGGTGACGGTCCGGGCCACCGGCCAGATGGGCATCGGCGTGGCGGTGTCGGACAGCCCGACCGGTCCGTTCCGGGACGCCATCGGGCGTCCGCTGGTGAGCAACGGCGAGATCGACCCGACCGTGTTCATCGACGACGACGGCCAGGCGTACCTGTACTGGGGCAACCCGCGCCTGTGGTACGTGAAGCTGAACGCGGACATGATCTCGTACTCGGGCAGCGCCACCCAGATCCCGCTGACCGCAGCGGGTTTCGGGGCGCGGACCGGGGACGCGAACCGGCCGACCCTCTACGAGGAGGGGCCGTGGGTGTACAAGCGCAACGGCCTCTACTACATGGCGTTCGCGGCCAAGTGCTGCTCCGAGTTCGTCGCGTACTCCACCGCGCCCGGGCCGCTGGGCCCGTGGACGTACCGCGGGACGATCATGCCGACCCAGGGCAGCAGCTTCACCAACCACCCCGGGATCATCGACTTCAAGGGCAACTCGTACTTCTTCTACCACAACGGGGCGCTACCCGGCGGCGGCGGTTTCACCAGGTCGGTGGCGGTGGAGAAGTTCTCCTACGGCGCGGACGGCTCGATCCCCACGATCAACATGACCACCACGGGCGCACCGCAGGTGGGGACGCTCAACCCGTACGTCCGGCAGGAGGCCGAGACGAGCGCGTGGGCGGCGGGAGTGGAGACCGAGCCGGCCAGCGGCGGCGGGATGAACGTCGGCTGGATCGACAACGGCGACTACCTGAAGATCAAGGGCGTCGCCTTCGGGTCCGGCGCGGCCTCGTACACCGCCCGGGTGGCCTCGGCCGGCAGCGGCGGCACCATCGAGCTGCGCCTGGACGGCACCAGCGGTCCGGTGGTGGGCACCTGCCGGGTGTCCGGCACCGGTGGCTGGCAGACCTGGGCGGACACGACCTGCGCGGTCAGCGGCGCCACCGGCACTCACGACCTGTACCTGCGGTTCACCGGCGGCAGCGGCTCGCTGTTCAACATCGACCACTGGCGGTTCACCCCCGCCGGGAGCACTCCGCCGCCCACGACCCCGCCGCCCACGACCCCGCCGCCGAGCGATCCCCCGCCCACCACGCCTCCGCCGACCACGCCGCCACCCACCACGCCTCCGCCCACCACGCCTCCGCCGACCGGTGGCGCCTGCACGGCCACCTACCGCACCACCACCTCCTGGTCCGGCGGTTTCCAGGCCGAGGTGACGGTCACCGCCGGCGCCGCGCCGCTCAACGGCTGGTCGGTTCGGTGGACCCTCGCCAGCGGCCAGAGCATCGGCCAGGTCTGGAGCGGCACGCTGAGCACCAGCGGCTCCACGGCGACCGTCCGCAACGCGGAATACAACGGCTCGGTGCCGGCGTCCGGCTCGACCACGTTCGGCTTCGTGGCGAACGGCTCGCCGTCCACCCCGTCCCTGACCTGCACCAGCCCATGAGAGGAACAGACATGCGTACCCGAGCGAGGAGATGGCTCACCGCGGGCGCCGCACTGGCTGCGCTGGCCGCCGGTGTGCTCACGCCCGCCGGCCCGGCGGGCGCCGAGTCCAACGGCGGAACCCGGGTGATGCCGCTCGGTGACTCCATCACCGAGGGCACCCAGGTGCCGGGCGGCTACCGGATCGGCCTGTGGCAGCGGATGGCCGCCGACGGTTACCGGGTCGACCTGGTCGGCTCCCAGTTCAACGGGCCGGGCAACCTCGGCGACCACGACCACGAGGGCCACCCCGGCTGGCGCATCGACCAGATCGACGCCAACATCACCGGCTGGCTGAACTCCTACCAGCCGCGCACCGTGCTCCTGCACATCGGCACCAACGACATCCTGCAGAACTACAACGTCTCGACCGCGCCGAACCGGCTGTCCTCGCTGATCGACCGCATCACCAACACGGCGCCGAACGCCGACGTGTTCGTCGCGCAGATCATCCCGCTGGCGAACTCCGGCCAGGAGGCGGCGGTGCGCACGTTCAACGCCGCCATCCCGGGCATCGTGCAGTCGAAGGTGAACGCCGGCAAGCGGGTCCACCTGGTCGACCAGCACTCGGCGCTGACCACCGCCGACCTGATCGACGGCATCCACCCGACCGCCACCGGCTACGACAAGATGGCCGCCGTCTGGTACCGGGCGTTGCAGTCGGTGTCCGGCAGCATCGGCACTCCCGGCAGCGGCGGCGGCACCTACCAGAACGTGCAACTGGTCGGCGTCGGCTCGGGCCGGTGCCTGGACGTGCCGAACGGCAGCACCACGAACGGCACCACGGTGCAGTTGTACGACTGCTGGGGCGGCACCATGCAGCGCTGGACGTACACCTCGGCCAAGCAGTTGCAGGTGCTCGGCAACAAGTGCCTGGACGCCAACGGGCGGGGCACCGCGAACGGCACCAGCGTGATCATCTGGGACTGCAACGGCCAGCCCAACCAGCAGTGGAACCTCAACGCCGACGGCACGATAAGCGGGGTCCAGTCCGGGCGCTGCCTGGACGCGGCCGGCTACGGCACCGCGAACGGGACCAGGATCAACCTCTGGGACTGCCACGGCGGCACCAACCAGCGGTGGAGCGTACGCGCCTGACCGGCACGCGACGGGCTCCCCGGCCCACGACGCCGGGGAGCCCTGCCCGCCGCATGACCAGCGGCGGGACCGGCGGGTACGTACAGTGGGAGCCATGTCGAAGCCGCCGTTGCCCGAGCCCGCCGTCGCCATGCTGGGCAAGCCGAATCCCGCCGTCATCTCCACACTGCGCGACGGCCAGCCGGTGTCCGCGGCCACCTGGTACCTCTGGGAGGACGGCCGCGTCCTGGTGAACATGGACGAGGGCCGCCGCCGGCTGGCGCACCTGCGCAGCGATCCCCGGGTCTCCCTGACGGTGCTGGACGAGGGGAACTGGTACACCCACGTCAGCCTCATCGGGCGGGTGGTCGAGGTGCGCGACGACGAGGGTCTGGCGGACATCGACCGGATCTCGCAGCACTACACCGGACGGCCGTACCCGCGACGGGACCGCGGCCGGGTCAGCGCGTGGATCGAGATCGAGCGCTGGCACGGGTGGGGCGCGCACAAGGACAACGACCAGACCGGCTGACCGCCGCCCCACGATGTCCGACCCATGCTGAAGAGTGTCGGGCATGACCGAACCGAAGGACCCGAAGGCAGCGCTGCACCACTACCTGCGCGCGATCCGGGAAAACCTGATCTGGAAGCTCGACGGGCTGAGCGAACGCGAGGCCCGGCTTCCCCGCACCGCCACCGGCAACAACTTCCTCGGCCTGCTCAAGCACTGCCTGAACGTGGAGGCCGGCTACTTCGGGGAGACATTCGGCCGCGAGTTCCCCAACCGCGGGGAACTGGTCGCGCTGGAGATGTTCGACGCGGACCCGCAGGCGGACTGGTACGCCCGAGAGGACGAGACCAAGGACGGGCTGATCGACCTGTACCGCCGGGTCGGCGCGTTCGCGGACGAGACGATCGAGACGCTGCCGCTGGACGCGCCCGGTCGGGTGCCGTGGTGGCCCGCCGGCCGGCAGGACGTCACGCTGCACCAGATCATCGTGCACGTCTGCGTCGACCTGGCCCGGCACGCCGGTCACGCGGACATCATGCGCGAGCAGCACGACGCGGCGATCGGGCTGGGGCGGGAGAACCGGAACGTCCCCGACGGCTACGACTGGCCGGCCTACGTCAGTAAGCTGTCGGCGCTCGCGGACCGGTTCGCGTAGCCGGCCCTTCCGGTACTGCGGGCCGGAAGTTTCAACCATATTTCGGACAGTGGATCGACAGGACCAGCAGCATCGTGAAGCATCTATCCCATGAAAATCCGGCCCGCCGTCGCCCCGCCGGCCGCTGAGGACACCGATCCCGCGCAGCCGCCCGCCGACCAGCCCTCGGACGACAGTCCCACCGACGATCGCCCGACGGACGGCAGACGCCGGTGGCGGCCGAACCCGGAGTGGACGCTGGCGATCCTGGGGAGCCTGCTGCTGGCGGTGGTGCTGACCTGGCCGACGTTGCGGCACCCGGCGACCACGATCCCCGGCGACCTGGGCGACCCGACGTTGCAGGCGTGGCAGGTCGCCTGGTCGGGGCACGCCCTGCTCAACGACCCGGCCAACCTCTGGAACTCGAACACGTTCTATCCGGAGCGCTACACCTACGCCTACAGCGACACCCTGCTCGGGTATGCGCCGTTCGGGATGCTCGGCTCCGGGTTCGAGGCCGCGCTGATCCGTTACAACGTGCTCTACGTGCTACTGCACGCGTTGGCGTTCCTCGGGGCGTACGCGCTGGCCCGGCAGCTCGGCGCCAACCGCTGGGGCGGGGCGGTCGCCGGGGTGGCGTGGGCGTACGCGCCGTGGCGACTGGCGCACTCCGGTCACCTGAACATCCTGTCCAGCGGCGGTATCGCGCTGGCCCTGGCGATGCTGGCGCGCGGCCACGGCTGGTCGCTGCGCCACGGATACCGCCCGGAGCGCCGCCGGCCCGGCTGGGCGGTGGCCGGGTGGCTCGTCGCGGCCTGGCAGGTCACGCTCGGCTTCGGCATCGGGCTGCCGCTCGTCTACTTCCTGCTGGCCGCCGTGCTGGTGGCGGCCGGCTGCTACGGCTGGTCCTGGTGGCGCAAGCGCGAGCGGCCCCCGTTCGGCCGGCGGCTGCTCGTCGCGGATCTGGCCGGTGGCGCCGTGTTCGGCGCCGTGACGCTGCTGCTCGGGCTGGTC
Organism: Micromonospora sp. NPDC005686; assembly: GCF_042871665.1. Lineage (NCBI taxonomy): Bacteria > Bacillati > Actinomycetota > Actinomycetes > Micromonosporales > Micromonosporaceae > Micromonospora > Micromonospora sp. NPDC005686. The sequence continues at coordinate 278,619 of NZ_JBIAIY010000009.1, forward strand.
TACCTGCGCGTGGTAGACCTCAACCCGCAGGCCGTACGGTCGCTGGACTGGACCAAGATGTTCTCCCCGCCACTGATCGGGTTCATCACCGCGCCCGGCGACTCGTGGCTGTGGGGGGAACGGCACGCCGCCGCCCGTGAACAGCTCACCTGGCCGCCGGAGATGGCGCTGCTGCCCGGCATGACGCTGATCGGGCTGGCCGCGGCGGGGCTGTTCGTCTCGGCGTTCCCGGTGCGGCACCGGGTCACGCTGGGCCTCGGCGTGGCCGGCACCGTGCTGCTGGCCCTGGGTTCCACGCTCGGCGGGGACGGTGAACCCGGCTACCTGACGTTGTCCCGGCTCCTGCCGGGCTGGGACGCGTTGCGCACCCCGGGCCGGATGATGCACTGGACCAGCCTGCTGCTGGCCGTGCTGGCGGCCGGGCTGGTGACCGCGCTGGCCGAGTCGTGGCGCCGGCCGGCGGCGGCGCGCGCGTCCCGGGCCGTCGCGGCGCTGGTCCTGCTGGTGCCGCTCGCCCTGGTCACGCTGGAGGGCGTCAACCGCACGCCGCACCCGGCCGTGCCGACGCCACCGGCCGCGATGCGGACCGCGCCGGAGCCGATGCTGGTGCTGCCCGCCGGCGGGGTGGGCGACCTCAACTACATGCTGTGGTCGACCGACGGGTTCCCCCGGATCACCAACGGGCTCGGCGGTTTCGAGCCGGTCAGCCAGGCCCAGACCCGGGTCGCCGTGGCCACGTTCCCCGACGCGGGCAGCGTGGCCTACCTGCGGGGGATCGGCGTGCGGTCGGTCGTCGCGGTGCCGAGCCGCGCGGCGGGGACGCCGTGGGAGGGCATCGAGACCCGGCCGGTCGACGGACTGGGCATCACCCGGGAGGACGTCGATGGCACGCTTGTCTACCGCCTCTGACACCGCGAGCGCCGGGCGGGCGCACCCGGGCCGGGCGGGGTGAGCGCCGTGCGGTTGTCCGTGGTGGTGCCCTGCTTCAACGAGGAAGCGTCGGTGGAGCGGCTGCACGAGATGCTCAGCGTCGCGGTCGCCGAGCTGCAGGACGTGGACGTCGAGGTGGTGTACGTCGACGACGGCAGCGAGGACGGCACGCTGGCGGCGCTGCGCCGGCTCGCCGCCGCCGACCCGGCCGTCCGCTACACGTCGCTGAGCCGCAACTTCGGCAAGGAGGCGGCCATGCTCGCCGGCCTGCGCCGGGCCACCGGCGACGCGGTGGTCATCATGGACGCCGACCTGCAGCACCCGCCACGGTTGCTGCCCGAGATGGTGATGCTCTACCGCCAGGGCTTCGACCAGGTGATCGCCCGCCGGGACCGGCGCGGTGACCGGTTCATCCGGATGGTCGCCTCGCGCTCCTTCTACCGGCTGGTCAACTGGTGGATAGACGTACGCCTGCTCGACGGCGCGGGCGACTTCCGGCTGCTGTCCCGGCTCGCGGTGAACGCGATCCTGGCCATGCCGGAGTACAACCGCTTCTCCAAGGGCCTGTTCTCGTGGATCGGCTTCCGCACGGCGGTGGTGGCGCACCGCAACGAGACCCGGCAGGCCGGGCACAGCCGCTGGACGTTCGGCAAGCTGTTCAACTACGCGTTCGACGGCCTGCTGTCGTTCAACAACCGGCCGCTGCGCCTGGCCATCTACGGCGGCCTGTTCCTCACGCTCATCGCGGTGGGCTACATGGCCTGGGTGGTCGCGGACGCCGTGGAGAAGGGCATCGACGTGCCCGGCTACACGACGATCATCGTCAGCGTGATCGGGCTCGGCGGCATCCAGATGATGATTCTCGGGGTGATCGGCGAGTACATCGGCCGGATCTACTACGAGACCAAGCGCCGCCCGCACTTTCTGGTGCAGGAGACCGAGCGCGTCGTCGACACACCCGGCCGGGCGTCCCGGCTTCCGGAGCAGCGTACGGCCACCGGCGAATCGATGGCCGGTGACGCCGGCTGATCCACCGCGATCGGTGGGTGGCGATGGGCGCAGAATCGTTCTCTTTTCGCAGGTGGCGGGGGGTTGCTATGGTCGCCCGCGACGCCGGAGACCGGCGCCGAGGAAAGGGTTGCGATGGGGCTGATGGACAAGCTCCGGGGCGAACTCATCGACATCATCGAGTGGCTGGACGACAGCCGCGACACGATCGTCTGGCGGTTCCCCCGGTATCAGAACGAGATCAAGATGGGCGCCCAACTGGTCGTCCGGGAGTCCCAGACGGCGGTGTTCGTCAACGAGGGGAAGATCGCCGACGTCTTCACGCCGGGGACGTACACGCTGGAGACCCGCAACCTGCCGATCCTGTCCACCCTGAAGGGCTGGAAGTACGGCTTCAACTCGCCGTTCAAGGCCGAGGTGTACTTCGTCAACACACGGCAGTTCACGGACATGAAGTGGGGCACCCAGAACCCGGTCATCCTGCGCGACGCCGAGTTCGGCGTGGTGCGGGTGCGGGCGTTCGGCGCCTTCGCGGCCCGCGTGGTGGACGCGGCGCGGCTGCTGCGGGAACTGGTCGGCACGGACCCGCAGTTCCGCACCGAGGAGGTGCAGGAGTACCTGCGGCAGCTCATGGTCGGACGGCTCGGCGGCGCGCTCGCCGCGGCCGGGGTGCCGCTGCTGGACCTCGCCGCGCACCAGGACGCGATCGGCCGGCGGCTGGCCGCCGTGCTGACCGAGGAACTGGCCGAGGTCGGTATCGCGATCCCCAAGTTCGTCATCGAGAACGTGTCGGTGCCGCCGGAGGTCGAGAAGGCGCTGGACAAGCGGACCAGCATGGGCGCGGTCGGCGACCTGGACCGGTACACCCGTTTCCAGGCCGCGAACGCGATGGAGGCCGCGGCGAACAACCCGGGTGGCGAGGCGGGCGCGGGCATCGGCCTCGGCCTCGGCATGGCGATGGGCCAGCAGATGGCTCGGTCCATGGGCGGCGGCGCGGCCACCCAGCCGGCTCCGGCCCCGCCGGTCCCCGCGCAGCCGGCCGCCGCCGAACCGCCGCCCCTGCCGGGCCAGGCCCAGTGGTACGTCGGCGTCGGCGGCCAGCGGCAGGGCCCCTACGACCTCGGTGGGCTGGCCGAGCAGGCGAATGCGGGCGCGCTCGGCGCGGACACGCTCGTCTGGCGCGCCGGCATGGCGCAGTGGCAGCCCGCCGGGCAGGTGCCCGAGCTGGCGTCGGTGCTCGCCAGCGTCCCGCCGCCGCTGCCGCCGGCATGAGCGACACGGCTGTCTCGCCGTCCTCGTACCAGTGCGGGGGGTGCGGCGCCCGGGTGGAGCACGCGCCGGGCACGACCGCGTTGAGCTGCCCGTACTGCGGGTACCGGCAGGAGATCGCCGGCGCCGGCCGGGAGGTGCGCGAGCACGCGTACGCGGAACTGGCGTCGCTGCCCCGCAAGCCGGTGGCGAGCGTCGGGGCGCACACGTTCGTCTGCCCGGGCTGCGGCGCCCGGACGGAGAGCGACGCGCTGGCGCGGCGCTGCCAGTTCTGCGCCACGCCGCTGGTGGCCGACGCCGGAGCGGGTGAGCTGATCGCGCCGGAGGCGGTGCTGCCGTTCGCCGTCGACCGCAACGGCGTGCGGACGGCCCTGGGCCAGTGGTGCAGCAGCCGCTGGTTCGCGCCCGGGAGCCTGAAGAAGATCAACGAGGCGGAGACGCTGAAGGGCACGTACCTGCCGCACTGGACGTTCGACGCGCGGACCGTGTCGGACTACCGGGGTCAGCGGGGCGAGCACTACTACGTCACCGAGACGTACACGGTGACGGTCGACGGCAGGCAGGAGACGCGGACCCGGCAGGTGCGGCACACCCGGTGGCATCAGGCCGCCGGCATCGTCCGCCGGGACTTCGACGACGTGCTGGTGCCGGCCACCACCCACCTGCCCACCGAGCAGCTGGACAAGCTGGCGCCGTGGCCGCTGGCGGAGGTGACCGCCTACCACGGCGACTACCTGGCCGGATACCAGGCCCTGCGGTACGACACCGAGCCCGAGGCGGGGCTGACCGAGGCGAAGGCGCGGATGGCGCCGGTCATCGAGCGGGACTGCCGGTCGGACATCGGCGGCGACGAGCAGCGTGTGTCCGCCGTGGACACCACGTACTCCGACGTGTCGTACAAGCTGGTACTGCTGCCGGTGTGGATCGCCGCGTACCTGCACGCCGGGCGGTCGTACCAGGTGCTGGTGAACGCGCGGACCGGTGAGGTCATCGGCGAGCGTCCGTACAGCACGGCGAAGATCGCGGCGGCGTTGCTGGCCGCGCTGGCGCTCGTCGCGCTCGTGGTGGCGTACGCGATGAGCCGTTGACGCCTACGGGCCACCGGTGTGCCGCACCGGTGGCCCGTACGCATCGCGCGAGGTGACTGCCCCAGCGGCCGATGCCGCCGCCGGGCCGGTCCACAGGACGGTGAGGCACCTCCCATCGCGGTGTGGGGGTTCTCGCTCGGTGTCTACCTGGTGGTCAAGGGCTTCAGGCCCTCCCCCGTCCCGGCCGGTCAGCCGCCCCTCCAGGACGCCACCGTCTGAGCCGGGTCAGGCCCGCGCGCCGCCGTCGACCCGCAGTACCGTGCCGGTGACGAAGGAGGCGCGGTCGCTGAGCAGCCAGGCGGCGGCCTGGGCGATCTCGTCGGGCTCGGCGGCCCGGCGCAGCGGGCTGGCCGCCGCGAGACGGTCGATGACGCCCGGTGACTCGGCGTCCCAGGAGCGCATCATCTCGGTGAGCGTGCTGCCCGGGGCGATCGCGTTGACGCGGATGCCCTCCGGCCCGTAGGTGACCGCGGCGGACTCGGTCAGACTGTTGACGGCGCGCTTCATCGCCCCGTACGCGGGCAGTGCGGGGTTGCCCATCAGGCTGCCGACGCTGGAGTTGTTCACGATCGCGCCGGTGCCGGCGGTGGCCCGGATCGCCGTGATCTCGGCGACCATGGCGAGCCACGGCCCTTTGAGGTTGACGGTGTAGACGTGGTCGAAGTCTTCTTCGCGCACCCGGTCCATCGGTCCGGGCGGCACTATCGTCGCGCCGTTGTTGAAGGCGACGTCGAGGCGCCCGTACACCTCGACGGCGCGGTCCACGGCGGCGCGCACGCTCGCCGCGTCGGCCAGGTCGCAGACCACGTACTCGGCGATGCCGCCGGCCGCCCGGACCTGTTCGGTGACCGTCTTCAACTGCTCCTCGGTCCGCGCGGCGAGCAGCACCCGGGCGCCCTCGGCGGCGAACAGCCGGGCCGCCGCCGCGCCGATGCCGCGCCCGGCGCCGGTGACGAAGGCGATCTTGCCGGCCAGCAGGCCCTCAGTGGTTCGTGTGGTGTTCATGGCAGCAAGACTGCGTCCGGCCGCGGAGCCCATCCAGGCACCGGCGGTACCTGGCTACGCACTACCGCAGGCGGGCACACTGGGGCCGTGGACCGACGTGAGCTGGCAGTGTTCCTGCGCAGCAGGCGGGAGCGGATCACCCCGGCCGACGTGGGCCTGCCCGCCGGACGGCGGCGGCGCACCCCCGGGTTGCGTCGCGAGGAGGTGGCGCGGCTGGCGTTCATCTCGACCGAGTACTACACGCGGCTGGAGCAGGGCCGGGGTCCGCGTCCGTCGCGGGAGGTGCTGGCCGGGCTGGCCCGCGCGCTGCGGCTGTCCGACGCCGAACGCGACCACCTCCACCACCTGGCCGGGGAGCCGCCCGCGCCGCCGTCCGGGCCACCCCGGGAGGTACGGCAGAGCGTGCTGGACCTGCTGCACCGGCTGCCGCAGGCGGCGGCGTTCGTGACCTCGGCGGCGTTCGAGGTGATCGCCTGGAACGACCTCGCGGCGGCCCTCATGGAGGACTTCTCCACTCTGCCCCGGCGGGACCGCAACCTGGTCCGCCGGACCTTCCTCGGCCCGCACCTGCACGGCGCGCGGCTGTACGACGTGTCGGACGCGGGCGAGTTCGCCCGCCACTCGGTCGGGCGGCTGCGCGCCGCCGCGGCCCGCTATCCGGACGACCCGGAGATGGCCGCGCTGATCGCGGACCTGCTCGCCGGAAGCGAGGAGTTCACCCGCCTGTGGGCCTCGCACGAGGTGGGTGGCGCACGGACGCTGTGCAAGACGTTCCGCCACCCGCTGGTCGGGCCGGTGACAGTCAACTGCGACGTCCTCGACATCACCGACCGCGACCAGCAGGTGGTCATCTACACCGCCACTCCCGGCTCACCGTCGGAGGAGGCGCTGCGGCTGCTCTCCGTCATCGGCACCCAGCGCATGACGGTGGAGCACTGAGCCACCCGGCACGTCAGCAGCCGATCCGGCTGGACCCGACGGCGACGTCGTCGTACCAGAGGGTGTCGGCACCGCCGCCGTAGCTCTCCCAGCCCAGCTTCAGGTCGGTGAGCTGCGGTCGCCAGGTGCGGCTGTACCACTGCCCGTCGATGTCGTGCGTCGGTACGCCGTCGGCGGTCAGCCCGGCCACCGCGACGCCGTCCAGCCAGGTACGCAGTTGGCCGGCGGAACCGTCCACCATGAACTCCAGGCAGGCCCAGCGGTTGGTGGGCAGCGGCACGCTCTGCGCCACGCCGGCCGGGCTCTGCTCGGGCAGCGTGGCGTCGTCGGAGGCGCGGTTCCACTGGAGGGCGCCGTTCTGGCCGCCCAGCCGCAGGTCCCGGTTGCCGTCGGCGGCATCCGCCATGGTGATCATCGTGGTGTGGTCGGTGGGCTGGGCGGTGGTGTGCCGGACCCAGATCCGGGCGTACCGGACGCTGCCCAGGCCGCTGAGGTTCTTCGTGGTCCGGACGAACACGTGGTTGCAGTACCCGGCCGCGCCGTTGATCCGGACCGCGCGGCTGCCGCTGTGCGTGGTGGTCGTGTCGATGGTGGCCGTGCCGGCGCCGGAGCAGTCCGGGCTCACCACGCTCCAGTCTCCCGACGGGGTCGGCCCGGTCTGGTTCTCGAAGCCGTCGCAGAGCACCGCTCCCGCGCACCCGCTCGGCGGCGGGGTGGTCGGCGGCGCCGTCGTGGGCGGCGCGGTCGTCGGTGGCGCGGTCGTCGGCGGGGCCGTGGTCGGCGGCGCCGTCGTGGGCGGCGCGGTCGTCGGTGGTGCCGTGGTCGGGGGCGCGGTGGTCGGCACCGTCGTGGTGGGCGGCGGTGTGGTCGGGCCGGCGCCGTTGCACGGTACGCCGTTCAGGCTGAACCCGGTCGGCGCGCCGCCGGCGGTGCCGAACGTGCCCTGCACGCCGAACTCGGTCGAGCCGCCGGCCGGGATGCTGCCGTTGTACGACGCGTTGCGGGCGGTCACCGTCGGCCCGGACTGGCTCACGGTGGCGTTCCAGCCGTTCGTGACGCGCTCGTCCCCGGCGTACGTCCAGGTGACGGTCCAGCCGGACACGGCGGTGTCACCCGGTGACACCTTGATGTTCGCGGTGAACCCGCCGGGCCACTGGTTGGGTGTGTAGTCGACCCGGCAGCCCTGCGCGGCTGCGGCCGGGCCGGTGAGCAGGGCCGTACCGGCCGCTGTGACGGCGGCCAGCGCGGCGACGGCCGCCACGAGCGGGGCGGGGCGGGCACGGAGAATCGTCATGGAGAGTCCTTCGACGTCGGGCAGGGCGCGGCGGCACGCGTCCGGGGTCGGACGCGGCGGCGCGCGAGGACGCGGCGCGGCGATGCGCCAGGGTGGATGGTCGATGCGTACGACCGATGTGCCCGGCTCGAAGGCGGCCCGGTCAGCCGCCGAGGTCCGGTCTGCGGACCTCGGCGACGCCCGAGTCCAATCTATTTATCGCCGCCTATTCAATCAAGGCCTGCGGGCGGGTGGCCCGTCATCCTGGATCGGCGCCCGCGCCGCTCAGCGATGGTTGCCAGCCGTCCCGGTAACGCACGCCGCCGGGTCGCAGCCGGATCCGGTCGTGCGCGGTTCCCGCGACGGGCTCGATCCGGATCACCGCCGGCCGGTCCACGACGACGCAGACCTCCTCCCCCGGCCACCACCAGCCGCAGGATCGGGCCAGGTCGGCCCAGGTGTCGAGGTGTCCGTCCTCGGCCGGCCCGTACCGGGCGAGGCCGAGCCGGCGCAGCACGTCGTAGTACGCGATCCACGACGCGTCCTGCTGCCCGTACCAGCACACGGGCACCGGGCCGTCGCCCGCCAGCGCCGCACGCACCGGCAGGTAGAACCCGTGAGCGAGGCTGCGGTGCAGCGCCGTGCGTACCCCCTGGTGCAGCACGACGGCGAGGGGTACGCCGCTGTCGAGGGCCCGCAGCGGCGCCAGCTCGGGCCACGGCTGCTTGGTCTTGCCGGTGCGGGCGGGTGACAGCTCGGGATCGGTGTGCGCCACGCCCGCGCTGAGGGTGCCCCGAAGCTGGGACACGATCATGGCGATGTCGCTCGCCACCAGCGGCGTCCTGGGCGGCCGTGCCGCGCGGATGCGGTCGTGGAGCGAGTCGAGTGTGGGCCAGCCGCTGACCAGGGGCATCGCCTTGGCCGGCGAGTCGACCCACTCGAACCGGGGTCGCGGCCGCGACGCCCTCGCGTAAACGGCGGTCAGGCAGCGCTCGGCGGCCGGCCGGTCGGCCGGCTGCGTGGACAGGGCGTGGTCGAGCCATTCCTGGCGGATCTGGACTGCCTGGTGCCACAGGCCGGAGGGGTCACCGCTGCGAACGGCCTGTGGGGTCTTCGCGGCGCCGTCGCGCCGCGTGGGGGCGCTCATCGCGCCGGGGCGTCGCCGCCCTTCCGATAGGAGATCATGGAACCACTCTGACTCACGGCGCGGCATCGCTCAAGTGAATTCCGGCCATACGGCGACCGCGCTCACCGTGCCCCAGCAAGAGAAGGGAACACCGCTGACCGTGGACAGTGACCGCTTGACCCGACCCCCCGTCATCACCGCCCAGATGCTCATCCACCGGCCCGCCGCCGAGGTCTTCGAGGCGTTCGCCGACCCGGCGGTGACCACGAGGTTCTGGTTCACCAGGAGCAGCGGCCGGCTGGCGCCGGGCGCCGTCGTCACCTGGGAGTGGGAGATGTACGGCGTCTCCACCGTCGTCACCGTGAAGGACGTGGAGGAGAACCGCCGCATCCTGGCCGAGTGGGATCCGGAGTCCCCCACCCAGGTCGAGTGGCGGTTCCTGCCGGGCGAGGGCGGCACCACGTTGGTCCGGATCACCGAGACCGGCTTCACCGGTACCGCCGACCAGGCCGTGAGCAAGGCGATCGACTCGATGGGCGGGTTCACCATGGTCCTCTGCGCCTGCAAGGCGCTGCTGGAGCAGGGAGTGCTGCTGAACGTGGTCGGAGACGCCCACCCGAGCGGTTTCGAGGACTGACCGCCGCTTCCCGCAGCCGCCGGCTCGCGCCGCTGATGCCCGCGGCAGGCCGCCGGGCGGACCGGTCAGGCGCGCGCCACCGGCACCGGCGCGAACAGGGGCGGCGCCGGATCGGCTGCCCGGATGTCGGCCACGAGCTGCGCCAGCTGCGGGTAGTCGCCACGGGCCGCACCGAGAAGGTGGTCCGCGTCGGCGTGGTTGCCGAGATACGACTCGGCGGCCGCCCGCAGAAGAAGCGCGACGGCGCAGAGGTCGCGCGGCTCGGCACCGGGACGAACGTCGAGAAGCAGCGATCGCGCATCCTCGGGCCGCTGGTCGAGCAGGTGAGTCAGGCTCATCCCGATCCGGGCGGACAGCACGCGCGGCTGCGCCCGGAGGGCGATCCGCGCGAGTTCCGAGATCTCCCGCACCTCCCGGCGCTGCACCGGCGCGCGGGTCACCACCGCGGCGTACAGGTACCACAACCCGAACTGGACGCTCAGCGTCTGGCCGATCGCCGCGGCGGCCGCGCGGTCGATACCGCCGGCGCGAGCCAGCGCCGCGAGCCGCTCGGCTTCCTTGACCAGCTCCGCGGACTGCGTGTGTCCCGTGCCCAGTCTCTGCTGGTAGGCAGCGAGAGCCCGGAGCGGATCGTTGCCGCCGGGAGGCTGAATTCCGATCCGGTCGACGTCGCCACCGGCTCGGGCGACCGCCCGCAGCGCCCTGACCACCTCCTCCTGGTAGTAGCCCGCCCGCAGCCCTTCACGGGCGGCTGCCGGAGCCCGCAGCCAGCGGAGCAGGTTCTGACCGTCACTGCGGGTCGACCGCCCGGGAACGAGGTTGGTCAGGCCGAGCAGCGCCCCGACGAACGCGGCGCCGAGCAACGTCATCCGCGTCATCGCCGTGCCGGTGGACGCCGACGCGACGAGGAGCGCCGCCGCGCACAGGTTGGCCGACGGGCCACCGAGATAGAACAGCACCATCCGCAGCGGCAATGCCGTCGTCGACGGCGAGGGCCGGACCACCACCTCGTTGCGCCAGCCGTTGAAGGGCGCGACACGGACCGCGATGACCGGCAGGCGCAGCAGCTTCGCCACGACGAGGTGCCCGCATTCGTGCAGGACGAGGTGCAGCCACAACGACACGCAGGTGAGGCCGGCGGCGGCGATCGCACCCGTCACTGACTCGGTCACGAGCAGCGCGAACGCGGTCGCCTCCACCGCCAGGAGGAGTGACACGGCGACCAGCCGACGGCGGAGCTTCACCGGGAGATGGTACGCAGGCTCCGCCGCGGCCAGGAACGCGTCGACTGGCGATCGGTCCGATGAGTTCACGCGCGTTCGCCGGTCTGAGCTGGTGCATCCGATCGGATGCGGAACACCGGCCGACCGCCAGGAGGACGAGAACCATGACCGTTGCCGACACCACTCCCACACCCGTCGCCCGAGGGCTGCACCGGACGCTGTGGGTGCTCCAGATCTTCCTCGGCGTCTTCTTCATCGTCGCCTCGGCCGCCCCCAAGCTGTTCGGCGAGACGAACGCGGTCCAGACCTTCGAGGACATGGGCGCCGCGCCCTGGTTCCGCTACTTCGTCGGCCTGCTGGAGCTGGCCGGTGGCATCGGGTTGCTCGTGCCGCGGCTCGCCGGCCTGGCCGCCGTCGGGCTCGCGCTGCTCATGGTCGGCGCCGCCGTCACCCAGGCGTTCATCCTGGACGGCGGCGCACTGGTACTCACCCCCGTGGTGCTGTTCGCGCTGTTCGTGTTCATCGCGTGGGGCCGTCGCCACTCGATCGGCCGGCGCTGAGCCCGGGGGTGCGCCGGCCGGCCCGTCAGGGCGTCCAGCGCACCCCCGGGTTCACCCGCCCGAACCAGTCGAAGACGGCCATGTTGTCCCACTGGTTTCCGGTGCCGTTGATGTTCGCCGGGTCCCAGCCGTTGCCGCTGACGGCGTACCAGGTCGGTTCCCAGTAGAAGACACCGACGGCGCCGGCGTTGCGGGCGGTGTTCTGCACCCAGTCGAACTCCTGGGCCTGCCCGGCCCAGGTCGCGCCGATGCCGTCGCAGGTCGCGTCGCCGATCGCGTTCGGCTCGCCGTCGGCGTTGTCCCGGGTGAAGGGGTACGCGGTCTCCGCGATCACCACCGGCTTCCCGTAGCGGCCGCGCAGGTCGACGATGTTGTTGTAGAGGTTGGCCAGGCTGCCGTGCCACATGCAGTAGTACGACAGGGCCGTCATGTCCCACTGCACGCCCTGCGCCCGGATGCCGTCGTAGAACCACCGGGCGTTGGCGTTGCTGTCGGCGTTCGCGGTGTGGATCATCACCGGGATGCCGCCGCCGCATGCTTTCACCGCGTTGTAGCCCTGCTTCAGCAGCCCGGCCAGCGGGGCGAAGTCGTTGTTGACGACCTTGCCCTCGTTCCACAGCATCCCGACGTTGATCTCGTTGCCGATCTGCACGCTGTCCGGCAGGGTGCCCTGCCCCCGCAGGGCGGCGCAGACGTCGTACGTGAAGGCGTACACGTCGCTGCGCAACTGGCTGAGGCTGTGCCCGGCCCAGGCGGCCGGCTTGTACTGCTTGCCCGGGTCGGCCCAGGTGTCGGAGTAGTGGAAGTCGATCAGCACCTTGAGGCCCTTGGCCTTGGCCGTACGCGCCTGGGCCAGCACCCTGCTCTTGTTGTTGTAGCCGCTGGGCGGGTTGTTCCAGACGCGCAACCGGACGTAGTTGACGCCGACGGACTTGAGGATGTCCAGCGGGTCGCGGGCGACCCCGCCCGCGTCGTAGTACTTCGCGCCCAGGTCCAGGCTGCGCTGCAACGAGGAGACGTCGGCGCCCCGCATGCTGAGCGTGTTCGCGGCGGCGACGGGCGCGGGCGTACCCCCGAACGTGGTGGTGACGGCGAGGGCGACGGCCGTGACGGCCCCGGCCAGGGTGCGTCGGCGGTGGTGGGGTGTGGGCACGGGACTCCCTCTCAGGTCGGTCGCGGGCGGCGCTCAGCCCACCGCGCAGGGGGCGCCGTTCAGCGAGAAGACGGTCGGCGGCGCGTCGCTGGCGCTCCACCGTCCCTGGAAGCCGAAGGTCGCGGAGCCGTTCGGCGCGATGTGGCGGTTCCAGTCGGCGTTGCGGGCGGTCACCGTGGCGCCGGTCTGGGCGACTGTGGCGTTCCACGCGGTGGTGACCTGCTGGTCACCGGGGAAGCCGAAGGTGAGGATCCAGCCGTCGACAGGCGCCGTCCCGGTGTTCTGGACCGTCACCGCCGCCACGAAACCACCTGGCCACTCCGACTGGTTCCGGTAGGTCACCCGGCAGGTCGACGGCGGCGTGGACGTCGTGGGCACGGTGACCGTGTTGGAGGCGATCGACACGTTGCCGACCGCGTCCCGGGCCCGCACGTAGTACAGCGTGCGCAGTGGCGCCGGCGCCGGCGCGGGGAGCGACATCGTGTACGTGGTACCCGGCACGGTGGCGACGCGCGTGGAGGTGTACCAGCCGTCGAACCGGTAGACGTCGTAGGCGAGCACGCCAACGTCGTCGGTCGACGGCGACCACGACAGCCGGGCGGTCGAGTCGGTCACCTCGCCGACAGTGAGGTTCCCCGGCGCGCTCGGCGGGGTGGTGTCCGGTCCGGTGTCCGTCACCGGAGTGACGACAGTCGCCGGGTCACTGGCCGGTGAACGACGGTTGTCCGAGTCCCGGGCCGACACCCGGAACGTGTACTGCCGGCCCGGCTGGATGTAGCTGGTGACAGTCGCGGTGGTGACGTCGCCGAGGCTGAGGCTGTAGACCACGTCGTCGAACGGATTGAAGTAGACGATGTCGTACCCGGCGACGGCGCAGCAGCCGGGCGTGGCGGCCGTCCAGGTGAGGGTGACGGACGTGGTCCGTACCTGGGTGGCGGTCAGGTTCGTGGGCGCGCTCGGCGGGAACGGCGTGGTGCTGGGTGGGTCGGGCGTCCTGGGCGTCGACGTCGGCGTCGCGGTCCCGGTCGGGTCCGCGACGGGCGCCGCGGCGACGCCGGGCGCCGGAGCGGCAGCGGGGTACGCGGTGCCGGCGCCGGCCGACGGGGCGGCGCTCAGGGTGGTGGCGAGCAACGCGGTGGACAGCGCGACGGCGGCCGGCAGACCCGGCCGCAGGCGGCGCAGAAGCGAGGACGGGGAGACGGCCATGGGTAGACAATGCTCGCCAGGCATCGATGATCGCCAACGTGTCCCACACCTCGGCCGCCGCAGCAACTCCGCCTCATTCGTCGTTTTGCGCCGTTTGTGTCAGAAATCAGCCACAATCGGGGAGACAGGGTGAGCCGCTGCGGAACGGCCACCGCACGCACGAAAGGCTGGACGGGAAGCGGCGATGGCCACCTTCGAGTACCGCTGCCCGCAGGACGGCAGGTTCGACGTCGTGATGCCGGTCGGCACCGCGAGCCCGTCGACGAGCTGCCCCCGGTGCGGGTCGCCGGCGACACGGGTGTTCTCCGCGCCCCGGCTCGCCCGCATGCCGGCGGCGCTGCGCGACGCCATGGACCGGACCGAGCGCAGCGCGGAACAGCCGGAGGTGGTCGGGCGCGTGCCCGGCGGCCGCCCGGCGCGCCACTCGACGAACCCGGCCCACGCCCGTCTGCCCCGCTGGTGACCGAGCTCGGGCAGTCCACCTGACCCGCCGCGGCGGGACGCACGAGAAGGGCTCAACACCGTGCCTGAACTGCTGTTTCCCCTCGACTCCACGAAGAGGTTCACCGACCAGGAGAAGGTCGGGCACAACCGCTGGCATCCCGACATCCCGCCGGTGGCGACGGTACGGCCCGGACAGTCGTTCCGCGTCCACTGCCGTGAGTGGTTCGACGGCGCGATCCACAACGACGACTCCGCCGAGGACATCCGGGACGCTCCGCTGACCCGGGTCCACGCTCTCAGCGGCCCCTTCGCCGTCGAGGGCGCCGAGCCGGGCGACCTGCTCATTGTCGACATCCTCGACATGGGTCCCATCCCGCAGGAGTCCGGTCCGCTGGCCGGTCAGGGCTGGGGCTACACGGGCATCTTCCCCACCGGCAACGGCGGCGGCTTCCTGACCGAGCAGTTCCCCGACGCCTACAAGGCGGTCTGGGACTTCACCGGCCGCAAGGCGACCTCCCGGCACATCCCCGGGGTCTCGTTCACCGGGATCGCCCACCCGGGGCTGATGGGCACCGCCCCGTCCGCGTCGCTGCTGGCCACCTGGAACCAGCGGGAGGGGGCGCTGATCGCCACCGCGCCCGACCGGGTGCCGCCCCTGGCCCTGCCCCCCGAGCCGCAGGACGCGATCCTCGGCCGCCTCACCGGCGCCGACTTCGACCGGGTGGCCGCGGAGGCGGCGCGGACCGCTCCGCCCCGGGAGAACGGCGGGAACCAGGACATCAAGAACTTCACCGTCGGCAGCCGGGTCTTCTACCCGGTGTTCGTGCCGGGCGCCAACCTGTCCCTCGGCGACCTGCACTTCTCCCAGGGCGACGGGGAGATCACCTTCTGCGGCGCCATCGAGATGGGCGGCTTCGCCGACCTGCACGTAGACCTGATCAAGAACGGCATGCAGACGTACGGCGTCGCCGAGAACACGATCTTCATTCCGGGTGACACCCCGCCGCAGTTCAGCCAGTGGCTGGCCTTCTCCGGGCTCTCGGTCACCCTCGACGGCGAACAGCGGTACCTCGACTCACAGCTCGCCTACCAGCGCGCCTGCCTGCACGCCATCGACTACCTGACCCGCTTCGGCTACCAGCCGGAACAGGCGTACCTATTGCTCGGTGCCGCACCCATCGAGGGACGGCTCTCCGGCGTGGTCGACATCCCCAACTCCTGCGCGACGGTCTACCTGCCCACCGAGATCTTCGACTTCGACATCCGCCCCTCGGCCGCCGGTCCGACCCGGATCGACCCGGGCAAGGGCGCCCCGAAGGCCACCATGAGCTGAGCAGGTGACCGCGCCACCGTTTCGGCAGGACCAAGCTGATCACGGGACGGGTGGGTGCCGGAGGCTCCTCGCCGCGCGGGGCGCGGGGATGTCGGCAGTACGCCGCATCGCGGCGGCGCGACCCGGCGTGTAGCCGTACTCCCGGACGAAGGCGGAGATGAACGCGGACGGGCTGGCGTACCCGACGCGGCGGGCGACCTCGCCGACCGGCCGGGTCTCCAGCAGCGCCAGCGACGCACGCAGGCGCAGCTTCGTGCGCCACTGCGAGTACGACATGCCGAACTCGCGGTCGAAGTCACGTTGCAGCGTCTTGACGCTGACGTGCAGGCGGTCCGCCCACTCGGCGAGCCCTGTCGTGTCACCCGGGTCTCGGGCCAGGGCCGTGGCGACCGCCAGCGCGACGCCCGTACCGCCGGCCTGCCGGTCGTCGGGGTCGGATCGGGGGGCGAGCCCGGCCATGATGCGGCTGCGGGCGGCGAGGGCGTCGCGTTCGTCGTAGCCGGCGGTGGTGAGCGCGAGGACGAGCCGAGCGGCCTCGGCGTCGATGGTGGCGACGCCGGCCCCCAGCCCGTCGAGGGCACCAGGCACCTCGCGCAGGCAGATCCGGTAGACCGTCTGCCGGTCCGCCGCGTGCACCTCGTGGGTCACGGCCCGGTGCACCCAGAAGACCTCGTCCGGCCCGAGGAAGGTGGTGTGCCGACCGTGGCGGGCGGAGAGCAGACCGTCGGGTGACCAGTAGAACTGGTGCAGGAAATCCTCCCGGTTCTCGGCGAACGCCAGCCGGGTCACCGACCGGTAGCGCAGGAGGAGGATGCCGTCGGGGCGGCCGAGGCCGTAGCCGAACTCCTCGCAGCTGACCGGATCCGCCGTGATCGGGCCGGTGACCATCACGCTCTGACCTCTCCCCGACATCGGTTGACCTCTCGGCGACATTCTGCCCACAGAAGTAAGGCTAGCCTAAGCTCTGCAGCCCAGTAGGGCTGCACCTCTGTGTTGAGACCCCGAAGGAACTGGCAGATGTCCGTACGACAGCACTGGCGCGTGATCGCCGCCGCCGCGGTGACGCTCACCGTGGTCACCGGTTGCGGATCCGACGGCGGCGACTCCGCCGCGAAGTCCGGCGACGCCGCGACGCGCGTCTTCGCCGCCGACAACGGCGAGATCACGATCCCGGCCGACCCCCAGCGGGTCGTCGCCACCGGCTATGCGGTGCCGGTCCTGATCGAGGCGGACGCCGCACTGGTGGGGATCTCGAGCTGGAAGCGCGGCCTGGCGCTGATGGCCGAGCAGGACCGGGCCACCTACGAACGGCTGCCGAAGGTCGCCGGCGAGGCGGCTGCCGAGACCAACTACGAGGCCGTCGCCGCCGCCAAGCCGGACCTCATCGTGATCGGGGTGCCGAAGCCGGCTCTCGGCAGCATCGACATGAAGCGGCTGGAGAGCATCGCGCCGGTCGTCGCGATCGGCCCCACCACGCCCGCCGCCTGGCGCGAGCTGTCCCGCCGGCAGTCCGACGCCGCCGGTCGCGGCACGAACTTCCAGGCGGCCAAGGAGGCGTACGAGAAGAGGGCCGCGGAACTGAAGGACAAGTACGGCGCCGCCCTCGCGGGCCTGAAGTTCGGGCACGTGGGGAGCTACGGCGAGATCGCCAAGGGCACCTTCCACCGGGAGTTCGCCGGCTCGTGGGGCACCAACATCGCCCAGGACGCGGGCGTGACCTACTACGGCGAGGTCAAGGAGAAGGGTGGCGGCGGGCTCGACGTCACCGAGTACCCAGCGATCGAGGAACTGCCGACGAGCCTCGGCGAGGCCGACGCCATCACGTACACGGTGCAGCCCGACGGCACCCCCGCCGAGGCGGTGAAGCAGGTGCTCGACTCCGCGCTGTGGAAGAACCTGCCCGCGGTCAAGGCCGGCCGGGTGTTCCCGTTGCAGTACACGGAGGCGGCGACGTACGAGTCGGCCCTCCGGACGCTCGACTCCGTCGACAAGGCATTCGCGCCGCTGCTGGCCCGATGACAGTCGACCGTCACGACCCGGCCGGCCGGGTCGCCGCCCACCACCGCGCGGGCAGTGGCACGGTCCGGATCGGCTACCCGATCGGCGTACGCGAGGTCCGGGTCGTCGCCCGGCGGCGGCTGACCCCGCGCATGGTGCGGCTGACCCTCGGCGGCCCGGCCCTCGCCGACTTCCACACCTACCAGGCGGACGACCACGTCAAGCTCGTCTTCCCGGATCCGGACGGCACCCGGCGCGATCCCGTCCCGGACGGGCGGGGCATGCTCGACTGGCCCCGCCCGCTGCCGACCACCCGCAAGTACACGGTGCGCCGCTACGATCCCGCCGCCTGCGAAATCGACCTGGACTTCGTGCTGCACGACGGCGGTGTCGCGTCGGCGTGGGCGGACGCGGCGGCGGTGGGCGACGGGGTGACGATCGCGGGCCCGCCCGGCGCGAAGGCGTTCCCGCACAGCTACGACCACTACGTCTTCGCCGTCGACGCCACCGCCCTGCCGGCCGTCGCCAGGTGGCTGCAGGAGTCCCCGGCCGACGTGTCGGCGCACGTGGTCGCCGAGGTCGACGACCCGGCCGAACAGGACTACCCGCTCACGCACCGCGACGGGGTGGCGGTGACGTGGCTGGTGCGCGCGGCCACCGGGTCCACGCTCGCGCAGCAGGTGGGGTCGCTGCGCCTGCCGGCCGGGCGGGCGTTCCTCTTCGCGGCCGGCGAGGCGAACGACATCAGGCCGCTACGCGCCTGGAGCGCCGGCCGCCTCGACTCACTGATCACCGGGTACTGGAAGCGCGGAGTCGCCGGGCTTGAAGACTGACCTGTCCCGCCGGGCGGCGTTCCTGCTCGTGTCCGCCGCGCTGCTCGTCGTCGCGGCGGGCGCGAGCATGGCCGTGGGCGCGCGACCGGTCGCGCCGGTCGAGGTGTGGCGCGCGCTCACCGACTTCGCGGCCACGACCGACCACCTCGTCGTACGCGACATCCGGCTGCCCCGCACGATCCTCGGCGTCTGCGTCGGCGCCGCCCTCGGCGCGGCCGGGGTGCTGATCCAGACGCTCACCCGCAACCCGCTGGCCGAGCCCGGCATCCTCGGCGTGACAGCCGGGGCCGGCTTCGCCATCAACCTGGGCGTGCTGGCGGGCGTCGCCGGGTCGCAGGCCGGGCAGCTCGTGCTCGCGGTGGCCGGCTCCGCGCTCGCCGCCGTCGCCGTCTACGCCGTCGGGCGGACCTCACCGCTGCGGCTGGTCCTCGCCGGAGTCGCGCTGAGCTGGGTGCTGATGGGCGTCTCGCTCGGGCTGCGGCTGGGCTTCCCGGACGTCTTCGACAGGTACCGGTTCTGGTCAGTCGGGGCGCTGGCCGGCGCCGAGCAGACGCCGCTGGTGCTGCCGGTGCTGGTGACAGTCGCCGCCCTGGCCGCCGCGATGGCCGCGACCCGGCCGTTGAACGCGCTCGCCCTCGGCGAGGACGTCGCCCACTCGCTCGGCGCCCACGTGACCCGGACCCGGGTCACCGTCCTGGTGCTCGTCACGCTGCTCACCGGCGTCGCCACCGCGGTCGCCGGCCCGATCGCGTTCGTCGGGCTGATGGTTCCGCACCTGGCGCGGCGGCTCGCAGTCGACTCGATCCCGTGGATCATGGCGTACTCGATGCTGCTCGGGCCGATCCTGCTGCTCGTCGCGGATGTCGGCTCGCGGGTCCTGCTGCCCACTGGCGAGGTCCCGGTGTCGATCGTCACCGCGTTCCTGGGCGCTCCGGTGCTGATCTGGGCGGTCCGCCGCTACGGGGCGGCGGCGCTGTGAGCACTGTGAGGCTGCGGGCGGGACGGCTCGCGATCGAGGTCGAACGGCGCTCGGCCGTCGCCGCGGCCGGGCTCGTCGCGGCCGCGGCGACCCTCGCGCTGCTGACGCTGAGCCACGGGCCGGAGTGGGCGACACCGGCCGAGGTGTTCGACGCCCTGTTCCGGGGCGGCGACGCGGCCTTCGTGATCCGGGAGTGGCGACTCCCCCGGGTGGCCGCCGCGCTGGTCTTCGGCGCCGCGCTGGGTCTGGCCGGGGCGGTCTTCCAGAACCTGACCCGCAACGCGCTGGGCAGCCCCGACGTGATCGGCCTCGACGCGGGCGCGTACACCGGCGCGCTTGTCGCGATCACCGTGCTGAACGGAACCGCCGGGCAGCTCGCGGCCGGGTCGGTGGCGGGCGGGCTGCTCGCCGCCGCGCTCATCTACCTGCTGTCGCTGGACTCCGGGCTCAGCGGCGTCCGGCTGGTCGTCATCGGCATCGCCGTCAACGCGATGCTGACCGCGCTCAACTCCTGGATCGTGCTGCGGGCCGAGATCGACGTGGCGCTCGCCGCGACCGGCTGGAACGCCGGCTCGCTCAACGGCGTCGACTGGGCCGAGGTGCGGCTCCCGTTCGCCGTCATCGGCCTGTTCGTCCTGCTGCTCGTCGTTATCTCGCACGCCATGCACCAGGCTGCACTGGGCGACGAGATCGCGCGCACCACTGGCGTACGCCTGGGCCGGCTCCGCCTGCTGCTGGTCCTGGCCGGCGTGGGCTGCACCGCGACAGTGACAGCGGTGGCCGGGCCGGTCGTGTTCATCGCGCTCGCCGCGCCCCAGATCGGCCGGCGGCTCGCGCGGGCCGCCGGCGTACCCCTGGTGCCGGCGGCGCTGACCGGCGCGGTGCTGCTGCTCGCCGCGGATCTCGTCGCGCAACTGCTGCTCGCGCCGGTCGCGCTGCCGGTCGGCGTGGTTACCACGGCGATCGGCGGCTGCTATCTCATCTGGCTGCTCGGCATGGAGGTGAAACGACGGTGACCAGCCGCCTGACCGCGGAGGACGTCACGCTCGGCTACAGCGACCGGGTGGTGTCGACGCGGGTGAGCCTGGCCGTGCCGGACGGCGCGTTCACGGCGATCGTCGGCCCCAACGCCTGCGGGAAGTCGACGCTGCTGAAGGCGTTCGTCCGGCTGCTCACACCGGCCTCGGGCGCGGTACGCCTCGACGGCCGGGACGTCGCCGAGCACCGGCCGAAGCCGTTCGCCCGCCAGGTCGGCTTCCTGCCCCAGGGCCTCGTCGCGCCGGAGAACATCATCGTGCGGCGGCTCGTCGCCCGGGGCCGCTACCCGCACCAGTCCCTGCTCGGCGCAGGCGGGGCCGCCGACGAGGAGGCCGTCCGGTCGGCCATGGCGGTTGCCGGCGTCACCGACCTGGCCGAGCGGCCCGTGGAGGAACTCTCCGGCGGGCAGCGGCAACGGGTCTGGATCGCCATGGTGCTGGCGCAGGAGACGCCGTACCTGCTGCTCGACGAGCCCACCACGTTCCTCGACATCACGCACCAGTACGAGCTGCTGGCACTGTTCGCGCGGCTGCGCGACGAGGGACGCACCGTCGTGGCCGTGCTGCACGACATCAACCAGGCCTGCCGGTTCGCCGATCACATCGTGGCGATGAAGGCCGGCCGGGTCGTCGCGCAGGGCCCGCCGGCCGACGTGGTGGACGCCGACCTCATGCGGGAGGTCTTCGGCCTGCCCAGCGTGGTGATGCCGAACCCGGTCACCGGCACCCCGATGGTGGTGCCGACCGTGTAGCAGGAAGCCCTCGTCGGTATGCCAGAGTCGACCTGAGCCGGTTGGGCGGCTCGGGAGAACCGTTACGACGAGAGGACGGGACACCTGATGCAGAAGTCATCCCTGACCGCGCTGGCCCGCGAGCAGCTGGAGCGCGCACACACCTCCTCCAGCGGCCGCAGCAGCTCCACCGTCTACGGCGGTCACGAGCACAAGCTCCGCCAGACGGTGATCGCGCTGACCGCCGGCCAGATGCTCAGCGAACACGAGAACCCCGGCGAGGCCACCGTCCACGTCCTGCACGGCCGGGTCCGGCTCGGCGCCGGCGAGACGTCCTGGGACGGCGCACCCGGCGATCTGCTGATCGTGCCGGACCGCCGGCACACGCTGGAGGCGCTCGCAGACTCCGCCGTGCTGCTCACCGTCGTCAAGCGCTGACGACCCCGGCTCCCGGGACCCTCATCCGACGGCCGCCAGGAAGTCCGAGTAGAACAGGCCCAGGCCGGCCGCGACGCAGACGCCGGCCACGATCCAGAACCGCACCACGATGGTGGACTCGCTCCAACCGGCCAGCTCGAAGGGGTGGCGCAACGGCACCATCCGGAAGACACGCCGGCCGGTGGCCCGGTACGAGACGATCTGGATCACCCAGGTCGTGGTGATGATGACCTTCAGCGCGCTGAAGACGCGCACCGCCACCGGCGTGCCGAAAGGGAGATGACGAAGGCGACAGCGGCCGCGACGATGACCGCCCTCATCGGCGGACCCCGGGCTTCCGGACCTGCGCCTGACGTACCGACCCGGGCCCGCCGGGCGGGAGGCCCGTCGCGAAGTCATCGATCACGACACGTGAGCTTGCCATCCGGCGGCGCACGGAGCAGCCCCTGAACCTCACCGCGCCGTACTTCGCCGCCCGCCGAGGCTGGTGCGCACGCCGTAGCGCCGACGGCATGAGGACGGTTGTGGTGTCGCTCGCGGTGGCCCTGGTGGTGGTGTCCGCGCCGAACGGGACGCTGATGCCGTTCCGCTTCGTCGACGCGCTCATCGGCGGCGTGGTGGCACTGGGCGCCAGCCAGCTGATGGCCGCCCGTGACCCGCTGGCGCCACTGGTGGCGCAGGCCCGGCGCAGCTACACCGACCTGGCCGACCTGCTCGACCAGATCAACGCGGCGCTGCGCGGCTGCGACGAGGACGCCGCCCGCGCAGCGCTGGACCGGGCACGGCAGGTGGACGACTGCGTCGCCGAGATGCAGGCCGCGGTGCTCGCCACCGGTGAGACGCTGCGGCTGGGGCTGCGCCGCCGGCATCTGGGCAAGCTCGTCGAGGTGGAGGCCACACTGCGGCAGCTCGACTACGCCGCCCGCAACATCCGCGTGCTGGCCCGCGCCGGCGTGACCCTGACCCGCCGGCACACCGCCACCCCGCCGGAGCTGGCCGCCGCGATCGGCGCGCTGACCTCTGCCGTACGGTCGGCTGGTGAGGCCATGGCCCACGACCTCACCGGCGCCGACGCCGACCGGCACGCGCAGCGAGCGGACGCGGCGGCCCTGGAGGCGGTCCGGATCGCCGCGGGCCTGCTGCGGACCGACCCGCCGCTGCCGGTCACCATGATCGTCGGGCAGATCCGGGCGACCGCTATCGACCTGCTGCGCGGCGTCGGCCACGACGACGTGACGGTGCTGGACCGGGTGGACGAGGCCCTCGGCCTGAGCCAGGCCTGACCCCTGGTCGATCGACGCGGCACACCCGTTCCCGTTGTGCGCTGTTCGACACCGTTCAGCGCGACCGGTCGCTCCTCGCCGGCGGCTCGTCCAACCGGGCCGTCGGGTAGGTAGGGATCTCGATGGCGTTGGCGGCTCTGCGCAGGGGCGCCATCACGGCAACCATCATCCGGTCGCGGCCGGGCAGCCTGGACATCACCCCGAGCATCACCATCGACATCTTGACCTGGTTGGAGCTGCTCAGCACCATCCGCTTGACGTTGGCCGGGCCGAGCTTCTGGTTACGTTCGGCGAACGGACGCATCCGGCTCTCGTAGGCCGCGAACGCGGCCCGGTGGTCGGCGCCGGATGCGGCCAGCTCGCCGGCCAGCAGGTAGGCCCCGACCAGAGCCAGGCTGGTGCCCTGCCCGGAAGCCGGGGACGCGCAGTGCGCCGCGTCGCCGAGCAGCACGACCGGGCCGGCCGACCAGCTGTCCATCCGCACCTGGGCGAGCCGGTCGTAATAGAGGTCGGGCGCGTCGGCCACAGCGTCGAGCAGCCGGGGCACCTCCCAGCCCTGCCCCGCGAAGGCCTCCCGCAGCGCCCGGCGCGGATCGCTCTCGTCGGCCCCGTCCGGCGCGGTGAACAGGAACATCGCCTTGGCGCTGGTCTGGCCGGCGGTGCTGTAGACCAGCGTGGTGCGGCCGGGGCTGACATAGGTCAGCTCCTCGCGGTCGAGGCCCAGATGGTTTGGCACGGTGCAGATGGCGACGCGGTAGCCCATGTCGTGGACGAAGCCGGACTCCGGGCCGAAGCCCAGCTCCCGGGTGCGCGAGTGCACCCCGTCGGCGCCGACGATCAGGTCGAACGTCTCGGTGCGGCCGCTCTCGAAGGTGACCGACGTGCCGTCCAGCGCGGCGATCGCGTCACCGAAGCGATGGTCCACCTCGTCTCGGGTGAGGTCGAACAGCAGCCGGGTGAGGTCGCCACGCAAGATCTCCGCGTCGTGCTCCTCGCGGCCGCCGAAGGTGTCCCCGTTCATGCTGGCGACACGCTTGCCGGTGCGGTCGACCACGGTGCCGCCGCGCACGTCGGTGCGGAGCTGTCGGGCCTGCTCCAGGATCCCGGTGCGGCGCACGACCTCGAGGGCGGCGCCGCGGATGTCCACCTTGTACCCCCCGTCGCGCAGCTCCGCGCTCCGCTCGACGACAGTGGGGGTGAAGCCGTGGCGGCGCAGCCAGTGCGCCAGCGTGAGGCCGGCGATGCCGGCGCCGGAGATCAGGACCGTCTTAGTCATGCTTCGACGATACGCTTGTGTAAGACATTTGTTCAAGACATATGTATTAGTACGATGTCTCAGACGGTTAGGATCGCCCCATGGGAAATCGTGAGGCTCTCCTCGAAGGCGCGAAGCGCTGTCTCTACGAGAAGGGCTACGCCCGCACCACCGCCCGCGACATCGCCACCGCCGCCGGCACCAGCCTGGCCGCGATCGGCTATCACTACCGCTCCACCGAGGCCCTGCTCAACGCCGCCATGATTCAGGTCATGCGGGAGTGGGGTGATGAGATGTCCAGGGCGCTCGCCGCCGACGACCTGGCCGACGCGGGTCCGCTGGAGCGTTTCGAGGCCGTCTGGGTGCGGATCCTCGAATCGTTCCGGGCGAACCCCGGGCTGTGGGCGATGCAGCTTGAGATGGTCACCCAGAGCCAGCACCAGCCCGAGGTCCGTGAGCAGCTCGCCGCCGGACTGCCCGCGGCCCGGCTCGGCCTGGCCGAACTCTTCGACGCCTCGCCCACCACCGCCACGCCGGCCGAGGCGGCATCGTTCGGCGCCTTCCATCAGGCTCTGCTCACCGGCGTCATCACCCAGTGGCTGATCGACCCGGCCCACGCGCCCTCCGCCGCCGACCTCGTCGGGGCCCTGCGCCGGATGGCGGCATCGATCGCCGGCTGAGCCGGGAGCCCGTTACTTCACCATGCGAAAGTCCGGATGCGTCAACCAGGCGGCAAGGAGGTCGGGGTCGACGACGTGGTAGATGGCCGTGGTGCCGCGATCGGTGAGGTAGGGGATCTCCTGCCATGTCCCGCCAAGCATCCTGAGGGTCTCCCGGACCCTGGCCTGCCACTGTGCCATCCCGACCCCGGACTCGACGGCGTCGAGGGCGCGGACGCCGAGCGGAGGTGGCACCGGTAGTTGCCCGGTCAGGTCGATGAGTCCGCCGTAGCGACGGGCGGTCGCGACCGCGAGGTGAGCCAGGAACCGGTGGTCGTCCAGGCCGTTCGTCGCCGCGGCCAGGAGGACCTCGGTCGCGGGTCGGAACCCGACAGCGCGCACCAGGCACGCTTCCTCGTCCTGGTCCTCGGAGGCCCAGTCACCGGGCTCGACCAGCATCGGTCCGGTAGTCGGCGACACGACCTGCCAGCCCAACCGGTACGGCTCTCGCAGCAGCCACCAGTCACCGGTCTCCTTGGTGAGCGCCTGCGCCAACCAGACCCGGAACAGTTCGCCGTGCGACGGGGTCCACGAATCGGGCAGCAGGACGGCAGCACAGGGTCCGCTCACCGTCTGATCATGCGTGTTCGGGGGCGCTCCCACAGGAAGGACCGATGAATGTCGCGGTGAACGATCCACCCCGCGAGCAGGTGCAGAGCCGGGCGTATTCGTATTCCGCCATGTCGCCACCCCAACCACGCGATCACTGGGAGACCGGGCCCCGAGGCGGACCTGTCACAGCGCCGCCACGAACTCCGTGGCGGCGATGCTCGTGGGCCGGTCGCTGACCTGCCCGTCGCCGACCTCGACCACCCGCCAGACACCGTCGGCGCGGGCAACGAGGTCCACTGTCACGAACGGCAGGGCCAGCGCCGCCACCATCGGGGCGATCGTGTCCGGGTCGACCTGCGTCGACGGCCGGTCGTACGGGGTGTCCGGGTGTGGTCCGACCAGCACGCACCGGCCGTCCCGCCACCAGCTTCGCACCTCGCTCCCGGTGAACGACTCGAACTCGCGCAGCACGAATCCACCGGCGAAGTCGTCGTCCCGGAGTTCCCGCAGCCGGCTGGCGACCTTCCACGCCGCGTCACCGTCGGCCACGTCCGGGACGAACGCCGCCTCGGCCCAGTAGTGCTTCATCGACTTGACGTGGTCCCGCAGCACTGCCGGCCCCCGGCCGAAGGCGGACCGGGCGCTGTCGAAGTCCGCGCGGTCCGTTCCGACCGTCCACACCGACCGGGGGGTCACCGCCGCCAACGCCGGATACCAGCCGGGCAACTCGTGCGCTCGCCGATACTGCTCAGCCGTCGTCCGTAGCGCCACGTCCCGGGTCGCGAGCACGTCGGCGAAGCCGGCGTAGCGCCGGCTGCTCAGCATCCAGCCCCGGTACACGGCCACACCGCCACCGGCCGGCACCCGGGACACGGCCCGCTCGACGTCATCACCCCGGGCCAGGGCGTCGTGGTCCACCACGGCGACCGTCATGCCGGCTTCGCGTGCCGCTCGCGCCTCGGCCGCGAAGTGGTCGTCCGGCTGACGCGGGCGCAGGGGATCGCCGGGAACCAGGAGCATCACCCCGGAGATGCTGCCCGACCACCGGACGAGCGCCAACCGGTTATCCCGACCTTGACACAGGCGGAACCACTGATCCGACGCGACCGAGGCACGCCGCCGTGCTGTCAGCTGCGGTGGATCGGGGTGTCCAGATCTCGCAGCCGGCGGCCGGAGCCTCCCGCGGCCAGGGCGACGAACTCTGCGGCGATCGCGACGGCGGTCTCCTCCGGCGTCCGTGCCCCCAGGTCGAGCCCGATCGGCGAGGAGAGCCGGGCGAGGGCAGCCTCGTCCACACCCGCCTCGCGCAGGCGGCGCAGCCGGTCGGCGTGGGTGCGGCGGCTGCCCATCGCGCCGATGTAGCGGGCCGGGGTGCGCAGAGCGACCTGGAGCAGCGGGACGTCGAACTTCGGGTCGTGGGTGAGGACGCAGAGCACCGTGCGCTCGTCGACTGCCGTCGACGCCAGGTACGTGTGCGGCCACTGGACGACGAGGTCGTCGGCCTCGGGAAAGCGCTTGCGGGTGGCGAACACCGGACGGGCGTCGCACACCGTGACGTGATAGCCGAGGAAGCGCCCGATCCGGGCCACCGCGACGGCGAAGTCGATCGCGCCGAACACGATCATCCGTGGTGGCGGCAGGTACGACTGGACGAAAACGGACACCTCGTCGTGCCGCTGCTGGCCGTGCGTACCGAGCTGGATGATTCCGGTGGTGCCGAGGGCGAGCATGCCCTCGGCCTGCTGCGTCACCGCGCGGTCCAGGTCGGCGTCGCCGAGGGTACCGGCCACCCGGTCTGGCCAGACCACCATCTGAGCCTTCCCCGCCGACGCCGTCGCCACCGGCGCACCTGCCCGGATCGCGGCGAGCACCGCGTCGGGCTCGGTCAGCACGACGTCCGGCTGGACCAGGACCTCGATCGTGCCACCGCAGGTCAGGCCCACCTCGAAGGCGTCGTCGTCGCCGACACCGTAGGTCTCGGTGCGCGCCTGGCCGGTCCGTATCGCCTCCCGGCAGAGCTCGTACACCGCGCCCTCTACGCATCCTCCCGAGATGCTGCCGACGACCTCGCCGTCGGCGCAGACCGCCATGGCCGCGCCCGGCGGTCTGGGCGCCGACCTCCAGGTCCGCACGACTGTCGCGACGGCGAACCGGACGCCGGCGGCACGCCACGCGGTCAACCCGTCGACGATGTCTCGCATGGCCGCACGATCCGTGAGCAGCCGCGGCACCGTCAACGCCGACCTAAGGACTTGCTTAGGTCGGCGTTGACTTCCGCAGGCGCCGGCACCACATTGACGACTTCCGGAGGTGCGATATGCAGGTGCCGGCCCCGTTCGAGTACGAGCGAGCCACCAGTGTGGACCATGCCATCAGCCTGATGGAACGGCTGGGCAGCACGTCACGGCTGATCGCCGGCGGGCACAGCCTGTTGCCGATGATGAAGCTGCGGCTGGCCAGTTTCGACTACCTCATCGACATCAACGATCTCCACGACGAGCTCGGCTACATCGAGGCGGGCCCCGGCGAGATGCGCATCGGTGCGTTGACCCGGCATCGGGAACTGCTCGAGTCCGCCACCCTGACGGCGACCTTCCCGATCTTCGCCGACGCCGAACGGGTGATCGCCGATCCGGTGGTGCGCAACCGGGGCACACTGGGCGGCTCCCTGTGCCAGGCGGACCCGTCGGAGGACCTGTCAGCGGTCTGCACCGCCCTGGACGCGAGCTGCGTGATCCGGGGGCCGGGCGGCGCCGAACGGGTGGTGTCCATGGAGGAGTTCCACGTCGGGCCGTACGAGACGGCCGTCGGCGACGGGGAGATCCTGGTCGAGATCCGGCTGCCGGTGCGGCCCGGCTGCGGCAGCGCCTACCAGAAGGTCGAACGCCGGGCCGGCGACTGGGCGGTGGTCTCGGCCGGTGCGGCGGTCTGGCTCGACGGCGACGTGATCTCCGACGCCCGGGTCGGGCTGGCCGCGGTGGGCCCCAACACCACGGGCATCCCGGAGATCTCCGCGGCGCTGCGCGGGCAGGAGCCCAGCGAGAGCCTCTTCGAGCAGGCCGGCGCGATCGCCGCGCGTAGCTGCGATCCGACCACCGACCAGCGGGGCAGCGCGGACTACAAGCGGCACCTGGCCGACGAGCTGACCAGACGGACCCTGCGCCGGGCCGTGGAACGGGCGAGGAGCTGAGCATGCAGGTCACCATGACCGTCAACGACGTCGAGGTCACCCGGGAGATCGAAGGTCGCCTGCTGCTGGTGCACTTCCTGCGCGACGTGCTGGACCTGACCGGCACGCACGCGGGCTGCGACACCAGCAACTGCGGCACCTGCGTCGTCTGGCTCGACGGCGAACCGGTGAAGTCGTGCACCGTGCTGGCCGCGATGGCCGGCGGCCACCAGGTCCGTACCGTCGAGGGCTTGGCGAAGGGCGCGGAGCTCGACCCGGTCCAGCAGGGCTTCATCCAGTGCCACGGCCTGCAGTGCGGCTTCTGCACCCCCGGCATGATGATGACGGCCCGCGCACTGCTCAACCGCAACCCGGACCCGACCGAGACGGAGATCCGGGAGGCGATCTCCGGTCAGATCTGCCGTTGTACGGGCTACGCCACCATCGTGCGCTCGGTGCGCTGGGCCGCCGTACACGAGGCGAACGCCGCCGCCGCGGTCACCGAGACCACCGAATCACGCGAAGCCGGCGAGATCGACAACGCCGGCCAGCCCGCCGGGAGCGTCGTATGACGACTGTGCACGAGCGCGTGGACACCTTCCACGACAACGACCAGAAGCCGGTGGGATACGGCCGCATGCTGCGGAAGGAGGATCCGCGATTCGTCCGCGGCCGGGGCCGGTTCGTCGACGACGTCCGGCTGCCCGGCATGCTGCACCTGGCCATCCTCCGCTCGCCGGTGGCCCACGCGCGGATCCTGAGCATCGACACGAGCGCCGCCGAGGCCTCACCCGGCGTCAAGGCGGTCGTGACCGGGGCCATGCTGGCCGAGCAGGGTCTGGCCTGGATGCCGACGCTCTCCAACGACGTGCAGGCCGTGCTCGCCACCGACAAGGTGCGCTTCCAGGGCCAGGAGGTGGCGTTCGTCGTCGCCGAGGACAAGTACGCGGCGCGGGACGCGCTGGAGCTGATCGACGTCGAGTACGACGTCCTCGATCCGGTCGTCGACGCCCGCCGCGCGCTCGAACCGGGCGCCCCGGTGATCCGCGACGACCTCGACGGCAAGACCGACAACCACTGCTTCGACTGGGAGACCGGTGACGAGGCGGCCACCGCCGCGGTGTTCGCCCGGGCGGACGTCGTGGTCAGCCAGGACCTGGTCTATCCGCGGGTGCACCCGGCGCCGATGGAGACCTGTGGGGCGCTCGCCGACTTCGACGCCGTCGACGGCAAGCTGCGCCTCTGGTCCACCACGCAGGCGCCGCACGCGCACCGCACCCTCTACGCCCTGGTGGCGGGCATCCCCGAGCACAAGATCCAGGTGATCTCGCCGGACATCGGCGGTGGCTTCGGCAACAAGGTGCCGATCTATCCGGGGTACGTCTGCGCGATCGTCGCGTCGATCGTCACCGGGAAGCCGGTGAAGTGGATGGAGGACCGCTTCGAGAACCTGATCAGCACCGGCTTCGCCCGCGACTACATCATGCGTGGTGAGATCGCGGCGACCCGCGACGGCCGGATCCTGGCCATCCGCACCAACGTCCTCGCCGACCACGGCGCCTTCAACGGCACCGCCGCGCCGGTGAAGTACCCGGCCGGCTTCTTCGGGGTCTTCACCGGCAGCTACGACATCGAGGCCGCGTACTGCAAGATGACGGCGGTCTTCACCAACAAGGCGCCGGGCGGTGTGGCGTACGCCTGTTCGTTCCGCATCACCGAGGCCGTCTACCTCGTCGAGCGGATCGTCGACTGCCTCGCCGACGAGTTGGGCATGGACCCGGCCGAGCTGCGGCTGAAGAACTTCATCCGGCCGGAGCAGTTCCCGTACACGACGAAGACCGGCTGGGTGTACGACTCCGGCGACTACGAGCCGACCATGCGGCTCGCGATGGAGATGGCCGGCTACGCCGACCTGCGGCGCGAGCAGCAGGAGAAGCGGGCCCGGGGCGAGTTGATGGGCATCGGCATCGCGTTCTTCACCGAGGCCGTCGGCGCCGGCCCGCGCAAGAACATGGACATCCTCGGCCTGGGCATGGCCGACGGCTGTGAGCTGCGCGTGCACCCGACCGGCAAGGCCGTGGTCCGGCTCAGCGTGCAGTCCCAGGGGCAGGGGCACGAGACGACGTTCGCACAGATCGTCGCCGAGGAGATCGGCATCCCGCCGGACGACATCGACGTGGTGCACGGCGACACCGACAACACGCCGTTCGGTCTCGGCACGTACGGCAGCCGGTCCACCCCCGTCTCTGGTGCCGCGGCGGCCCTGGTCGCCCGCAAGGTCCGCGACAAGGCCAAGATCATCGCGTCCGGCATGCTGGAGGTCTCGGTCGCCGACCTGGAGTGGGACAAGGGCTCCTTCCGGGTCAAGGGTGACCCGGGAAAGAGCGTGACCATCCAGGACATCGCCATGCGGGCACACGGCGCAGGCGACCTGCCCGAGGGCATCGAGGGCGGGTTGGAGGCGCAGATTTGCTACAACCCGTCGAACCTGACGTATCCGCACGGGGCGTACATCTGCGTGGTGGACATCGATCCCGGCACCGCGCAGGTCACGGTGCGGCGGTTCATCGCCGTCGACGACTGCGGCACCCGGATCAACCCGATGATCATCGAGGGGCAGGTACACGGCGGGCTGGCCGACGGGGTCGGCATGGCCCTCATGGAGATGATCGCGTTCGACGAGGACGGCAACTGTCTCGGCGCGTCGCTCATGGATTACCTGCTGCCGACCGCGCTCGAGGTGCCCGACTGGGAGACCGGCTTCACCGTCACCCCGTCCCCGCACCACCCGATCGGCGCGAAGGGCGTGGGCGAGTCGGCCACCGTCGGCTCCCCGCCAGCGATCGTCAACGCGATCGTCGACGCCCTCGAACCGTTCGGCGTACGGCATGCCGACATGCCGTTGACGCCGTCGCGCGTCTGGGACGCGATGCGCGGCAACGCCCGCCCGCCGGTCTAGGGAGGTGGCCATGACGACGACCGCCCGCCGTACGCGTGATCTGACCGTCGCGCGCGCGCCGTTCGTGCACGCCACTGTGGTCCGGGCCCAGGACCCGACGTCGGCCCGGCCCGGCGACGACGCGGTGATCCTGCCGGACGGCACCATCGAGGGGTTCGTCGGCGGGGTGTGCGCCGAGAACTCGGTGCGGGCCGCCGCCCTGGACGCCCTCCGGGACGGCAACGCGCTGCTGCTGCGGGTCCTGCCGGACGGCGCGCCCGCCTTCCCCGACACCCCGGGGGCGAAGGTCGTGGTCAACCCGTGCCACTCGGGCGGGGCGCTGGAGATCTTCCTGCGCCCGGTGCTGCCCGTACCCGTGCTGGGTCTGGTGGGCGACACGCCGATCAGCGCGGCGGTGGCCACCCTGGCCGCCTTCCTCGACTTCGAGGTGTCCACGTCCGGTGACCACTCCGGCGCGGCAGCGGTGGTGGTGGCCGGCCTCGGCAAGGGCGAACAGGACGCCATCCGCGCCGCGCTGGATGCCGGAGTGGGCCACATCGCGCTGGTGGCCAGCCGTACCCGCGGCGCGGCCGTGCTCGACGAGCTGGCGCTGACCGACGCCGAGCGCGCCCGCGTCCGGACCCCGGCCGGGTTGGAGATCGGGGCGCGTTCGCCGCAGGAGATCGCGCTGTCGATCATGGCCGAGGTGGTGCGGGCGCTCCGGCTGGACGGCCTCGCCTCCTCCCCCACGCCACCCGTCGCGCTCCCCCAGCAGGCCGTCGACCCGGTGTGCGGGATGACGGTCCTGGTCGGGCCGGACACCCCGCACGTGCGGATCGACGGCACTGATCACTGGTTCTGCTGCCCCGGCTGCCTCGACCGGCACGTGGCGGCGTAGCCGTGTTCGTGACCGGCCTGGTTCTGGCCGCCGGGGCCTCGGTGCGCCTCGGCGAGGCCAAACAACTGCTGCCGTACCGCGGCCGGACGCTGCTCGACGCCACCCTCGACCTGGCCCGCTCGTGCGCCTTCGACCAGGTGCTGGTGACCCTCGGCGGCGCCGCCGACCTGGTCCGCGAGCGGGTGGACCTGACCGGGGTCCAGGTCGTCGAGAACGCCGAGTTCAGCACGGGCTGCGGGTCGTCGATCCGCGCCGCGACGCGGGCGGTGGACCCGCGCGCCGACGGGCTCGTGCTCCTGCTCGGCGACCAGCCCGGCGTGCGGGCCGCCGACGTACGCCGGGTCGCGGCGGCGACCACCCCGCTCGCGGTGTGCCGGTACGCCGACGGCCTGGGTCACCCGTTCTGGTTCGCCAGTGACGTCCTTCCGCAGCTGCGTGTCCTGCACGGCGACAAGGCGGTGTGGAAGCTGCTGCACTCCGGCCGGCACCCCGTCACGGAGATTCCCGTGGACGGGCCGGTGCCGATCGATGTGGACACCCGCGCGGACTACCAGCGGCTGCTCTCGGGCGAGGCGCGGTGAAGGACCCCCTGGCCGTTCGGCGCCGGCTCGATGCCGTCGACTACCTGGCCGACGACGGCATGGCGATGGCCGTCTTCCTCGCGCTGAAGCTGGGCAAGCCGCTGCTGCTCGAGGGCGAGCCCGGCGTCGGTAAGACCGCGGCGGCGAAGGCGCTGGCGCGGGCGCTGGACACGACGCTGATCCGGTTGCAGTGCTACGAGGGCCTGACCCCCGGCGAGGCGCTGTACGAGTGGAACTACCAGCGGCAGTTGCTCGCCATCCGGCTGGCCGAGGCCCGGCACACCTCACTGACCGACGCCGACCTGTTCGCCGCGGAGTTCCTGCAGGAACGGCCGATCCTGCGGGCGGTACGCCACCCGGGACCGGTCCCGCCGGTGCTGCTGATCGACGAGATCGACCGGGCTGACGACGAGTTCGAGGCGCTGCTGTTCGAGTTCCTCGGCGAGTCCGGGATCACCATCCCCGAGCTGGGCACGTTCACCGCGACCACGCCGCCGGTCGTGGTGCTCACCTCCAACCGCAGCCGGGATCTGCACGACGCACTGCGCCGCCGCTGCCTGTACCACTGGATCGACTTCCCGGAGACGGGCCGCGCCACCGAGATCGTCCGACGGGCCGTGCCGGGCGCGACCGAGGGGCTGGTCCGCACGGCGACCGCCTTCGTCGGCGACGTACGCGCCCTCGGCCTGGACAAGGCACCCGGCATGGCCGAGGCCATCGACTGGGTCGCCGCACTGTCCGTGCTCGGCGCCGCCGACCTCGCCGCCGACGACGTCGTCCAGACCATCGGCACCATCGCCAAGACCCCCGACGACCGCGCCGCCGTCGCCGCCGCGCTCGGCGCACACCAGGAGAGGCCGGCATGAAGATCACCAACGAGTTCACCGTCGACATCCCGATCGCGCGGGCGTGGGCGATCCTCACGGACCTGGAGGGCATCGCACCGTGCCTGCCGGGCGCCCAGCTGACCGGCGTCGACGGCGACGTCCACCAGGGCACGGTGAAGGTCAAGGTCGGTCCGGTCGTCTCCGAGTTCGCCGGGACCGCACGTTTCGTCGAGAAGGACGACAGTCGCTATCGGGGGGTGATCGACGCGAAGGGCCGCGACCGGCGGTCGGCGGCCAACGCGTCCGCTCTGGTCACCGCCCAACTGCGGCCGGACGATCAGCGCACCGTCGTCAGCGTGGACACCGATCTGAAGATCTCGGGGCGCTTGGCCCAGTTCGGCAGCGGCATGATCAAGGAGGTGTCCGGCAAGCTGCTCGCCCAGTTCGTCGCCAACCTCGAGGCGAAGCTGGCGGCCGAGGAGACCGGCGACAGCACCCCGCCCCCGGCCACCGCGCCTGATGCATCCGAGCCCGCGACGGCCGTCGCCGCCGCGCCCTCCGCCGCGCCCGCCGGGCCCTCGTCCGCCATACCGCCTGGGACCATCCTGGCCGGCGCCCCCGTGGTCGCGTCGGCGTCCACCGGTCGACCGGCCGCCGGCGCACGCGCCGAACCGGCCGCCGAGGCGCAGACGCTGGACCTGCTCGACATCGCCGGTGGCGCCGTCGTCAAGCGCCTCGTGCCGGTGCTCGTCGGGATCGTCGTCGTCGGCGCGGTGATCGCCTGGCGGGTCGCACGCCGGTGAGCGCCGGTCTGCTGCGCGGCGTCGACCGCGCGGCGTTCGCGACGGCGTTCGCCGGCCGGTTGCGGCGGGCCGGCGTATCCGCCGGGCTCACCGAGGCCGGTGACTTCGTCCGTGCGCTCGGCGTGTGTACACCCGGGGAGACGACCGCGCTCTACTGGGCCGCCCGGATCAGCTTCGTGCGGCGGCACGCCGACCTCGCCGCCTTCGACCGTGTCTTCGCCGCTGTCTTCGTCGACGCGCCGCCGCTACCGCTCACCCGGTTCGCGGCCCCGCCGGGCGCCGGTGACGACGTGCACCTGCCGGTGCCCGCCGACACCGCCGACACCGCCGAGGGTGGTGGGCTGCCGTGGGCGACGTTGCCGGCGCCCGTCGCCGCGGAGGAGCCCTCCGATGCCGGGCTGCGGCTACCCGAGCGACGTCCCAGCGCCGTCGCCGGGCTCGCCGACCGGCCGTTCGAGGACCTCGACAGCACCCAGGTCGAACTGCTCGGCGACGCCCTGCGCGAGGCCGTCGCCCGCTGGCCGTCCCGGCGCACCAGACGGCACGCCGTCGGCCCGGCCGGACGGCGGGTCGCGCTGCGTCCGACGATCGCCCGCGCCCGTCGCACCGCGTGGGAGCCCGTCGAGGTCGTCCGCGAGCGACCGGTACGCCGACCGCGCCGGGTCGTGCTGCTGTGCGACGTCAGCGAGTCGATGCGGGCCCAGGCCCACGCGTACCTGCACCTGCTGCGGGCCTTCGCGGTGGTCGCCGACGCGGAGGTGTTCGCCTTCGCCACGACGCTCACCCGGCTCACCGTCGCGCTGCGGCACACGTCGGCGTCCGCGGCGATCACGCACGCCAGCGCCGCCGTGACCGACCGGTTCGGGGGTACGCGGATCGCGGCGAACCTGCGGGCGCTGCTCGCGTCCCCGCACGGCGAGGCGGTTCGCGGTGCGGTGGTGCTGATCGGCTCGGACGGCTGGGACAGCGACCCGCCGGCCGAGCTCGCCGCCGTGATGGCACGGCTGAGCCGCCGCGCCCACCGGATCGTCTGGCTGAACCCGCGGGCTGGCGCCCCCGGCTTCGCTCCCCTGGTGGCGGGCATGGCCGCGGCCCTGCCGTACTGTGACCGGCTCCTGCCGGCCGCGACGTTCCGGGACCTGCTGGACGCCGCCGATCAGCTCCAGAGCGTCACGTGCACCGAGGGCCGGAAACGGTTCAC
Source organism: Micromonospora sp. NPDC005686 (assembly GCF_042871665.1). Classification (NCBI taxonomy): domain Bacteria; kingdom Bacillati; phylum Actinomycetota; class Actinomycetes; order Micromonosporales; family Micromonosporaceae; genus Micromonospora; species Micromonospora sp. NPDC005686. The sequence continues at coordinate 314,055 of NZ_JBIAIY010000009.1, forward strand.
CGCGACGCCCACGCCGCGCATCATCGCCTGAATCGCCCGGGACGTCGACGCGAAGCGGCACAGCTCGGCTGCCGCGGACGGCGTGCCGGGGGTGACGAGTACCAGCGAATGCCACGTCGCCTCGGCCGTGGCGTGCGGCCCGGACAACGCCACGAGCTGGCCGCCGCGGACGTCCGGCGCGACGGTGAACGACAGCGCAGGTGCGATCCCCCGGCCACGCTGGGCCTCACCCAGCGCTGCCGCGTGGCTCTGGAAGATCTGCTGCCGCTCCTCGGGCACACCGAGCCGGCGCAGCATCGCCGGGACAGCGCCCAGGGCGTTGGTGGCCGACGGCCCGAGCAGCCACGTCTGGTCACGCAACTGCCCCGGTGACGCCGACACACCGGCCAGCGGATGATCCGGGCCGACGACCGTCACGAGCCGGTAGTTCATCATGGGACGGCAGGAGACCGCCGGATCGGCCACCGGCGGCAGCGGCCCCATCGCGATGTCCGCGGCCCGGGTCAGCAGCAGCGACTCGAAGGAGCCGGGGTCACAGACGCTCAGCTCGATGTCGAGGTCGGCGGCGCGTCTGGCGAACAGCTCGATCAGTCTCGGCGCGGCGAACTCGGCGAACTCGCTGGACGCGGCAACCCGCAGCATCCGGCGGCCGTGCGCCGCCGAACTGACCTCCAGGACCGTGCGGTCCTGCAGGCCCAGCATCTCGGCCGCGCGGCTGGCGAGCCGCAGCCCGCCGGGGGTGAAGGCCAGCCCCGCCGCCGTCCGCGTGAACAGCTGATCTCCGAACTCCCTGCGTAGCTGGCCGATCAGCAGCGAGACCGCCGGCTCGGAGACCTCCAGTTGCGCGGCGGCCTGCTTGACCGATCCCAGCCGGACGACAGCGACGTAGGCCCGTAGCTGCGTCGGAGTCATCGACGTCGACCGCCCTTCTGCTGCGCCGTGGGCTGCAGCCGGACAGCCCGCGGGTACTCCGAATCATTCCCCGCCGACTGCCCCCGCCGCCAGCGACAATGCGCATGGAGCGACCTGACCGCCGGGCCGTACGCGGGTCGGCGACTGGCTGACCGCCCTGCCCGACGGACCGACCGGCGGCTACGTCGACGCCGAGGGACTTCTCCCCTGGCAGGAGGAGGGGTGGCGAGCTGTTCCGTCGTCTCCCGCGCGGGCGGTCCGGCCGGGGACCGGACCGCCCGTCCGCCGGTCAGGCGCGGGTGCGCTGCCGCAGTCGGGTCGAGACGACCGCGACGACCGCCATGAGGACCGCGACGACCAGGGACGGCAGGGCGTCGGGCCGGCGCAGCAGTTCCTCCGTCAGCCCGGAGTTGTCGAGCTGGTGGAGCGTGCCCAGCAGGAGCGTGGGGACGACGGCGAGCAGCAGCCGCTGGTCGGCCGTCCCCACCCACAGGAAGGCGGCCACCCCGGCGACCACCATGCCGGCGGCGACGAGCCGCGCGACCGGGTCGACCAGGCGCAAGCCCTCCGCCGGGATCAGGTGCAGGGCCAGGATGCCGGCGGTGACCAGCACGGCGTTACCCCGGGGCGCCGCCGGCACGTCCGCCGGACGCCGCAGGCCCAGAATGATCAGGGGCGCGGCGACAACCGGCGCCCACCACTGCGGCAGGCCGTTGAGGAACAGATTCGGGGAGATCACGGTCGGCACCACCACGGCGGCCACCGAAAGGACGGCGGCGGTACGGGTGCGGCCCGCGGCGAGCGCCACCAGCGCCGCGCTCACCATGAGCGCGTGCACGCCATGGTTCCGCAGGACGTTCAGGGGGTCGGACAGTCCGCCGTACTGGAACGCCTCGACGATGTCGTCCAGGCCGATGAGCACACCCAGCGCCAGCACCGCCATGGCTCCCAGGTGGATGCCCTGCCAGAACAGCACGGCGGTGGGCCGGGCCGCGGTGCTGCCACCGTGCACCCGCAGCCCGCCCCGAATCAGCGAGGCCGCCTGCCTGATGCTGGGCCAGCGACGGGTGGTCGGCTCGTCGCCGATCAACGTGTCGATCAGTTCGTCGGCGCGTTCGCGGCGGTAGCCGGCCGGATAGGCCCGCAGCAGCATGCGGTAACGCTTCTCCAGAACACTCATGCTGGTCTGATCCTCGCGGTAGAAGGTTGACGGGCGCCTGCGTGCGGCGAGATCCCGCGCGGCAGGCGGTCCATGACCACCCGGGCGGCCCGGGCGAGCCGGTCGGCTTCCTCGGCGAGCACGCGGTGGCCCTCGTCGGTGAGCCGGTAGTAGCGGCGGGCACGCCCGTTGACGATCTCCTCACCGTCGGCGGCGACGAGTCCTTCGCCGAGCAGCCGGTCGATCACCGAGTACAGCGAGCCGGCGGCGAGGATCACCCGACCGTCGGACAACTCGGTCACCCGCTTGATCACGGCGTATCCGTGGAGCGGGCCACCGAGCAGAGCAGCAAGGACGAAGTACGAGGGTTCCCGCAGTGCGGGGCGCGAAGCCGATCCCATGAACTGAATATACAACTAGGACGAGTATCTAGCCAGGGTGACTGTGCACAGTGGCTGCCGGAAAGCTTGCCCAAATTATCTTAATGATTAAGGTAATTGGATGAGCAGATCGACCGACTTCTCCGTGGCGATCGCCGGAGCCGGCCTCTCCGGCCTGTGCCTCGCCCAGTACCTGACGCGTGCCGGCATCGACGTGCACGTCTACGAGCGCGACCCGGGCCCCTTCGTCCGGCGGCAGGGCTACCGGATCATCCTCGACCGGTACGGGCTGGCGGCGCTGCGCGAAAGCCTGCCCCGCCCGCTGTACCGGCTGGCGCTGACCACCGGCGACGAGCCCGGCGGGCAGCTGCGCTTCACCGACAGACGGCTGCGGGACGCCTTCACCGTCACCTTCAAGGACGACCCGCACGAGACCCGTCAGGTGGACCGGCTCACCCTGCGGTCGATCCTGCAGTCCGGGCTGGACGGCCGCATCCACTACGGCAAGGCAGCCGTCGCGGTGGACAGCGGCGACCCGGCCGCGCCGCGGCTGCGGTTCTCCGACGGCAGCGCCGTCGCGGCGACGGTCGTGGTGGGCGCGGACGGCGTCGGCTCGGCGCTACGCGCGCAGCTCATGCCGGACGCCGACCCGGCGGAGACCCCGATGGCGGGCATCTACGGCCGGTCACCGCTGTGGCGCGACGGCGCGAGCGTCATCCCGGACGCGCTGCGCACCAGCGGCGTCCTGGCCATCGCCGACCGGCCGGGCAACGCCTTCTTCTTCACCTCCATGCGGTTCGGCGAGAGCCCACGGGAGGCGTTCGCGCGCCTGGCACCGGGCAGCTACGCCCCCACCGGCGACGACTACGTCATGTGGGCGCTGCTGCTCCGGCGGGAGCAACTGCCCGCCGGCGTACGCGGGGATCTGCGGGCGCTGTGGGAGCTGGCGGCCCGGATGAGCGCGGACTTCCACCCGCTCGCCCGGAGGCTGGTCGACACGGCCGAACTGGACGCCACGGTGCTCAACCTCTTCGCCACCGGCCGGCGACCGGTCCGGTGGGCGGTCCCCCGGGCGACGATGACGGGCGACGCCGTGCACGTCATGCCGCCGTTCGGCGCGCACGGCGGCAACACCGCGCTCCGCGACGCCGCCCTGCTCGGACGGCGGCTGGTGGACGCCCGGACCAACGGCACACCCGTGGAGGAGGCGATCGCCGGATACCAGGACGAGATGGTGCCGTACGCCTTCCGCGCCGTCGACACCGCCGGCAAGCTGATGCACCGCCTCACCGGCGGCGCTGCCGCACCGCACTGGGTGCTGACCCGCGTGTTACCTCGGCTGCACCGGGTCACCGTGCCGGAGGCATGATTGCCCGCATGTCCCACGATCCGGCCCGCGCCTCCGCGATCGCCGACCTGATGCGCGCCGGGCGGGAGACGTCGCGGCTGTCCATGGTGTTCCGGTACGCCGTCGCGGAGCGGTTGGGCCTCACCGTGAGCGACCTGGAATGCCTCGACTACCTGGCCGACGTCGCATCCGCCACGGCGGGGCAGATCGCCGAACGGACCAACCTCACCACCGGGGCGGTCACCAGCATGCTCCGCCGGCTCCAGCGGGCCGGCTACGTGACCGCCGAGCGCGACCCGGCGGACCGGCGGCGAGTCGTCGTCACGGTGCGCCCGGAGCGAGTCGCCGACCTGGAGCGGCCGTACGAGCGTTTCGCCGAGCGGGCGGAACGGCTCGTCGAGGGCTACAGCGCCGAGGAGGTCAGGTTGCTGGTCCGGCACCACGACCGCCTCCAGGCGATGTACCTCGCGGAGTTGGACCACCTCCGCGACGGCGACACCGCGCAGTGGTCCGCCTGAGCCGGCGTCTCCTGTCGCTCCGCCGCTATCCCACGGCCGCCAGGAAGTCCGAGTAGAACAGGCCCAGGCCGGCCGCGACGCAGACGCCGGCCACGATCCAGAACCGCACCACGATGGTGGACTCGCTCCATCCGGCCAGCTCGAAGTGGTGGTGCAACGGCACCATCCGGAAGACACGTCGGCCGGTGGTCCGGTACGAGACGATCTGGATCACCCAAGTCGTGGTGATGAGGACGAAGAGCCCGCCGATCAGGATGGAGAGCAGCGTGGTGCGGGTCACCACCGCGAGCCCGCCGATCAGGCCACCCAGCCCGAGCGCGCCCACGTCCCCCATGAAGATCCGCGCCGGGGACGTGTTCCACCACAGGAAGCCCACGCAGGCACCGGCCGCCGCCGCCGCGATCATGGCGATCTCCAGGGGATCGCGGACCTGGTAGCAGTACTCGTTCACGCGGGCGTACCCGTCGTCGGCGCACCAGTGCCGGTACTGCCAGAAGCCGACCAGCGAGTACGCGCCGAGCACCAGGATCGACGCGCCGGTGGCCAGGCCGTCGAGGCCGTCGGTGAGGTTCACACCGTTGGACATCGCCGTGATCACGAAGACGAAGACCAGGACCGCGCCGACCTTGCCGACGTCCAGCCAGCTGATGTCGCGGATGAGCGAGATGTGCTCACTGGCCACGGTCTGGCCGTTCGTGCTCGGCACGTACAGCGCGGCCACCCCGAACCCGCCGCCGATGAGGGCCTGCCCGAGCAGCTTGCCCTTTGCGGACAGCCCGTCGGAGTTGCGCCGGCGCACCTTGAGGAAGTCGTCGAAGAAGCCGACCGCGCCGCAGAAGACGAACAACCCGAGCAGCACCAGGGCCGTCATGGTCGGCCCCTCCTGCGCGATCTGCCGTTCGGGCAGGGTGGTCAGGGCGAGATGCCCGGCGACGTACGCGAGGACCGTCGCCACGATGAAGACGACGCCGCCCATCGTGGGCGTGCCCACCTTGTTCTGGTTGCTGGCCAGCCCGATGGACCGGATCGGCTGACCTGCCCTCAGCGCGCTGAAGACGCGCACCGCCACCGGCGTGCCGAAAAGGGAGATGACGAAGGCGACAGCGGCCGCGACGATGACCGCCCTCACCGGCGGGCCTCCGCGAGATCCGGGTTCCGCACCGCGTCCCCACCACCCTTTCCGACCGGCGCGTGACGTGCCGACCTGAGCCGCCGGCGCGGGCGGCTCTTCGTGACATCATCGATCACGACACCTGAGCTTGCCATCCGGCGGCGGAGGGGGCAGCCCCCCGACCGCCAGCACGCCGAAGCCGGCGCGTATGCCGTAGCGTCGACGGCATGAGAACGATGCTGGTGTCGCTCGCGGTCGTCGTGGTGGCAATGCTGGCACTCGTCGTCTTCGTCGCCCGGCGCGACCGGACGAGGCGCCCGTCGGACGAGGATTCGGCTGCGGTCCGCCGGGCCGGCGCCGACCAGCACCGGCACGATGCACAGCGTCAGGCCGGGGCGGGCATCGCGGAGCGGCACCGCAATTCGCCGAGCGTGTAGGCGCGGCCCGCGGATGATCCGCGCGGCAAAGCGTGCCGGATCGGTTTACTCGGTGGCGGCGCCGGCGGCCCGTGGCACAGGATCGCCTGGTGGTCCCACCCGACATGGTTCTGGCCGACCTCCGCCAGGCGTGGTGCCGTGCGCTTGCCGACCGGCTGCGCGGCCTCTACCTGCACGGCTCGCTCGTGGCAGGGGACTTCGCCGCCGACCGCAGCGACCTCGACCTGCTCGCGGTACTCGCGAGCGACCCGGACGAGAAGCTCCTCGGCGTACTCGCCGGGCTGCACGCCGATCTCGACCGGCGGCACCCGCAGTGGGCGGGCCGGATCGAGGTGGAGTACGTGTCACTGAACGCGGTCCGCGACGTCGGCGGCCGGGACCACCTGATCGCCCGGATCAGCCCCGGGGAGTCGCTGCACCTGCTACCCGCCACCACCCACCGCGTCGTGACCTGGGCCGCCGTACACGACTACGGCCGTACGCTGCTGGGACCCCCTGCCGACGAACTGCTGCCCGCCGTCGAACCCGACCGCGTCCGCTCCGCCCTGCTGGACCACGTCCGCGACTGGCCCACCTGGGTGACCCAGATGACCACGCCCGGAGCCCAGGCGTACGCGGTACTCACCCTCTGCCGCGCCTACCAACGTCTGCGCAACGGCCGGCAACTGTCCAAACGGCAGGCCGCCGACCAGACCGCCACCGCCTGCCCCCGCTGGGCCGACCTCGCCGTCTGGGCCCGCGACTGGTGGTACGACTCCGGCCAGGACACCGACCCCGGCCGGGCCGACGACGTCCGGGACTTCGTGCACGAGGTCAGCGCCGCCATCCTGGCCCCGACCGATGGTGGGCAGTGGCGCGAGACGGACCGCGACGCAGCGCCGAAGCCGCCGGGCTAGCCGGCCACGACCGGGTCCGGACGCGTCCGTTCACCCCATCGGACGACCGCCGGGGCGACCAGACCGACCGCGACGAAGACGGCGCCCATCAGCAGCCAACCGGGGGCGCCCCAGGCGATGCAGAGCAGGCCCAGGACGGATGGGGCAGCGACGTTGGCCAGCCCCGCGCCGAGCCCGGCGACTCCCGTGTACTGCCCCTGCGCGTGTGCGGGCGCGAGGAGGAACTGCAACTCGAGCGAGCCCGCCGTGTGCCACAGCTCGCCCACCGTGTGCGCGGCGACTCCCAGCGTCATCAATGCCACGGCGAGCCATCCGGGCATCGTCGACGTGGCGGCGATCAGGGCCATCCCCACCAGGAACGCCAACCCGGAGCGACGGATGGCCCGCCCGGCCGCCGGACCGGTGTCGATCCCCCTGCTCGCCCTGACCTGGAGCGCCGCCACGAGAGCGGTGTTGACGAGCACGGCCGCCCCGACGAACCAGCGCGGCGCGTCGGTACGCGAGATGATCCACACCGGCAGCGCGAAGACCAGCACCTGGCCCTGAATTCCCATGACCGCGTCGAGCACGGTGACGGCCATGTACGGCTTGTCCTTCAGTGCGATCCAGCGTCCGGTCATGTGGGGTACCGCGATGGGCGGCAGTGAGGGCAGCCGGGTGATGACGGCGGCGCACGCCACGAAGCTGACGGCGTTGCCGACGACCAGGGTCAGGTAGGCGGCGCGGGTGTCCAGTTGCACCGCGGCGCCGGCGACGAGGGCACCGCAGGCTCCGGCGAGGTTGGCGACCGAACGGAGGTAGGCGCGGAACTGGGTCAGGTTCGCGCCGCCGAAGCCGCGCACCAGCGGGCCGCGTGACGCCCCGCCGGCTGACTGGGCGAGCTGGTTGAGGCAGACCAGGACGACGAACGGCCAGAACGTGTGGACGAAGACGAGGGCGGCCGTGGTGGCGGCCCGGACGACAAGCGTCAGCAGGTAGATCTCGCGCGGGCCCCGCCGATCGGCGAGATGCCCCGTCGGGATCCCGGCGAGCATCCCGACGAGCGCCGCGATGCCCATCCCCAGGGCCACCTGCGCGAGGGGAAGCCCGACGGCGCGGGTGAAGAAGAGCACGGCGCTCGTCATGAAGACGCCGATTCCGACCATGTTGACGAAGGTCGCGACGGCCAGGACGCGCCGAGGGCCGCGCTCGGGGACGAGACCTCGGGCCACCAGCCAGGAGCCGCGCGGCGGAGGAGTGGAGTGGGACGTGACCGCTGCCCGCACAGGGTGAGACCTTCCGTCGAAGGGCGTGGACTCCTGGCCGGGTGCCGCTAGTCGAGGCCGGCCAGTTCCCCCGGCGACAGGCGCAGCGCCCCGGCGGCCAGGTTCTCGACCAGATGGTCGGGGTCGCCCGTGCCGGGGATGGCCAGCATGTGGGGCCCGCGGCTGAGGGTCCAGGCGATCCGCACCTGCGCCGGCGTCGCCCCGTGGGCCCGGGCGACGGCCACCACCGCCTCGTTTGTGGCCACGCCGCCGGCCTCCCGTCCGTCGCCGGCGATCGCGAAGAACGGCACGAAGGCGACGCCCTGCTCCCCGCAGGTGCGCACGAACTGGTCGTGCACGCGCCGGGTGTCGACGCCGTACGGGTTCTGCACGCAGACCACCGGGGCGATCGCCTGTGCCTGCGCGAGGTGCTGCGGGCGGATGTTCGACAGGCCGAGATGCCGGATGAGGCCGGCGTCGCGCAGGTCGGCCAGCGCGCCGAAGTGCTCCGCGACCGACTCCAACCCGTGCTGGCGCAGGTTGACGACATCGAGGTGGTCACGGCCGAGCTGGCGCAGGTTCTCCTCGACCTGTCCGCGCAGTTGGTCGGGCCGGGCCAGCGGCAGCCACTCCCCGGAGGGGTCGCGGCCCGGCCCGACCTTCGTGGTGATGACCAGTTCTTCGGCGTACGGCGAGAGCGCCGTGTTGATGATCTCGTTGGCCGATCGCAGCGGCGAGAAATAGAACGCCGCCGTGTCGATGTGGTTGACCCCGAGTTCGACCGCCCGGCGCAGCACGCCGATGACACGTTCGCGGTCGCTCGCCGCACCGCCCTTGCCGGTCAGGCGCATCGCGCCGAATCCGATCCGATTGACGGTCAGGTCGCCGAGCGTCCAGGTCCCTGCGGACGCCGCAGTAATCATGTTGGGCACTGGGCGAAACTAGCCATCCCCGATGACCTGCACAGCCGGTCATCTGCCCGATACCGATTCCCGGAGATCGCTGTTAACTTACTTACAGTGAAGGACGATGGTTTTCCCGTTGGGAACGGCGACGCGGACAGCACCAGGGTCGAGGCGTTACGCGCCGCTGAACGGCGTCTTCAACGCGCCCAGCTGTCCTCCGACGTCGCGGCGTTGGATCGGTTGATCGACGACCGCCTCGTGTTCACCGGGCCTGACGGCCGTCTCTACTCCAAGCAGGACGACCTGCACGCGCACCGGTCCGGCCAGCAGACGATGGTCCGAGTGCACGAGGAGAATCTGGCGGCGCTCGTGGTCGGCGGCACCGGGGTGACATGGTTCCTCGGCACGCTGGAAGGCACCCTTGCCGGCGAGCCGTTCCTCGCCCGGGTCCGCTACACGCGCACATGGATCCTCGACGAGGACGAGGGGTGGCGCCTGCTCGCGGCACACGTCGGTCCGGCCGACTGAGCCGCCCTCGCGCACCGATGACCGGGCGGTGCGTCCCGGGTCCCGTGGTGCCGGGCCGCCGTCAGATCGCGGCGAGCGCCTTGGCGATGTTCCACTCGGCCAGGTCCAGCATCCACTTCCGGTCCGGAAAGTCGGTGTCCGCGACCCGCAGTGGCCCTTCGATCAAGGACAACGTCTGCGCGTACCGGTACAGCTCCAGCCGGTGGGGATCGAGATCGACCGGCCGCAGCGCCGAATATGTCTCGCCGAAGCGCATCTGCGGCCAGGCATGATCCCATTCGACATCGAAATACGCCAGTCCCTCGAAATCGATCATGACGGCCTCACCAGCCGGTGTGACGAGCACGTGATCCGGGCCGAGTTCACCGTGCACCAGCCCGTACTCCTTGCGTGCGGTGACCACGCTCCTGAGGTGGCGTACGTGGGCGGCGACCCGGTGATGGGCATCGGCCAGCCGGGCGTCGCGGGCCGCGGCCGCGTCGAGGTGGCCGAGCGCGCGGTCGACGATCACGTCCTCCGCGCGTCGAGCCGGGGCCGCCTCACCTCGGGCGACGGCCGCGACCTTGCCGTAGCGCGGACCGAAGGCGGTGTGCATGCGGCGCAGGGCGTCACCGAGCGCGGACAGCGGCGTGGCGGCGGCGGCCGGGTCGTGCTCCAGCAACGCCTCCAGCCGCAGCGTGCCGGCGTCCTCGACGAGCGCGATGTCGGCGTCGAGGTGACGGCCGTTCCGGTCGATCATCAGCAGATGCGGGACGCGCACTCCTGCTGCGGTGAGCGCCGCGTGACCGACGGCGAAGAGATCCGCGCCCGACGCATCGGTGAACGGGTCGTCCGGGACGGCCGGTGACGGTGGCCAGTAGTTCTCGTCCGTGGACCACACGTACAGCATCACGGTTGTCCGGTCGTCCAGCCGGAGCCGGTAGACGCCCTTCTTGGTGCCGCCTGTGAGGCGGTCCAGGGCAGCGAGCCGCCGATCGGAGCCGAACTGTTCCGACACCAGGCAGTGCACGTCATCCGGCTGCAGGAATGTGCGCGTCATGGCCGCCTCTCGTCAGACCGAGGCGGCCAGGCTGCCAGGCCGGGCCGCGGCGCACAACCGAGTTGACGCACCGGACGCGGGGGTCCCCGGACCTCGCCGAACCGGCCACGGCGTCCGGGCAGTCAACCGGCACGCCGTCCCGGTCCACCAGGGGCGCCGGTCCCGGGCGAGGCGGGACGGCGGCACCCACCGGACGGCGGACGGGCGGCGTCCGGCAGGCGCGGGACATCCACCCCTGGCCGGCGGGACGCACGCGGCCACAGGCTGCGCTGTGCGTCCACCGCCCGGTGGCGTGGAGTGATCCGGAGGAATCCCAGTGGGTGTGATGGTGTGGACTCCCCGCCGTCGAGGGCGATGGAGAGCGTTGATCGCCGCGGTCGTGGCGGCGGTGGTGGTCGTGTCCCCGACGCCGGCGGTGGCGGCGGAGACGGTGGACTACGAGGCGGCGAAGTTCCACGACGGGGTGTTCGCCGCATACCTGCGGGCGCACAACGGCGGCGTGGCGGGCCTGAAGAACCTGGTGGTCACCGCGGAGCTGCTCGACTGGCGGGGACGTAACCCCGGCGCGTCCCGCGACGACGTGGTGCGGCATCTGGTCGCCACGCGGCAGGCGGTGAACGCGGCGGGCATCTCCGACACCACCGCCCGCACCACGTACGCCGCGATGATCAAACTGATCGATGCGCTCTCCGGCGTGCCCGGTGTCAGCATCGGAGCGCCGATGGTCAAAGGGCTGCTGGACGCCACAGTCGGCGGCACCATCACCGCCTCGGCCGAGGTCGAGGACGCGGTGACCAGCGCGTACCAGAACTACCGGTGGATGGATGCGCTCTACGCGCAGCAGGAACGCGCATGGGGCCAGCTCACCCGGGCGGCGGCGCAGGACGCCGACCTCGCGGCGGCCTGGGACGGAGAGATCGGCGCGCAGCTCAACCTGCGCTCCACCGCGACCACCGAACAGCTGCTCGCCGATCCGCTGCTCGCCTCCTACGTCAACACCGAGGCGATCCTGGAGCACCTGGGCAACGAGCAGGCATACCTCGCGGAGCTGCGCACCGAGCTGCGCGGCGCGCTGGAGAAGGTCGCCGACCAGAACGCGGAGATCATCAAGAAGCTGGTCGCCGCGGACCTGAAGTATCCGATCGGGCCCGGCCCGAAGCCGACGCCGCAGGACTACACGGCCGCGCTGGCCGAGGCCGCCGGCCGGCAGGTGGCGATCGACGCCGCCGAGTCGGCGGTGACCATCCTGGCCACGCTCGCCGGGTTCGCCGACGAGAAGGCCGGCAAGGAGGTGCTGGCGATCGGCAAGGCTGCGGTCGGCATCGCCACCGCCATCAACAAGTACCTGCCCACGGTGGCCGGTCTCAGCCTCAGCGACGCGATCGGGTCGCTGAGCACAGTGGTGCTGACCGGAAACGTGCTCGGCGCCGTGATGACCCTGCTGCCGATGTTCATGGGCTCCGGCCCGAGCGAGCACGAGCTGTGATGCAGGAGATCGGCAAGCTGCGCGAGCAGGTCGGCGAGCTGCGTACCGAGATGCACGAGCGGTTCGACCGGGTCGAGGCGATGCTCTCGGCGATCTACGACGACATCATGTCGGTCCTGCTGCGGATGCGGGACGACCTGAGCGGCGTGATCCGCGACATCGACGCGATCAAGCAGCAGATCTACGGCCTGGAGACCAAGGTCGACCAGCTCAGCCTCTCCATGCAGGAGGCGCTGAAGAAGAGCGCGCTCAACGACACCGAGTTCGTCATCAACACCTACGTCGGCTACAAGGCGCGCACCGGGCGTCCCCTCTCCGTGGCCCAGTACGACGAGACGGAGGGCCGGCTGTTCACCACCGCGACCTCCACGGCCGCGGGGGCGCCCTTCGTCCTCACGCCGGCCGAATGGTCGCAGTCGACGGTCGATCCGGTACGGGTGCTCGACGAGAAGACCCCCTACGGCGCGATCGACTACCTGTCCTACCTGGCCCGCACCTGGGACCAGTCGTATCCGGCCACCACGAGGACCCCGCACGCCGGGGTCTGGACGATGTCGACCCGGCCCTTCACCGCCCTGGCGCTGGAGAACCCGGCGCTGGCCGGGGACATGACCGGCGACGACTCCTTCGCCGCCCGGATCGGCCGCTCCGGCCAGCAGATCCTGGACGCCGGCAGCCGGTTCAGCCGGCCCACCCCGGACGGGCACCGCAACGCGCTGTTCACCGGCCTTGTCGACAACTACAAGACGGCGGTCAACGCCCAGTCCGCCGAGCTGCGCAAGCTGCGCGACTCGGTCACCAAGGGTGGCTACAACCCGTGGTACGGGCCGGACCAGATGCCGCCGACCCGGTTGAGCAACACCCGCTCGTACTGGACCGGACAGCAGCCGCGTGCCTACAACGGGAACGGCACGATGGCCGGGTGTGCGCCGTTCAGCCCGCTGCCGGCCGTACGCATCCCCGCCAACGTGCGGCTCGCCGACCTGCCGAGCGCGTTCCAGCTGCTCGCCCACGGCACGAAGGAGCAGTTCGAGCCGCACTTCCGGATCTGCTACGACGCGGAACTCGTCAACCACCGGACCACCACCGGTCCACGCCTCGAGACCACCAGGGCGGACCTCCAGTTGACAGTGCACGCCCAGATGAGCGTCGACAAGGGCAACTTCTGGATGGACGTACGGACGTGGCGCAACACGAAGAGCGCCGGCATCGTCTGCTCGTGGAGCACCCGGGACGACCCGCCCACCGGATACTGCTACGACGAGGTCTACTACATGACCTACGACGACGAGTCGGTGCACCTGCCGGCGTTCGAGACGGGCGCCCGCTCGGCGGACAATCCCGAGCGGCTGACCATCGCCCGCCACCTGGCCGACCGGATGCTGTGGGGGAAGCAGAAGGAGTACTACCAGGTGGTCAACCGGAAGTTCGCGGATCCGACCTCGGATCTCCGCTCGGCCGCGAAGGACGTCACGAAGGCGTTCCGGCTGTTGCAGGCGTACACCAAGCTCGGTTTCCCGGTGGCGCTGGACTCCGACGCGTCGCTCAGCGCCTACCTGCTCGGCGGCAACCTGCTGCCGAGCGACTACCGCCACCCCGGCGCGCCGGTGGGACGGGAGCTGCCGGACACCCACATCAGCCGGGCGTACACCATCGCCGAGGCCGACTACGCCCCCTGCACGCAGGCGGCCCCCGGCGACCCCTGCCCCGACGCCATGTCGGAGATCGACCCCCGCGTCGGGCAGGCGTCCGTCTTCGGACCGTCGTGCTCGGGCGCGGACAGCCCCGGCTCCCCCAACGAGTACCTGGGCAACTGTATCCACGCGGTCGCCATCGAACGGGCCGGTGAGCTGGGGGCGATCTACGAGACCTACTCCCAGCGTCTCGCCGCGAACGTCTACCGCGAGCGGCTGCCCGAGGTCGCCGCGGTGATCGACCAGCTGAAGGTCAGCGGCAAGGCGGTCACGCAGAGCTGAACCCGGGTGGGGGGGGGGGGGGGGGGGGGGGCGGGGGGCGCCGCCCGCCCCCCCCCCCCGGGCCCCAGGCGCCGCGGGGGGGGGGGGGGGGGGGGGGGGGGGGGCCCCCCCCCGGCGGGGGGGGGGGGCGGGGGGGGGGGGCCGGCGGGCCGGGGGGGGGGGGGGGGGGGGGGGGCCCCCCCCCCCCCCACCCCGAGTCGCACATCCGCTCCGCAGCCGGCCAAGGGTGGCCTGGTGAGTCCGGCGCTGTGCGCTGGCCGACGGGCGGGGTGCCACACCTACTCCTTCAGACCGATGTTGTCGATCGGACGAGCGCTGAGCAGGCGCCGGACGGGCCACACGGTGCTCACCAACGCCAGCAGCGCCGTACCGCCGAGCACCGCCGCCCACCCGAGCGGCGGGACGTACGGGATCGGGCTGCCGGTCAGACCCCTGACGATCGCGCTCAGGGTCAGCGCGGCGATCGTCGCGCCGATCAGCACCGCGGTGCCGAGCAGCCCGGCCTGTTCGGCCTGGACCATGCCGCGAATCTGACGGCGGGTGACCCCGACGAGTTGCAGCAACGCCAGTTCCCGGCGGCGGGCCAGCGCCGCCATCACCATCGTCGTCGACGCCGCCAGCGCCGCGTACCCGACCATCACGCCGATCAGCAGCCGGTTCAACCAGGCGCCGAGCGCCAGATCGGCGCTGAGCAGGCGCGTACGGGTGGCGGCGTCGAGAACCTCGGCGCCGGGCCGCCCGGCTGCCCACGCGGTCAACGCGGCGTCGGCGTCCGGCCCGCCCCGGACCAGGACCTCGTCGACAGTGCTTCCCGCCGTGTGCCCGGCGACCGTCTCGGCAGCCAGGGTGACGTCGCCGAAACCGAGGCCACGGTCGTAGACGGCGACGACGTCCAACGTGACCGGGGTGCCGTCGCCCAGCCAGAGATCCGCCTTGTCGCCGACGTCCAAGCCGGACGAGGACGCCTGCGTCGCGGACAGGGCGACGGTGCCGGCGCGCAGGTCGGCCAGGTTGCCCTTGCGTACGCCGAGATCCACTGTCGACGTGACGCCCGCCGGGTCGACGGACTGCGCGGTGATCGGCTCGATGCCGTCGAGCGCCCGCACCATGACCTGGGTACGGCGTACCCCGGTGGCCGCCTGCACCCCGGTCAGCTCGCGGATGTCCCGCGCCGCGTTCGCGGGCAGTCCGCCGGGAGCGGTGAGCGCCCGCTCGGCGAGGGTTCCGGCGCTGCTCTGCATGGTGGTCTGCCGTTCCAGGTTGTTCTGCAGGAACCACACCGAGCCGCCGAATCCCACGGACAGCACGAGGGCGGTCAGCACGGTCGCCATGCCCTGCGCGTTGGCCCGCAGATTTGCGGCGGCCAGGTAACCGCCGGCCCGCCAGATCCGCGGCAGCACGGGGGTGAGCAGGCGTGCCGCGTACGCGTTGATGTTCGGTGCGAGCAGCGCCACCGCGATGACGAACAGGTAGAGCATGCCGACCGCGCCGGCCAGTGCCCCGGCCGACCCGGCGGCGCCGAGCGCGAACGCCCCGGAGCTGCCGGCCGCCATCAGCGTCAGCACGCCGGCGATCGGCCGTACCGGGCCGCCGCGTCGAGGTTCGACAGCGATCTCGCCGAGCGCCTCGACCGGCTTGATGGCGGTTACCCGGCGCGCGGCGAGCAGCGCGGCGAGGACCGCCACGAGGATCGCCGTACCGATCGCGGCCGGCACCGCGAACAGACCGGCCGCCATCGGGAAGCCGGTCGGCAGGAACCCCCGCCCGACCAGTTCGCCGTGCACCCAGCCGGCCGCCAGCAGGCCGGCCGGGCCGCCGATCGCGGAGCCGGCCAAGGCGAGCAACGCGGCCTCGGCGACCAGCATGCGGCGCACCTGTCCAGGGGTGGCGGCGACCGCGCGCAGCAACGCCAGGTCACGCCGGCGGTGCCGGACGGACAGTCCGATGGTGCCGGCCACCACGAACACGATCAGCAGGACGACGTACCCGCCGAAGGCCGACCCGGCACTGACCAGCAAGCTCTGGGCGGCCAGGTTCTCCGACTGCTCGGCGGTCCCGCGGTCCTTGCCGGCGTACGTCATGGCGCCGGCCGCCGACGCGATCTCGCGCACCGCGGCGAGGTCGGCGCCGGGCGCCATCCGCACGCCGATCGCGTCCACCCGGCCCGGGTGGGCGGACAACCGGGCGGCCTGCGCGTCGGTGAAGTACACCGCCGCCGAACCGGTCTCCGCGGTTCCGCTCACCCGGTACGACCGGCTGATCCCACCGACGACCAGGTCGATGCGGTCGCCGGGCGCCACGCCGAGCCGGGCGTCGACCACCACCTCGTCGTCGTTTCGTGGCAGGGCACCCGCGGCGATCGGACGACCGGTGAAGGCGTACGTCCTCCAGCCGTGGCCCACGGCGGCGGGCGAGCCGATCAGCACCGCGTCGTCGCCGGTGACGGCCGTGACGCCCGGCACCCGGCGGATCCGGTCCACCAGGCCGGCGTCCACCGTGCCACCCTCGGGAAGCGTCACGGTGCTCGTGGTGGTGTCGCCGTCGAACTCCCGGAACGTGTGGCTGATCGTGCGGTTGGCGACGACCGCGTCGGCGGTCGCCCAGAGCTGCGGCTCCGGTCGGAACCGCAGCCCGGACTCGACCAGCGTGCCCATCGCCACCAGGATCAGCACGCCGACGATCAGGGCAACCAGGGTCGCGGCGGCGGGTCCGGCGCGGTGCCGCAGCAGGCGGGCGGCGAGGCCGGTCATCGGAGGACCCGCCCGTCCAGCGATGCCAGGTGCTCGGCGATACGAACGGCGCCGATCTGCGGGAGGTCGGCGACCATCGCGCCGTCGGCCAGCACGAGCACCCGATCCGCGTACGACGCGGCGATCGGGTCGTGGGTCACCATCACCACCGTCTGCCCGTGTTCGTCCACGACCGCGCGCAGCAGCGTCAGCACCTCCCCCGCGGTCCGCGAGTCGAGGGCCCCGGTGGGCTCGTCCGAGAAGATCACCTCGGGACGGGTGGCCAGCGCCCGGGCGATCGCCACCCGCTGCTGCTGACCGCCGGACAGCGCCGCCGGCCGGTGGTGCAGCCGGTCGGCGAGGCCGACCCGCTCGACCACGTGGGTCAGCCAGGCCCGGTCCGGACGGACGCCGGCCAGACGCAGGGGCAGCACGATGTTCTCCTCGACGGTGAGCGCGCCGATCAGGTTGAACGCCTGGAAGACGAAGCCGATCCGGGTACGACGCAGCTCGGTCAGGCGCGTCTCGGACAGCCCGGACAGGTCGGTGCCGCCGATGACCACCCGGCCCTTCGTGGGGCGGTCGAGCCCGGCCGCGATCTGCAGCAGCGTGCTCTTGCCGGAGCCCGAAGGCCCCATCACCGCGGTGAAGGTTCCCCTGTCGAAGCCGACCTCGACGCCCGCGAGCGCGGTCACCTGGTTGCGGCCGGCGCCGTACACGCGGGTGAGTTGTTCGACGCGTACCGCCGGCTCGATGGTCTGTCCCATTCTGGTGGCCTCTCCTCGTGTCTTCGCACGAACTGCGCGCACCAGAAACGCTATTGAGCTGGGGGAACGGCGACCATCCAGCGGGCTGCCCGGTCCGGGTACAGCAGGCGCTACCCCCGTGGTCTTCGCCGACGCCGACCTGCAGCACGCGGCCCGCGGTGCCGCGGCCGGCTTCCTCGGCAACGCCGGCCAGGCCTGCGTGGCCGGCTCGCGGACGCCCGGGCAGCGGACCGGACTCACGCAGCGTCCGCAGCGCGGTGAGGCCGACCATCGGCAGCGCGGCAACCTCGGACAGGTCGACCTCGGGGGGCACCACCGCGACGCTGTCCAGGTCGAACACCGCGCGTTGGGCCCACGCGCCCGGCCCGAAGGCGAGCACCCGGTCTCCCACACGGGGACCAGGGCCACTCTCGGCGGCACGCAGCACCTCTCCGGCGGCATCGTGCCCGAGCACTCGTCCGGCCGGCCAGAGATCGGGCCTGTCAGATTCCGCGGTGTCCGCTTTCCAGTGCAGGAGTGACCGGCAGGTGACTGCGGCGTGACACGCCGTGTATACGCTGCCAACCAGGCCCCGGGTCCACCGACCCTTCTGGAGGCTGCCGACGAGGCGGCCCGGCCGCTGCGCGCCGTGTTGGAGGACGTCTGGCTGACCCTCGACACCGCGGTCGAGGGCGAGGGCCGCTGGTTGGAACTCTACGGCGGTGTACCGGCAGATCCGGTGTTCGTGTGCCTCGACGCGATGAGCAACGTCCTGCACGTCCGCTTCGACGGCGCCGATTCACTGACCGTCAGCTATCTGCCCGGCTGGTGCTACGAGGCCGCCACCGCGGCGCACGCCGACCGGCGGCCGGAGGCGTCCGCCGTCGTGGTGACCGACGTCGACGCCGCCCAACCGCTGGTCTTCGACCTGAAGGTCGAGCACCGGATCGCCGGTGCCGAGCGGAGCGTCGTGGTCGGCGCAGAGTCGATCGCGTACGCGCCGCTGCCGATGGGGTACGCGTTCACGCCCGCGCGCGCCTTCGAGATCGAGGAGGCGGACCCGAAGGCCACCCCGCTGGTGCACTGGAGCGCGATGCGGCTGCTGCTGGCCATGGCGCCGGGTGTGTCGTTCTCGGCGCGGCCACTGCTCGGCGGTCCGCTGCGGGCGGTCCCGCTCACCGAGCCCGACCTGGTGGCCGGGACCGTGGCGCTGGACGCGGCGGTCGAGGGGATCGGCGGCGGGCTGCTGCCGACGGCCGTCCAGCAGGCCCGGGCGGACGGACTCGACCTGGTGCTGATCCGCCCCGAGCAGGGCCGCCCGCCTCGCGGCCAGCCATGGTCCTGGCAGCCCGACTGGTTCGTCGCCGCCGCCTCGGTCCTCGACGACGTCGCCTTCACGCTGGCAAGGGACGTGTACGACACCTACATCGACTGGCTGGGCGGGACACCCGACAGCGCGCCGCTGCCGATCCACATCCGGGTCGACCCGGCCGGCGCCGAGGACCGCTTCGCCTACCGGCTGGATCTGCTGGACTCCGACGGCGAGCCGGTCGCCGGCCCGGCCACCACGACGCCCGACGGACCGGTGTGGCAGCTGACCGTGATCCGTACCGCCGGGGTGCGGGTGTTCCTCGACGACTCGGTCGGCGCCGCCGGGGTGAGCACCATCAAGGGAATCGTCCGCTACCGGGAGCGGGTGGCCACACACTTCGACGACGTACCCCTGGAGATCACCGACGAGGTGGTGCCGGTGCGGGATCTGCCGGACCGGCCGGCCACTCTGGAGGAGATCGTCCACGTGGTGGCGACGGTGGGCCAGTTCGTCCCCGTTCCCACGGTCCAAGCCATGTACGACCTACGTGATCTCGGTTCGGTCGCCGCGTACGTAGTCCATCGGCTTGTCGGCGTTGATGCTGAGCTGGACGACGGGAATCGACGCGTCCGGAAAGGCGTGCATCAGCACCGACCAGGTGCCGTGGTCGATGCCCCAGCTGTCGACGTCCGCCCCGACCCAGGTCGGATGGACGACGTCACTGACCTCCTCAGCCAGCTCGGGCAGCCCCGGCGCCGGGTACTGCACCTCGAACAACTCCTGGGGGAACCCGTAGAAGTCGTGAATGGTCCTCGGCCGGGGCATCGCGGTGACGGCCGTGGCGTTGATGTACCAATGGGCGCTGACCACCAGGATCGCGCGGGGACGCGGCACCGCGGCGCCGAACGCTTTCCACGCCGAGGTGTACCGGTTGACCTCGAGGGCGTTCATGGGGTTGCCGTGGCCCAGGAACGCCGCGGGCATCAAGACCTCCGAGCCCGGATGTACGTCTGAAGGCACGTGAACTTCCCTCCCTGGAGGACCGGTTCGCACGGCGCGGCCTGCCGGACCTGAGGGTCACGATAGTGCCACCTGGCAGCGGTTCCGGCCTGAATCACGCTCCTCCGGAGAGCGGTGATCGAGTCTCCCGGATCGTGGCTGCCGACCGAGTGCGGCCACACCGCGGCGGCAGCCTGCCCGTTCGGGCGGCTGCCCAGTGACTCCTGGCGATGGGAGCATGATCGGATGACGCCCTTCCGCATCGATGTGCCCGAAGCCGTCCTGGACGACCTGCGCGCTCGGCTTTCGCGGACGAGGCTCGCGCCGGCCGCACCAGGAGAGCCGTGGGCCGCCGGCACCGACCCTGGGTACCTGGCAGATCTGGTGCGGTACTGGCTCGACGGATTCGACTGGCGTGCGGTCGAACGTGCCCTCAATCGGTACCCCCAGTTCGTCACCACGGTCCGGGGCACGCCGGTCCACTTCGTTCATGTCCGCTCGGCATCGCCCGACGCCACGGCGCTGATCCTGACCCATGGCTGGCCCGGCACGTACACGGAGATGCTGCCCCTGGTGTCCCGGCTCGCAGACTTCGACCTCGTCATACCGAGCCTCCCGGGCTTCGCCTTCTCCGGACCACTCGCCGAGGGCCCGACGACCGAGGCGGCCGTCGCGGACGTCTGGGCTGAGCTGATGACCCGTCTGGGCTACGCCCGCTTCGGCGCCTACGGCGGCGACATCGGGTCCGGCGTGACGACGTGGCTCGGCGCCCGCCACGCAGATCGGGTCATCGGGGTCTTCTCGCAGCACATCAAGTTCCCGCCGGCGGACCGCAGGGACGACCTCAGCCCGGCCGAGGAGGCGTTCATCGCCATGCTCGACGCGAAGGCCCAAGACGACTGGGGCTACGGATTCCTCCAGGAGACGCGGCCCGACACCCTTGCGGCCGCGCTGAGCGACTCGCCGTCCGGACTGGCCGCATGGATCATCGAGAAGTACCAGCGCTGGAGCGACTGCGGGGGCGACATCTCCCGCCGGTTCGACTTCGACGAGCTGCTGACCACCGTGATGCTGTACTGGGTCACCAACTGCATCGGCACGTCCTTCCGGCCCTACCGTGACGACCACCTGGCCCCGCATCTGCCGATGGTCGCCGTGCCGGCCGGCATCACGGTCAGCGTGGAGGACGCCGGCCTGCCCCGGTCGTTCGCCGAACGCACCTACGCCAACCTCACCCACTGGCGCGAGCCCACCGTCGGCGGTCACTTCCTCGCCCAGGAAGAGCCCGACCTGCTCGCTGCCGACCTGCGCGCCTTCTTCAGCGCGCTGCGGTAATCCACACCGCCAGTTTGGCGCATACCTGAATCGTGCGATGGCTGCCCCGGATAATCTCGCCGGATCTTCCTGCCCATAAGGGTGTGCGCGTCGATTGTCCAACGACCGCGCAAACGGGCGGTAGGCCGCTGGGCCCACCGCCCGCGAAACGAGGGACTCGCTCCTCGGCTCAGAAATTCTTGCGCCGAGTTACGGATCGTCTCACGGCATTCGCCGAACCAATTCACATCCCCCGTGTCGTTACCGCGCGGATCAGTGTCGACCGACCCTAGTGATCACCGATCCACAACCAGTCGGTGCAGTCGTCGCCGCCACCCCCGGTGTTGCTCTCGCAGAGGCGGAACTTGTAGATCGTGTCAGGAGCCAGCGCGGACCCACAGCCGCTGCTGGCGCCGTTGGTGTCGCCGCGCACACCCGTAGAACCCGGGGGGTAGACGTACTCGACCCGGACGCCCCGGTTGTTGGACGCGGTGTCACAAGCGGTGGCGTTACTGTGGTTGGAGTTGACGGTGGCGTAGCCCCACGACCTACTGATGGTGTGGCTGCTGGCGGACGCCGGCATTTCCATACCGACGAGAGCCAAGGTTACTACGGCCCCTCCGACCAGCACTCCTTTGAGAGCCTTACGCATTGTTCTCCTTCAGTCGATATTGGACGGATGGGGAACTCTAACATCGCGTCCCCGAAACTTCTGCCCGTAACCACTGACGCCTTGATAGGCGGCCGGAGCAGCGCCTGAAAGCTGCTTTCTCGCCATCCTGTCGGCCATCGACCCGCCCTCCGGGGAGCGGGCCGCCGCCCGGCCCGCCACGTCAAGCGGACCTTGGCGCCCGTACGGACGCTGGCGGGCCGGGCCGGTGGCCCGCTCGGCTTCCCCGGGTCGATGGCAGGCGGGATGGCCTAACCCCCACGGACAACGACCCGCCGGCGAAGCCCCAGCCATCCTGGGGCCGGAGCACCCCCGCCGGAGGCGCACTAAGGCGTGTTTCGTAACTCGGGGTTGGCCGGTTGAAGTCACGGCGTGGCGGTGATCGATAACTGAAGAGGTCTCCGGTACTTGGTACAACGAC
>NZ_JBIAIY010000010.1:0-285582 GCF_042871665.1 Micromonospora sp. NPDC005686
GGTGTCGGTGGTGGTGCCGTTGGTGAGGTACCAGGTGGAGTTGCTGGGTCGGAAGACGCCGACGGAGTCGTAGCCGTCGTTGTTCCAGTCGCCGGTGACGGGGATGTCGCCGGAGGGGCCGTGGCCGAATTTGAAGATGCGGGTGGCGTCGCCGCTGTTGGTGTCGCGGAGGTAGAAGGTGGAGTTGCTGGGTCGGAAGACGCCGACGGTGTCGATGCCGTCGTTGTTCCAGTCACCCGAAATCGGCACATCCTCCGAGCGAGGGCCGGCGGAGTTCCAGAGCGAATCGACGATGATCTGCGCGTCGGCCGCCTGGGCCTGGTAACGGTCGGGGTAGGCCGACACCTGCACCGCCTGGCAGACGTCGCCGATCGGGGCGTTGGCCCAGCTGCCGTTGGGATACTTCCTCACCATCGCGTCGAGGAAGGCGTTCGTCGCGTAGGCCGGGTTGAGCCGCTCCGCCCGGGTGCCCCACCACTCCTGCTGCTGGAACAGGCCGAGGCTGGTGTGGTCCACCTCCTCGCTGATGTTCTGCAGGTGGGTCTCGACGATCACCGTGGTGATCGCGATGACCGCCGCGCGCGAAGCGAGGCCTCGTGCCCGCACCGCCTCGACAACCTCTCGCGCGCAGGACACGCGGTACGCCGTCATGTAGCCCCGCATGTCCGAGTTCAGCCGCGAGTTCAGTTGGGTGGCGAGGGTCGCGTCACTCGCGGTAGGCCCGGCGGGGTCGCACGCGACCGTCTGGTAGAGCGCGGTCATCGGAGCGAGGGCCGGCGGCAGGTCCGAGCCCGGCTCCGCGGCCAGGGCGGGGGACGCCCCGAGCAGCGCGGTCGTGGTCAGCGTGACCGTGACGCCGAGGGTTACCGCCTTGGAGGAGAGGTTTTTCACCAGTGACAATCCAATCGCCGAGGTACTCGATGACATGCCCGGCTCCATCGGCCGGGCTTGTTCCCAGAGATTCGCGTATGCCGCTGGCCGAACGCTGACGCGTCACTGCCAGGACCGAACCTGTACCCGGCGTCCGGGGTTCCGGGGGTGGCGGAGGGTGCGCCCGCGGCCCGGATCGGTCAGGATGACCCACGGGAGGCCGTCACCGGGTTGCGTCGCGGCTGACCGGAAGGAGTCCACGTTGTCCTCGTCCGATTTGCTGCTGTCCCGCCGTGACCTCGCTTTCCTGCTGCACGACTGGCTGGACGTCACACGGCTGACCGAGCGGCCCCGCTACGCCGAGCACTCCCGGGAGACATTCGACGCGGTGCTGGACCTCGCCGCCGAGGTCGCCGCCGAACGGTTCGCCCCGCACAACCGGGCCGCCGACACCGGCGAGCCCACGTTCGACGGGCAGCGCGTGCGGACCATCCCGCAGGTCAAGGCCGCCCTGGAGACGTTCGCCGGCACCGGGCTGCTCGCCGCCACCATGGACGAGTCGGTCGGCGGCATGCAGCTCCCGCACGCCGTGGCCGCCGCCGCCTTCGCCTGGTTCCAGGCCGCGAACGTGGGCACGGCGGCGTACCCGATGCTGACCCTCGGCAACGCCAACCTGCTGCTCGCCCACGGCAGCGTCGAGCAGATCGACACCTGGGTGCGCCCGATGGTCGAGGGCCGCTTCCTCGGCACCATGTGCCTGTCCGAGCCGCAGGCGGGCAGCTCCCTGACCGACCTCACCACGCGGGCCGAGCCGCAGGACGACGGCACGTACCGGATCGTCGGCACCAAGATGTGGATCTCCGGCGGCGACCACGAGCTGGCGGAGAACATCGTCCACCTGGTGCTGGCCCGCATCCCCGGCGCGCCGGCCGGCGTGAAGGGCCTGTCGCTGTTCATCGTGCCGAAGGTGCTGCTCGACGACGACGGCAACCTGGGGCCGCGCAACGACGTGGTGCTGGTCGGGCTCAACCACAAGCTCGGTTACCGGGGCACCACCAACACGCTGCTGAACTTCGGCGAGGGCGTGCACCGGCCGTACGGGCGGGCCGGTGCGGTCGGTTACCTGGTGGGGCAGCCGCACCGGGGGCTCGCGGTCATGTTCCACATGATGAACGAGGCGCGCATCGGTATCGGGGCGGGCGCCACAGCGCTCGGCTACACCGCGTACCTGAAGTCCGTCGCGTACGCCCGCCAGCGCCCGCAGGGCCGGCCGGTCGCCGACAAGGACCCGACCACGCCGCAGGTGCCGATCGTGGCCCACCCCGACGTACGCCGGATGCTGCTGGCCCAGAAGAGCTACGTGGAGGGCGCGCTCGCGCTGGTGCTCTACTGCGGACGGCTGCTGGACGAGCAGAAGACCGCGCCCGCCGAGGCCGACCGCGAGCGGGCGCACCTGCTGCTGGACCTGCTCACCCCGATCACCAAGAGCTGGCCGGCGCAGTGGTGCCTGGCCGCGAACGACCTGGCCATCCAGGTGCACGGCGGGTACGGCTACACCCGCGACTACGACGTCGAGCAGCACTGGCGCGACAACCGGCTCAACGCCATCCACGAGGGCACCCACGGCATCCAGGCGCTCGACCTGCTCGGCCGCAAGGTCACCATGCGCGACGGCGCCGCGCTGGAGCTGCTGCTGGACACCATCCGAGGCACCGTCACCCGGGCCTGGAAGGCGGAGGGGTTCGCCTCCGAGCTGGCCGGTCAGCTCGGCGCGGCGGTGGACCGGATCGCCGTGGTGACGCGGCGGTTGTGGGCTCCGGGTGATCCGGAGCTGGCGCTGGCGAACGCCTCGGTGTACCTGGAGGCGGTCGGGCACGTGGTGATCGCGTGGATGTGGCTGGAACAGGTCCTGGTGGTGGAGGCGCTGGGGACGCCGGAGGGAGCCGAGGGGGAGTTCCTGGCGGGGAAGAGGCAGGCGGCGCGGTACTTCTACCGGTGGGAACTGCCGAAGGTGGCGGCGCAGTTCGACCTGCTGGAAGGGCTGGACCGGACCACGCTGGACATGCGTGAGAGCTGGTTCTGAACTGCTAGGGGTTGCGTGAGGCGGACGGGTGCCGTCACCACCAGAGCCACTGCCACATACCGCAGCGAGCTGTGGATCTTGTTAACGACCCATCCAATCTGCGTGCCGGGTTACGCGGGGGTGCCGGGTTACGCGATCGTCACCGCGGTCGACGCACAGTTCGCTGGTCTCGAGGTCGATCCAATAGGTCTGTCCGGTGGCGATGAAGGTGGGCTGTCGCAGGTAGAACCAGTGATTCACCACGTTGACGAGGATGAGCCGGTCCGCAGTCACACGCTCGGCCATCGCCCATCTCCTCAAACGCCATCGCGCCGCATTCGTACGCCTGATGTCGTCCTACCGTAGTTGTTCTTGATGATCAGGCGGCGCCACGCTCGCTGACCGGTCGGCGGCGCAGGCTCGGGTTCAGCAGGGCCGGGGGCAGGTAGGCCTGGTCGAGCCGGGTGACATCGGTGCCGGGCGCGACGATCTCGTCGATCCGGTCGAGTAGCTCGTCGGTGAGCGTGACGTCGAGGCCCGCGAGCAGGTCGTCGAGGTGCTCCATCGTGCGCGGGCCGAGGATCGCGCTGGTCACGCCGGGGTGTGCGATGGTGAATGCCATGGCGAGGTGGGTCAACGGCATGCCGGCCTCGTCGGCGAGCGGGATGAGTTGTTCGACGACGTCGATCCGGCGCTCGTCGGTGAGGTGCATGGAGAAGCGGGCACGGCGCAGGTCGTTCTGCTCGCCCTTGCGGACCCGGCCGGTGAGCATTCCCTGCCCGAGCGGGCCCCACACCAGCGTGCCCATCCCGTAGCGCTGCGCGGCCGGCAGCACCTCGCTCTCGATGCCGCGGTTGAGGATCGAGTAGGGCGGCTGCTCGGTGTGGAAACGTTCCAGCCCGCGCCGCTCGGCGACCCACTGCGCCTCGACGAGGTGGGATGCGGGCATCGTGGACGACCCGATCGCCCGGACCTTGCCACTGCGGATCAGGTCGGAGAGCGCGGAGAACGTCTCCTCGGTGTCGGTGTCGGGGTCCGGGCGCTGGATCTGGTAGAGGTCGATGTGGTCGGTCTGCAGGCGGCGCAGCGAGCTCTCGACCGCGGTCATGATCCAGCGGCGGGAGGCGCCTCGCTGGTTGGGGTCGGTGGCCGCTGTTGCGCCCGGCGTCCGGGGCGGCGTGGTCAGCCTCGGAAGGCCCACCTTGGTCGCGAGGACGACGTTGTCCCGGCGCCCCTTGAGGGCCCTGCCCACGATCTCCTCCGAGTCGCCGTAGGCGTCGGCGGTGTCGACGAGGTTGATCCCCGCGTCCAGCGCCTTGTGAATGACCTTGATCGAGTCGTCAGGATCGGGGTTCCCGATCACCGTGGCGAACATCAGCGTGCCGAGCGCGTACGGGCTGACCTTCATGCCCGTCCGGCCCAGGGTGCGGTACTGCATGAACGTCTCCCTGCGGTATCGTCGTATGCGGAATCCCTTTCCGGAACTATACGGAAAGGGATTCCGGAAAAGCAAGAGAGGCGTAGCTATGTCCGACGACACACCAGACCTCGTTGTTCGCGAACGCGCCCCGCGTCGGAAGCGCACTGACGCACGCCGCAACATCGAGTCCCTGCTCGAAGCGGCGAAGACGGTCTTCAGCACCATCGGCGTCGACGCCCCCGCCAAAGAGATCACCGATCTGGCCGGCGTCGGCGTCGGCACGCTCTACCGGCACTTCCCGCAGCGCTCCGACCTGATCAAGGCCGTCATCGAACGCGAGATCGACGCCTGCGCCGACGCGGCCCCGGCGCTGGCCGCCGCGCACGAGCCGGGGGCCGCCCTCGCGAAGTGGCTCGACCGGTTCACCGCGTTCGTCGCGACCAAACGCGGCTTCGCCACGGCCCTGCACTCCGGCGATCCGGCGTTCGACGGCCTACCCGGCTACCTCATGCAGAAGCTGGGACCGGCTCTCGAGTCCTTGCTCGAAGCCGCGACGGCCAGCGGCGAGATCCAGGCCCGGATCACTGCCCAGGACCTGCTGTACGCCGTCGCGAAACTGTGTGCGCCCATGCCGGACGAGGACCCCGACTACGGCCGGCGCATGGTCGCGCTCCTCGTCGACGGACTACGGTCCGGCGAATCCCCACACTGACGTATTCACCGGCGGCCGGCCATGCGTGAAGCGCCACGGTGCGCTCCGTCGCGCAGCCGATGCTAGGTTCGCCGGCATGACGGTGCAGATCACGGCCCGGCAGTTCCACGCGGCCGACGGTGTCGAGGACTGGCGCTGCCTCTACCACGTGGTCTCGGCGTATTTCCGCACCGGCTCGCTGGCCAAGGGCATAGCGTTCGTCGATGAGGTCGGTCGGCTCGCCGGTGGCGCGGAGCAGCAGTACGTCAGCATCGATCTGCGTCATGTCGGCGTCACGGTGTCCCTGTTGTCGCGCGACGTGGCGCTGGCCCGGCGGATCTCGGCCGCCGCCAGGGAGCTGGACATCCCCGCCGATCCGACCGCCGTGCAGCTCGTCAACGTCACCCTCGACGCCCTTGTCGGCGCGGACGTGCTGCCGTTCTGGCGCGCGCTGCTGGGTTACCGCCAGATCGATGACGACTATCTGGCCGACCCGGCGCGCAGGGGTCCGGGCTTCGGGGTGCAGCCTATGGATGCCCGGCGTCCACAACGCAACCGCATGCACCTTGATGTCGCCGTCCCACATGACCAGGCCGAGGCCCGCATCGCCGCCGCATTGGCCGCGGGTGGCCAGCTGGTCTCGGATGCGCACGCACCGAAGTGGTGGATCTTGGCCGACGTCGAGGGCAACGAGGCGTGCGTCGCCACTTGGGTCGGCCGATGACAGCGGCCCAATGGGTTGACCGTCGGCCACACTTACGGCATGACAACGACGATCGTGCCGGTAGCCCCCGCCCACCCGGCGTTCGATCAGGTAGCTGCTCTGTTCGACGACTACCGGGCGCACTACGGACAACCGTCGACCCCGGAGATCACCCGCTCCTGGCTGCACGACCAGATCGCACAACACCGGATCTCCGTCGCTGCCGCCATCCGAGCTGACCGCGTCCGCGGCTTCATCACGGTCACGGTCATGCCGGCATCGCTCAGGCTGGGCACCTCATGGTCGATCCGCGACCTCTACGTGGCCCCGCACCATCGCCGTAGTGGAATCGCGAACGCCCTGCTCCAGCACGTCATCCGCAACGCCCGTGCCGCCGGTGCGCATCGCGTCTCACTCCAGACCGAGACCGACAACATCCCCGCCCTGACGCTCTACACCGAGATCGGCTTCCAACCCGTCACCGGCCTGGAACTACTCAACCTCACCTTCGATCCCACCCACCAGGACCCAGGAGACACGGCCTGACTGTTCCACCACCCGGCCTCGATCGAGGACGTACTGGGATGCGGTCGCAGACACCTACCTCGGAGCCCTCCCATCGCGGTCCGCGACGACAGCATGTAACGCACGCTCATCGGCAGGTGTGAAAGCTGGCGAGGGCTGGGCGGCATCCGGCGTCTATTCCGGGGCGGGCGGGTTCAGCCACGCCATCGGTGCGCCGGTGAGGGCGGCGTCGGCGAGGCGGTGAGCGGAAGCGGTCTTGAGCGCCGCCCGCGAGCTGTCGATCCAGCGCTGAACGTCCGCGACTCCCTGATGCCGATACTCGACCGCTTGGACGAGGCACTCCAACTTGTCCGCGTCCCGGGCCACCACCGCTTCCAGAGTTTCGCCGGCCTCGTACTCGGCGACGGCAGCGTTGATCACGTCAACGACGGCGGGCGGGCAGGCGGCGACCTGGTCGGCGGTGACGGCGACGTTGGGCGCGGCCGTGAGATAGCGCTTGGCGATGTGGGGGATGTCGGTGATCCGGGTCTCCTGGGTGTCGTGCAGGACGCACAACATCGAGACGCGAGCCGGATCGGCGCCCTCCATGGCCGCGAACATCATGCCGATGAGCGCCGTGCGGAACGAGTGCTCGGCGATCGACTCGGGGTGCTTCACACCGGCGAACCACCATCCGGTACGGGCGGCGCGCTTGAGCACGCCTGCCTCGAAGATGAAGCTCATGGCTCCTGCATGAGGATCGTTGCCCATAGGAAGTGCCCTCTCATCCGGCAAGCTTGTCGACATCGCATCGCTCGTGCCGACTCGTCAGTCGATGGGGAGGCGGTAGACGAGTTCGTATCGGCCGCCTGGTAGCACGATGTCGGCGGTCTCCAC
Organism: Micromonospora sp. NPDC005686; assembly: GCF_042871665.1. NCBI lineage: Bacteria > Bacillati > Actinomycetota > Actinomycetes > Micromonosporales > Micromonosporaceae > Micromonospora > Micromonospora sp. NPDC005686. The sequence continues at coordinate 7,148 of NZ_JBIAIY010000010.1, forward strand.
CGGCGTACCGACCGCCGTGTAGGTCCGCTCGATGGTGTGCACGAACGTGCGGGCCGGCAGGTGGAGCGCCTCGACCTCGTCGGCCGTCGCTGATCGAAGGCTGACGCGCTCCACGACCTCGTCGACCCGAACGCCGATGGCGTCCATGCGTGCGACGACGCCCTTGATGTCGCTGTCCTCCGGCCACTCGACCGGCGTGCCCTGGGTGACCGCAAGCGGTTCGTACGACACGGAGAGCTGTATCGGCTCGCCGTCGGCGAGGAAGCGGTACGACGTCCGCATCACGGGCGCTCCCGGTTCGACGCCGGGCGGCAATCCGTTCATCGGCCTGGTCGTGTCGGCTGTCGTGCTCCCACGTGCCCTGCTGCCCAGCGCCGGCCGCGTCGCGGGCGAACGGAGAAGTCGGGCCGTCGCCGGAGCGGATGTCGCGACCTCGGGCGTGACGGACCAGCCGGGTGGTGTCCCGGACGTACACGCCGGATCCGGCGCGACCCTCCACGATGCCCCCGCCCTTCAGTACGGCGATGGCCCACTTGGCGACGGTCCGGCTCACGTCGTACTGGCGCATCAGGCCGGACTCGGACGGCAACTTGGCTCCAGCGGGAAGTTCTCCGGACAGGATCGCGGCGCGTAGGTCGGCGGCGATAGCCAAGTAGGCAGGCGGCGTTGGCATGTCGGCGGCACCTCCGGTCAGCCCAACCAGTCGATCACAGAGTGCGGGGGAGCGGCAGGGAGCAACCGCCTCGACGTCAATACAAGAGCAGCGATCCACGTACACTGGCCAACGGGCATGCCGACTCACCGGCCGATGCCGCAGTCCCAGCCCTCGTCCTGGGAGGCAGGCGAGACATGGCGAGCAAGGCCGATACGATCGGCGCCCGGATCCGCTACTGGCGGATGCGCCGTGGCGGAATGAGCCAGGCCGTCCTCGCCGGGCTCGCCGGAGTCAGCCAGTCCTACATCTCCCAGGTCGAGTCCGGTCGCAAGACGATCGACAGGCGCTCCACCCTGGTCGCCGTCGCCGCCGCGTTGCAGATCACGGTCGCGGACCTGCTCGGTCAGGGCACCGAGACGGGTGATCCGGCGCGTGAGCGTGCGGCCGAGTGCGTGCCGGCGATCTGGTCCGCGCTGATCGAGATCGAGGACGGCGAGCGGCGGCCGTCGATCCTCACCCGGGAGGAGCTGGCAGCGGGTATCGCGCGCAGTGAGCAGCTTCGCCACCGCTCGAACTTCCCGGCCATGGCCCAGATGCTGCCCGGCCTGCTGCTGGAGGCTGCTGCGGCGGGCGGACCGGCGCTCGCTCAGGTGGCGTACCAGGCGTCGGCCTGCCTGCGGCACCTCGGGTACCGCCACCTGGCGTTGAACGCGGCGCGGGTCGCGGTCGCGGCGGCCGAGGACGTGGAGGAAGCGGCGTGGCTGGGCGCGACCCGTTTCGCGTACGCGCAGAGCCTGCCGATCGAGTCCGCTCCGCTCGCCGCGCGCGCGGCTGACCGCTCCCTTGCAGAGCTGCAGTCCGCCGCCTCCGACGAGCGGGTCCGGCAGATGCTCGGTCAGTTGCACCTGTCGGCGGCTCTCGCCTCGACTGTCAGCGGGCGCCCGGACGTCGCGCGTGACCATCTGACCGAGGCTGCCCGGGAAGCGGCGACCCTCGGCGACCCGGCGGACGGCATGGGATTCAACGGCTGCGGGTTCGGGCCGACGAACGTGACGCTGTGGGAGATGTCCATCGCCGCCGAGTCGGGCGAGCCCGGCCGGGTGATCGAGCTGTCCCGCACGGTGCGGCCGCAGGTGTTGGCGGCGTCGATCCGGCAGATGTCGTACTGGCTCGACCTCGGGCGGGCGCTGGCCGATTCCGGTCGCCGGGACAACGAGGCGATCGCGGCGTTCGTACGCGCGGAGCAGGCTGCCCCGGTGCCGTTCTCCCTCAACCCGCTCGCCCAGGACGCGGTCGTCGCGATGGCGCAGCGGGCCAAGCGCCGGGCCGTGCCCAACGAACTGCGCCTGCTGGCTGGGCGGCTGGGCATAAGCCTGGCGGCATAACCAGCGGTAATTTCTCCATCACCAGGCGGCCCTAGTGTCCGTTTTCGGGTGAGGAGACGCCTCATCCTGCCGGGCGCGACGTCGCACTCCCTTGTGAAGTGATCCGTCGCGCCGGAGCGGACGGAGGTGGTGATGGGCGGTCGGAACGGCTGGCGCCGAACGGGCCAGGAGGCACAGAGGGCCGAATGGGAGGCGGCGAAGCGGCGGATCCTCGCGCTGGCTGAATCGGATCACGCGCAGGCAGCGCCCGGCGAGTCGACAGCGGGCCAAGCGCCGCACCGGGACGCCGACGTCGTCGCACCCGCCGAGCGGCGCCTGCCGTACGAGGGCTACCTCCTCGCCGTCGCGTCGACGCTCGTACGCCGGCATCGCCCGGCCTGGTCGTGGCGGAAGTGGCGGTGGGTGTGCCGCTGCGGTGCGGACCTGCCGTGCCGGAACCGCCACCGCGTACCGATCAATCGCGGTCACTGGCCGCCGCAGGAGGAGCAGTGAGTACTGCGGAGCAGGCGATCCTGGCGGTGCACGTACGGGGTCTGGACGGGATGTGCGTGGGTTGCCGGCTGTGGTGGGCGCGGCTGACTCCGTACCCGTGCTGGCAGGTCGCGTGGGCGACCAGCCGGCAGGCGCGCGCGAGCGTCGCCCGCTTCCTCGGGGTGCGCGGGTGAGCACCCACGGGCCGGTGCCGCCGGTTTGGACGTGCGGCGGGTGCGGTGCGCCGTGGCCGTGCGCGACGCGGCGGCGGGAGCTGCTTGCGGAGTACGAGGGCGCGCCGGTGTCGCTCGCGGTGTACCTGGGGGCACAGCTGGTGCGGGCGACGGCGGATCTGAACTGGGCGCCCGCGGGGACGTTGCACCGGCGGTTCCTGGGGTGGCTGCGGTGAGCGTGTTGCGGGCCGGCGACGAGAAGTTCCACTACAGCGACGGGTCGCACCGGTGGACGGCGCCGGATCCGGAGTACGACCAGGAGGTGTGGGAGGAGCAGGTCCGCCAGCACAAGCTGGGACACCTGCGCAACGAGCGCCCGAAAGTACGCATCCGGCGGATCGGGTGACGCCGGCCTGGTGCGAGACTGGGCCGGTGACTCACCCGCTCGCGCGCCGCGTGTACGACACCTGCCACCTCACCGGACAGTTCCGTCTCCGGTCGGGGCAGGTCAGCGACGAGTACTTCGACAAGTACCTGTTCGCGGGGCAGCCGGAGCTGCTGCGCGAGGTCGCCGAGGCGATGGTGGCTCTGCTGCCGAAGTGCGACGTGCTGGCGGGGATGGAGATGGGTGGCATTCCGCTCGCCACGGTGATGTCACAGCTGACCGGGCTGCCGACGGTCTTCGTGCGCAAGCACGCCAAGGAGTACGGCACCGCGAAGGTGGCCGAGGGCGGGCCGGTGAACGGTCTGCGGGTCGTCGTGGTGGAGGACGTCGTGACCACCGGAGGCGCGCTCCTGGCCTCGTGCGGACACCTGCGGTCCGTCGGCGCGCAGGTCGAGACGGTGGTCTGCGCCATCGACCGCGAGCAGGGCGGCCGGGAGAACCTGGCGGCCGAAGGGCTGCACCTCCGCTCCGCCCTCACCCGCCGGGATCTGGACGCCTCACTGGTGGCGTGAGGCTCGCACCCCACCTACAGCTGGGGCTGCGCCGGGCCGCTGCTGATGTTGTACGAGTTCTTGGCGGCGACCACGGCCGCCTGGATGTGCTCGGGGTCGACGCCGTGGACGTTGAGCGGTGGGTGCAGGCGCCGGACGAGCTCAGCCTCGATGTCCGCCGGCTCGGGGTCCTCCGCCCAGGTCAGGCGCAGGTGCTCGTGCATCCACGCGGTCAGGCGTGTCTCGTCCTCGGGGACCAGGACGACGCGGTCGGTCCAGGTCGTCCGGTAGCCCTCGGACACGAGAAGCCCGGCCAACGTGCGGCGCAGGGTCGAGCTGCCCGAACGCCTCAGATGGTTGCGCAGGATCCGGCCCCGCAGGCTGGTCGCCCGGCCGAGATAGAGCATCCGCCGCGACGGGTCGCTGTCGTTCGGTGGCCCGGGGAGATCGGGAAGGACCGAGGGAGCAGCCCACCAGGCGTAGACGCCGCTGCCACGGGCGAGCCGCTTGACGGCGACGTCGAGCGCGACCGGCGGGCCGGAGAGCAACCGCAGGGCCTCGTCGACCCGTTCTTCGTCGGTCGGGATGTCGGCGGGCCGCCGTTCGGGGATGGTCACCGGGACCATCCTAGGCGCTCGAGGACCGTCGGCCACACTGACGGCATGACGACGGTCGTGCCGATGGCCCCCCCATCCGGCATTCGATCAGGTAGCTGCTCTGTTCGACGACTACCGGGCGCACTACGGACAACCGTCGACCCCGGAGATCACCCGCTCCTGGCTGCATGACCAGATCGCACAACACAGGATCTCCGTCGCTGCCGCCACCCGAGCTGATCACGTCTGCGGCTTCATCACGGTCATGATCACACCGGCATCGCTCATGCTGGGCACCTTCTGGTCGATCCGCGACCTCTACGTGCCCCCGCACCATCGCCGTAGCGGTATCGCGAACGCCCTGCTCCGGCACGTCATCCGCAACGCCCGTGCCGCTGGCGCGCATCGCGTCTCACTCCAGACCGAGACCGACAACACCCCCGCCCTGACGCTCTACACCGACATCGGCTTCCAGCCCGTCACAGGCCTGGAAATACTCAACCTCACCTTCGATCCCACCCTCGAAGATCCGGGAACCAAGGCCTAGATGTACTGCGCGAGGAGGTAGCGCTGGCCATGTCCCGGGGCCGATGCGAGGCTGAACGCATGGCTCCCCGATCGATGTACACGTGGACATCCCGCGGCTGCCCGTCGGCTTGGTAGGCACCGTGGACGCGTCGGTGCATCTGAGGACCGGCGCGAGCGCGGTGGAGTGTCACGGAACCGGGCTCACCCTGCGGCAGGTCCATGACACCCGGACCCAGGTGGAGATCGTCGCCGGGCTCCTCGGCTCGTACGCTTCGGACGCCGGCCGGTCCCTGACCTGGCGCGGCGCTCCGGTGACGCCCGGATGAGCCTGGTGTCGGCGTTCGTGCCGATCTGGGTCCTCACCGCGGTCGGCTACGCGGCCTGCCGCTGGGGTCTGCTGGGCGAGGCGGCGGCGTCGGTGCTCGGCCGGTTCGTGTTCCAGCTCGCGATGCCGTCCGCCCTGTTCCTGGCCCTGGCCCGGATGCCGCTGTCCGGATTCGCCGGGCGCTCGCTGCTCGCCTTCGCGGTGAGCACTGTCGCGGTGGTCGGGTTCGGGTGGGCCGGCGTGAGCCGGCTGTTCGGTCGCGAACCCGGCGAACGGCCGATCTGGGGCATGGCCGCCGGGTACGTGAACTCGGCGAACCTCGGCATCCCGATCGCGACGCAGGTTCTCGGCGACGTGTCGTTCCTGGCGGCGGTGGTGCTGTTGCAGGTGCTGCTGGTGGCACCCGTGATCGTGGTCGCCCTGGACCGGCACAGCGACCCGACCGGGCGGATAAGGGTCCGCCGGATCGCCTCCCTGCCCGTACGCAACCCGGTGATCCTGGCGTCGCTGCTCGGTGTCGCGTGCTCGGCTGCCGGTGTGCGTCTGCCGTCGGCGGCGGACGCGTCGCTGACGCTGCTGGCCGGTGCCGCGGCTCCGTCCGCCCTGGTCGCGCTCGGCGCGTCGCTGCACCCCACGGCACCGTCGCGGGCAGAGCCGGCCGAGCCCGCCGAACTGGCCGTCATCACCGCGCTGAAGCTGGTCGTACAGCCGGTCATCGCGTACGCGGCCGGGCTGGCCCTGCATCTGTCCGCGCCGCAGTTGCTCGCCGTGGTGGTGTGCGCGGGCCTGCCGACAGCGCAGAACACGTTCATCATCGGCCAGGAGTACGGCGTCGGCGAGACGGTGGTCAACCGGGCGGTGCTGGTGACCACGACGCTGTCGCTGGCCACGGTGGCCGCGGCGGCGATGCTGCTCGGGTAGCTCCGGCCGGTCGCCGCTACGCGGGGAAGCGCCTCCAGTGCCCCTCGGAGACGACCTCGACGGTGCCGTCGGTCACCGTGATGGCCGTCTGGTCGTCGATCGCGTACGCCGGGCCGGCGATCTCGGCCGCCCATTTCTCGGCGGCGGCCATGGTGTTGTCCGGTTCGAGGCCCAGGTGCGGGAAGATCGAGAAGTCGACGAGCCCCAGGGTGCGGTCGTCGGGCGCGGACTGCCATTCGACGAAGTCCGCGCCGATCCGCGGGGTCAGCACCATGCTGCCGGCACTCAACCCCACCCAGACGGTGTCCCGCAGCGACGGCAGGAGGTCCGCCAGCCCGGACTGGCGCATCCAGTGGCACAGGTACGTCGCGTCGCCGCCGTGCACGAGGATGACGTCCGCCTCCCGGACCCACGGGATCCACGTCTCCTCGCCGATGCTGGGCAGCGCGGTCAGTTCGAGGACGCCCATCGACTTCCAGCCCAGGCCGGTCATGGGTAGCGGCGTCTGACCGGTGACGAAGCGCCAGGCCGAGGCCGGTCCGCCCATGGGATAGGCCGCCGTGGGGATGCAGAGCGCGCGGGATTCGGCGATCGGCTTGCCCAGCAGGCCGATCAGCGCATCGCGGATGCTCGGATTCTGGACGCCCGCGGATGTGAGTAGAAGCTTCACGCGTACCTCCGGTGCGTAGCGGTCATGACGCTCTCCCGACAGTCGGGAGAGCGGGCGTACGTGCACACAGACTGGACACGGTAACGACTCTCATCGCCGTTGCGGCCCTTCAAGCCCTCTGGAGGACGAGCGGGTGTCGGCGCGATCGACCGGGACGTGGCGTCACTCGCGGATCTCCATCGCTGTCACCAGCCCGTTGTCGAGGCGGTAAACGTGCGTGACGGTGTGGTCGGTGAGCTTCGCTCCGGCTTTGTCGTGGACCACTTGATGAACGGTGACGGCAATGCGGCCGTCAGCCTCCGTGCGGAACGCGGTCGGTGTGACGACGGGATCGATCTGCTCCCACTGCCGTCGCCAGTAGGCACCCACCTGGTCCCGGCCGCGAACGACGCCCCCTTCCCAACCGTTGGGCCACGAGACGTCCGGCGACATGGCGGCCAGCAGCGCAGGGATGTCACGCTCGTTGAAGGCCGCGTAGAGGTTCGTGAGCAGGGCCCGGGGAGAAAGGCGCCTCGGCGAATCCATCGAGCCAGTATGGCCGGGGGAGGAGACCCCATGATGACCTCTTCGCGCTCAGCAGAACGCGCGATCCTCGGCAGAGCCGGACGGCGGAAAGCCGGCCCGCTGACCGACCCTAGGCTGGTCGGGACGCGAGGCGGGGTACTTCTTGACTCTCGACCCGGTCGAGGGCCGACCCTTCTCGAGTGACGTCTGAAGAGCACGACCACCGATCAGCCCTTCTCACGATCGACCTGGAGATGCTGCGGCCGGCGCTGCGCGCCGGCTGGGGAGCGGACACCTGCGACCCGCACGATGTGCAGGATTGGCACGCCGGTAACGCAGCCCGTGGTCAATGCGGGGTGACCGCCTTGATCATTCAGGACCTGCTCGGCGGGGAGCTGATCCTCGGCGAGGTGTTCGCCGGAGAGGCCAGGGTCGGCTACCACTACTGGAATCGACTGGCCGACGGCCGTGAGGTGGACCTGACTGCTGACCAGTTCCAGCCATCGGAAGTCGTCGTCGGCGGTCAGATTCAGCAACGCCCGCCGGGCCCACCCGTCCGGTGTCGCCGGCAGTACGAGATCCTGCGGCACCGCGTCTTCGTCGCCCTCTACGGCTGCGACAGCCACTCTTGATGTCAACGTCGGTTGAGGTTGCAGGATGGCGACAAGCGTCGAGGTACGCATTCGACTGATCTTCGGAGGTCGTCCGGTTGGAACCGGGTTCATAGACTCCCGGTCATGCGAGCTCGTATTGCGACAGCCGCGGCGATCGCCGTGCTGTGCGCGGCAGCGGCGACGGTGGCCGGGGTGCGCTGGTCGGCGGCCGGTGAGCCGGTGGCGGTCGCGGCGCCGTCGGGGGCGTCGACGGTGCTGCCGGAAGGCGCGTACGAGGGCGTCGTCGACAACCGGGCGATCGAGCTCTCCATCGACCTGAGCAACGACCGCGGTCGGCCGGAGGTCGACACCTACGCCATGCCGTCCGCGACCGGGTGGGAACAGGTCCGGTCCGCTGTCTCCGGGCAGCTCGACGGATGGGAACAGGCCGGGGACTGCGCCGACACGGGTGAGCGGCGGGTGCAGTGTTCCTGGTCGGAGCCGACCCGCTGGTGGCCCCGCCTCGTGCGGATCGTCTTCCTCCGGCCGGCACCGCCGGGTGGCGACCGCTCCTACGGATGGCCCGACAACACATTCCTGGTGGTCGGTTCCGCCCGCGGCGCCGACTTGTCCTAAAGCGAACACGCCTGGCCACGCGATGGACGGCTGCTCGCTGCCGGCCGATTGATTTCCTACAGCTCACGGCACGCTAGCTTGGGACATCCAAGGCAGAGGAGAGCCAGCGTGGGCACTGTGATCCTGTACAGCTCGGTGTCGGTGGACGGCTTCGTCGCGGACGACAACGACCAGCCCGGCCCGCTGTTCGACTGGTTGACGAGCGGTGACGTCCCGCTGGACGACAGCGGCGCGTTGCAGGTGTCACAGACGTCCCACGACTACATCCGGCCGTACTGGGACCAGATCGCTGTGACAGTTGTCGGCCTGCGCGTCTTCGACCTGACCGACGGCTGGGACGGGACGCCGCCGAGCGGGATCGACCACGTGGTCGTCGTGACGCACCGACCGGCGCCCGAGGGCTGGAACCGCGAGGCGCCGTTCCACTTCGTCGACGGCGTCGAGGCGGCAGTGGCCAGAGCGCAGGAACTCGCGGGGGACCGCATCGTCGAGGTCGCCGCCGGCGACGTAGGGGGCCAGGCGCTCACCGCGGGCCTGGTGGACGAGGTACGCATGGACGTCGTACCCGTGGTGTTCGGGTCCGGCAAGCGCTTCTTCGGGTCGGTCGACGCGCAGCATCTGCTGGAGGATCCGGACGTGGTGATTCAGGGCGACCGGGTGCTGCACCTGCGCTATCGGGTGCGCCGTTGACCGGTCTGCACGGCGGACTCAGCCGCGCGCACTTCTCCGCTCGGTTCAGCGCGGTCCGAGCCCGGTGCGCCCGTCGATCAGCTCGCGCACGGCGTCCAGGTGGCCGGCGTGCCGGGCGGTCTCCTCGATGACGTGCAGAATGATCCGTCGCAGGTCGGTGGTCTGCGACGCCAGCGTCTCGTCCGGATGCCGGCCTACGGGTGTCGACGACAACGGGGCCGCGGCGATGATCGCGTCGGAGATGTCGCACTGGTCGCGATAGAACCCGAAGACCCGAGACGGCGATCGAGTCGTGCGGAGTGGTGTGTTCTCGTCCAGCCAGGGCAGCGGCTCTACGGAACCAAGAAAGACCTCCTGGAACCAGTGGCGTTCCGCATGCCCTAGGTGCTCCACCAGCCCGAGCGGCGACCACCCGGAGGGCAGGACAGGCGTTCGCAGCGAGGTCAGGTCCAGACCTGCCAGGATGGCCCGGACACTGACACGCTGATATTCGAGGAACTCACACAGCGCGGCCTTCTCCACATCGACCTTCATCACGCCGGCAGGCTAGCGGCCGTCACCGACAGTTTCGCTTCCCCTCACCTCAGTCGATCGACGAGCCGGCAAGCACTCGCTCAGTCCGGTCGCGGAGGGCATCGAGCTCGGCGGAAGGGCCTCGCACCTCGATGAGGAGGTCGATGGCCGCCCGCAGATGCTCCAAGGCGATGACGTCCTCGTCGAAGGGAACGTCGACCTCGAACCGATCGAGCAGCATCGTGAAGTCGGCTACTACCGCCTCGGCGCGGGCGGCGGCTCGGTCGGGACCGCCGTTGCGCAGGGCGCAGCGAGCCGACTCGATCATCGCTCGGCCGACGAAGGCGTGACATTGGCCCAGTAGACGGGTGACGATGCGTCCCACCAGGCCGAGGCCACGCTCCTCAAGCTCCGGGTCGGGCTGGGCAGCGAACTGCGCGGTGACCTCACGGGCGGCCGCGGCGAGCGCGACACCGTCGACCCACTCCTGGGAACCCTCAGCGGCACAGGGCTGCTGCCCGAGTCGAGCGATGCATGCTTCCGCGGCGACCGACAGTGCCGTCGCTGCTTGGAGGAGGAGATGGAAGCGAATCCGATCCCTCTCCCGCGATCCGACGGCCAGCCGCGCGACCTCGAGCGCCACGGCGACGTCCTCGGTGCCACGCGTGGGCTCACCACGCCTCGCCCCGTCCAGGAGAGCCTGAGCCGCCGCCCGTTCCTCGGGCGACGGCCCGGGATCCCCGTCGTCGACTGCCAGTCCGAGCTCGAGCCGGTACGAGGTCCACGCCAGCGGGTCCTTGACCGGGTCCGGCTCGTTTGCGGGGTTGCCGGACGCGGCACGAACCACTCCACCGCCGACACGGTCCATCGCGAGCCGCGCATCGTCGAACGGCAGCGCGAACCGCTCGGTCAGGACGGCAAGGACATCGCGACGGCGCGTCCCCTCCTTCTCGGCCGCACGGAGATAGCGGACAAGGGCGCGTACCGATGTTCCCCGAGCGAGGCGCACCGTCAGGTCGTCCGTCCATTGCACCCGACGAGGATGCCCGCCGCGATCGCGAATGACAATCGGGTTGTTCGCGACGTCCGGCCGTACGCGATTGACACGTCCGGGTCGGAAAGGGCAAGGTTGTGATCGGCCACGCGCACCGCGTGGGCACTCTGCATGAGGGAATGACGCCTGTGATCCGGGTAGGCCGAGCGGCCGCCTGAGTGTCGACCACGCGACGGATGACCGTCGTGTGCCTGCGACACGGCGGGGCGGCCCGACGTTTCTTCCGCCCGTCGCCGCTTCACTCATGCATCGAGGTTCCCCGTTGAGCATGGATGCCCGCATCCAACAGTCCGTCGTCGTCAACCTGTCGCGCCGGCCCGCGCCCGTCGAGGTGGGGCCGTTCGTGATCGGGCTGGACCCGACGACGGCCAGCCCGTACGTCAACTACGCGACGCCGCGTCCCGGCGCCGCCGTCACCGCGGCCGACGTCGCCGCCCTGGTCGCGGCGTTTCACGCCACCGACCGCAAACCCCGCCTGGAGTACGTCACCAGTTGCGTCCCCGATCTGGAGGCGCTGCTGACCGCCGCCGGCTTCACCGTGGAGGCTCGGCACACCTACCTGGTCTGCGCGCCGGGCACGCTGGCGTCCCCACCCGTGCCGGACCACCTGAGCCTGTGCGAACCGGGTGGTGATTCCCAACGAGCCGCGCTGATCAGCGCGCAGAACGAGGCGTTCGGCGGCGATCCGGTCGCCTCCGAGGCGGACGTGGCTCGCCTGCGGCGCCAGCAGGACGCCGGCGGCGTGGTCGTCATGGCCGTCACCGAGGACGGTGGCTGCGCGGGCGGCGGCGGTGCGGCTGCGCCTGTCGGCGCGGTCAGCGAGGTGGCCGGCATCGCCGTTCGCGCGCCCTACCGCCGCCGGGGACTGGCGTCTGCGATCACCGCCGACGTCACCCGGCGGCTGTTCAGCGCCGGCACGGAGGTCGCCTGGCTGGAGGCCGGCGGCGAGGATTCGTGGCGGGTCTACGAGCGCGTCGGCTACCGGCCCGCCGGTCGACGGCTCTACACCGCGATGGACTGAGCCCCGCCGAGGCGCCCGGGCTGAGGTTCGACGACCGAGGCCCGGGCCACCGCGGCAGGCCGGCCTTGCTGCGCCGTCCACCGCCGGCACGGGGCGGCGGTCGGTGCCCCGTGCCGCAGAAAGGTCCAGGCCGGGGCGATCAGGATGGGGAGGGCAGGCGATGCGGCGTCTCGGCCCACGGGTACGACCCCGGGCTGTCGAGCAGGTGGTCCCAGATCACGCCGAGAGCGAAGGCGTGCCGGCCCAGCACTCCCTCGTGCCGCAGCGTGAAGCCGTCCGGGCCGGAGATCAGCCGGACCGTACTCGGCTCGCCGTCCGGCAGTGTGGCGAGCGGTTCAGCAAAGACCGGCCCGCCGGCGGTCGTCCACGTCCACCGCAGGGTCTCGTCGTCGACGTGCTCCAGCCGGATCGCCAGGTCGCCGGCCGGCAGCACCGTCGCGGGGACCTCGACGGGCGCGGGCCGGTGACGGACCACAGTCACCCGGTCCAGGTCCTCGCCGTCCTCGTCGTCCGCGACCAGGGACAGCAGGGCCCACTCGGCGGCCTTCGCCGGTTTCTGCTCCCAATCGCGGTCATCCGGACCGGCCAGTACGGTGCGCCGTCGCGTCTCCTCGGTCACCGCCCAGATGTGCAGCTCCTGCTGCTCGGGCGGATCCTGGTCGGTGCGTACCGTCTCGTGCAGCCGGTTGCGGGCGTGTACCCGCACCCGGACCAGCCCGCGGGGGACGGTGAGGCCGGTGAGCGCGTCCGGGGGACCGCCCATGAGCCCGACGACCGACAACTCGCCGAAGGGACTCCACAGGGTCGCCTCACTGATCGCGTCCCACCCGTCCTCGACCTCCGCCGGCGGGCCGGGCAGGACACGCGCACGCACCTCGATCCCACCGGTGTGGACGCCGCAGAAGCCGGTGAACTGGTACGGCCCACCGACGTGCAGGAGCCCGTCACCGAGGGTGTAGACGGGCATGCCCGTCTCTCCCGGCACTGCGGACACGTCGTACTGGCAGTAACTGACGGACACCCGAGTCCAGCCGGACACCGGTTGCTCCCGTCGCTGCTCCGCGCGGTCCGCGTCGGTCATCGCCGAATCGTAGCGGCGCCCGGAGCGGACGGTGCCCCGCTCGCGCGGCCAGCTCGGGAGCCTTATCGGCTGGCCGCCGCCGCGCGCTCCGGGTACACCTGAGCAGTGATCCTCATTCAGCGGGTCCGCGTCCGGTGGACCGCCGCCGCCCGCGGCGCGCCCGCGGCGAACGCCCGCCGCGGCCTCGTCCGGGCGATGCCGCCGCCCCGGCCGCTTCCGGACGCCGAGGTGGTCGTCCACGACGTGCTCGCCGACCAGGAGGCCGGCTACGAACACCGGGAAGGGGTACGCGCCGGAGGCGTCGCGCTGGCCCGCGAGATCGGACTGTGGCTCGGGCACGATCGGGCGTCGGTCGTCGTGGACCGGCTGCCCGGATCGGCGGCGTATCCGCGGGCGCCGGGTTCGGCGCGGCTGTTCACGCTCGCACCGGGGGAGGTCGGCCGCTACCGGGCCAACTTCCGGTTCACCGGATGCGCGTGCAGCCCGAGCTGGTACTACGAGGAATGGCTCGTGCACGTGGGTCACGGCACGGAGGCGCCTTTCGGGTACGGCGAGCCGGACCGCGACGCCGACCACCGTGTCCGGCTGTACGGGGGCGCGCCCGCGCGGCTGCGAGACCGAGCCTGACCGGACCTGGACCGGTAGGGCCTCGTGGCGCGCGTCCGGGTCGGTCGCTACCAGGTCCCGGGTGAGAGGATGGAGTGGTGGGCATCGCGTGGCGGAACTCGCCGGAAGGGCTGATCGCGCTGCTACGCCGGCACGGCCAGGATCCGGAGCGGGTCGACGACGTCGGCGCGGCGTGGACGGCGTTCTGCGAGTTCCTGGGCCAGCCGGTCGACGGACTGGAACCAGGGCCGGACAGCGACGCCGACGGCTTCATCGTCCAGTGGGGCCGGTACAGCTGGCACGACCGGCTCCCGAGCCTGAGCTTCACCCGGCAGTTCGCCGTCGACGTGCGCGAGAACTGGAGCGAGACGGACTGGTACCAGCCGGAGCGCTGGCAGGTGAGTCTGGACCTGGTGTTCCCGGACGCGCCCGCACTCGCCGACCTCGACCGGCTCAACGTGCAGGACACCGGCTTCGATTTCAGCCGGCCCGGCCCCGAACGGGACCGCGCGATCGGCGAAGCCGAATGGGAGCTGCGGCACTACCCGACACTGCGGGCGCTCTGGTCGAGCACTCCCGTGCGCAGCACCGTCACGCTGGACCGGGCGGACTGAGCCACCGCACGGTCACCGGCCACTCGCGGCGTCCGTGCGGTGTCACGAACGCGGCGTCCGATCCCCGCCGGACAGCCGGCCCGTTGTCGACCAGGCTTTCCACCATGAACAACGCACTTGACGGCAAGGTAGCTCTGGTCACCGGTGGTGGCCGTGGCATCGGCGCGGCGGTGGCCCTGCGCCTGGCTGAGGACGGCGCCGACGTGGCGCTGACGTTCCAGCAGAATCAGCGTCGCGCCGACGACGTGGTGGATCAGATCAAGGCTGTGGGACGGCGCGCGATCGCCGTGCGGGCCGACAGCGCCGATCCGGGCAGCGGTGGTCGCGGCGGTGGACCGGGCAGCCGGTGAGCTGGGCCGGTTGGACATCCTGGTCAACAACGCGGGCGCGTTCCTGCTCGGGCCGCTGGAGCAGTTGAGTCTCGACGAGTTCGAGCAGACAGTCGCGGTGAACGTCCGGGCGCCGTTCGTCGCCTCGCAGGCAGCGGTGCGCCACATGTCCGCGGGCGGACGGATCGTCAACATCGGCAGCAACATGGCCGAGCGGGCGGTCTTCCCGGGCTTCTCGCTCTACGCGATGAGCAAGACCGCCCTGATCGGTCTGACCAAGGCGCTCGGGCGCGAACTCGGTGGTCGGGCGATCACGGTGAACCTGGTGAACCCCGGTGCCACGGACACCGAGCTGAACCCGGCCGACGGCCCGGACGCGGACGCGATCAACGGGTTCACCGCCCTCGGCCACTACGCGCAGCCGGCCGACGTGGCCGCCGCCGTGGCGTTCCTGGCCGGCCCGGACGGGCGTTACGTCACGGGCGCGACGGTGAACGTCGACGGCGGATTCACCATCTGATCGGCTCCCTTCCTGGCACACGGGCCGCGGCCCGTCTCCACTCGCTTCACCGGGGACGGGCCGCACCTCTTTGAGGCGCGAGTCAGACACCGTCACCACGACCCACCGGGCGGCAGCTAGGCTGTGCCGGTGCGGAAGGCGGTGTACCGGGGTGACCGCCATGGCTGATGCGGACGACGTCCGCCGGGTGGCGCTGTCGCTGCCGCACGTGGTCGAGATCGACAGTGACTGCTTCGACTTCCGGGTCGCCGGCAAGGGGTTCGTCTGGTCGTATCCCGAGCGCACGCCCGGCAGGCCGCGGCGCATCCGCACCGACATCGCCGTGCTGTACGTGGGCGACGAGGCGGAGAAGCAGGCGTTGCTCCTCGGCGAGCCCGACCTGTTCTTCACCACGCCCGCGTACGACGGGTCACCCCTGGTCATGCTGCGGCTGGCGCACGTCGGCGTCGAGCGCCTGACGGAACTGGTCACCGACGCGTGGCGGATGCGTGCCCCCGATTCGCTGATCGGTGACCCCGAGGAGGGCGCCGGCGCGTGACGCCGGCCGTCTCGACGACGGGCCACCGCCGGCCGCTCGCTATCCGTCGAGGATCTGCTCCCGGAGAATGTCCGCGTGCCCGCAGTGCTGGGCGAGTTCGCGCAGGACGTGGAGATACACCCAGCGCAGCGGAAGCGGGCCCCGTCGGTGCCCGGTGAGGATGTCGTCCAGACCTCGCGTGGAGGTCGCCTGGCGTGACGCGTCGCGGGCGTCGCGGTATGCCTGCCGGACGCCGACGATCGTGTCGCCGTCGTCGAGGAGGAACGAGTCCTCCGACCGCTCGGGGATGCCGATCTCGGCACGCGACCGGCCCGTGACGGCCTCGTCGAACCAGACCTTCTCGACGAAGGTCGCGTGCTTCACCAGACCCAGCAGCGTGGTCCGGGAGGCCACCAGTGACCGGCGTGCCTGCTCCTCGGTCAGCCCGTCCAGGCAGCGGTCGAGCGCGTCGCGGTGTTCATCGAGAAACGCTTCGAACTGGGGCTGCGCCGGCTGCGCGACGACCTCGGCGGAGAAGGTGGGCGGGAAGGACGGCATGGGCGAAGCATTCCAGATCGGCGCCCGCCGCCCGGCGGAAAGACGCCGGGCCGGTGTCGCGGGTGCCCCCGTGCGTCCGGACGAGCGCGGGGCGTCTCAAGCGGGCCGCTGACGTACCGCGACGATCTCGGCATGGTGAGCGACCGCCCAGCCGGCCAGCGCGGAAAGCGGCTCCAGAAGGCTGACACCGAGTGGCGTCAGCCGGTACTCCACGCTCGGCGGCAACGTCGGAAACACCTCACGTTCGACCAGGCCGTCGCTCTCCAGCGCACGCAATGTCCGGGTGAGCATGCGCGGGCTGAGGCCCTCCACGGCCCGGTGCAACTCGTTGAACCGGTACGGATGTCGGCCGAGCAGGGTGATCAGCAACAGCGTCCACTTGTCGCTCACCCGGCGCAGCACGTCGGTGACCGGACAGCGATCGTACTCGCCGACCGGAACCGGCATCGGTAGCCGATGATCGTGCAGCGAGGCACTCACACCGGTGTCACCTGTGGACATGAAAGTGCCTTCTTTCGCCTCCGCCGACCCGCTGCCCAGGATGAGGCAGGTCGATGAGCAAACGATAAGGGGGGCGACGTGGGCGTCGTGGTGGTCAGTGGCGGTACGAACGGGATGGGACGTGCGTTCGCCCTGGGGCGGGCCGAACGTGGCGACCGCGTCCTGGTGCTCGGCCGCAACCGTGAACGTGGTGAGGCGATGGCCGGCGGCCTGATCGCCTTCCTTCCCGTCGATCTGTCCAGCATGGCCGAGACGCGGCAGGCCATCGAGCAGATTCTCGGCGAGCACCAGGTCGTGGACGCGTTGGCGCTCTTCGCCAATGCCGTGGCGCCGCGTCGCATCGTGACGGGGGAGGGACTGGAGCGCACGTTCGCGCTCTACTACGTCAGTCGCTACCTGCTCAGTTTCGGTCTGCGTCCGGCCCTGGACCGGGCGGCTGCGCCGGTGATCGTGAACGTCGCCGGTGTCGGCGTCACGAAAGGCAAGGTGAGCTGGGCCGATCCACAGATGACGACGGGCTGGTCGACCGTCGCCGCGCAGTTGCAGGCCGGTAGGGCCAACGACCTGCTCGGCGTGGGCTTCGCCCGGCGGTCCGGTAGCCGCGCCCGATACGTGCTCTACCATCCCGGGTTCACCAGGAGCGGTGACCGTAGTGCGCTCCCGTTCGTGGTGCGAGGGCTGCTCGCGGTGGCGGCGGCGGTCGCCGCCCGGTCCGTCGCGGACGCGGTGGCGCCGATTCACCGGTTCCTGGACGCGCCGCCGACCGCGCCGGTGACCGCCGTCGACCGGGGGAAGCGACTTCCGCCCGGCTTCCCGACCCTCGACCCCCATGACGCCGAGCGGTTGATGGACCTCACGGAGAGGCTCCTGCGGTGAGCGCCTGCACGCGCGCCGCGCGGACGCTACGGCTGGAAGTACTCGGACATCATGTCGCCGACCCATTCCGGCTGCCGGACGTCGGCGGGGACGAACTCCTTCAGCACCGGCTTCAGGTCGACGACGGGCGTGCCTGACACCGCGTCGAGGCCCACCACCGTCAGCTCGCGGCCGTCGACGGACTCGATCCGGCAGCACGTCACGCCGATGCGGTTCGGCCGGCGGGGGCCACGACCGGCGAACACGCCCATCGGCGGCAGGTCGGTCCGGCCCCGGTAGGGGCGGGTTTCCCGGAAGTCACCGCCGTCCGGGAACCGGTCGAAGACGAAGAAGACCTCCACGTGGGAGAACTCCTCCAGGCCCTGGAGGCACGCCTCGCCGAAGCGCTCGTCGACGACGATCGTGCTGCGGACGGCGCCCCAGTTGTCGCTGTGCTGGATGTCCGTCCGGTCGTTGCGGATGGTCCCGATGGAAGTGATCTCGAAGCTGCGCATGGTCGGATTCTCCGTTCGGTGGTGGCCGGTCAGGCGGCGAGCAGTAGGGCGCTGATCACCAGCATCACCAGGGCGGTGGCGCCGTGAACGCCGTAGACGGCGGTCGCGGGGCCGTTGCTGCGGCGCACGATCAGCGCGTCTCCGACGGGTATGCCGGTGGCGGCGAGCATGAACCAGCCCACCAGATGGGGTGTCGCGCCGGCCACCAGGATGAGGAGGAAAACGCCCGAGGCGATGTCGCGTACGGCCTTGACGGTCAGCCAGGCCCGGAAGGTCGGATCCTCGGTCGGCGTGTCGGGAATGCCGAAGCCGGCGGCAGCCTGCGGCACCCGGAAGGCGAGCACTCCCATGAGGACGCAGCCCGCGCCGATCAGTCCGGCGAGCACTGTGGCGACTGTGGTGAGCATGGAGGGCATCCCCTGGGTGACGGCGGCCGGTTGCTAGCGGCGCTAGCAGTGAGAGCGACGATAGATTGCCGCCGACAGGATGTCTAGCGCTGCTAGGATCCGGTCATGTCCGCTATCAGCGAGCGCCGCGAACGTGAACGGGCGCAGCGTCATCGATTGATCGTCGCCACCGCGCGCGAGCTGGCCGAGACCGAGGGCTGGGAGGCGGTCACCACCAGGCGGCTGGCGGACCGGGTCGAGTACAGCCAGCCTGTGCTCTACAGCCACTTCAACGGCAAGGACGCCATCGTCGCCGCCGTCGCCCTGGACGGGTTCACCGAACTCGCCGGCCATCTGAGCCGCGCACGGCAGGCCGCGCCCGATCCCGGGCAGTCCCTACGCGCCGTCTGCGACGCCTACCTGGACTTCGCGACCGAGCGGCCGGCCCTGTACGACGCCATGTTCGTCCTGCCCACCGAACTGCGGTTCGCCAGCGCCGAGACCCCGCCGCCGCTGCGAGACTGCTTCGACGAGTTCGTCAGCTGCTTCAACCCCGGAGACGAGCGGCGGGAGTTGTCCGCGGAGGTCATCTGGAGCGCGCTGCACGGCATCACGGTGCTGTCCCGCAGCGGCCGTATCCCGGCGGGCGGGCAGGAGAAGCGACTCGACTTCCTCGTCGCCCGCTTCGGGACAGCCGAGGACGGGCCGCTGACCTAGGATCGTGATCATGGACGTTCTCCGATACGCGGCGTTCACCGCCGATCCCGCCGGTGGCAACCCGGCCGGTGTCGTCCTGGACGCCGCCGGGGCGGGCGACGCGGAGATGCAGCAGGTGGCGGCCCAGGTCGGTTACTCCGAGACGGCGTTCCTCGTGCCCGCGGGCGAGGGCCGGGGCGGGGGCAGGCGGTTCACGGTGCGCTACTTCAGCCCGAAGGCGGAGGTGCCGTTCTGCGGCCACGCGACGATCGCGTCGGCTGTCGCTTACGCGGAGCGGCACGGCCCCGGTGTGCTGCACCTGGACACGCGCGCCGGTCTGGTCGAGGTCGCCACGAGCGTGCCGGCCGACGGCACCACGACCGCCACGCTGACCAGCGTCGCGCCGCGCACCGTACCCCTGAGCGCCGGCGACCTGGCGGCGCTGCTCGCCGCGTTGCGCTGGGCGCCGGACGATCTCGACGCGACGCTGCCGCCGCGTGTCGCGTACGCCGGGGCCTGGCATCCGATCGTGGCCGCCGCGACCCGGCAGCGCCTGGCGGACCTGGACTACGACATGGCGGCGCTGAGCGCGCTGATGGCCGAGCGGGACTGGACGACGATCGACCTGGTGCACCGGGAGTCTCCGCTGGTGTTCCACGCGCGCAACCCGTTCCCGCCCGGCGGCGTGGTCGAGGACGCCGCGACCGGGGCGGCGGCCGCGGCGTTCGGCGGTTACCTGCGCGAGCTGGGCCTGGTGCAGCCGCCCGCGACGGTCACCGTGCGGCAGGGCGAGGACATGGGCCGTCCGAGTCTGCTCACGGTCGGCATCCCCGCCGGACCAGGCGCCGGGATCGCGGTGACCGGCACCGCCGTGCCCATCCCGGAGGAGGGCGTGCGGTGACGGGCAGCGGGCCACGCGCACCTACCGGCACCGGCCGTCGCACGCCATGACGAAGGCGTTCACCGACGCGGGTTCCGCCTGTGGGCGATCGGCGAACCGCCGTTCTCGCCCGACACGCCGCGCGAGCTGCTGCCCCCTCGAAGCGCGCTGAATCCGGTGCCGGGCGACGTCGGATCCGGGACGGCTCGTTCGTAGTACGGGTGAGAGGCGGCCGCACCGGGTCGCCCGGACAAGGGAGTCATGGCATGCCGCGGTACCTGATCTCGTTCAACGACGGCGCGATGGACCACATCCCCGCCGAGGAGATGCCTCAGGTGGGCAAGGAGGCGCACGCGGTCATCCAGGAGGCCGTGAACGCGGGCGTGTTCGTGTACGGCACCGGGCTCGAACGCCAGCAGGCGAGCATCGTCGGTACGGACGGGGTGGTCACCGACGGGCCGTTCCCGGAGACCAAGGAGGTCATCGGCGGGTTCGTGGTCCTCGACGTGGCCTCACGCGACGAGGCGCTGAAGTGGGCCGCCAAGATCGCCGTCTCGTGCCGCTGCGCCCAGGAGGTCCGGGAGATCATGCCCGACCCCGAGACGGAGGCGATGCTCCGCGCGGCCGGCCGGTGACGGGTCCGACGTCGACGCGATGACGGGGTGGGCGTGGCACCCGGACGGCAGCCACGCCCACCATTGGGACGTCGTCGGCCGCTCCGCAGGCCGGCTCGACCGCGCCCGCGGACAAGGTCGCGACCGGGGCGTGCAACATGGTGGCCCGGGTGATCGAGCAGCAGGACGTCCGCTTCACCTCGAACTCGCCGATCGCCCTGCGCGCCCGCAGGGCGACCGACCCGGGCGTCCGGGAGGCCGGCGAGCGACTGGCGGTGGTGACGAAGGAATCCGGAGACATGTTCGTCCGGAACGACCCGAACGAGGACACCGGCCCGGTCGACGCGCGCATGGCCGAGGCGCAGCGCGGGCTCCTCACCGCGTGTACGGCGCTGTTCGGCCCGCAGCCGTGGCCGTTCGCCCCGTCGCCGACGGCGACCAACTGAGCCGGGTGGTGCGCGGCGCTCCGTGGTGATGCGGGTTCAAGCCTGGCCGGCGGCCTGAGCGATGACGAGGGTGTGCTGGTATTCGCGCCAGTGGGCCAGCTTGCCGTCCCGGGTGCGCAACACTCCGATGAACGGCGCGGAGGCGGTCACCCCGGTCGTCGTGTGCGTACCGACGAGTTCGTATTCGACCACTATCACCTCGGGGTCGGCGGTCTCGTGTACGACCACGCCGCGGCAGTCGTCGAATCGCACCGGGAACAACGCCCGGCCCGCTTGCGTGAACTGGAGAACGGCTTGTTTTCCCTCGGTGCGCGTCGGATGGCCGGGTGCGGCGAAGGGCGTCTCGATCACCACGTCGTCGGCGAGCGAATCCGCCTCGAAGGTGGGAAGGTTCGCCAGCCACCGGGCGCACATGCCGTCGAAGATCTCCTGTGGTGTCATGCCGACCTCCGAGATAATGAGTGATGACTCGACTTCCGGTCGAGAATAATGAGTGGAGGCTCACTTTGGTAGAGGGTCCGCCCTTGCGCGCCGACGCGCAGCGCAACCGGGCACGCATCCTGGACGCCGCCGAGGCGGTCTTCACCGAGTTCGGCACACGCGCCTCCACCGAGGAGGTGGCCCGCAGGGCCGGCGTCGCCATCGGCACGGTCTTTCGTCATTTCCCCACCAAGGAGGATCTGCTCGTCGCACTCATGAAGCGACTGCTCGCACAGCTCGTCGAGGAGGCTGGAAGGCGCGACCTCTTCGCGTTCTTCAGGCACACGGTGGCGCAGGCCGCCGCGAAGAAGACCGCTGTCGACCTGCTCGCCGGATCCGGTGTGGACATCCGGCTTCCGGACGCGGTAGGCCACCTGGATGAGGCGGTGGGCAGGCTGCTGGAACAGGCCCAGGCCGCGGGCGCCGTCGCCGACTCGGTACGGCTACCCGAGGTGATGGCGCTGCTCGCCGGCATGTGCCAGGGCGCCCTGCACGGTGGATGGGACGAGCACCTGCAGGCCCGCACGCTCGCGGTCGTCTTCGCCGGATTCGAGCACGGCTGACGGTCCGGCGTGGAGCATCTTGGCACCGGCAGGCCGCGGCCGCCACGGTGAACCGTGAAAACCGGTTGGCGGCCCCGGCGAGCGCTGTTAGCTTTCCGGTGGCCGTGCCGCAGGACGAGGGAGGTGGTACCCGTGACCGCAGTAACGACATGGGTGCTCCCCTCGGGGGTCACGGCCGGGCGATAGGTCGTCCGGGAGCGCCGTCGCACTCCCGAAAGGCACGACCATGCGCTTCACCTCCGAACAGCGCCTCGCCGACGGCGTCCGCGAACGCGAGTTCACCCTCGGCGAGATCCCGGGCATCCTGTGGACGCCCGCATCCACGTCCGCGCCGGCCCCGCTGATCCTGCTCGGTCACCCCGGCGGCCTGCGCCGGATGTATCCCCGCCTGGTGGCCCGGGCGGAGGGCTGCGTCGCGCAGGGCTTCGCGGCCGCCACCATCGAGCTTCCCGGTAGCGGCGACTGGCCCGCGTCCGCCGCCGCCGAGCAGGCCCGCGCCGACCTGCGCCGCGCGCTGGCGGCCGGTGAGCCGGTCGCCGACGAGGTCGTCGACCGGCTCGTCCTGCCGCTGGTCGACAAGGCGGTCCCGGAGTGTCGGGCCGCGCTGGACGCCCTCCTCACACTGCCCGAGGTCGGCGGGCCGGTCGGGTACGCCGGCGGGGTGATCTCGATCGGCGTACGGCTGGCGCTGGTCGAACCGCGCATCGTGGCCGCGCTCCTGTTCGCCGGGAGCTTCGTGCCGCGCGCCATCGTCGAGGAAGCGCGGCGGGTCACCATCCCGCTGCATGTCCTGCTGCAGTGGGACGACGAGGGCAACGACCGGCAGATGGCACTGGACCTGTTCGACGCCTTCGGCTCGGCGGAGAAGACGCTGCACGCCAACATGGGCGGGCACACGGGCGTACCGCAGTTCGAGGGGGAGCCCGCGAACCGGTTCTTCGTCCGCCACCTGAGGACGCCGCCGAGCCCATAGGGTGGGGGCATGGCGCCCGTTACCGGACTCGACCATGTCGTCATCGCCGTGTCCGACTGGCGGGCCGCCACCGGCTTCTATCGCGACGTCGTCGGCGCCGAGGTGATCGGCGTCGGCGGCGACCGCGTCGCCTTCCGGATCGGCCCTCAGCAGTTGAGCGTGCACGGGCCGGGTCTCGACCTCGGCGGCAACGTCGCCCGCGTCCCGGTCCGCCCGGGCAACAGCGACATCTGCTTCGTCTGGGCGGGGCCGATCGAGGAGGCGGTGTCGCACCTGCGGCGGCACGGCGTCGAGGTGGAGACGGGACCGGTCCGGCGGGTCGGTGCCGGTGGCGCCGGGACCAGCGTCTACTTCCGCGACCCGGACGGAAGCCTGCTGGAGTTCATCTCCTACCAGGAGGCGCCGTAGCAGCAATCGGTCAGAGCGGTGACACCACCAGCTCGACGTGGTGCGCCTCCGTCGCGTCGTCCACGGCGAACTGCAACAGCCAGCGGCCCGGCGCGAGCGCGATCTCGTCGTCGCCGTCGGCGTCGCCGACGTAGAGCCGCCCGGAGGGGACGTCGAGGGTCGCCTCGTGCGGATGCCCCGCCACCCGCTGCGACGTCACCCGGATGTCGAGGGTGACGTCGGCCTTTCCCTCGTCCGCCATGGCGGCGTGGACGACCGGCACGGCGACATGGTGCGTGGTGGCGAACACCGGACCGTCGCCGTCGTGGAAGTCGATGTCGAACTCCTCCTCGCAGTCCGCGTCCCTGAGGTAGACGGCACCCCAGTGGTAGGGACGGACCCGGCGCACATGCCGGCCGCCGGTCACGCGGACCCCACCGGCGGCGCCCAGGTGGGACGCCGGATCAGGCAGAACGGATGGCCCGCCGGATCGGCGTACACGTGGTCGCCCGGCAGCCGCCGCGCGCCCAGCGCGAGCACCGCCGTACCCGCCGCGTCCTGGTCGTCGACCATCACGTCGAGGTGCATCTGCTGCGGCACCGCCGGACCCGGCCATGTCGGCGGCGTCAGCCCGGCGGCGCGCTGGAACGCCAGCCCGGACGTCGCCGTACTCGCCGACACGACTGTGAAGTCGTCGTCGGCGTACGTGATCGGGTCGCCGAGGACCGCGCTCCAGAACCGTGCCTCGGCCATCGGGTCCGGGCAGTCGACGATCAGGTGGTGGAGCCGCCCGACCGGCACCGCGGTCACCTGGTTCCTGGCCATGTCAGCTCAGCCGCAGATCGTGCTCGTCGAGGGCGGCCTCGATGATGCCCAGCGCCTTCGGCCCCATGCCGTGCAGACGGGCCAGATCCGCGCGCGGCACGCCGGCGAGCCGGCGCAGCGTGGTGTAGCCGGCCGCGTTCAGCGCCCGCGTGGCCGGTGCGCTGATCTTCGGCAGGCGGTCCAGGGGCGACGTCATCGCCCGATGCTAGACCGCCACGGCACGGCTCGCCTGCCCGTCCCTCGGCGGTCAGGGACGGAATGGGGGAAAGGCCCGACGGGCATATCGGGGCGTTTCCGTATGGGACTCGGGTGGGACGCCGCTGAAGAATCGACAGGCATCCAGACACCGGGAGGTGCCGTGTTCCGACGTACCGTGGCCGTCGCCCTCGCCGCGCTCACCGTCCTGGCGGGACTACCCGGCGCGGCCCGCGCCGGTGGCCCGCCGCAGCGGCTCGTCTGGGGCGAGTGCGCCGACGACCTGCCGAACGTCCCGCCGGATGAGCGCGTGCGATGCGGCCGGCTCCGCGTGCCGGTGGACTGGTCCCGGCCGAACGGCCCGACGTTCGAACTCGCCGTGGCACGCCGGCTCGCGCGAGCGCCGGAGCGGCGGGTGGGCACGCTGGTGTTCGGGCCGGGCGGCCCCGGTGACTCGGGGGTGGAACGCATCCGTAAGGGCGACCGGTTCAGCGGCGAGTTGCTGGACCGGTTCGACCTGGTCAGCTTCGACCCGCGTACGGTCGCCCGCAGCGCCGCGCCCGCCTGCACCCCGGATCCGGCGCTGCGCAAGCCGCCACTCCCGCCGGCCGGTCAGGCCGACTTCGACGCCGCGGTGGCCTACAACCGGGCACTGTGGAGCAGGTGCCGCCCGACCAGCCCGGTGTTCGACCACGCCGACACGCTCAGCACCGTCCGTGACCTCGACGCGTTGCGGCGGGCGCTGGGGGAGCGGCGGCTGTCCTTCCACGGCAGCTCGTACGGCACACTGCTGGGCCAGCAGTACGCCGAGCGCTACCCCGGCCGCGTGCGGGCGGTCGTGCTGGAGGGCGTGTTCGACCACAGCCTCGACGTGCGGTCCTTCGTGCGGACACAGGCCGCCACGTTGCAGGACTCGTTCGACGAGTTCGTGTCCTGGTGCGACAGGTCGGCCGACTGTGTGCTCCACGAACGGGACGTACGGTCGGTGTGGGCGCGGGTGCTGGGCCGCGCGGACCGTGGCGAGTACGCCCCCCGTACCGCCTTCGACGTCACCGCCGTGGCACTCGGCCTGCTCGCCGGCCCGCGCTGGCCGCAACTCGCGGTGACGGTGCGGGACATGGACGCCGGCACGCCGCCACCGGGGGTGAACTTGCCGCTCTCGGTCGCGGCATTCTGCGCGGACTGGCCGGCGCAGGTACGCGACCACACCGAATACGCCGGCCTGGTCCGGGACGCCGCGGCCGCCGCCCCGGACGTCCGGTACGGCGCCGGCCTGCTGGCCGTGCAGACCTGCCTGGGCTGGCCGTCCCCGGTCCGCAACCAGCCGCACGAGCTGAATGTGCACACCCGCACGCCGCTGCTGCTGCTCAACGCCCGGCACGATCCCCGCACCGGCTACACCTGGGCGGTGAACGTCGCCCGGCAACTCGGCCGGCACGGGCGCCTGGTCACCTACGAGGGCTGGGGCCACGGCACCTACCAGCGCAACGACTGCACGGAGGCAGTGGTGGACCGGTACCTCGTCGACCTGACGTTGCCCGCCCCCGGCGCGCGCTGCCCGGCGAGCTGACCCGGCGCGCTGCTAGGCCGCCGGTCCCGGCGCCCCGGCGAGCGTACGGGCCGCCGGGCGCCGGTGCGGCAGCGCCGCCAGGCCCAGTACGAGCAGCAGCAGGACCGCGCCGAGCAGGAACGGCAGCGACATGGTGGGCTGGCCGAGCCACTCCCACGGCACGTGCCAGCGCGGATGCGGCTCGTTCAGGTGGTGCGTGAGCATCGGCGGCACGCCCAGCAGGATCGGCGCGGTCCAGAACACCATCGCGACGCCGTACAGGACCTTCGCCGGCCCCTGCACCAGCGGCCGTCGTCCCTCGGTGCGGCGGCTGGCCCAGCCGAACAGCACCCAGCCGCCGATCGCGCCCAGCACGAAGGCGAGCAGACCGGCGGGATAGGCGGTGCCGGGGGTGGCGCGGCTGAGGATGAGGCTCATCGAGCCCTCGGCGTTGAGCTCCACAGCGAGGATGTGATCGCCGCGCTCGGCGTACACGGTGATGTCGGAGGGGATGGTCGCCGGGTCGCATCGCGGACTGCCGGAAACGCAGCCGTACGCGTCGGAGTGGACGGGCTCGCTCTGCTCCCAGCCGGCGGCGTCCAGGCGCTGCCTCAGCTCGGTGAGGCCGGCGGCCGGCGCCTGGTCGAACGACGCGGTCAGCTCGGCCAGTGCGTACTCGCCGCCGTCGCCGAGCAGCAGCTCGGACAGGAGGTCCCCGTTCAGCGGGTGGCCGTAGATGAGGAACACGGCGGGCGGGTCGTCCTGGTCGAGGTGGCCGGCCTGCCGGTCCGGGTAGAGCTGGCCGACCACGGCGGCGAGGTCCCGGTGGTCGAGCGGGCGGGAACCGAGCCAGGCGAGCCAGGTGCCGAACGAGCCGGCGAACAAGCCGCAGACCAGGGCGAAGACCGCCGCCCAGGCCACCACTGTGCGGCTCGCCGGCCGTCCCAGCCGGGCGCGCAGACCATGGCGTACGAGATTCGCGGCCACCCGGGTACGCCGGTGGGCCGGGCCGACGTCCCGTACCGTCTCCAGGATCTCGGCTCCGCGTGCCCGGCGGTAGTCACGGGGGTAGGCCAGCAGCAGCCAGCGGTGCATGGGTGTCTCCCTATGAGGCCGCGACGGTGGGGTCAGGCGGTGCGGGGCCGCAGGGCGCGCAGCCGGGACTCGGCGGCGGACGCGAGCTGCCGCAGCCGCTCGGTCTGGCGTGCCAGCTCGGCTTGGCCGTCGGTGCGTAGCCGGTAGTAGCGGCGGAGTCGGCCGTCGACCACCTCTTCGTGGCTGAGGTCGACGAGGCCCTGCGCGACCAGCCGGTCCAGTGCGGCGTAGAGCGTGCCCGGCAGCAGGTTGACGCGTCCGCCGGACAGGCCGGCGACCTCCTGGATGATCCCGTAGCCGTGGCGCGGCTCGTCGGCCAGCGCGGTCAGGATCAGGAAGGTCGCCTCACGCATCTCGCTCACTGGAACAACATATACAGTTAATCAATACATGGTCAACGGTCGCCGAGCAGTTGCCGCTCGGCCATGAAGGCACGCAGCGTCCCGGCGTCCTCGGCGGACATCAGCCAGCGGGGGATCACAGTGGCCGGCATCCGTCCGACGTACACGATCCAGAAGTCCGGGGTCTCGGTGACCCGCGTGACGCCGTCCCAGGCGATGCCGCCGGACTCCGAACCGCTGCGCATCATGATGTTGCGGTCGTCGATGTCGTAGCCGCCCTCGACGGCGTAGCCGCCGGAGCGGCGCCGGGCCCGCCACCGCACCCAGGGCGCGTACAGCATGGACAGTGCCCCGGCCACGATCAGCGTCGTCCACAACGACGCGAACCGGTCACCCCGCTCCGACGCCTGCGAGGCGACCAAGCCGATCACACCGACCACGGCGAGGGCCGCGCCGATGTAGCCGAACCGGCGCAGCCGGGCGGCGGCGAGCGCGGCGGCCACGCGGGCCGGATAGGCGGGATCGGCCGGTACGGCGAAACGGATTTGCACGCCCGAACGATAGTGCCCCGCCCGCCTGTCCCGGGCTGGACCCGCGTAGGGCGCCGGTCAGACCCGGCGCAGCACCAGCGTCACGAACCCCAGCACGCCGCGGTATCCCCGCAGCCACTGGTCGCGGTGCTCCCGGGCGGCGGCCAGCGCGCCGGCGGCATCCGGGTGACCCGGGTTGTCCAGCGCCCACTCGGTCAGCGAGCCGGTCCACGACCACTCGTAGTCGTCCCACTCGGCGGCGTCGCTGACGTGCGCGTACACCGGGGTCCAGCCGGCCTGCTCGGCGGCCGCGACCAGGCCGGCGAGGTCGGTGTGGTCGTCGGGCTTCGCGCCCAGCGCCGCCAGCGCCTCCGGCGTCGGCGGCACCTGCCAGAATCCCTCACCCACCATCAGGATGCCGTCGACGTTCACATGCCGACCGGCCAGTTCCAGCGTCCCGGCGAACCCGCCGAACGCGTGCGTCGACCCGACACAGAGCACCAGGTCGTAGTCGCCGTCCGGCACGTACGACCGGGCGTCGCGCTCGTGCAGCGTGAGCCGGTCGGCGAGGCCGCGCACGGCGGCGGCGTCGGCGGCGCGCTCCAGCGCGTACGGGTTGAGGTCCACGCCGTCGGCGTGCCCGTCCGGGTGGTGGGCGAGGGCCTGCAACGCCCAGGCGGCCTCGCCGCAGCCCAGGTCGAGGATCCGGGCGGCCGGCCGGCGACCGGCCCGGCGCAGCAGCCGGTTGACGTTGACGCCGGAGAGCGGGGCCGCGATCGGGTGGTGCGAGTGCGCGATGCTGCTGAGCCGTTGACGGTCCATCGCCGCAGTCAACACGAGGGCGCCCGGCCGGCGCACCCCGGTTGCTGCGGCGGGGGAGGACGGGCTGCCCGGTGTGCCCCTAGGGTGGCGGCACGGGCGGGAGCGAAGGGGCCCTCCCGTCCACCGTCACCGCGACAGTCAGGTGCGGCAGATGGCCGTCGCGTCGTCGGTGGCGACGCCGTCGCGTGCCTCGGCCTCGCGCACCCGGCGGATGACCTCGGCGGGGCCGTCGGTCTCCAGCAGGCGCAGCAGCCCCGGCCAGCCGGTCAGGCCGAACGTGTCGACGAGACGGCTCGCGCCGTTGCTGAGCAGCGCCGCACCGGTCACGTCGTCGGCGGGGCACTCGCCGGTGACCGCCTCCTCCACCACGCGAGGGTCGTCCTTGGCGACCCAGAACCCGCCGGGGCTGTTCCGCCGGGTCCGCAGCTCCATGAACAGCCGCCGGTACTCGTCGCCGCCCTCGGGCACGTTCTTCAGCCGCTCCTCGAAGGACCGGGCGATCACCACCTCACGCGGATCGTGGGCGACGACGGGCTCACCGCCGGCACGGCCGACGACTGCCACCGCGTCGCCGAGGACCAGGTGCTCGACGGTCCCGCCGGAGAACCGGAGCATCGCCACTGCCGCGAACGGGCTGATCGGGTGGGTGACGTCGCAGGTGTCGCGGTGCTGGCCGGTGACCCGCTCGATGCCCTCGGCCAGCACGTCGCGCAGGCTCCGATCCTCGGACAGCACGCCGAGCAGCGCGCCGCCGAGCCGGGTCGCGTACCAGGCGATGCCGTGGTGGCAGACCTCGCCCGCGCCGGAGATGCCACCGGCGCCGTCGACCAGGACCATGCCGCAGGGGACGGCGCCGGCGAAATCCTCATTGGTGCGGCCGGGATGTCCCGCGTCGGTCGCCATCGTTACCCGCATCGCCCCATCATGCCGGGGCCGACCGGAACGCGGTGCCCCTCGCGGCTTGATCTGAAGCGTGGTTGAGGTCCTAGCGTCGTGCTCATCCGACCACTGCTGGAGGTAGAGCACCATGACGACGCCGCACCTGTCCGACGCCGAACTCGCGGGCCAGCCCGCCGCCTACTGGACGGGCGTCGCGTACGAGTCACTGATCGCCTTCACCCGAGCCCAGCAGGCCGCGCACGGCTTCACCCAGCCCCAGTTCTGGCTTCTGCGCAACCTGTCCCCGGACGACCTCCTGCCCGGCGGCGGCGGGCTGACCGTCACCGAGCTGCAGCAGGCGATGGCCTCGTATCTGCGGGCCGAGGACGACCTGGACGCCGAGGCAGAGGTGCTGCTGGAACGCGGCTGGCTCAGCCGCGACGCCGACGGCCGGCTGCGGATCACGGAAGCGGGGGAGGCCGCCCGGGTCCGCCTCAAGCAGCACGCGCCGGCGATCCGGGCCCGCATCCACGAGGGCGTCGACGACGCGGACTACGTCACGACCCTCAAGGTGCTCCGGCGGATGATCAACAACACCGGCGGCGCCGGGTAGCGGACCGGCCCGCCTCAGGAGGCCCGTAGCCTCCGGACGGCCAGGCGGGCACCCTGATGGAGCAGCACGCCGGCGCCGGTGTTGACGACGGCGAGCACCGCCGCGCCGAGCAGTCCGGTGCCGACGTCCATCACGTCGGTCGCGACCAGCAGGGCCGGCAGGCCAGCGCGGCGGCGACGAGCGACGACCGCCACCAGCGCCCGAGGAGAACCCCGAACAGGATCAGCACCGGGATCATCGCGGGCGACCTCCCACCGTCGGCTCGTTCGAGCGTACGCCCGGCTGGACCTCCGTCGGTCACGGCCCGGGTGCCGGAATCGGCGGTACGGGCGTTCCCGGGCGGGCTGACGTCACGACGGGCGCGGCGGCTTTGCCTTCTGCGGGTGGAACGTATCGTGGCGGGCCAGCATGGCGACGAACTCGCCGATCTTGCGCGTCCGGGTCTCCGCGCGTTTGACCGCGTTGAGCCGGTGGATGAGCGCGAACCTGTTGGCGCTGGTGAGCACGTCGAACATGGCCTGGGCGGCGGGCTCGGCCGCGACGGCGGCGAGCAGGTCGGCCGGCACCTCGGCCTCCGACGGCGGTGCGTAGGCCGCCGCCCAGCGACCGTCCGCCTTCGCGGCCTCCACCGCGGCACGCCCCGCGGGCGTCATCCGCCCCTCCGACTCCAGCCGGGCGACGTGCCCGACGTTGCGCTGCGACCAGGAGCTGCGGGCCCGGCGCGGGGTGTAGCGGATCCAGGAGCTCTCGTGGTCGCGCTTGCGGGCCTGCCCGTCGATCCAGCCGAAGCAGAGCGCCTCGTCGACGGCCTGCTGCCAGGTCAGGGTGGTGACCGAGCCGCCCTTGCGGGTCAGGGCGAGCCAGACGCCGGGCGACGTGTCGTGGTGGGCGGACAGCCAGGCGCGCAGTGCGCCCGCGTCGGGCACGATCAGCTCGTCCAGCTCGGCGCTTCCCATGGCCGTCAGGCTATGCCGAGGGTACGACATCGGCGCCGGCCCGCCGCTCGTGTGACCGGCGGGCGGCCAGCAACTCGTCCAGGTGCTCCTCGCTCCACGACCGGGCGGCCGCGACCAGCGTCAGCAGGCTGCGGCCCAGCGGCGTCAGCGTGTACTCCACGCGCGGCGGGTTCTCGTCGTATGCGGTACGCGTGACCAGCCCGTCGCGTTCCATCGCCCGCAGCGTCTCGGCCAGCACCTTCGGCGTGATCGTGCGCAGCGGCACCCGCAGCTCGGTGAACCGGCGCGGCCCGTGTTCCAGGCACAGCACCACCATCGCGGTCCACTTGTCGCCGATCCGCAGCGGCATCACCCGCGACGGGCACGCGGGATCGAACATGTCCGGATCGAGCGGCGTCACCGTCAAAGCGTAACGCCGGTACCGTTGCGGTAACCGGCACCCGGCGCTCTAGCGTCGCGCCATGACCAGCATCGCCGTCCTCGGCGCGGGCGGCCGCGCCGGCCGTGCCGTCACCGCCGAGGCACACCGCCGCGGCCACCGCGTCACCCCGGTGGTCCGCGACCTCGCCCGCCACCCCGACCTCACCTCCGCGGTACGCGGCGACGTCACCGACCCGGAGGCGGTCGCCTCCATCGGGTACGGGCACGACGCCGTCGTCCACGCGGTCAGCCCGGCCTCCGGTCCGGAGGCGCTCGCCGCCGCCGGCCTCGATCCGGAGTTCTTCGTCCGCGCGGCCGACGCGCTGCTGCACGGCCTGGCCCGCTCAGGTGTGCCGCGGCTCGTGGCGGTCGGCCTGTTCGCCACGCTCACCGACGCGCACGGCCGGCCCCTCTACGACGACCCGGCCGTCCTGCCCGCCGAGTTGCGGCCGTTCGCGCTCAGCCACGCCGCCGGCCTGGACCGGCTCCGCGCGGCGGACACCACAGTCGACTGGCTGGTGCTCACCCCGCCCGCCGCGCTCGACGTGGACGGCGCTCGCACCGGCCGTTACCGACTCGGCGGCGAGCAGGCCCCGGCGTCGGCGCACCTGTCGTACGCCGATCTGGCGGTCGCGGTGGTCGACGAGATCGAGTCGCCGCGCCACCACCGCACCCGGGTCTCCGTGTTCGGCTAGCTAGCCGTCCGCCGCGTTGTGCCGCGCGACCAGGTCCGGCAGCTCGTTCAGTGAGTCGATGCGGAACAGGCACCGGTCGGCCACGTCCGGCATGTCGAGGATGTGGCCCCACGGTCCGCGCCGGATCAGGCACGCGGTCATGCCGGCGGCCATCGCCGGGGCGGCGTCGTTGTCCGGCCGGTCACCGACGTACAGGATCGCCGACGCGTCGCCGCCGCCCTCGCGGACGACCCGGTCGAAGAACTCCGGCGCCGGTTTCGCCACGCCCCATGCCGCCGATGTGCCGATCACGTCGACCGCCAGGTCCAGCGCCCGCAGCGTCGCCTCGGCGTGCTCCGGCTGGTTGCCGGCCAGGCCGACGCGCAGTCCCTGCTCCCGCAGGGCGGCCAGGCACGCCCGCGCGTCCGGGTAGAGATCGTCGGCGCCGAACGACTCCGGGTCGCCGGCCGCGACCCGGCGGGCGAGTTCGGCGGTGAGGTCGAAGTCGGGCCGGAAGGCCCGGAACACCTCCTGGTAGTCCAGCCCGCGGGCGATCACCGCGCCGAAGACCGCGGAGAACGTGTGCCTCGGTACGCCGAGCCAGTCCGCCCAGGTCGCGAACTCGCGCGTCTCGTCGAGGATCGTCCCGCCCACGTCGAAGAACACCGCCCGGATCATCCGCGGATCGTACTGTCGTTGATCAGCCTGTGGGGGGCGGCCCGGGTGGCGCAGACTGCCCGCATGAATTCCGCCTTCCTCCCCGAACCGCCGCAGAGTCCGGCGGCGAAAGCCGCGTACGAGGACGACCTCGCCGCGGACGGCTACGTCAACAACCTCACCCGCGTCTGGTGCTGGCGTCCGGACGTGCTGATGTCGTTCCAGAACACGCGCACCGAGTTGCTGTCCGAGTCCACGTTGTCCTCGCGGGAGGTGGCCGTGCTGGTCACCGCCACCGCCGCCGCCCGCGGTGACTCGTACTGCGCGCTGGCCTGGGGCGCGCGGCTGGCCGGGATGAGCGACGAGGCGACCGCCGCCGGGGTGCTGCGCGGCGACGAGGCGGACCTGTCCGCGCGGGAGACGGCGCTGGCCGACTGGGCCCGCCGGGTCGTGACGGACCCGAACGCCACCACCGACGCCGACGCGCGACGCCTGCGCGACGCCGGCCTGAGCGACCGGGAGATCTTCGAGGCGACCACGCTGATCGCGTTCCGGCTGGCCTTCTCCACTGTCAACGACGCGCTCGGCGCGCGGCCGGACGCGCAACTGGCGGAGAAGGCGCCACGGCTCGTACGGGAGGCGGTGACGTTCGGCCGCCCGGTCTGAACGAGCGCGCCCGTGCCTCGGCCGGGCCGCCTCGGGGCAGCGGCCCGCCAGGTGACCGGAGATCATCATCTGGTGACCGACGCCGCCGCGTACACCTTGGCCGTTCCGCCGTTGTTCGCCGCCCTGGCCCCGGCACGTGACGTCCTGATCGCCGGCGCCGGTGGCGGCTTCGACGTGTACGCCGGCCTGCCGCTGGCGCTGGCGCTGTGGCAGGCCGGCAAGCGGGCGCACCTGGCCCGCTGGCTGGCCGGCCGCGACCTGCCGTCGACCGTGTACGCCTTTCCGCCGCTGGGCGTGCAGCCGCTGCGCGAGGCGTACCGGCACCTGGTCGACCGGCTCGACCTCGACGCGATCGTGCTCGTCGACGGCGGCACCGACATCCTGTTGCGTGGCGACGAGAGCGGCCTGGGCACCCCGGTGGAGGACATCACCAGCCTGGCCGCCGTGGCCGGGCTGGACGTGCCGGTCCGGTTGGTGAGCAGCCTCGGGTTCGGCATCGACGCGCACGACGGTGTCAACCACGTCGAGGTGCTGGAGAACCTGGCCGCGCTCGACCGGGAGGGCGGCTACCTCGGCGCGCTGTCCATTCCGGGCTCCAGCCGCGAGGCGGTGCTCTACCGCGAGGCGGTCGCGCAGGCCCAGGCCGCCACCCCGCACCGGCCGAGCATCGTCCAGGGGCAGATCGCCGCCGCCACCGGCGGCACGTGCGGAGACGTACGGTTCAGCCGGCGCACCGGCCACGGCGACCTGTTCGTCAACCCCCTCATGGCGATCTACTTCTCCGTCGACCTGCCCCGGCTCGCCGCTCGCTGCCTCTACCTCGACCGGATCGAGAACACGATCGGGCGGCGCCAGGTCGTCACCCGGATCGAGGCGTTCCGCGACGAGCTGCGGGCCACCCGGGTCCCGCGGGCGTTTCCGCACTGACGGCCAGGGCATGTCGTACCGGTGTGGGAGGGTCCGGGCATGACGACGTTCGTACTCATCCACGGTGGCGGAGGCAGTGCGTGGGACTGGCATCGGGTCGTCCCCGAGCTGGCCGCCCGGGGTCACGACACAGTGGTGCCGGAGCTGCCGATCGGGGACCGTTCGGCGGGGTTCGCCGAGTTCCGCCGGACGGTGATCGACGCCGTCGGCGACCGCGACGACCTGGTGGTGGTCGGGCACTCGTACGGCGCGTTCACCGCACCGCTGGTCGCCGACCGGCTGCCGGTGCGCCTGCTGGTCCTGCTCACCCCGATGATCCCGCGGCCCGGTGAGAAGCCGGGGGACTGGTGGGGCAACACCGGCTACCGCGAGCCGGACGGGCTCAGCGAGGAGCAGCAGTTCTACAACGGCGTGCCGGCCGAGATCGTCGCCGAGGCGCCGGCGCACGCCCGGGAGCAGGTCAGCACGGAGTGGGACGAGCCGTGGCCGTCGGCCACCTGGCCGGATGTGCCGACGAGGGTGCTGATCGGCCGCGACGACCGGTTCTTCCCCGCCGACTTCCAACGCCGGGTGGCCGCCGACCGGCTCGGCGTGGTTCCGGACGAGATCGACGGCGGTCACGCGGTG
Organism: Micromonospora sp. NPDC005686; assembly: GCF_042871665.1. NCBI lineage: Bacteria > Bacillati > Actinomycetota > Actinomycetes > Micromonosporales > Micromonosporaceae > Micromonospora > Micromonospora sp. NPDC005686. Next base: position 42,116 of record NZ_JBIAIY010000010.1, read on the forward strand.
ACGCTCAGCCATCCCGGTCCGCTCGCCGACCGGCTGGCCGCCTACCTGGCGGTCTGACCGTCCGGCCGCCGGGTTCGGGAGACCGCAGCGGCCGGGCGTGCGGGCTCCGGGTCGCGCGTGTGCCGGCGGGTCGGCAGCAGCAGCGGCGTGGCGAGCAGCAGCACCCCGGACACGGTGATCGCGGCGAGTGGGCCGACGATCAACCTGATGCTGCCCCGGACCGGCCCGCACCCGGGGCTGCGACCGGTGATCCGCCACTTCGCGGGCCTGCCGCCGCTGACCGGGCCGGTCTGGCGGCCCTCGTGGGCCGCGTGATCAGGGCCGCGACGTCCGCCGCGCCAGGTGGACCGTGACGTCGGCGGTGACCTCGACCGTGCCGGGCAGCACGTCGCGGACGCGGCGGAGCACCTGCTCGCGCACCGGTGGTGGCAGTTCGAGATAGGCCGAGACGGTCGACAGGAGACCGACGTAGTCGTCGGCGCTCATGGTGATCCGTCGCTCGATCTCCGACTGGCGCACGTCGGCGAACCACTCGGACGCGCGCAGCTCGGTGCCGGGCCACTGCATCCCGGCCTCCGGTGACGTCCCGTCCGGCGACGGGATCTCGTCGTCGGCGAGGAACTCGGACCGGGCCGCGGCCACCGCGTCGCGCAGCGCCGGGTCGGCCAGCCGCAGCGGGCCGCCGAACGAGGCGAACACGCCGCCGGGCGTGAGCAGCCCGGCGATCCGCTCCCACCGCCGGTCCGGGTCCGTCCAGTGCAGCGCCGCCGCCGCGTACACCAGGTCGTGGAGCTCGTCGGCGCGCAACTGCTCGAACGCTGCCTGCCGGACCCGCACCTCGGCCGGGACGTGCCGGCGCAGCTCGGCGAGCATCGCGGGGTCCGGGTCGGTGGCGGTGACCGTGATGCCGCGCCGGGCGAACAGGCGGGTGGCCTTGCCGGTCCCGGCCCCGATCTCCACGGCGGTCCGGACGGGACGGTCCGCGTACGCCAGCACCAGGTCGGCCAGTTCCTCGGGATAGCCGGGGCGGAAACGCTCGTACGCCTGCGCGGCCGCTCCGAAGCTCAACGCACGACCCGGCATGCCGGCCATCCTCCCACGATCGTCCGCTCGCGCCCGGCTATCGTAAGTGACCGAGCGCGGCTGGCTGGACGACACCCGCACCTCCTACGACACGGTGGCGTCCAGTTCGCCCACCGGTGACGTGGGCGGGCTACGCGTCCGGGTCCCACGCCGCGATCCGGTCGAGCACGCGCCGGTCGCCCTCGATGGTGAGCGCGTCCAGCGGTATCCGGCCGTAGAAGGCCAGGACCAGATCACCGGCGCTGGAACTGGCGGCGGTGTCGGCCGGGCCCGCATCGGTTCCGGCGAGCAGGCGGGTGACCCGTACGCCGTCGGGGGAGAGCCGCACGCGCCAGGATCCGCCCTCGGTGACGTGGTAGTCGAGGACGGCGGGCTCGTACGGCCACGGCACCGTGGTCGCGCAGCAGGTGAACAGGAAGTCCTCCACGCCGTCGAGGGCCACCTCGACCGGCACCGGCTGCGGCGCGCCCACGGTGAGCTGCGCGTCGTAGGTGTGCACCGCGATCTCCTGGAGCTGGTGCCGGGCGACGGCGCCGCAGGTCTGCGGCGACTGCGACGTGTCCCACCACGTCCAGCAGCCACGATCGGGTCCGGCGTCGCGCAGCGCGACCAGCAGCCGCTCGGTGGACTCGGCCAGCCAGTCCCGCAGCGCGGTACGCTCCCGGGGCGCGCCCGGCCCGTCCGGCGCGGCCCGTCCGGACGCCTCGGGACCGGCCGTGACGGTGGCCGCCCACGAGCGGCGTCCCTCACCGATGTGCCGGGCCAGGTCGAACAGCGTCCACTCGGGGCAGGTCGGCACCGGGGCGTCGAGGTCCGGCGCGGCGGCGACCGCTTCCCGGAACGCGGCCGCCCGGTCGTCGATCAGCCGCAGCCGGTCGGAAAACGTCAGGGGTTCGGTCACCCCGGCTGTCTACCAGTGTGCGTGGCGGCCCGACAGCGAGTTTCGCCGCGTACGTGCGCGGCGACGGCGTCGGCCACCTGCTCGGGCGGTGCGGTGGCGTCGATCAGACGGGCGTCGGTCACTGATGCGAACGTGGCGAGCGCCCGGGCGACGTGGTCGTGCCGCCAGGCGTGCGCGCCGACCTCGACCTGGTCGGCGTCGATCCGGGCCCGCAACCGGTCCTCGGGCAGGGTGAGCACCACCTCGCGGAGGTCGACCCCCGCGGCGCGGATGCCACCGAGGATCTCCGCGCGGTACGCCGGGTCGAGCAGGCTCATCGGCACGATCCAGACGCCCGCGTGGTGCCGGTCCAACCCGGTGACCGTCTGCACGACGAGGTGACGCCACAGTGGCAGGTCCTGGAAGTCGCCGGTGGGGGAGGTGACGAACGCGGTGAGCATCGTGCCGAGGAACTCCGGGTCGAACAGCCGCGCGTCCGGCAGCGCGCTCGTGAGCAGCCGCGCGGTGGTCGTCTTGCCGACGCCGAAAGCACCGTTGAGCCAGATGATCACGCGATCATGATGCCATCACGCGGCGAAGTCGACGCCGGCCAGCGGCACGCCCCGGTACGCGGCGAGGCGCTCGGCCTCCGCGACCACCGCGTCGCGTGTGCCGCCGGTGAGCTTGCGCCACTGCTGAACGGCGACGGTGAACGACCGGCCCGACTTGCGCGGCCGCCAGGTGCCGACCAGCTCACCGTCGGCCAGCACGGCGCCGGGGCGGCCCAGCACCGGCCACAGCTCCTTCGCACGAGCCGCGTCCGGCGCCAGCGTCGCCCGGTCCCTCGCCTGGAGGAACAGGTCGAACGGGCCGAGCAGGCGCGTCGTCGTCGTCTCGGCCGACGTCAGCGCCTCCTCGTCGGCGGCCAGGATCCAGCGCGTCTCGCCGTCTACGCTCACCTCGACGGCGTCGCCCGGCCAGCGGGCCTTGACCTCCTTGACCGGGGCGTCGAGATAGTCGGCCACGTGCTTCGGGGTGGCCGGGCCGAGCAGCCGCAGGTAGGCGCCGATGAGCTCGAACCGGTCGCCGGGCGTGGCGGCGGGACGGAAGCCGCGGATGCGTTCCAGGACCGGCGGTGACGTGTCCAGCCGCAACTCCAGGCCGGCGCGCACGGCGGCCAGCCGGAACGGCATCTCGTAGAGGTGGGTCGCGTTGCACGGCCGGCAGAACCGCAGGTAGGGCTCCGGCATCACCTCGGCGAGCCGCCCGGAGACCTCGCCCTTGACCGTCGGCCTGCCGACGATCTCCCGCATCCGCGCGGCCACCTCGTCGAGCGCGGCGACGATGCCGATGCCCGCCGCCTTCAACGGCTTCGCCGCGTCGTAGATGCGCTTGCCCGCGTCGGCGTCGGAGAACGGCTCGACCGCGGCGGCCACCGCGCCCACGTCGGCGCGGCGGTAGAGGTGCGGGGCGCCGCGTACGGTCCAGAGCAGGACCAGATCGTCTCCGGACAGCGGGGTCACGTCGACACCGCGCGTCGCGAGCGCCCACCGGCCCCCGTCGGGGCCGGTGTCCTGAACGCCGATGTCGAGCACCGCGGTGTCGGCGAGCGTGCCCTGCGCCCGATCGAGCTGCTGAGCCCGGACCCGGAAGTTCACCACCTGACGACTGTCGACCACCGACACAGCGTAAGCGGCGGCACTGACGATTTCGGCGCGGCGCGGTGTGTCAGCGGACGGCGCGCGGCGCCGCGTCCGTCCGCCGGTCGGGGCCGGAGCGCTTGAGCAGGAACACCCCGCCTCCGATGAACACGAGGCTGAGCACGATCCCGACCAGGTTGCCCTCGGCGAGCGTGCCGAAGATGCCGAGCAGGCCCAGGATGACGGCCACGCCGCCGACCAGACGCATGAGGTAACGACCGACTGACTTGCCCCGTGAATCCACCATGGACGCTCGTCTACCCCTGCCGCGGCGACGTCAAACGGGCGACCGGGTCAGCGGCCGGCGAGCAGCCGTTCGCGGACCTCGCGGCGCAGGATCTTGCCGATCTGGGAGTACGGCAGCTCGTCGACGATCACGACCCGGCGCGGCACCTTGTAGCCGGCCAGGTGGGTGCGGCACGAGGTCCGGATCGCCTCCGGGCTGGCGGCCACCGCCGGGTCGACCACCACCGCGGCGACGACCTCCTCACCGTCGTCGGTGGGCATCCCCACGGCGGCGGCCTCGCGTACGCCGGGGACGCGGCGCAACGCCTCCTCGACCTCGGACGGGTAGACGTTGAAGCCGCCGGTGATGATCAGTTCCTTGATCCGGTCGACCACCGTGATGAAGCCGTCGGCGTCCATGGTGACGATGTCGCCGGTACGCATCCAGCCGCCCGGCAGCAGCACCTTCGCCGTCTCCTCCGGCCGGTGCCAGTAGCCGGAGAACACCTGCGGGCCGTGCACCAGCAGCTCGCCGGCCTCGCCGGGAGCGCGGTCGCGGGACGGGTCCTCCGGGTCGACGATGCGCACGTCGGTGGAGGGGAACGGCACCCCGACCGTGCCGGGTCGGCGGGTCGGCGCGACCGGGTTGCCGACGGTGATCGGGGACGTCTCGGTCATGCCGTACCCCTCGACCAGCAGGCCGCCGGTCACCTGTTCCCACAGCTCCACGGTGGCCGGTGGCAGCGACATCGCGCCGGACAGCGCGTACCGGATGGAGGTGAGGTCGACGCCGCGCTCCCGGGCGGCGGTGGCCAGCTTCGCGTAGACCGGCGGCACCGCGGGCAGGAACGTCGGCGGGCGGCGGCGGACCGCGTCGAGCACCTGGTCGGCGTCGAAGCGGGGGAACAGCACCAGTGTCGCCCCGATGCTCACCGCGAAGGTGAGGCAGAGGGTGAGCCCGTAGGCGTGGAACAGCGGCAGCACCGCGTACACGGTCTCCGCGCCGTCGCGCAGGCCCGGCACCCACGCCCGGCCCTGCGCGGCGTTGGCGCGCAGGTTGCGGTGGGTCAGCACCGCGCCCTTGGGCTCGCCGGTGGTGCCGCCGGTGTACTGGAGCAACGCCACGTCGCCGGCCTCCGGCGCGGGATGCCCGGCGGGCAGCGGCCCGGCGGCGGCGACCAGCTCCGACCAGGGCAGCGCGCCGGGCGCGGGGGCGGTCATCGCGGCGCGGGCGGCGCGGACCTTCGGCAGCGGCGCCCGCAGCGCCCACCGCTTGAGTCGCGGCAGCGCCGCGGTCAGGTCGACCGACACCACGGTACGCACGGCGCCGCGTCCCGCCACCAGCGGCGCGACCTTATCCCATGCGATCGCGACGGCGGCGCCGTGGTCGGTGAGCTGCCGGTCCAGCTCGTCGGCGGTGTAGAGCGGGTTGTGCTCGACGACCACCGCGCCGAGGCGCAGCACGGCGTAGAAGGCGACCACGTGCTGCGGGCAGTTCGGCAGCACCAGCGCGACCCGGTCGCCCGGCCCGACGCCGAGCCCTCGCAGCGCCTCGGCGGCGCGGGACACCTGGTCGGCCAGCTCGGCGAACGTGGTGGTGGCGCCGTAGAAGTCGAGCGCGACCCGGGGGCCGAACCGCCCGGCCGCCTCGGTGAGCAGGTCGACGAGCGAGCCGTCCGGCTCGGTGATGTCGGCCGGGACGCCGGGTGCGTAGCTACGGGTCCAGGGTCGCTGGGTGGTCGCGTCCATCGCCGTTACTCCTCGTCGCGCGGATGACGCCCCCAGCCTAACGTGACCGCTGGGTAACCTACGCTTACGTAGGTTGCCGGGTCTGTCACATTCGGCGCAGGTCAGCGGCGGCGCGTCGAGTGCTGGTGCACCACCCGCCGGCCCTTCACGATCCCGACGACGATCACCGCGGCGAGCGCGATGACGCCGATGACGACGAGCCAGCGCACCGCCTCCAGCAGCAGCCCGAGCAGGATGATCACGCCGGCGGCCACGCCGACCACCCACAGCAACGCGCGCATGTCCCAGCCTCCCGTCGTCCGGTGGGCCGCCCGCTTTCCCGCTGGTCGCGCGGCCATGCCGCCGCCGGTGGATCAGTGCCGGGCCACGTACACGGTGTTCGCCGCCTCCCGGCCCTGCAGCGGGTTCGGGAACCGGACGACGTGCGCCACCGAGGTCGGGAACACCTCGGTCAACGTGCGCTGGAACGCCGGGTCCGGGGGGTCGTTCGACCACAGCGCGAAGACGCCCTCCGGGTGCAGCAGCGCGGCCAGCCGCCGCAGCCCGTCGACCGTGTAGAACGCGGCGTGGCTGGGGTGCAGCACCTGGCGAGGGGAGTGGTCCACGTCCAGGAGCACCGCGTGGAAGCGGCGCCCGGGCTCGTCGCTGTCGAAACCGCCGTCGGCGACCGCGGCGAAGAAGTCCGCCCGGACGAACCGGGTACGCGGGTCGGTGGCCAGTCCGGCCGCGAACGGCAGCAGATCCCGCCGGTGCCAGTCGATCACGTCCTCGATCGCCTCGACCACGAGCAGCGACCGCACCCGGGGATCCTCCAGCGCGGTACGCGCGGTGTAGCCGAGACCCAGGCCGCCGACCACCACGTCCAGCGCGTCACCGGTCAGCGGGGCCAGTCCGAGGCGGGCCAGCTCGATCTCCGCGACCGGGAAGGCGCTGGACATGAGGTACTCGTCGTCGAGCTTCACCTCGTACACGTCGGATTCCAGCGCCGGGTCGCGGCGCCGCCGCAGGCTGATCTCGCCGATCGGCGTCTCTCGCCAGGCCAGTTCCTCGAAACGCGCGCCCACCCGTGTCCTCTCCGCCGATCCGTCCCCGGGATGCTACCGGCCGGTCCCCGGCCCGGCCCGGCGGAACGGCGCCGGCCGGCGGTCAGCCGGCCGGACGGGTGGCCACCACGACGGTGTCCAGCGCGTCGACGGTGCCGCCGTCGCCGGCCGGGACCGGCCGACGAGCCGTCTCGGCCCGCCGCACGCGCAGCCCGGCCAGCCCGTCGACCACCGCCTCCGGCGTCAGCAAGATGGTCGGGTCCTGCGGGCCGCCGACGCCACCGGAGAGGTTGGCCAGGTCGTGCCCGACCACCACCAGCGTGCCGCCGGGACGCAGCGCGGACTTCGCCGCGGCGAGCACCCCGGCGAACTCGGGCGCGGGCAGGTGCAGGTAGCTGATCAGCACCAGGTCGTAGCTGTTCGGCACCGGCCGGTACGCGGTCACGTCCGCGACCCGCCAGTCGACAGCGACGCCACGAGCGGCGGCCAGTTCCCGCCCCCGCGCGACGGCCACTGTGGAGAAGTCCACCGCGTTGACCCGCCAGCCCTGACCGGCCAGCCAGACCGCGTTGCGGCCCTCGCCGGCGGCGATGTCCAGTGCTGAGCCGGGAGTCAGTCCGGTGACCGACTCGACCACGAAACGGTTGGGCTCAGCGCTCCACACCAGTCCGGGCGTGTCGGCGTACCGGCTGTCCCAGACGTTGCTGTCCACTGTGTCCCCTCCTCCGGCGGCCCCACACCGCCACGGTGACCGTACCGGCCACGGCAAGCGCTCCCAGGGCGAGTCCCCAGACCGGCGGCAACTGCTGGGCGAGCACGAACACGCCCATCACCACGACGAACCAGCCGAATCCCCGGCGCAGCAGGTCGGCCGGGATCCGGCCGGCGAGCCGGCCACCGAGCAGGCTGCCGACGACGGCGGCGGCGGTGACCCCGGCGGCCAGCCCCCAGTGGATCTGCACGCTGGACAGGTACCCGGCCAGCCCGGCGAACGACTTCATCGCGATCACGACCAGCGAGGTGCCGACCGCGACCGGCATCGGCAGCCCGCCCAGCAGGGCCAGGGCGGGTACGACCAGGAAGCCGCCGCCCGCGCCGACCAGGCCGGTGACCAGACCGACGACCACGCCGTCCCCGATCACCCGCAGCATCGGCAGTTCGGGCACCGGGCGGCCGTCGGTGGACCTGCGGCCCCGAAGCATCGCGACCGCGGTGGCGAGCATCATCAGGGCGAACCCGGTCAGCAGCATGCTGGCCGGGACGAACTCGGCCAGCCGGCCGCCCGCGTACGCGCCGGTCATGCCGGCCACGCCGAAGACGAGCCCGGTGCGCCAGCGGACCCGGTTCGCACGCGCGTGCGGCAGCACGCCGACGGCGCTGGTCACGCCGACGACGAGCAGCGAGGTGGCGATCGCCTCCTTGGCGGGCAGGTCGGCGACGTAGACCAGCAGCGGCACGGCGAGGATCGACCCGCCGCCGCCGAGCAGGCCCAGCGTCACGCCGATCAGCACCGCGCCGGCCAGCGTCAGCGCGAGGGTGGTCACCTGCGTTCCCCGTCGCGCAACTGCCCCACGATGGTGTCCAGGTCGCAGCTCGCGCCCCGGTTGTACGGCAGCTTGCTCAGCATCATGCCCATGGCGCAGGTGTTCGTGAGTGCGGCGAACGTGAGGCCCGCGCCGATGAACGCGGCGACCCACTTCAGGCCCGGCACGAACACCGAGCCGACGATCGCGGCGAGCACGATCGCGCCGGCGACGAGGCGGACCTGGCGCTCCAGGTCCCAGCGGGCGCGGCCCTGGTTGACCGGGGCATTGGTGGCCTGCCAGGCCAGCATGCCGCCGTCGAGCACCTTGACGTTGGGCAGGCCGACGGTGGCCAGCGCCTGCCCGGCCTGGCTGGCCCGGGCGCCGGAGCGGCAGATCAGCACCACGTCCTCGTCCAGGTGGCCGCGCAGCTCCGCGCGGTGCTCCCGGAGCAGGTCCAGCGGCACGTTGTAGGCGCCGGGGATGTGCGCCGCCTCGAACTCACCCGGCGTACGCACGTCGAGCATCCGGGGCGTACGGCCGGCGGCGATCAGCTCACGCAGGCCGGCCGCGTCGATGGTCGGGGTGGTCGTGGTCATGCGGTGTCTCCTTGAATGGGGTGTTCTCGGGCAGGGTTCAGCGCCGGCCGGCGTGGGGACACGCCGGCCGGGCGCCAGGGGAGAGGTCAGGCGGTGGGTGCCATCCGTACGCCGGCCGCCTCGGCCCGGCCGTACGAGTCGTCGATCAGCACCACGTCCCGGCCGGCGTTGGCGAGCAGGGACGCGGCGGCGGTGGCCCGGTAGCCGGAGCCGCAGTGCACCCAGATCGTGCCGTCGGGGATGTCGGCGAGCCGCTTGGGCACGTCGGGCAGCGGCACGTGCACCGCGCCGTCGATGTGCCCGGCCCTCCACTCGTTCGTCATCCGCACGTCGAGGACGACCTGCGGCTCGGGCAGCCCGGCCGGGGTGTTCCCGGCCTGCGCGGCGGCGAGCGCCGGGAAGTCGGCCACCGCCATCTCCCGCAGCTGCGACGGGTCGGCGGTCCACTGCTCGGGCTCGCCGGTGGCCTGGGCGGCCGGCCGGTCGATGCCGATGCGGACCAGTTCCCGCTGGGCGTCGGCGACCTGCTCCCGGGTCTGCGCCAGGAACGTGATCGGCGTGCCCCAGTCGATCAGCCAGCCCAGCCACGTCGACATCGGCCCGTCCAGGCCGAGGCTGACGGTGCCGGCCAGGTGCGAGGTGGCGTACGCCTTGCGGTGGCGCAGGTCGACCACCCACTCGCCGGCGGCGATGCGGCGGCGCAGCTCGTCGGCTTCGGCGCGGGCCACCGGCGTGAGGTCCACCGGGGCGGGACCGGCGGCGTTGGCGACGCCCATGTGGGCGTAGTACGCCGGGTAGGCGTCCAGGCCGGCCAGCGTCTCGGTGACGAACTGGTCGGCGGCCAGCCGCAGCACCGGGTTGGCCTCCTTCTCCCGGCCGATCGTCGACTCGGGGGCGTCGGCCTGGCTGGCCGAGCAGAAGCTGCCGAAGCCGTGGGTGGGCCACACCTGCGCGCCGTCGGGCAGCAGGTCGGCCAGCTTGCGCGCCGAGGCGTACTGGTGGTGCGCCAGCTCGTGCGCGTGCTGCTTGCCGAGCAGGTCGGTGCGGCCGGTGGTGCCGAACAGCAGCGACCCGCCGGTGAACACGCCGGCCGGTGTCCAGCCGCCGTCGTGCTCGTCGAGCACGTACGACAGGTGGTGGAACGTGTGGCCCGGGGTGCCGAGCACCCGGAGGCGCATCGTGTCCGACACCGCGACGGTGTCGCCGTCGGACACCGGGGTCCGGTCGAAATCGACGGTGTCGGCGGCGGCCACCAGGTACTGCGCGCCGGTGATCCGGGCCAGTTCCAGGCCGCCGGATACGTAGTCGTTGTGGATGTGCGTCTCGACCACGTGGGTGATCCGTACGCCCTTGGCGCCGGCCAGGTACAGGATGCGGTCGATGTCGCGCTGCGGGTCGACCACGACCGCCACCCGGCCGTCGGAGGCGAGGTAGCTGCGGTCGCCGAGCGAGGAGGTCGCGATGACGGACACGTCGAGAGTCATGCCGTTCCTCTCTTAAGCTATATACCCCTGGGGGTATTTGGGTGGTAGTCTGCGGCCTGGGATCTCCAGGCATGTGTCTACCCGCCCGCGTCGTCGTCACACGGCGCGGACGGGATCCAGCCGGTCAGTGCGGGCGCCGTCGGGCGGGGAACGTCAGGTCGGGGAGACCGTCAGGCCAGGGACATGAAGAGCTTCTCCAGCTCCTCCTCGGTCATCTCCGGCTCCTCGCCCGCCTGGCGGGCGGTGTCGCAGTAGCGCATGCCGGAAGCGATGATCTTGAAGCCGGCCCGGTCGATCGCCTTGGAGACCGCGGCGAGCTGGGTCAACGCGGCGCGGCAGTCCGCACCGTTCTCCATCATCTCGATGACGGCGTTGAGCTGCCCCCGGGCCCGCTTGAGCCGGGTCAGCGCCTCGCCGGTCATCTCGGGTCGAAGATTCACGTCCCACCTCCTGCACTCGACGATACCCCAGGGGGTACTGATGTCGCCACCCGGATCAGGCGGCGGCCAGGGCCGCCCAGGGGTATCCATTCCGGGGGTGGTGGCGCAGCCTGGGCGGGGACACGCAGGGTCGCCGCGACATCGACGGAGCGCTTATCCTGTGCGCCGGCGATCCCGGCGGAAGGGACACGATGGCGTCGCGGCAGGACCAGCTCCACTCGTACCAGTTCACCGTCCAGCGGGCGGTCGCCGCGCTCGTCATGCGGGAGACGGACCCGCCGCAGTCGCCGTTCCGCCGGCTGGCGGGAGCAGGTCTGGCCAGCGTCCTGGTCGCGGCGATCGCGCTCGGCGGTGTCGCGCTCTACGGCCTGTTCACCGGCGGCGGGGACTCCTGGCGGGAGACCGGCGCGGTGATCGTGGAGAAGGAGTCGGGGGCGCGGTTCGTCTACCGCGACGACAGGCTGCACCCGGTGCTCAACTACGCCTCCGCGCTGCTGATCATCGGGGCGGAACGGCCGAAGACGGTGCTGGTCAGCCGGCGCGCCATCGACGGCGTGCCGCGCGGCCTGCCGCTGGGCATCGCCGACGCGCCGGACTCGCTGCCCGCCCCGGACCGGCTGGTCCGCGACGCCTGGACGCTCTGTTCGGTCACCGGCGACGAGGCCGGACGCGGGGAGGCCGGGCGTCCGGCGGCGGGGCGCGACGAGGCCCGCTCGGTGCTGCTGATCGGACGGACGGCCACCGGCGGCCGGGTGCTCGGCGACCAGGGCCTGCTCGTCCGGCACCCGGACGGCGGCCTGCACCTGCTCTGGCACGACCGGCGCTACCTGCTGCGCGACACCGACCGGGTGCTGGCCGCGCTGGCCGCCACCCGGGAGCGGGCGGTGCCGGTCGCGGCGGCGCTGCTGAACACGCTGCCGGCCGGCGCCGACCTTGCTCCGCCGCCGGTGGGTGACCTCGGTGAGCCGTCCGAGCGGGTCACCGGCGCGAACGTGGGCGACGTCTACCTGGTGCGCAACTCCGGCGGCGGGCGGCAGTACGCGGTGGCCCAGCGCGGCGGCCTGGCCGGCATCACCGAGTTGCAGGCGGCGCTGCTGCTGGCCCGGACCGGCCAGGGCGAGCCGGAACCGATCACGCTCGGCCGGTTCGCCGCGCTGCCGAAACTGCCCGGCCTGGTGCCCGGCGGGCCGACCGCGCCGCCCGCCGTGCCGCCCGGGCTGGCCGCCGCCGAGGGGGGTGCGCTCTGCGCGCGGGCCGGCGACGACACCGGCGTACGCGAGATCCGCCTCGGCGTCACCATGCCGGACCCGGCCGCCGCCGCACGGACGCCGGGCGGGCGGTCCGGGCTGGCCGACGAGGTGGTCGTCGAGCCGGGGCGCGGGGCGCTCGTGGAGGCGGTGGCAGCGCCGGGCGCGACCGGCGGCGCGATCTGCTTGGTCACCGACCTGGGCCGGCGGTACGCGCTGGCCGGCGCGGACGTGCCGGGCATGCTCGGGTACGCGAACGTGCGCCCGGCGCGGCTGCCGGCGGGCCTGGTCGACCTGCTGCCGGCCGGCGGCCCGCTCGACCCGGAGGCCGCCCGCACGGTGGCCGCACCCGCCTGACCGGCCGGGCGGCAGCGCTCGACCGCCCGGGCGGTGGCCGGGAGGCCGGCGGTGGGGAGCGGGTCAGCCGGCGGGGCGGCGCAGCACCGTCACCGCGAAGTCGGCGTCGTCCCGCCACGGCCGCAGGTCCCAGGTGGCGAAGCGGTGCTCGGGGCGCAGCCCGGCGGCCACCGCGTCGGCGTCCAGGTCGGCCACCGGGTAGCCGCGGTCGGTGGCGAACCCGACCACCACCAGGCCGTCCGGGCGCACGTGCGCGGCGACGCGCCCCAGCACGTCGCGTTCGGTGCCGGGGGCGACGAAGACCATCACGTTGCCGGCCAGCACCGCGGCGTCGAACGGCTCGGCCTCGCCCTGGGCGGCCAGGTCCAGCTCGGCCAGGTCGGCGACCAGGAAGCGGGGGCCGGGGTGGTCGGCGCGGGCCGCCTCGACGAGCGTCGGGTCGGCGTCCACGCCCACGACGTCGTGCCCGCGCGCGGCGAGCGCCCCGGCGACCCGGCCGGTGCCGCAGCCGGCGTCCAGGACGCGGCCGCCGGGCGGCACGAGCGCGTCCAGCAGCCGTGCCTCACCGGCCAGGTCGGCGCCCTCGGCGGCGAGCTGGCGGAACCGGTCCACGTACCACTGTGAGTGTCCGGGCTTCGTGTCGGTCACCCAGCGGGTCGGCTTGGCCATGAGGCCACCGTAACTGATCTTGTGCCGCCGGTCAGGCGAGCGCCGGGAACGTGCCGGCGGCCAGCGCCGCCGGCACGTCGCTCAGCCCTTCTCGGCGCCGCTGGTGAGCCCTTCGGTGAGCAGCCGCTCCCCGGCGAAGAACAGCACCACGATCGGCAGCGTGAGGATGACCGAGCCGGCCATCAGCACGGTCTTGGGCACCTCGACGCCGTCGGCCAGCAGCGACAGCCCCAGCGACACGGTCCACCGGTCCGGCCGGTCGACCAGGAACAGCAGCGCGAAGAGGTACTCGTTCCAGGCGATCATGAAGTCGTACAGCGCGACGGCCATCACCGACGGCGCGGCCAGCGGCAGGCTGACCCGGCGGATGATGCCGAGCCGGCCGGCGCCGTCGATCGCCGCCGACTCCTCCAGACTGACCGGGATGGTCTCGAAGTAGTTCTTCAGCATGTAGACCGACACCGGCAGCGTCTGCGAGATGTAGACGAGCACCAGGCCGGTCAGCGACCCGCGCAGCCCGGCCCGGCTGAAGACCACGAACAGCGGGATCGCGATGACTATCGACGGGAACAGGTAGACCGCCAGGAACAGCGCGCTGACCTGCCGGCGGCCGAAGAACCGCAGGCGGGACACCGCGTACGCGCCGGGAATGGCGATCACCAGGGTGAGCGCGGTGGCGGCCACCGCCACCAGGCCGCTGTTGCGGATGAACGTGAGGAAGCCCTGTCCGCCGTCGGAGACGGACTTCAGCACCTCGGCGTACGTGGCGACGGTCAGTTCGCCGAACGGCACCCAGAGCGAGCCGGGTTCGAGCAGCAGGCGTTCGATCGGGCGTACCGACAGCACCAGCATGTACCAGAACGGCAGCAGCGTGACCACCAGGAACCCGGCGATCACCAGCCGGCGCAGCCAGCGCAGGCTCACCGTCTCGATCCGGTCCCGGTCCATCACGCCTCCCGTCGCGCGCCGAAGAAGCGCAGGTAGATGGCCACGAACACGAGCAGCACCACGGCGAGCACGACGGCCTGGGCGGCGGCCGCGCCGATGTCCGTGCGGGCGGTGAGGAACTGGTAGACCCGGACGCTCACCACCTCGGTGCCGGCCGCGCCGCCGGTGAGCAGGTAGACGTCGTCGAACTTGTTGAACGTCATGATGAAGCGCAGCACCCCGATCAGCGCCATCACCGGCATGAGCTGTGGCAGCAGGATGTGCCGGAACCGCTGGGTGGGTGTGGCCCCGTCGACCCGGGCGGCCTCCTCCAACTCGCCGGGCACCGCCTGGAGCCGGGCCAGCAGGAACAGGAACGCGAACGGGAAGTAGCGCCACGCCTCGAACGCGATCACCGTCCAGAGCGCGGTGGACTCCTGGGACAGGAACGGCACCGGGGAGTCCCAGCCGAGGAAGCGCCGCCCCCAGTCGTTGACGATGCCGAGCTGCGGGTCCAGCATCACCTGCCAGACGAACGTCATGGCGACCACCGGCGCCACGTACGGCAGCAGCATGGACGCGCGGACCAGCGTGCGGCCCCGGAACGGCCCGCGTACGGCGAGCGCCGCCACCAGGCCGACCACTATCGAGCCGACGGTGCCGCCGACGCTGTAGAGCACAGTGGTCCAGAGCGTGTCGGCGAATCCGGGCGTGTGCAGCACCCGGTCGATGTTGTCCAGCGTCAGTTCGCCGAACAGGCCGGTCTTGCGCAGGGTGGCCAGGCGTACCCGTTGGAAGGCCAGCACCACGGTCCAGACGATGGGTATGCCGATCACCGCGATCACGACGAGCAGGGTCGGGGTGACCAGCGCGAGCCCGGCGCGGGACTCGCGGCGGCGCAGCGTCAGCGGGCGTCGGCCGGGTCGGCGGGGTCGCTCCGGTGCGGGGGAGCGACCGGCCTCCGGCGCGGTGGTGGTCAATTGACGCCCTTGGCGATCGCCTCGACGTCCTTGCGGGCGCGTTCGGCGGCGGCACGGGCGTCGGACTTACCGCCGATCACGTCGGCGAGCGCCTTGGGCACCGGCAGCTCACCCAGGATCGCGCCGACCAGCTTGCCCTGGTTCTCGGTCAGGCCCCAGCGCTGGAACGTGTCGGGACTCTCTCGCAACGTGGCGAGCACGTCCTCGCCGTACACCTCGGACAGCGGCTTCTTGGTGTCCACGCCGGCCGGGCTGGTGTTCCAGGCGGTGCGGAACTTCTGCTTGTCCTCCGGGGTGCCGGTGCGCACCGGAAAACGCCCCTCGGGGGACATGCCGAACCAGCGCGGGTAGCCGTCGGAGAGCATGTACTCCACGAACGACTTCGCCGGGTCGGCCGCGCCGTCGAGCACCGACCAGGAGCTGACCTCGCCGTACTGGGCCGGCTCGGTGCCGTTCGGGCCCTTGATCGCGGTGACGAAACCGCTGTTCTTCGCCAGCCAGGCCGGATCGGACTGGCACTGCGGGCAGGTGGGGCGGGCGTCGGCGCGCAGCCCCGCCAGCTCGTCGAGGATGAACGGCGACCAGATCAGCATGGCCGCCTTGCCGGCGAAGTAGGTGGCCCGGGTGGTGTCGACGTCCTGGGCCCCCTTGACCGAGTTGTTCCGCATCAGGTCGCCGTAGAAGCGGAACGCCTCGACACACTCGGGGGAGTCGAGCGTGACCTTGCCGGAGTCGTCGGTGAGCCGGCAGTTGTTCGCCAGCGCCAGGTGCTCGAACGTCTGCTGGGTGAACACGTCGCCGGGGGAGGTGGCCGCGGTGATGCCGGCGACGCCGCCGGTGTTCAGCTTCGCCGCCGCGGCGGCGATCTTCTCGTACGTGTCGGGTGCCGGCAGGCCGGCGGCGGCGAACAGGTCCTTGCGGTAGACCAGCAGCTGGCCCCACCCGTCGCTGGGCACGGCGAGCTGCTTGCCGCCGTCGCCGGTGAGTTCCAGCGCGCGTGGCGTGAACGTGTCCCGGCCGAGCCGGTCGATCACGGCGCCGTTGGCGTCGGCGTCGACCAGTTCGTTCGTGGACAGCGTGCGCACCCCGGCCAGCGACACCGAGCCGACCACGTCGGGCAGGTCACCGGCGGCGGCGCTGGAGGCGATCAGGGACGGGAACTGGTCCTCGTTGACGGTGACCAGGTTGACCTTGACGCCGGTCTTGGCGGTGTAGTCGGCGATGATCGCCTTGGTGGCGGCGACGCGGTCCGCCACGTCTTCCAGGCTCCAGACGGTGATCTGCGAACTGTCGGATTTCTGCCCGTCGTCGCTGCATGCGGCCATGCCGGTCCCGGTCAGTGCCAGGATCAGGCTGATTGCGAGCCGCCGCGTGGAGGGTGATGACATCGGTGGCACTCCTCTCGAAAGAGTACGGCCTGCCGCTAATACCCTTCGATTCATCAATCTAATCACATATGCCCATTTTTTGGGTTAGAATCGGGGCCGGCACTTTCTTCGGAGCGACGCCATGAGCAACTGGGTTGTCTCTCTGGCCGGGCCCCGGCACGTACGCCTGGAGCCCTGCCCCACGGACCGGCTCGGTCCGGGCCAGGTCCGCGTCCGCACCCGCTACTCGGGCATCTCCGCCGGCACCGAACTGACGCTCTACCGGGGCAGCAATCCGCGTCTGCGCAAGGACTGGGACGCCGGCGCCCGCATGTTCGTGCCCCGGCAGGCCGCGCCCGCGTACCCGGTGGTGGGTTTCGGATACGAGGAGGTCGGCGAGATCGTCGAGGTCGCCCCCGACGTGGCCGGGCGGCGGCCCGGCCAGCTCGTCTGGGGCATCTGGGGACACCGCGCCGAGGCGGTGCTCCCCGCGACGGCCGCGCGTCCGCTGCCGCCCGGCCTCGACCCGCTCGCCGCCGTGTTCGCCCGGCCCGGCGCCATCGCGCTGACCGCAGTGCTCGCCGGTGACCTGCATCTGGGCGACTGGGTGGGCGTCTTCGGGCAGGGCGTGATCGGGTTGCTCGGCACGCGACTCGCCGCGCTCTCCGGTGCCCGCGTGGTCGCCGTCGACCGGATGCCCGGCCGGCTCGCGCACGCCACCCGGCTCGGCGCCCGCCGGGTGGTCGACGCCGCCGACTCGCCCGCCGCCACGCTGCGGGCCGCCACCGAGGGCCGGGGCGCCGACGTCTGCCTGGAGCTGTCCGGGTCGTACCCGGCGCTGCACGAGGCGATCCGCGCCACCGCCCACGCCGGCCGCGTCGTCGCGGCCGGCTTCTACCAGGGGTACGCCCACGGGCTGGAACTCGGCGAGGAGTTCCACCACAACCGGATCCAGCTCGTGGCCGCACAGGTCTCCGGGCCGGACCCGGCACCCGGCACGGCCGGCCGGTGGTCCGGGACACGGATCGCGGACACCTTCATGGACCTGGTGGCCGAGGGCAGCGTCGACCCGCTGCCGCTGGTGAGCCACGTCGTCGACGCGGGCGCGGTGGCCGACGCCCTGGCGTTGCTCGACCGCGGTGACGGTGACGTCCTCCAAGTGGTGCTGAGGTTCTGATGGACATTCCGCTGGCCTGCCAGGAGCAGTTGCTTCCCGGCACCGACCTGACCCAGAAGTACGCCCTCGCCGTCTCCCTCGGCTACCAGGGCATCGAGCTGCGCGGCCGGGGCGACCACGCTCTGGCCCGGCGGCTGCCGGAGCTGCGCCGCGCCCGCGCCGCCGGGGTGGTCATGCCGACCGTCTGCGTCGAGATGGACCACTTCATCGGCGACTTCGACCCGGCCCGCTCCCGCGACGCGGTGGACAACCTGCGCTCCCAGCTCTCGGTGATCGCCGAGCTGGGCGGCGCCGGCGCGATGACGCCGGCCGCGTGGGGCATGTTCTCCCGCCGGCTGCCCCCGTTCGAGCCGCCCCGCTCACCCGAGCACGACCGGCATGTGCTCGTCGACGCCCTGGGCGAGCTGGCCGGGCACGCCCGCGCCGAAGGGGTGACGGTGTTCCTCGAACCGCTCAACCGGTACGAGGACCACATGGTCAACCGGCTCGACCAGGCGGTCGAGCTGTGCCGGGCGGTCGGGTCGCCGGCGCTGCGGGTGGCCGCCGACACGTACCACATGAACATCGAGGAGGACGACCCGCACGCCGCGCTGCGCGCCGCCGCGCCGTACCTCGGGCACGTGCAGGTCAGCGACTCCAACCGGCACCAGCCCGGCGCCGGGCACCTCGACTGGGGCGCGCTGCTGGCCACGCTCGACGCGATCGGCTACTCCGGCTGGCTGGCGCTGGAGTGCCGGCTGCGCGGCGAGCCGGTCGCCGCGCTGCGCCAGGCCGCCACCGCGCTGGCCCAGGCCCGTCCCCGGCGGGCCGCCGCATGACGCTGACCACCGGGGTACGCGCCGGTGCCGACCGGCACGCCCGGCTGCGCCGCCTCGCGCTGGCCACCCTGGACGCCAACTGGGAACACGACCACACCGTCCCCTCCCGCACGCTCTACCCGCACCAGTGGAGCTGGGACTCCGCGTTCATCGCGATCGGCCTGGCCCACATCCGCCCGGACCGGGCCTGGCGGGAGCTGCGCACGCTGTTCGCCGCGCAGTGGGTCGACGGGCGGGTGCCGCACATCGTGTTCAATCCGGCCTCGCGCGCCGGGCCGTACTTCCCCGGACCGCAGTTCTGGGACTCGGCCCGAGCCGACGGCGCACCGGCCCGGGCCACCTCCGGGATCGTCCAGCCGCCGGTGCACGCCCCGGCCGCCTGGCTGGTGCACCGCAGCGCGCCCGGCGAGGCGTCGGTGGCCGCGCTGCGCCGGCTCTACCCGAGGCTTGTCGCGCAGCAGCGCTACCTGACCGGGAGACGCGACGCCGGGGGCGGCGGGCTGGCCGCGATCGCGCACCCGTGGGAGTCCGGACTGGACAACAGCCCGGCCTGGGACGCGTCGCTGGCCGGGGTACCCGCCGACGAGGCGGTGATGCGCGCGTACCGCCGGCACGACACCGCGCACGCCGACGCCGCGCAGCGCCCCACCGACCTGGACTACGCGCGCTACGTCGCGCTGGTGGAGTCCTACCGGGCCGGCCGCTACCGGGACGAGGGCCTGCTCGGCCGGCACCCGTTCCTGGTGGAGTGCCCGCTCGTGAACGCCGCGCTGGGCGTCTCCGAGTACGCGCTGGCCCGCATCGCCACCGTGGTCGGCGCCGACCCGGGCCCGCACCGCGACCGGGGCGCCCGGATCACCGAGGCGCTCGTGGCCCGCCTGTGGGATCCGGTCGCCGGCACGTTCCGTCCCCGCGACGTGCGCACCGACCGGCTCGTGCCCGCCCGGACCGTGCTCGGGCTGATGCCTCTGGCGCTGCCCGAGCTGCCTGCGGCGCAGGTGTCCGCGCTGCTGGCCGAGGCGTGCTCGCCGCGCTTCGGGCTGGCCGCCCGGATGGACCGGCCGCTGCCCACGTACGACCGCACCGCACCGGACTTCGAGCCGCTGCGCTACTGGCGCGGCCCGAGCTGGATCAACACCGGCTGGCTGCTCTGGCAGGGACTGCGTACCCACCGCCGGGCCGACCTGGCCGACGGGCTGCGCGAGTCGATGCTCGACCTGGTCGACCGGGCCGGCTGCCACGAGTACTTCCACCCGGACACCGGCGCCGGTCTCGGCTCACCGGCGTTCAGCTGGACGGCCGCGCTGGTGCTCGACGCGCTCGCCCAGGAGTGACACCGGTGGGCGCCGGGTGCGCCGACGCCCACCGGTGGCGTGCGGGCTCAGGCGATGCCGGCCGGGGTGCTGCCGCCGATCCGCAACCCCGCCATCGGCGCGTCGTCGACCGCGTAGCCGAGCGCGTCGACCACCTCGACCACGCCGCTGACCTGCCGGGCCAGCCGCACCGCGAGCTGCGCGGTGGAGCGGCGCTCCACCTGGCCGGTGAGCGTCACCACGCCCCGCTCCACCGTCACGTCCACCACGCCGTCGCGGACGCCGAGGCTGCGCCACAGCACCTCCTCGACCACGTCGCGGCGGATGCCGGCGTCCGGGCGCAGATGCACCTTGAGCAGGTCGCCACGGGTGACGATGCCGACCAGGCGGCCGAGGTCGTTCACCACCGGCAGCCGCTTCACGCCGCGCGCGTCCATCAGCCGGGCCGCCTCGACCAGCGTCGCATCCGGGGTGATGGTGACCGGCGGAGCGGTCATCAGGTCGGCGGCGAGCGTCGCGTCGGCCTTCGCCCGCGCCTCGCGGCGGTGCCGGTCCGGCAGGATCCGCCGCTCCCGGGGCTGGCCCAGGAACTCCACCTTGTACATCAGGTCCGCCTCGGACACCACACCGAGCACCCGGCCGGACTCGTCCACCACCGGCGTCGCCGTGACGTGCCGGTCGGTCAGCACGTCGACGATCTCGCGGTACTCCGTGCCCTCCCGTACCGACGCCACGTTCCTGGTCATCACGTCCTGTACCTGCCACGTGCGCATGGCGAACCTCCCTGTGTCCGCCTCCGACGCTAGGCGGCGGCCACGGGCCGGAGCAGGGGCGCAAAGACCAGGTCAGGGGGCCGGAGGTCCCGAATCACCCAGCCGGGACGGGTTCGGCGGCCCCGTCGAGGGGCGGCTCGGCGGTCAGCAGCTCGGCCGGCACCGGCTCGACCTGCACCCGGCAGTCGTGGAACGTCGGCGCCGCGCCCAGGTCGGTGTCCCGGACGCCGGTCACCGCGTTGACGGTCGACCGGCCGGGGCTGCGCCGCGCCCAGTACGCCTTGTAGGTGAACGCCAGGCCCGGCCGGGTCGCCTCGTCCACCGCCACCGCGGCGAGGAACGCGCCCCGGTCGTTGTGCACGCGTACCGCGTCGCCGTCGGCGAGCCCGCGCGCCGTCGCGTCGGCCGGGTGCAGGTGCACCAGGGGTGGGCCGACGCGGCGGGCGTGCCAGGGCAGGGAGGCGAACGTGGAGTTCATCAGGTAGCGGTTGGCCGGGGTGAGCAGCGTCAGCGGGAAACGGCGGGCCAGCTCCGGGTCCGCCGCCTCGGCCGGTGGGGTGTAGCCGGGCAGCGGGTCCACAGCGAGCGCGGCCAGTGCCGGGTCGTGCAGCCGGGCCCGCCCGTCCGCGGTGGGGAAGCCGCCCTCGGCGTACGGCGCGGAGCCGACCGGCACGCCGGTGAGCCGGGCGTACGTGCGCTCGCGCAGCTCCTCGTACGTGATCGGGGCGCCGGCCAGCAACTGCCGGGCCAGGTCCTCGTCGCTGTCGCGGAACGCCGGATGGTCGACGCCGAGCGCGGCGGCGATCCGCCGGAAGATCTCGGTGTTCGGCAGCGCCTCGCCGGGCGCGCGGGTGACCGGCAGGTTCAGCGTCGTGTAGTGGTGCCCGTAGGACGTCTGCAGGTCGAGGTGCTCGGGCTGCATCGTGGCCGGGAGCACCACGTCGGCGTAGTCGCAGGTGTCGGTCCAGCGCTGTTCCAGCACCACTGTGAACAGGTCGGCGCGGGCCAGCCCGGTGAGCAGCCGGGCCTGGTCCGGTGCGGTCGCCGCCGGGTTGGCGTCGAACACCACGAGTGAGGTGACCGGCGGGTCGGCCTCCCCGGTGAGCACGGTGGCCAGCCGGCTCATGTTCAGCGACCGGGACGCCGGGGCGGGCATGCCGGCTGGCCGGATCACCGGGCCGTTGTCGACCGGGTGGTGACCGCTGGTGGTCACCAGCGCCCCGCCGCCGGGGTACCGGAAGTCGCCGGTGACCAGCGGCAGCGCGCAGATGGCCCGGATGGCCTGCCCGGCGCCGTGGTGCCGTTGCAGGCCGAGCCCGACCCGTACCGCCGTCGGCCGGGTGGTGGCGATGCGCTTGCCGAGGCCGCGTACCGTGCCGGCCGGCAGGCCGCACTCGGCGGCGGCCCGCTCCACCGGCCAGTCGTCGAGCCGGGCGGCCAGCTCCGGCCAGCCGGTGGTGTGCGCGGCCAGCCACGCCTCGTCGGCCGCCCCGGCGTCGCGGACGTGCCGCATCAGCCCCAGCGCGAGGGCCGCGTCGGTGCCGGGCAGCGGCGCGACGTGCTCGTCGCTGCGGGCCGCCGTCTCGGTACGCAGCGGGTCGACGGTCACCACGTACGCGCCGCGCTCGCGGGCCTGCTGCACGAACGGCCACAGGTGCAGGTTGGTGACGAGCGGGTTGGCGCCCCAGAGCACGATCAGCTTCGCCTCGACGATCGACTCCGGCTCGAAGCCGACCGAGGCGCCGTAGAGCGAGCGCAGCGCCGCCCGCGCCGCCGCCGTGCAGATGGTGGTGTCCAGCCGGGACGCGCCCAGGTGGGCGAAGAGGCGGGGGCCCATGGTCCAGCCCTGGACCAGGCCCATGGTGCCGGCGAAGTAGTAGGGCAGCACCGACTCCGGGCCGTCCCGCTCGATGCTCGCGCGCAGCCCGGCGGCCACCCGCTCGACGGCCTCGTCCCAGCTCGCCGGCCGGTACGCGACCCGGCCGGCGCCCTTCGGGCCGGTGCGGACCCAGGGCGTGGTGAGCCGGTCCGGCCCGTTCACCGCGTCCAGGTAGCGGTTCACCTTGCCGCAGAGCGCGCCCCTGGTGAACGGGTGGTCCCGGTCGCCGCGCAGCGCGACCGCCCGGCCGTCGTCGACCGTGAGCTGCCAGACGCAGGTGTCCGGGCAGTCCAGCGGGCAGGCGCCGGGGTGCGTCGTGACGGGGGCCATGGGGCGGATGCTACCGACGCGACCGGCCACCCGCCCTCCGGCTCTCCCCCAGGTGGGTCGCCGTGTTTGGCCGGTTCGCCGGCGGGTACCCGCCGGGCCGACCGGGGTGGCGTGGTGCCCGCCGGCGGCGAGGGGAGGGGTGGCATGCGGTTCCCCCTGTTCGTCGAGGCGGTGGCGCGGCGGGCCGAGTTGCGCACGGACGAGGCGGCGACCGTCTCCCGTGCGGTGTTGCAGACCCTCGCCGACCGGATCACCGCGGACGAGGCGACGGACCTGGCCGCGCAGCTGCCGGACGACGTGGGCGGCTATCTGGGACCCGGCGGCACCGCCTCCACCGGCGGCGCCGTCGACTTCCTGTACCGCGTGGCCGAACGCGCGGCGGTGGACCCGGCGGTCGCCGAGGTGGGGGCCGTGGCGGTGCTCGCCACGCTGCGCGACACGGTGACGGTGGGGGAGTTCCAGGACCTCGTGGCGCAGCTCCCGAAGGGCTTCGACGCCATGGTGGACCCCATCCCACGACCGCCGTACGATGTCTGAGCACGCTCCCCGCGACCCGGGTTGAGCCGCGGCATCGAGGCCGCCGCCGCGAAGATTCGACGGCCAGGAAGTATTTTCACCGTAAAATACTTTGTGGGCGGTCACGTACGCTGAAAATCGTCTACGCGCTAGAGGGATGATCGGACGAATTCCTCCATCCGACGTTCCAGGGTGCCTTCCTCCCTTCGGGTCAAGCCTGATCGGCCCTCTTCCGGCCGAGGCTGTGGGCCATATTCTGCTCTCAATGTGAAGTCCTGGGGGGGATCAATGGTCACATTCGTCGATCGCTGCTGCATGCCTGTCGTCTGTGGAGCGCGACCCGCTTCCTGACATGGCAGAGACGATGATCATCAATCGTTTCGGCGCGATCTCGGCGGTACACGGCGGACGTACGGCTCTTCTCGGTGAGACCCACGAGGTCACCTACACCGAGCTGGCCGGGGCGGCCGGCGGTCACGCTGCCGTGTTCGCCGCCGCGGGCCTGCGCGCCGGAGACCGGATCGCGCTGCTCACCGCACACGGCGCACCGACCGTGGCGGCGCTGCTCGGCGCCCTCGCCGCCGGGTGCGCGTACGTGCCGCTGGATCCGGGCTTCCCGGTCGCGCGGCTGCGCCACATGGTCGACGCCGCCGGCGTCACCGCCGTGGCCTGCGCCGCCGAGCACCGTGACCTCGCGTCCACGCTGGCCGGTGACCGCCCGGTGGTGTCGCTGGACGAGGTGCCGCCGGCTCCGCTGCGCCCGGTCGCCGCCGACCCGGACGCGCCGGCGTACGTGCTGTTCACCTCCGGCTCCACCGGCGTGCCCAAGGCGGTCGGGCAGACCCACCGCAACCTGGCCCACGTCGTCGACAACCAGATCGCCGCGCTCGGCGTCGGCCCCGACGACCGGCTCAGCCTGCTCGCGTCGTTCAGCTTCGACGCCGCCATCCCCGACCTGTACCCGGCGCTGCTCACCGGCGCCGCCGTCGTACCGGTCGACCTGCGCCGCCAAGGGCTCGCGCACGCCGTCGAGCAGCTCGACCGGCACCGCGCCACGGTGCTGCACTGCACGCCCACCGTCTACCGCTTCCTGCTCGACACGCTCGGCGCGCGCCGGCTGGCCACGGTGCGCGCGGTGCTGCTCGGCGGCGAGCAGGTCACCTGGGCCGACGCGGCCCGCGGCCGGGACCGGTTCGCTCCCGGCTGCCTGCTCGTCAACGGCTACGGCGCCACCGAGATGACGTTCGCCGCCCGGCACGTGCAGCGGCTGTCCGAGGTGGAACCGGACGCCCGGGGGCCGCTGCCGGTGGGCACCGCGTTCCCCGGCTACCGGCTGGACCTCGCCCCGGACACCGGCGAGATCGTGGTCCACAGCCGCCACCTCGCACCCGGCTACCTCAACCAGGACAGCGACCGGTTCGGCGTCGGCGCCGACGGGGTGCCGTCGTACCGCACCGGTGACCTGGGCCGGCTGCTGCCCGGTGGGGAACTGGTCTGCCTCGGCCGGCTCGACCGGCAGGTCAAGGTGCGCGGGCACCGGGTCGAGCTGACCGAGATCGAGGCCGTGCTGTCCGCCCAGCCCGGCGTGGCAGGCGTCCGCGCCGTCGTCCGCGACGGCGAACTGCTCGCGTACGCCCGGCCGGCCGGCGCCCGCCCGGACCCGGTGGCGCTGCGTGCGGCGCTGGCCGCCGCGCTGCCCGACTACGCGGTGCCCCGCGCGGTGGTGGTGGTCGACGAGTTCCCGCTCACCGTCACCGGCAAGGTCGACGAGCGGGCGCTGCCCGACCCGGTGACCGAGGTGCCCGCGCAGGAGGCCCCGGCCACCGAGACCGAGCGCGCCGTGCACGACATCTGGTGCGCGGTGCTCGGCCGCCACGCGGTCGCCCGCACCGCCAGCTTCTTCGACGTGGGCGGGCAGTCGCTGCTGCTGGGCCAGGTGCAGCAGCGCCTCGCCGAGCGGTTCGGCGTACGGCTGCCGATGCTGCGCCTGTTCGACCACCCGACCGTCGCCGCCCAGG
Source organism: Micromonospora sp. NPDC005686 (assembly GCF_042871665.1). Taxonomy (NCBI): domain Bacteria; kingdom Bacillati; phylum Actinomycetota; class Actinomycetes; order Micromonosporales; family Micromonosporaceae; genus Micromonospora; species Micromonospora sp. NPDC005686. The sequence goes on from NZ_JBIAIY010000010.1 coordinate 67,213, forward strand.
CCGCGTTGCTGGACGCCCCGCCCGAGGCGGTGCGCGCTCCGGTGCTGCCCGCCCCGGCCGCGCCGGTCCGCGCCGCCCGCGAGTACACCGGCGACGAGATCGCCGTGGTCGGCGTCGCCGGGCGGTTCCCCGGCGCTCCCGACGTGGCCACCTTCTGGTGGAACCTGTGCACCGGCGTCGACTCGGTGCACGACCACACCGACGAGGAGCTGGCCGGGCTCGGCGTCGGCCCCGGCCTGCGCGCCGACCCCCGGCACGTGCGCGCCACCGGCCGGCTCGACGGGGTGGCCGACTTCGACGCCGAGTTCTTCGGCTTCGGCGCCGACGAGGCGGCCCGGACCGATCCGCAGCACCGGTTGTTCCTGGAGACCGCCTGGGAGGCGCTGGAGGACGCCGGGCACGACCCGGCACGCTTCCCCGGCCTGGTCGGCGTCTACGCCGCCACCTCGGCCAACCGCTACTTCCTGTTCCACCTGATGGACAACCCGGCGGTGGTCGGCGACGTCGACCCGGACGACTGGGAGGCCCGACTCGTCGGCCGCCAGTTCACCGACCACCTGCCCGGTCAGGTGGCCTACCGGCTCGGCCTGACCGGCCCGGCGATGGCCGTGCAGAGCGCCTGCTCCAGCTCGCTCGTCGCGGTCTGCGTGGCCGCGCAGAGCCTCGCCGACTACCAGTGCGACCTGGCCCTGGCCGGCGGCTCCACGGTGATGTGGCCCCGGCACCGCTCGGGCGGGCTCGCCTCGCCCGACGGGCGGTGCCGCGCCTTCGACGAGGCCGCCAACGGCTCCGGCTTCGGTTCCGGCGCCGGCGTGGTGGCGTTGCGCCGGCTCGCCGACGCGCAGGCCGACGGCGACCGCATCTACGCGATCCTGCCCGGCTGGGCGGTCACCAACGACGGCCCGGACCGGGCCGGCTTCGCCGTGCCCGGCCCGGCCGGTCAGGCCGCCGCCGTCGCGAACGCGCTGGCCACCGCCGAGGTCGCGCCGGGCGAGGTCCGCCTCGTCGAGGGCCACGGCAGCGGTACGCCGCTCGGCGACGCCATCGAGGTCGCAGCGCTGCACGAGGTGTACGCGGGCGCCGCGCCCGCCGACTCCACGGCGCTCGGCTCGGTGAAGACGAACATCGGTCACCTCGACGCGGCCGCCGGCATCGCCGGGCTGATCAAGACGGTGCTGGCCGTCCGGCACGGGGTGATCCCGCCGAACCTGCACTTCACCCGCCCGCACCCGGAGATCGACCTGGCCGCCGGACCGTTCTACGTGCCCACCAAGGCGCGGGACTGGCCGGACGACGCGCGCCGGGTCGCCGGGGTGAGCGCGTTCGGCCTGGGTGGCACCAACGCGCACGTCGTGGTGGAACAGCCACCGCCCGCCGAACCGGCCGACGCGCCCGGCGAGGGGCCGTGGCTGCTGCCGGTGTCGGCGCGTACCCCGGCGGCGCTGCGGGCCGCGCTGGAACGCCTGCGGACCCACCTGGCCGGGGCCGCCCCGGCGCTGCCCGACGTGGCCGCCACGCTGGCGCTCGGCCGGCGGGCGTTCGCCCACCGGGCGGCGGTGGTCGCCGCCGACCTGCCGTCCGCGCTGTCCGCGCTGGACCTGCTGCTGGACACCGGCGCCCGCATCGCCGGTGACGGCGGGCCGCTGCGCGAGACGGCCGCCGAGTGGGTCGCCGGGCACGACGTCGACTGGCACGCGCTGCACCCCGAGGGCACGGTGCGTCGCACCGAACTGCCCACCTACCCGTTCCAGCGCCGCCGGTACTGGATCGACCCCATGCAGAAAGGTCCACGGTGAACTGGTTCGTCTCCGCCGGAAGCCGACCCGAGGCGCCGGTGCGTTTGTTCTGCCTGCCCTACGCCGGAGCGGGCGCCAGCGCGTTCCGGCGCTGGGCGGGCGAGTTCGGCGCCGGTGTCGACGTGGTGCCTGTGCAACTGCCCGGCCGGGAGAACCGGATCGCCGAGGACGCCCGCTTCCACGTCGCCGACGTGGCCGACGCCATCGCCTCCCGCGCCGACCGCCCGTACGCGATCTACGGCCACTCGATGGGCGGCCGGCTCGGCTTCGACGTGGTCCGCGAGCTGCGCCGCACCGGCCGCCCGCTGCCACTGCGGCTCTACGTCGGCGGCGCCCGCGCCCCGCACGTCGACGGGCCCGGTCCGTTCGACGGGCTGTCCCGGGCGAGCGACGAGGAGCTGCTGCGCCGCCTCGGCGACGGCGGCGGCCTCCCCGCCGAACTGCTCGACCACCCCGAGCTGGTGGAGCTGCTGCTGCCGCTGCTGCGCGCCGACTTCGACCGGGTCGACAGCTACCGCCACGTGCCGGGCGAGCCGCTGCCGGTGCCGGTCGTCGTGTTCGCCGGCCGCACCGACCGGGCGGTCAGCCGGGAGCAGAGCGCGGCCTGGGCCGAGCACACCGCCGCCGGGTTCACCCTGCACGAACTGGACGGCGGGCACTTCTTCCTGCACGACCGGCTGCCCGAGCTGGCCGCGCTGATCCGGGCCGACCTGACCGCCGCGTTCACGAACACCCGCGCCGGCACGCCGGACGCGGGTTCGGACCCGGTGCGCGCCGCCGGTCGCGGGACCGCCGGCGCCGCGCACCGGGTCCCCCTGGCCAACACCGGCTGGTCGGTGTGGCGCGACGCGGTGCTGCGTACCACCGGGTTCCCGGCCGACGGGCTGGAGCTGCTCACCGCGCCCCGGGCCGCCGCGGCGGCCGACGAGCTGCTCGCCACCGGCGCCGGTGAGGACCAGTTCGACAAGGAGCTCGAGGAGGCGCTGCGCGCCGGGGCGCAGCGCCTCCTCGAGCTGGCCGCCGACCCGCTGCTGCGCGAGGCGGTCACCTGGCAGAACCGGGGCGCGCTCGTCGCGTTCGACGGGCTGGTGCGCGGCGGCGCCGACGCGGCCCGCAACGTGCGCCGCCGCGACCGGGAACGGGCGGTGCTGAAGTACTGGCAGCGCTACTGCGGCAAGAACGAGACGGTCGGCTTCTTCGGCCCGAGTTGCTGGGTCACTGTCGATCCCGCGCAGCCGGAGGTTGCCCGGGTCAACCCTGGCGACGGGCTGACCCGCCGACGCTGGGTGTGGTTCGAGTCGTGGGCGCTGGCCGCGTACGCCGAACGGATCGGCGCGGACCTGGCGGTGCGCCGGTGGTGGCCGCCGATGCTCCGGGCCCACCTGGCCGTCCGGGACCGGGACGTGCTGCGGCCCGGCCGCCCGCCGCTGACGCTGACCCCGGTCGAGGCGGCGCTGCTGCGCGCCGCCGACGGCCGGCGCCCCGCCGCCGACCTGGTCGCCGACCCGGCGATCGGGCTGCGCCGCCCCGAGGACGGCTACGCGCTGCTCGACCGGCTGGTCGAGCGGGAACTGATCACCTGGGACGCCGGCCTGCCGGTGAGCCCGGACGCCGAGCGGGTGCTCGCCGAGCGGATCGACACGATCGGCGACGAGCCGGCCCGCGCCGCCGCCCGTGCCGGGTTCGACCGGCTGCGCGCCGCCCGCGACGTGGTGGCCGCCGCGGCAGGTGAGGCGGACCGGCTGCGCGCCGCCCTGGACGCCCTGGACGCCACGTTCACCGAGCTGACCGGCGTTCCGGCGGTACGCCGGGCCGGACAGATGTACGCCGGGCGGACGGTCTGCTACGAGGACAGCGCCCGGGACCTGGACGTGGTGTTCGGCGCGTCGCTGCTGGCCGAGCTGGCCGCCCCGCTGGACGTGCTGCTGCGCGCCGCCCGCTGGCTGGTCAACGCGCTCGCCCGCGCCTACCTGGACGTGCTGCGCGGCCTGTACGAGGAGCTGCGCGCCGAGTCCGGCGCCCCGGTGCCGCTGGCCGACCTGTGGTTCCTGGCCCAGGGCATGTTCTGGGGCGACGGGGAACGGCCGGTCGACGCCGTCGCGGCGGACTTCGCGGCCCGCTGGGCCGGGCTGTTCGGCCTGGACGCGCTGCCCGCCGGCACCACCGACGTACGGCGGCGCGCGGCCGACCTCGCCGACCGCGTCGACGCGGTGTTCCCCGGCGACGGCCCGGAGTGGTCCAACGCCGCCATGCACAGCCCCGACCTGCAGATCTGCGCCACCGACGCGGACGCGCTGCGGCGCGGCGACTACACGGTGGTGCTCGGTGAGCTGCACGCCGCCTGGTCGTCCTTCGACTGCGCCGTGTTCACCCCGGCGCACCCGGACGTGGAACGGCTGCGCGACGCGCTCGCCGCGGACCTCGGTCAGCGGCGGGTCCGGCTGCTGTTCCCGGCCGACTGGCCCCGGCGGACCAGCCGGACCGCCGAGTCGCTGGCCGGCCCGACCGACCGGCACCTGGCGTTCCTCGACGCCCCGGGCGCCGACCCGGCCAGCGTGCTGCCCACCGTCGACCTGGTCGTCGACGAGGTGGACGGCGAGCTGGTCGCCACCGCCCGGGACGGGCAGCGCTGGCCGCTCGTCGAGGTCTTCGCCCAGCCGCTCAGCGCGCACGCCGTCGACGGCTTCAAGCTGGTCGCCGCCGCGCCGTACACGCCCCGGATCACGGTGGACCGGCTGGTGCTGGCCCGGCAGACGTGGCGCACCACTGTCGGCGAGAGCGGCCTGGCCACCGCCACCGGCGAGCGGGACCGGTTCCTCGCCGTCCGGGACTGGCGCCGCCGCCTCGGCCTGCCCGAGCAGGTGTACGTCAAGCTCGGCACCGAGACCAAGCCGTGCTTCGTGGACCTGTCCGCGCCCGGGTTCGCGGTCATGCTCTGCGCGATGGTGCGCGCCGCCCGGGTCGACGGCGGCGACGACGTGTCGTTCACTGTCAGCGAGATGCTGCCCGCACCGGATCAGGCGTGGGTACCCGACGGGCAGGGCCGCCGCTACTTCAGCGAGCTGCGCCTGCACATCACCGACGCCCGGCGGGAGGACCGCCGGTGAGCCACCTGCTGCCCCTGGGCGACACCGGCTGGTCGGTGTGGCGGGACGTTGTCCTGCGTACCGCCGGTTTCCCGGCCGCCGGGCTGGACCGGTTCGCCGCGCCGGACTGCGCCGCCGCCGCGGACGCGCTGCTCGCCGGCGACACCGACACCGAGGTGTTCGACAAGGCGCTGGCCGAGGCGTTCGCCGACTCCTCGGCGGTGGCCGGCGAGCTGGCCGCCGACCCGCTGCTGCGCGAGGCGGTGACCTGGCAGAACCCGGACATGCTCATCGCGCTGGACGGGCTGCTGCGGACCGACCCGCAGGTCCGCAACGTCCGCCGGCGCAAGCGCGAGCTGAGCCTGCTGCGCTACTGGCAGCGCTACTGCGGCAAGGCCGAGACCATCGGCTTCTTCGGCCCGGTCTGCTGGGGCACGTTCGACACCACCCGGCCCGGCGTGCACGCCGGGCCCGGTGACGCGCTGGTACACCGGCGGCGGGTCTACTTCGAGGCCTGGGCGCTCATCGCGTACGCCGACCGGCTCGCCGACGACCTCGCGGTGCGCCGCTGGTGGGCGCCGGCCCTGCAACCGCACCTGACCGTCACCGGCCGGGAACTGCGCTGGCCGCTGCACCCGCCGATCGCGCTCACCCCGGTCGAGGCGCTGGTGCTCGGCGCCTGTGACGGGCGCACGCCCGCGGTGGAGCTGGCGGAGCGGCTGTGCGACGCCGGCGAGGTGCACAGCGCCGACGACGTCTATCTGCTGCTGGACCGCTGGGTCGAGCGCGGCCAGGTCAACTGGGGCGCCAACCTGCCGATCGCGCCGGACGCCGAACGGGTGCTCGCCGCGCGGATCGCCGCGATCGGAGACGAGCCGGTCCGCGCCGCGACGGCGGCCGAGTTCGGCCGGCTCTGCGCCGCCCGCGACGAGGTGGCCGCCGCGGCCGGCGACCCGGACCGGCTCGGCGCCGCGCTCGCCGCGCTCAACGCCGGGTTCACCGCCGTCACCGGCCGCCCGGCCACCCGGCACAGCGGACAGATGTACGCCGGCCGCACCATCTGCTACGAGGAGACCGCCCGCGACCTGGAGTTCCGGATCGGGTCGGCGGTCATCGACGCGCTCGCCGAGCCGATGGCGGTGGTGCTGCGTACCGCCCGGTGGTTCACCACCGAGGTGGCCGCGCGCTGCGGCGACCTCTTCACCGAGCTGCACGAGGAACTGGCCGCCGACGGCGAACCGGTGCGGCTGGCCGACCTGTGGCTGCTGGCCCAGGGCACGCTCGTCGCCCCGGACGGCCCGATCGGCCGGGCCGGCGCCACGCTCACCGCACGCTGGGCCGAGCTGTTCGGCCTGGCCGACCTGCCCGAGGGGCAGGCGGAACTGCGGCTGCGCGCCGCCGAACTGACCGAGCGGGCCCGGGAGCTGTTCCCGGCGACGCGGCCCGGCTGGCCGTCGGCCCGGCTGCACAACCCGGACGTGCAGCTCAGCGCCGCATCGCCGGAGGCCGTCGAGCGGGGCGACTTCCTGCTGGTGCTCGGCGAACTGCACCCGGCCTCGGTCGCGTTCGACAGCGCGGTGCTCAGCCCGTTCCACCCGGACCCGGCCGCGCTGCGCGCCGACCTCGACGCCGACCTGGGCCCGGCCCGGCTGCGGGTGCTCTGGCCGGACAGCTTCCCCCGCCGCACCACCCGCACCACGTACGCGCTGACCCGCCCCGCGGACCGCCAGCTCGGCATCGACACCGCGCACGGCGCCGACGTCGACCGCCTGGTCCCGGCCACCACGGTGCTCGTGGAGCGCACCGGCGACACGCTCACCGCCGTCTTCCCCGACGGCGCCCGCTGGCCGCTGATGGAGGTGTTCGCCACGCTGCTCGGCTCGCTGCTGCTGGACGCGTTCAAGCTGCTCGGCGCCGCCGCGTACACGCCCCGCATCACCATCGACCGGCTGGTCGTGGCCCGGCGTACCTGGCGCACCACGGCCGGGGCGTGCGGGCTGGGCGGCCACCCCGACGAGACCGCCCGCTACCTGGCGGTGCGCCGCTGGCGGGCCGAGACGGGCCTGCCCGAGCGGGTCTTCGTCAAGGTCGGCACCGAGATCAAACCCTGCTACGTGGACCTGACCGGCCCGCTGTACGCGCAGTCGCTCTGCGCGATGGTCGACGCCGCGCTGCGTACCGGGCCGGACGTGCCGGTGGTGGTCTCCGAACTTCTGCCCGCACCCACCGACGCCTGGGTGCCCGACGCCCGGGGCCGCGGCTACGTCAGCGAACTGCGCCTCCAGATCACCGATTCGGCCGAGCACCTTGGAGCACTCCGGTGACCGACACCCTGACCGTCAGCGCCGTCCACGGCCCGGATCTGCCGTGGCCGGACGCCACCCTGGCCGACCTGATCACCGCACAGGCGGTCCGCACCCCGGACGCGGTGGCCGTGCGCCAGTGGGACACCCGGCTCACCTACCGGCAGCTCGTCGACCGGGCCGCCGGGGTGGCCGCCGCGCTGCGGGAGCACGGCGTGGGCCGGGGCGACCGGGTCGGCGTGTGCGGCGCCCGTACCCCCGACCTGGTGGTCACCGCGGTCGGCGTGCTGCTCGCCGGCGCCGCGTACGTGCCGCTGGAGCCGGGCGGCCCTCGGGCGCGGCTACGCGGGATCGCCCGCGACGCCGGGGTGCGGGTGGTGGTCGGTGACGCGGCGGCGGCCGAGTTCGGCGACGAGCCCGGCGTGACGGCGCTCGGCCTGCCCGGCCCGGCCCCGCTCGCGCCCTGCCCGGCCCGCCCCGGCGACCCGGCGTACGTGCTGTTCACCTCCGGCTCCACCGGCCGCCCGAAGGGCGTGCTGACCACTCACCGCAACGCGGTCGAGTTCGTCACCGGGGTGAGCGCCCTCACCGGCGCCGACGCCTCGGTGCGCAGCCTCGGCATCGCCTCGCTCGGCTTCGACGCGGCCACCATGGACCTGTTCGTGCCGCTCACGCTCGGCGGCGCGGTGCAGCTGCTGGGCGCCGACGACCGGGCCGACCCGGTCCGGCTGGCCCGGTTCGTCGCCGAGCACGAGGTGACCTGGGGCTTCATCACCCCGACCGTGCTGTCGCTGCTGGACCCGGCCGGGTTCCCGTCGTGGCGGGTGCTGCTCTGCGGCGGCGAGGCGGTCCCGGCCGACCTGGTCGCCCGCTGGGCGCCCGGCCGGCGGTTCCTCAACGGCTACGGCCCGACCGAGACGACAGTGCTTGCGGTCACCTGCGACCTCACCCCGGCCGACACCGATCCGATGCCGATCGGCCGGCCGCTGCCCAACCACCGGGCGTACGTGGTCGACGCCGACCTGCGTCCGGTGCCGCCGGGGGAGACAGGTGAGCTGCTGATCGGCGGGCCCGGCGTGGCCGACGGCTACCTCAACCGGCCCGGCCTGACCGCCGAGCGGTTCGTGCCCGACCCGTACGGCGACGCCCCCGGGCAGCGGCTCTACCGCACCGGCGACCTGGTCCGGCAGGGCCCGGACGGCCGGATCGTCTACCTCGGCCGCGCGGACCGGCAGGTCAAGGTGCGCGGCCAGCGCATCGAGCTGGGCGAGATCGAAGCGGTGCTGGCCGCCTGCCCGGGCGTCGAGCGGGTAGCTGTGGAGGCGGTGCCCGGCCCGGCCGGCGCCGAGCTGGTCGCGTTTCTCACCCCGGCCGGCGCGCCCGGCGACGACGAGCTGCGGGCGTACGCGCAGACCCGGCTGACCACCGCGATGCTGCCCGCCCGGACGGTGCGGCTGGACGCGCTGCCGGTCAGCCCGACCACCGGCAAGCTGGACCGGCCGGCGTTGCGCGAGCTGGCCACGGCCGCCCCGGCCACGGTGGACGACGTGCCCGCCGACGGCGACCCGGTGACGGCGGCGGTCCGGCGCGTCTGGACCCGGCTCCTCGGCGCCGCGCCCGCCCCGGACAGCGACTTCCTCGCCGCCGGCGGCAACTCGATCGCCGCGATGCGGCTGGTCGCGGCGCTGCGAGCGGAACTGGGCCGGCAGATCGACACGCGGGTGCTGTTCGCCGACCGCACGTTCGCCGCGCTCGTGGACCGGGTCCGCGCCGCCGACGCGGCCGACGCCGACGGGCTGACCACCGGCAACCCGCCGACGCTGTCCCCGCCGCAGCGACGGCTGTGGTTCATGGACCAGCTCGCCCCGTCCAGCGCGCCCTACAACATCGCCGTCGCGCACCGGCTGCGTGGACCGCTGGACGTCCCCGCGCTCGGCGCCGCGCTGCGGGCCGTGGCCGAACGGCACGACGTGCTGCGCTGGCGGATCCCGCAGAACGGCGGCGTGCCGTACGCGGTCCGCGAGGAGCCCACCGACGTGGCGGTGCCGGTGATCGACCTGACCGGCGTCGCCGACCCGGACACCGACCTGGTCGGCATGCTCGCGGCCGGCGCCGGGCACGCGTTCGACCTGGCCACCGGCCCTCCCTGGCAGGTGACCGTGTACCGGCTCGCCGCCGAGGAGCACGTGCTCGCGGTGACGGTGCACCACGCGGTCTTCGACGGCTGGTCCGAGGCGCTGCTCTACGACGAGCTGGCCCTCGCGTACGCCCGCGCGCTCGGCCGGTCGGTGCCGGGCCGCCCGCCACTGCCCGCCACGTATGCCGACTACGCGGTGTGGCGGGCCGACCGGGACCGGCGCCGGAGCGAGACCGACCTGGCCTGGTGGACCGCCCACCTGGCCGGCGCGCCCACGGTGCTGGACCTGCCCCGCGACCGTCCCCGTCCGGCCGTGCAGACGTACGCCGGTGCGGAGGCCGCGGTGCGGCTCGACGAGACCACCGACCGGGCGGTACGCGACCTGGCCGCCCGGCGCGGCACCACAGTCGCGGCGGTGCTGCTGGCCGCGTTCGGTGAACTGCTGCGCCGGGTCACCGGCGGCGACGAGCACGTCCTCGGCGCGATCGTCGCCGACCGGCGGCTGGCCGCGTTCGACGAGGTGATCGGATTCTTCATCGACACCGTGCCGGTGCGGGTCCGCTCCGGCGGCGCGAGCTTCGCCGAGCAGGTCGACCGGGCCGCCGCCGAGCTGCACGAGGTCACCGCCCACCCGGGCGCGCCGCTGGAACGCATCGTCGAGGCGCTCCGCGTGGGCCGGGACACCTCCCGCGCCCCGCTGGTGCAGGTGCTGTTCAACGTGCTCAACTTCGTCGCCCCCCGGCTGACGCTGACCGGCCTGGCGGTGGAGCCGCTGCCGGTGCCCAAGCCCGGGTCGCCGTTCGACCTGACCGTCTACGTGGTGGAGCGCGACGGGCGGGCCGGCGTCGAGGTGGTGCACAACCCGGACCTGTTCGAGGGCGAGCGGGTCACCGCGCTCCTGGCCGACCTGGCCGCCCTGGTCGGTGCGCTCGCCGCCGACCCGGACGTGCCGGCCGCCGAGGTGGCGCCCGAACTGCCCCGCCCGGCGGTGCGGGTCGCGGCGCTCGGCGCGATGACTGTCGCCACTGCCGAACCGGCCCGCGCGCCGCTGCCCGTCGGCCCGGACGCGCTCACCGGAACCGAGGAGCTGATCGCCGGGATCTGGCGGGACGTGCTCGGCCGCGACGCGGTGGGCGTGAGCGACAACTTCTTCGACATCGGCGGCCACTCCCTGGCCCTGGCCGCCGTGTACGCCCGCCTCACCGAGGCCACCGGCCGCTCGATCACCATGCTCGACCTGTTCCGCCACCCGACCGTGCGGGCGCTCGCCGCCAGCCTCGACGGGGCCGCCGACCGGCCGGAACTGGCCCGCGCCGCCATGCGCGCCGCCGCCCGGCGGGGCCGCGCCCGCCGTACCCCGCCACCACGCCGACCTCACCAGTGACGCGATCCCTTGTGAATGAAGGAACCCCCATGCAGAACGACATTCCCGCCGACGACGGCGTCGAGCCCATCGCGATCGTCGGGCTCGCCGCCCGCCTGCCCGGCGCGGCCGACGTTGACGAGTTCTGGCGCAACCTGGTCGACGGCGTGGAGTCGACGACCGAGCTGACCCGCGAGGAGCAACTCGCCCGCGGTGCCCAGCCGCAGGAGGTCGACGACCCGGGCTGGGTCAACCGCGCCCCGCTGGTCGAGGGCTACGACGAGTTCGACGCCGGGCTGTTCGGGATGACCACCCGCGAGGCCGAGATCACCGACCCGCAGCACCGGCTGTTCCTGGAGACCTGCTACACCGCGCTGCAGGACGCCGGCTACGACCCGGGCCGCTACGACGGCGCGGTGGGCGTGTACGCCGGCACCGGCGGCAACCTCTACCTGCACCGCAACGTGTACCGCAACAAGCGGGTCGGCGGGAATCCGCACGGCGCGGTGTCGCTGGCCACCGGCAACTCGCCGAACTACGTGGCCACGAACGTGTCGTACCGGCTGGACCTGCGCGGCCCCAGCCTCACCGTGCACACCGCCTGCTCCACCTCGCTGGTCGCGTTCCACCTGGCCTGCGAGGCGCTGCGCAACGGCGAGTGCGACATGGCCCTGGCCGGCGGCGTCAACATCGAGCTGCCGCACGTCGGCTACCTCGGCATGGACGGCTTCACCTCGCCGGACGGACGCTGCCGGCCGTTCGACGCCGCAGCCAACGGCACGGTGTGGGGCAGCGGTGTCGGCGTGACGCTGCTCAAGCGCCTCTCCGACGCGATCGCCGACGGCGACACCATCCGCGCGGTGGTGCTGGGCAACGCGATCAACAACGACGGCGCCGGGAAGGTCGGCTTCACCGCCCCCAGCATCGACGGGCAGATGGAGGCCGTCGCCCAGGCCGTCGCGCTGGCCGGCGTCGACCCGCGCAGCATCAGCTACGTCGAGGCGCACGGCACCGGCACCGCGCTCGGCGACCCGATCGAGGTCGCCGCGCTGTCCGCCGTCTACACCAAGGACACCGACGAGCGCGGCTGGTGCGGCATCGGCTCGGTGAAGTCGAACATCGGCCACCTCAGCCAGCCCTCCGGCATCGTCAGCGTGATCAAGACGGTGCTGGCGATGGAACACGGGCTGATCCCGCCGACCATCAACTACGAGACGCCGAACCCGGCCATCGACTTCGCCGACACCCCGTTCTACGTGGCGAACACGCTGACCAAGTGGGACACCGACGGCGGGCCGCGCCGCGCCGGCGTCAGCTCCTTCGGCATCGGCGGCACCAACGCGCACGTCGTGCTGGAGGAGGCCCCGGCCGCGGAGCGGAACGAACCGCCGGCCCGCCCGGCACACCTGCTCCAGGTGTCGGCGAAGACCCCGACCGCGCTGGACACCGCCGTACGGCGGCTCGCCGACCACCTGGAGGGCGGCGGCGACGTCGCGCTGGCCGACGTGGCGCACACGCTGCGGGTCGGCCGCCAGGTGTACGCCCACCGCGCCGCCGTCGTCGCCGGTGACCCGGCGTCCGCCGCCGCCGCGCTGCGCGAGCGGCGTAAGGGCCACCGGGGCGTCGCCGAGGGCCCCGCGCCCCGGGTGGCGTTCCTGTTCAGCGGCCAGGGCTCGCAGTACGCCGGGATGGGCGCCGAGCTGTACGCCCACGACAGCGCGTACGCCGCCGCCGTCGACCGGTGCGCCGAGCTGCTCCGCCCCGAACTGGGCCTGGACATCCGCGACCTGATCCTGGGCCGTGACCCGGACGCGGCGGACAAGCTCACCGAGACCCGCTACACCCAGCCGGCCCTGTTCACTGTCGAGTACGCGCTCGCCGCCGCCTGGCGGGCCGCCGGGGTCACCCCGGCCGCGATGATCGGCCACTCCATCGGCGAGTACGTCGCCGCGACGGTGGCCGGGGTGCTCGACCTCGCCGACGCGCTGCGGGTGGTGGCCGCCCGGGGCCGGCTCATGCACTCCCTGCCCGGCGGGTCGATGCTGGCGGTCACGCTCGACGAGTCGGAGGTGACCGGCACGCTGCCGGAGGGCCTGTCGGTGGCCACCGTCAACGGCCCCGGCACCTGCGTGGTCGCGGGCGAGACGGCACTGGTCGAGGAGTTCGCCGCGAGCCTCGGCGGCAAGAACAAGTCGAAGCTGCTGCGCACCTCACACGCGTTCCACTCGCCGATGATGGACCCGATCCTGGACGAGTTCACCGCGCTGATGGCCACGGTGCCGCTGCGCGCCCCGGCGGTGCCGTTCGTGTCGAACGTGACAGGCACCTGGATCACCGAGGCGCAGGCCACCGACCCGGCGTACTGGGCCGCGCACCTGCGCCGCCCGGTCCGCTTCGGCGCGTGCGTGGCCACGCTGCTCGCCGAGGGCACCTGGGCGCTGGTCGAGTGCGGCCCCGGCCGGCAACTGGCCAACCTGGCCCGGATGCAGGTCGCCAAGGCCGGCGAGGCGCAGCGTGCGCTGACCCCGCTGGGCAGCCTGCCCGGCCCCGGCGAGCAGACCGGCGACGTGGCCGCGCTGCTCGGCACGGCCGGCGCGCTCTGGTGCGCCGGGGCGCCGGTGAGCCTCCCGGCCGACCCCCGCGCGCGGCGGGTGCCGCTGCCCACGTACCCGTTCGAGCGGCGCCGCTACTGGATCGAGCCGGACCCGGAGCAGGAGCTGGCCGCGGCGCCCGCCGAGACCGGCCCTCGCCCGCTGCCCGAGTGGTTCGCGGTGCCGGTGTGGCGGCAGGCCGCCCCGGCCCGCACTGCCGAGCCGCTGGGCCGCTGCCTGGTGCTGGCCGACGGCCCGCGCGGGGACGCGCTCGTGGCCGCGTTGCGCGCCGCCGGCGACGACCCGGTCGAGGTATGTGCCGGTGAGGCCTTCGCCGTCACCGCGAACGGCTTCCGGCTGCGCCCCGGCGTACGCGCCGACGCCGAGGAACTGGTCGCCGCGCTCGTCGCCGACCTGCCCCGGCGGATCGTGCACGCGTTCGCGCTCGACGGCGAGCCGGCCGGCATCGACCCGGCGGCCGCCTGGGCGGCGCAGGAGCGCGGCTTCTTCGGCGCGCTGCACCTGGTGCAGGCGCTCGCCGGCGCCGGCGTCACAGCCGACGAGTCGGGCGTACGCCTGGACCTGGTCACCGCCGGCATCGGCGACGTACGCGGCGACGACCTGACCCGCCCGGAGCACGCCACGCTGGCCGGCCTGGCCCGGGTGCTCCCGGCCGAGCTGCCCGGCCTGACCGTGCGGCTGCTCGACACCGACCCGGCCGCGCGCGGCGTCGCCGCCCTGGTGGCCGAGCTGCGCAGCCCGGTCGACGCCGAGCACCCGGAGGTGGCGCTGCGCGGCGACCGCCGCTGGCTGGCCGGCTACGAGCAGGTGAGCGTGGCCGCCGAGGACGAGCCGGGCGTGCTGCGCGAGGAGGGCCGCTACCTGATCACCGGCGGTCTCGGCGGCATCGGCGTCACCCTCGCCGAGGACTTCGCCCGCCGGGTCCGCGCCAAGCTGGTGCTGCTGGCCCGTTCCGGGCTGCCCGCACGGGACGAGTGGGACGCGCACCTGGCGGTGCACGGCGGCGCCGACCGGGCCGGACGGGCCATCGCGGCGATCCGCCGGATGGAGGCCGCCGGCGCCGAGGTGCTGGTGCTCGCCGCCGACGTGACCGACGCGGACGACCTGCGCCGGGTCCGCGAGGAGGCGGAGCGCCGCTTCGGTGGGCTGGACGGCATCGTGCACGCCGCCGGTCTGCCCGGCGGCGGCATGGCCGAGGTGAAGGAGCGCGACGAGGCGCAGCGCGTGCTGGCCCCGAAGCTGGCCGGCACCCTGGCGCTGGCCCGGGTCTTCGGCGACCTGCCGCTGGACTTCGTCGTGCTCTGCTCCTCGATCACCGCGGTGATCGGCGGGTTCGGCCAGGTCGACTACTGCGCCGCGAACAACTTCCTGGACGCCTTCGCGCGCTCCGGCACCGGGTTCCGCGCGCCTGTGGTGTCGCAGAACTGGGGCGGCTGGGCCGAGGTGGGCATGGCGGTGGAGACCGCCGCGCCGGCCGCGTTCCGGGCAGCCGGGCGGGACACCGTCACCACGGCTGTCGCCCACCCGGTGCTCACCACGATGGTCGCCGGCCCGGACGGCACGGTGCTGCACGGCCTGGTGTCGGCCGACACCCACTGGCTGCTCGACGAGCACCGGATCGGCGGTGTGCCGGTGGTGCCGGGCACCGCCCACCTGGAGTCGGTGCGCGCCGCTGTGGTCGCCGCGCTGCCCGCGCCGGGGCCGGACGCCGCGGTGGAGCTGCGCGACGTGGTGTTCCTGGAGCCGTTCTCGGTCCCGGACGGCACTGTCGCCCAGTACCGGGTCGAGCTGACCCCGGCCGAGGACGGCACCGAGTTCACGGTCGCCAGCCTCGCCGCCGGGCAGGCGCGCACCCACGTACGCGGCAGCGCCGGGTGGACCACCGAGGCGGCCCCGCCGGCCGTCGTGCCGGCCGTGGCCGGGCGGCGGGTCGACGGCGACGCCTCGTTCGGCCGGGGACGCACCAGCATGCTCACGTTCGGGCCGCGCTGGGCGGCGCTGGCCGAGCACCACCTCGCCGACGGCGAGGAACTGGCGACGGTGCAGGCGCCCGCCGCCGCGCTCGGCGACCTGCCCTCCTGGGGGATGCACCCGGCACTGCTGGACGTGGCCACCGCGTTCGGCCGCGGCCAGGGCACCGGCACCTACCTGCCGCTGTCGTACGGCCGGATCGTGGTGCGGGGGCCGCTGCCGGCGACGTTCCACAGTCACCTGCGGCACCGGCCCGCCGCCACCGACGAGGTGGTCGCCGCCGACCTGTCGCTGCGTGACCCGGCCGGGCGGGAACTGGTCTCGATCGGCGACTTCGTGCTGCGCCGGGTCGACCAGGACGCGGTCACCGGCAACCTGGCCGAGTCCCCGGCGGCGGGCGGCGACGCCCCGGCGCCGGTCACCGAGGACATCCGACCGGTCGACGGCGCGGAGGCGTTCCGCCGCAGCCTCGCCGCCGGTCTCGGCGCCCAGGTGGTGATCGCCACCCGCACCGTGGCCGACATCCGTCGCCGCGCGGCCCGGGTCACCACCGACAGCATCGCCGAGGACACCGACGCGCCGGCCGGCACGGCGGCGGCCACCGGCGGCGGATCGGCCGCGCCGAGCACCGAGCTGGAGAAGACCATCGCCCAGGTGTGGCGCGACGGCCTCGGCGTCACCGACGTCGGCGTGGACGACGACTTCTTCGCCCTCGGCGGCAACTCGCTCGTCGCCGTGCAGCTCATCGCCGCCATGCGCAAGGCCACCGGCGTACGGCTGCCGATGCGCAGCCTCTTCGAGACGCCCACGGTGGCCGGTCTGGCCGCCCGGATCGAGGAGCTGCGCGCCGAGGCCCCCGCCGACGCCCCGGCCGCCCCGGCCGCCATCCCGCGGCTGCCCCGCGGCTGACACCCCCAACCAAGGAGACACCGCACCATGAGCGAGACAACCGCGACGCTGCCGGTCGTCGTCGAGAGCGACGGCCGGGCGCTGACCGACCTGATCGCGGCCCGGCGCGCCGAGCTGCGGGACACCCTCGTCGCCAACGGCGGGCTGCTGTTCCGCGGCTTCGACGTGGGCGGCGTGGACGGCTTCGACCAGGCCGTCCGCGCGCTGGCCGGCGAGCCCCTGACCTACACCGAGCGCTCCTCGCCCCGGCACTCCATCAAGGGCCGGGTCTACACCTCGACCGACTACCCGCCGGACGAGGAGATCTTCCTGCACAACGAGAACTCGTACCAGGCGCGTTGGCCGCTGACGCTGTTCTTCTACTGCGTCACGCCGCCGGACACCCAGGGCGCCACGCCGCTGGCCGACGTGCGCCGGGTGTACGAGCTGATCGACCCGGCGGTGCGTGAGGAGTTCATCCGCCGTCGGTGGATGCTGGTGCGCAACTTCCACGGCGACTTCGGCACCCGCTGGCAGGAGGTGTTCAACACCGAGAGCCGCGCCGAGGTCGAGGCGTACGCGGCGGACAACGGGATCACGGTGGAGTGGGTCGGCAAGGAAGGCCTGCGTACCCGCGCGGTCCGCGACGTGGTGCACCACCGGCCCGGGTCGGACGTCCCGCGCTGGTTCAACCACGCCACCTTCTTCCACCTGAGCACCCTGCCGGCCGACTACCAGGAGGGCCTGCTGGCCATGTTCGGCGCCGACGGGCTGCCGTCGAACACCTACTACGGCGACGGCGGCGAGATCCCCGGCGACGTCATGGACCACCTGCGCGCCGCCTACCGGGCCGCCACCGTCCGCTTCGACTACCAGCGCGACGACGTGCTGGTGGTGGACAACATGACCGCCGCGCACGGCCGGGAACCGTTCACCGGTCCCCGCAAGATCGCCGTGGCGATGGCCGAGCCGCACACCCCCGAGAACGCAGGAGCGAACTGACATGGCCGAACCCCGATTCCTGGTCGTCCGCAACGACGAGGAGCAGTACTCGATCTGGTCGGCCGACCGGGACCTGCCCGCCGGCTGGCACGACACCGCCTTCGCCGGCAGCCGCGAGGAGTGCCTGGCCCACGTGGACGAGGTCTGGACCGACATGCGTCCCCGCTCGGTGCGCGAGGGAATCTCATGACGCAGGAGTGGACCTTCCCGGCCTCCTACGCCCAGGAGCGGGTGTGGATGGCCAACCAGCTCGACGTCGGCTCGCCGGTGTTCAACGTGTCCTTCCCGTGGATGTTCCCGGCCGGCGTGGACGCCGGCACGGCGAGTGACGTGGTCAACCGGGTCATCGCCCGGCACGAGGCGCTGCGTACCCACCTGCGGACCGACGACGGCGCGCTGGTGCAGGTCGTGCGCGCCCACGAGCCGGCGCCGCTGCCCACCACCGACCTCACCCACCTGCCCGCCGACCAGCAGTGGGCCGGGTTCGGGCGGATCCGCGGCGAGATGGCCCGCACGCCGATCCCGCTGGACGCCGCGCCGCTGTGGCGGGCCCGGCTGATCCGCATGGAGGAAGGACTGGCGCTGGCGTTCGTGGTGCACCACGCCGTCTTCGACAGCCACTCCGCGGTGCTGTTCCACGCCGAGCTGGTCGCGTTCTGCGAGGCCGCGCGCACCGGCGCCGAGCCCGCCGTGCCCGAGCTGCCCATCCAGTACGCCGACTTCGCGGTCTGGCAGCGCCAGCAGCTCACCGGCGAGGAACTGGACCGGCAGCTCGCCTTCTGGACCGGTCACCTGGCCGGTGCGCCGCCGGTCACCGGCCTGCCGCTGGACCGGCCCCGCCCGGCCCAGCTCGGGTTCGCCGGTGACGAGGTGCGCTTCACGCTGCCCGACGGGCTGCTGGACCGCGTCGGCGCGCTGGCCACCGGCGCGCAGGCCACCCCGTACATGGTGCTGCTGGCGGGTTTCGCGGCGCTGCTGTCGCGGATCTCCGGCGACGCCGACGTGGTGGTCGGCGTCTCCACCGCGGGCCGGGACAACCCGGAGCTGACGCCGCTGATCGGCATGTTCGTCAACCCGGTGGCGCTGCGCTGCGACGTCTCCGGCGACCCGACGTTCGCGGCGCTGCTCGGCCGCGTCCGCAACGGCCTGATCGACGCCATGGAGCACGGGCAGACGCCGTTCCAGAAGATCGTCGAGGCGGTCGACCCGCAGCGGGACCCGTCGGTGCAGCCGATCTTCCAGACCGCGCTGAACTGGATCCCGGACTCCGGCCTCGACCCGGTGGAGCTGGGCACCACGAAGGACGACCTGGCCTTCGACATCACCACCGGCGACTGCCGCCTGGTCTACCGCACCGAGCTGTTCGACCGGGAGACCGCCGAGACGGTGGCCAGCCGCTACGTGCGGCTGCTCGCCGCCGCCGTGGCCGAGCCGGATCGTACGGTCGGTGCGCTGCCGCTGCTCACCGACACCGAGCGGGACCGGGTGCTCGAAGCCTGGAACGACACGGCCCACGACGTGCCGGTTACCACAGTTGTCGACGAGGTGCAGCGGCGGGCCGCAGACACCCCGGACGCGGCGGCGCTGGTGTGCGACGGGACGACGCTCGGCTACGGCGAGCTGAACACCGCCGCGAACCGGCTGGCCCGGCTGCTGGTGGCGCGCGGCGCCGGCCCGGAGACCCGGGTCGCGCTGGCGCTGCCCCGCTCCTGCGAGCTGGTGGTGGCGATGCTCGCGGTGCTCAAGGCCGGCGCCGCGTACGTGCCGGTGGACACCGCGTACCCGGCCGGCCGGATCGCGTACCTGCTGGACGACGCCGCGCCGGCGCTTGTGGTGGCCGACCCGGACACCGCCGCCCTGGTGCCCGGCGACGCGCTGGTGCTCGACGGGGAGATCGGCTCCGACCAGCCCGGCCACGACCTCACCGACGCCGACCGGGTCGCGCCGTTGCGCCCGGAGCACCCGGCGTACGTGCTCTACACCTCCGGCTCCACCGGCCGCCCCAAGGGCGTGGTGGTCGAGCACCGGGCGGTGACCGCGTACCTGGCCTGGGCCCGCGCCACCTACCCGGGGCTGGCCGGGGTGGCGCTGCTGCACTCGCCCGTGTCGTTCGACCTCACCGTCACCGGCCTGCTCGGCACGCTCACCGCCGGCGGAACGGTACGGCTGGCCGCGATCGACGAGCCCGCGGCCCGCGCCGGTGGCCGGCCGGCCTTCCTCAAGGTCACGCCGAGCCACCTGCCGCTGCTCGACGCCGAGCTGTCGCCGACGGCCGACCTGGTGATCGGCGGCGAGGCGCTGACCGGGGAGCAGCTCGCCGCCTGGCGGGCCGCCCACCCCGAGGTGGCGGTGATCAACGAGTACGGTCCGACCGAGGCCACTGTCGGCTGCGTCGCGGCCCGGATCGCCCCCGGTGAGCCGGTCCCGGCCGGTCCGGTGCCGATCGGCACGCCCACCTGGAACACCCGGGCGCTGCTGCTCGACGGCGCGCTGCGGCCGGTGCCCCCGGGCGTGGTGGGGGAGCTGTACGTCACCGGCGCCCAGCTCGCCCGCGGCTACCACGACCGGCCCGGCCTGACCGCCGAGCGGTTCCTGCCCTGCCCGTACGGCCCGCCCGGCGCCCGGATGTACGCCACCGGCGACCTGGCCCGCTGGCGTGCCGACGGCACGCTGGACTACCTGGGCCGCCGCGACGACCAGGTCAAGGTGCGCGGCATGCGGATCGAGCTGGGCGAGGTCGAGGCCGCGCTGCTGGCCCACCCGGATGTGCGCGCCGCCGCCGCGGCGGTTCGCACCGACGGCGGCGAGCCCATGCTCGTCGGCTACCTGGTGGGCCCGGCCCACGAGGACTCGGTCCGCGCCGAACTGGCCCGTGAGCTGCCCGCGCACCTGGTGCCGGCCGCCCTGGTCCGGCTGGACGCGCTGCCGCTGACCCCGAACGGCAAGCTGGACCGCGCCGCGCTGCCCGCCCCGGCGGTGGCCGAACCGGCCCAGGACAGCTTCGTCGCGCCCCGCAGCGAGGCCGAGGCCATGGTCGCCGAGGTGTACGCCGACATCCTCCAGGTGGAGAAGGTCGGCGCCCTGGACGACTTCTTCGCCCTCGGCGGCAACTCGCTGCGCGGCATGCGGGCGATGGCCCGGATCCGCGCCGAGGTGGACGTCGACCTGCCCATGCGGGCGCTGTTCAGCAGCCCCGTGGTGGCGGACCTGGCCGCCCAGATCGAGGCGCGGATCGCCGCCGAACTCGACGGGCTCTCCGACACCGAGGTCGCCGCGCTGCTCGCGGCGGAAGAGGGAACCAACTGATGACCGACCTGAAGGATCCGGCCCGCGAGGCGGCCCGGCAGGCGCTGATCGCCCGACGGCTACGCGCCCGCCAGACCGCCCCCACGGCCCGGATCACCCCCCGCCCGTCCGGCGCCGAGGTGCCGCTGTCCTACGCCCAGGAGCGGGTCTGGTTCATGGACCAGCTCGCCCCGGGCGAGGCGGCGTACCACATCGCGGTGCCCCTGCGGGTACGCGGACCGCTCGACGTGGACGCGCTGCGCGCCGCGCTGACCGGGCTCGCCGAGCGGCACGAGTCGCAGCGCACCCGCTTCCCGGCCGACGCCGACGGCCGTCCCACAGTGGTCGTCGCCGACACGGCGGACGTGCCGCTGACAGTGGTGGACGCGCCCGACGAGGCGGCCGCGCAGGCGCTCGTCGACGCGGCGGCGGCCGAGCCGTTCGACCTGGCCGACGGGCCGCTGCTGCGCGCGCTGCTGATCCGGCTCGCCGCCGACGACCACGTGCTGTTCCTCGCCCAGCACCACATCGTCGGCGACGGCTGGTCGGTGGACGTGCTGCTGCGCGACCTGATCACGCTCTACCGGGGCGGGGAACTGCCCGCCCTGCCGATCCAGTACGGCGACTTCGCCGTCTGGGAGGCGCAGGAGCTGGACGGCCCGCAGGCGCGCGTGCACGTCGACTACTGGAAGCAGCGGCTGGCCGGCATCACGCCGCTGGAACTGCCGCTGGACCGGCCCCGCCCGGCCACCCAGACCTACCGTGGCGACTTCGTCGAGTTCCAGCTCGACCCGGCCGCCACCGAGGCGCTCAACGCGCTCACCCGCGACAGCGGTGGCACGCTGTTCATGACGCTGCTCGCCGCGTACCAGGTGCTGCTGGCCCGGCACGCCGGTCAGGACGACTTCGCGATCGGCGCGTCGGTGGCCGGCCGGTCCGCGCCGGAGCTGGAGAACATCGTCGGCATGTTCATCAACATGCTGCCGCTGCGTGCCGACCTGGCCGGTGACCCGACGTTCGCCGAGCTGCTGGAGCGCACCCGCCGTACGGTGCTCGACGGGTTCGAGCACGCCGAGGTGCCGTTCGCCAAGGTGGTCCACGAGCTGGGTCTGCCACGCGACGTCAGCCGCTCCCCGGTGTTCCAGACGATGTTCGTGCTGCAGAACTACGAGATGGGCCGCTTCCGCGGCGTGTCCCGCACCGACGAGGTCACGTTCTCCTGGACCCCGATGGAGTTGCAGGCCACCCGGTTCGACTTCGAGCTGCACGCGGTGGAGACCGTCGACGGGCTCTGGGGCAAGCTGGTCTTCAACACCGACCTGTTCGACCGCGCGACCGTGGAGCGGATGGCGCAGCGGTGGACCGCCCTGCTGGACGCGGTGGTCGCCGCGCCCGACACCCCGGTGTCCCGGCTGCCGCTGCTGTCCGCCGCCGAGCGGGAACTGCTGGCCGCCTGGAACGACACCACAGCCGACTTCCCGCGCGTCGAGACGCTGCACGGCCCGATCGAGGAGCGCGCCGCGGCGACACCGGACGCGGTAGCGGTCACCATCGACGGGCACAGCCGCACGTACGCCGAGCTGAACGCGCAGGCCAACCGCGTCGCGCACCGGCTGCGCGCGGCGGGCGTCGGCCCGGAGACCCTGGTCGGGGTCTGCGCGGAACGCTCCGTGGAACTGGTCGCCGGCCTGCTCGGCGTGCTCAAGGCCGGCGGCGCGTACCTGCCGCTGGACCCGGAGTACCCGGCGGACCGGCTCGCGTTCATGGTCGGCGACGCGGACGCGCCGGTGGTGCTGGTCCAGTCGCACCTGCGCGACGTGCTGCCGGACACCGGCGCCACAGTGCTCGAACTCGACGACGCCACGGTCTGGACCGGCCAGCCCGACACCGACCCGGCCCCGGCCGCCGGCCCGGAGCACCTGGCGTACGTCATCTACACCTCCGGGTCCACCGGCCGCCCGAAGGGCGTGCCGAACACACACCGGGGGATCGTCAACCGGCTCGACTGGATGCAGAAGACGTACCGCCTCGGCGCCGACGACTCCGTGCTCCAGAAGACGCCGGCCAGCTTCGACGTGTCGGTGTGGGAGTTCTTCTGGCCGCTGCGCACCGGCGCCTGCCTGGTGCTGGCCAAGCCCGGCGGCCACAAGGACGCCGGCTACCTGCGCGACCTGCTGGTGTCCGAGCGGATCACCACCGCACACTTCGTACCGTCGATGCTCACCGTCTTCCTCGCCGAGGACGGCGTGGAGGCGGCCACCGCGCTGCGCCGGGTGATCTGCTCCGGCGAGGAGCTGCCGCTCGCGTCGGCGGCCGACTTCACCGCCCGGCTGCCCTGGTGCGGCCTGCACAACCTGTACGGCCCGACCGAGGCGGCCATCGACGTGACCGCCTGGGCGTGCGAGCCGGAGCGGCTGGCAGAGGTGACCAGCGTGCCGATCGGCGCGCCGATCGCCAACCTGCGGCTGCACGTGCTCGACCCGTCCGGCGCGCAGTGCCCGGTCGGGGTGGCCGGTGAGCTGCACATCGGCGGCGTCGGACTGGCCCGCGGCTACCACCGCAGGCCCGCGCTCACCGCGGAGAAGTTCGTCCCCGACCCGTTCTCCGGCGAGCCGGGCGCCCGCCTCTACCGCACCGGCGACCTGGCCCGCTGGGTCGGCGGCCCGGACGGCACCGGGGTGATCGAGTTCCTGGGCCGCATCGACCACCAGGTCAAACTGCGCGGCCTGCGCATCGAGCTGGGCGAGATCGAGAGCGCGCTACGCGAGCAGCCCGGCGTCACCGAGGCCACGGTGATCGTCCGCGAGGACAGCCCGGGTGACAAGCGGCTCACCGCGTACCTGGTGGGGGCGGCCGAGCACGCCGCGCTGAAGTCGGCGCTGAAGGACACGCTGCCCGAGTACATGGTGCCGGCCGCGTTCGTCACGCTCGACGCGCTGCCGCTGACTCCCAACGGGAAGCTGGACCGCAAGGCGCTGCCCGCGCCGGTGGTCACCCGCGAGGCGTCGGTGGCGCTGGTCGAGCCGCGCGACGACACCGAGCGGGCGCTCGCAGCGATCTGGTCCGAGGTGCTGGGCGTGGACACGCTCGGCATCGACGACGACTTCTTCGACCTGGGCGGGCACTCGATGCTCGCGACCCAGGTCGTCGCGAAGATCCGCAAGGCGGAGCTGGGCGGCCGGGCGGTCGGCGTGATGGACCTGTTCCAGCAGCGCACCATCCGCGACCTCGCCGCGTTCGTCTCCGGCGACGCCGCCCAGGAGGGGCCGCGCCGGCTGCTCTACGAGCTGACCAAGCCGATCCCGGCGGGCAAGCGGGTGCTGACGTACGTCTGCGTTCCGTACGGCGGCGGCAGCGCCATCGTCTACCAGCCGATGGCCGACGCGTTGCCGGCCGGCTACGGGCTGTGGTCGCTGGCGATCCCCGGCCACGACGTGGGCCTGAGCGAGGACGCGCTTCCGTTCGACGAGCTGACCAGCCGCGTCGCCGACGAGATCCTGGAGCGGGTCGAGGGGCCGATCGCGCTGTACGGCCACTGCGGCGTGGGTAGCGCCATCCTCGCCGACGTGGCCCGCAAGGTCGAGGCGGCCGGCCGGGACCTGGAGGCCGTCTACATCGGCGCGATGTTCCCGTTCGCCCGCCCGAAGGGCGTGATCGCGGCGCTCCGCGACCGCCTGGAGCGGCTCAGCAGCAACCGGCACTCGGCGAGCTGGCTCAAGTCGATGGGTGTGGACACCGACGAGCTGGAGCCGGAGCAGGCCGACCGGATCATCAGCAACATGCGGGCCGACTCCCGTGCCTCCGAGGAGTACTTCACCCGGCTGCTGGACCAGCAGGCGACGAAGCTGCGTACGCCGATCATCTCGGTGGTCGGCTCCGAGGACCCGGTGACCGACTACTACCGCGAGCGGTACGCCGAGTGGCAGTTCCTCAGCGACACGCTCGGCCTCGTCGTGCTCGACCAGGCCGGGCACTTCTTCCTCAAGTACCGGGCACAGGAGCTGGCCGAGATCGTCACGCAGGTGCACCCGGCGGTGGTCGCCGGCGACGTCGGCGCGCTGACGGCGGAGGGACGCGGTGAGGACGCCGGCTGGGTGGTGGCCGACACACTGCGGGTGGGGGAGAACCGCAAGCCCACCAGTACGGTCAAGCCGAGCATGGGCCGGTTCATGGCCATCACGACCGGCCAGCTCATCTCCAGCACCGGTTCCGCGCTGACCGCGTTCGCGCTGCCGATCTGGCTGTTCAACCGCACCGGCTCGGTGGCGAACCTCGGCATGCTCTGGGCGCTCGCGCTGATCTGCGGCGTGCTCATGCTGCCGGTGGCCGGCGCGCTGGTCGACCGGGTCAGCCGGCGCCGGATCATGATGATGGCGAGCTGCTTCGCCGGTTCCGTCCAGTTGGTGCTGGCCACCCTGTTGTGGACCGACAACCTGGTGCTCTGGCACATCTACGTGCTGGTGGCGCTGAGTTCGGTGGCCGGTTCGTTCCAGCGGATCGCGTTCCAGTCGGCGGTGCCGCAGTTGGTGCCCAAGCGCTACCTCGGGCACGCCATGGGCATCACCCAGCTCTCCACCGGTGTGGCCACGCTGCTCATGCCGGCGTTCGCGGCCGGCCTGCTCGCCACCATCGACCTCAAGGGCATCCTGCTCGTCGACGTGGCCAGCTACGTGTTCGCGGTGCTCACCCTCGCCGTGGTCCGCTTCCCGGACGCGCTGGGCTGGCGGCCCCGGGAACGGCTGCTGGTGGCCATCGCCAACGGCATGCGCTACTCCTGGCGGCACCGTGGGTTCCGGCTGATGCTCGGCTACTTCGCGCTGGGCAACATCTTCCTCGCCCCGGCGCTGGTGCTCATCACGCCGCTGGTGCTGTCGTTCGGCAGCCCGACCCAGGTGGCGCAGGTGGCGCTGGCCGAGGCGGTCGGCGCGGTGCTCGGCGGCGTGCTGATGTCGCTGTGGGGCGGTCCGCGCAAGCGGCGGATGATCGGCGTGCTGATCGGCAACCTGGGCACCGCGATCGGCTGTGTGCTGATCGGCCTCGACGCGTCGGTGGCGATGATCTGCGTCGGCTTCTGCTGGCTGGCCATGTCGATGACCACCGCGCAGTCGATCTACGCGACGATCGTCCAGGTGAAGGTGCCGCAGCGCTTCCACGGCCGGGTGTTCAGCCTCAACCAGACCATCTCCTGGTCGACGCTGCCGATCGGGTTCGCGCTGCTCGCGCCGGGTGCCACCGCGCTGTTCGAGCCGATGCTGGCTCCCGGCGGGGCGCTGGCCGGCTCGGTGGGCGCGGTGATCGGCACCGGACCGGGCCGGGGCATCGGGTTCGCGTACATCTGCTTCGGGGCGGCGCTGATCCTGATCACGCTCGGCGGTTTGTCGATCCGGCTGTTGCGCCGCTTCGACCTGGAGGTGGAGGACTCCCTGCCGGACGACCTGATCGGTGCCCAGGAGCGCGAGAAGCGCCTGGCCGCCAAGGCCGAGAAGAAGGAACTCGTCTCCGTCTGACCGTGTCGATCAAGGAGTTCGCGTCGGTTCCGGGCACCCGGGCCGCCGCGAACTCCTTGGTCGGGCGGAGGCCGGGTGCCACGCCGGAGGGGACCGGTGGCGCTACCGGCGGTGGTCCTCCGGGGCCGGAGCCCGGTCCGCCAACCTGTCCGAGAGCCGGGGCTGCACGATGAGCAGCGCCACCAGCAGATGGGGGACGGCCACCGGCACCGCCTCCTCCGCACCGGCCAGGCTGAACACGAACAGCGGGATCGGCACGACGAAGAGCAGGACCGCGGCCAGCCTGAACCAGTACCACCGGGCGCCGGACAGCAGGCGCAGCAGTCCCAGGCAGCCGACGGCCAGGGCGCTCACCATCACCCCACCCGGGCTGAAGAGCACTGACGGCACCTCGGTGAGGGCTCGGCCGGAAGCCTCGACGAGCCCGCCGGCGGGGGCCGGCTCCCACAGCACGGGGACCGCGATGGCGATGCCGAGGTAGAGCAGCAGGTGGATGCTCAACCAGGGAAGAGCGGGCAGTGCCGCGAGAGCCCGGATCGGTCCCCGTCGAGGGGCATCGACGTTCATGGCGGGAGCGTATCGGGAGCCCGCCAGCGTGCGGCTACCCTCGATCCCATGATCGACGACCTCACCGAAGGCCTGCTGCGGGACGTGGCTCGCCTCGATCCGTGTGCGGCGGTGGTCGAGGCCGGTGAGCAGGACGTCGACGGTCTCACCGACTACAGCCCGGACGGTCACCAGGCCCGCGCCGATCTCGCCACCCGCGCCCTGCGCCGGATCGGGACGCCGCCGCCGACGAGCCCGCTGCGCGAACACCTCGCCGAACGGCTGCGCACCCGGATCGCCTTCCACGACGCCGGGGAGGATCTGCGGGAACTGCACGTCGCGGCCACCGGCCCGCTCCAGCTCATCCGCCAGTGCGTCGAGTCCGCCGTGCCGGGCCGCGACGCCGAGGGCGCGGCGTCCGAGGACGGCTGGGCCCGCGTCGGCGCGCGGCAGGCCGCGATCCCGGCGGCACTGGACGGGTACGCCCATAGCCTCCTGCTCGCCGCCGGGCGCGGTCACCTGCCGGCCCGCCGCCAGGTGGAGCTGGTGACGCAGCGGTGTCGCAACTGGATGGACGACGACACGGCGCTCGTCGAGCGTTACGGCGAGGGCCCGCAGCGCGGCTCGTTGCGGGCAGCGGCGCGGGACGCGCGGGAGGCGTACCGGAGATTCGCCGAGACGCTCACCGCGGACCTCGCGCCGCGGGCGCACGACGACGAGGCGTTCGGCCCACGGCGGTACGCCCTCTGGGTGCGGATGTTCCTCGGTGCGGAACCGGACCTGCGCGAGCTGTACGAGTGGGGCTGGAACGAGTTCACCGCGATCGAGGCGGACCTGGTCGCGGAGGCGAGAGCCCTGGGCGGAACCGTGCCCGAGGTGCGGGAACGGCTCGACCGCCCCGACGCGCCAGGTGTGCTGCGCAGCCGTGACGAGTTCGCCGCCTGGCTCCAGGACCTGCTGGAGGCCACCACCGAGCGGCTGCACGGCGTCCATTTCGACATCCCCGCGCCGCTGCGGCGCGTCGAGTCACGGGTCACCGCGTCCGGCGGCACCGCGTACACCGCGCCGTCGCGGGACCTGACCCGGCCGGGCCGGGTCTCGTGGCTGCTGCCCGAGGGGCAGGAGCGCTTCCCGACCTGGTGGGCGTACAGCACCGCGTACCACGAGGGCGTTCCCGGCCACCACCTGCAGCTCGGCTCCGAGGCGTGCCGGGGCGGTCCCGGGCGGCGGCTGAACCTGCTCGGCGGGCTCTCCGGCGCCCAGGAGGGCTGGGCCCTGTACGCCGAGCGGTTCATGGACGAGCTCGGGCTCTACGAGCAGCCGGGCGCCCGGCTGGGGCACCTGTTCATGCAACTGCTGCGGGCGGCGCGGGTGGTGCTCGACATCGGCCTGCACCTGCGGCTGCCGATGCCGTCGGACCCCGGCACGACGTGGACGCCGCAGGCCGCGCTGGACCTGTTGCGTGACCGCTGCCACCAGGGCCCGTACGCGCCACTGGAGCTGGCCCGGTACCTGGGCCGTCCCGGGCAGGCGCTCACCTACAAGGTGGGGGAGCGGGTGTGGCGGGAGGGCCGGGAGGCCTTCCCCGGCGACCGGCGGGCGTTCCACAACCGGGCCCTGGAGCTCGGCTCGCTGGGGCTGGGCCGGCTCACGAGCGCGCTCGCCGCCTATCCGGCCTCGTCGGCGGGCAACTCCTCCGGGTCGGCCACCCACGCGGAGTAGACCGGCAGGGCGTGCCACGGGCCGCCGGCCGGGTCGGTGGTCACCGCCACCACCGCGTACGGGTGCCCGAAGCGCAGCTCCGCGACGCGGGCGATCCCCTCCGGCGGCAGGCCGGCCACCATGCCGAACGCGGTCACCGCGGCGGCCTCGAAGCCGTAGCGGCCGAACCGGGCGACAGCGGACTGCGCGGCGTCGAACCCCGGCCCGGCCAGCCCCATCAGCCCGCCGAGGGCCCGCGCCGCCGCGTCGAAGCCGAACCCCGGTGCGGCCAGGTCGTGCCGGCTCCGCGCCGACCAGCAGGGCAGCACCGCGTTGGCGCGTTCCTCCCGGCCGTCGGCGGCGAACGTGTTCACCGGCTTCTCCCGCACCGTCCACAGCGGTGTCTCGCCCAGCGGCAGGTCGAACAGCGATCGGCGGGCCGGCAGGGAGTCCGGAACGAGCGCGGCGGCGCTCGCCAGCTCGTGCGCGACGGCCAGCACGTCGGCCGCGGGCACCTCGGGCGCGGCGGCCACCGACACCACGAGCAGCCCGGCACCGTCGTCGCCGGTGCGGGCCGGGACCGCGTGTACCGCCACGTCGCCGGCCCGGTCGGTGGCCGCGACCCAGCAGCGGTGCCCGATCGGCGGCGTGCGCAGCACCCGGCTCAGCCGGCCGGACCAGGCGCTGCCCGTACCCAGCTCGGTGCCCGCGGCCGTCTCGAACGGGTCGGCCCACGACACGCGGGTGGCCAGCGCGTTCGCCAGGACCAGCAGCGTGTCCGGGTTGACGTCGACCGGGAAGCGATCGATCAGCCCGCCGGTACGCTCCCGGGCCCAGGCGTCGAGCGCGGCCTGGTCGGGCAGCGCACCGCGCTCGGTGGCCTCCGGCAGGGCGCCCCGCCAGGCGGCCAGCTCCGGTGCCGGCGTGCGTTCCCACAGCGCGGTGGCCGCGGCGACCATCGGGTGCGGCGCGGCGAGCAGCGCCCGGGCCTCGGCGGCGGCGTCGTCCGGGTCGAGGCCGAGCGCTTCGGCCAGCGCCGCGCGGTCCGCCCCGGTGGCGGCCGGGCCGGTCAGCGCCAGCAGGAGCCAGGCGCCCAGCGGCGAGGCGACGTGGTGGGTGTCACCGGCGGCGCGGTGCAGCCGTTCGGCGTAACTTGCCAGGGGTGCGCGCAGAGAAGTCACGGCTCCACTCTGCCCGCCGGCGTGCCCGCCGGCACCCCCTGTCAGGACCACAGCTCGAACGGCTCGTCGATCTCCTCGTCGGCCAGGAACGCCGGCAGCAGCTCCGGCAGCCGGCCCGGGTAGCAGCGCGGTCGCTCGGCGAGCACCTCGGCCAGCGGCCACCAGCGGAACCCGAAGTAGTCCTCCATCTCGTAGTCCAGCCGGGACGCCTCGTCCACGTCCGGCCCGGGGCCGGACAGCCGTACCGCCACGATCACCTCGTCCTGGAGGTGGCGGTGCTGCCGGTGCCGGAAGCTGGCCCGCCGCCGCCACGTGGGTGCGCCGACCTCGTCCGGGCCGATGGCGATGCCGGTCTCCTCGCGCAGCTCGCGTACGGCCGCCTCCCGGTACGTCTCGCCGGGGTCCAGCCCGCCGCCGGGTAGCTCCCACCACACGCCGAGGTCCGGGTGGTCCGGGTCGCGGGTGTGGAACAGCAGCAGTCGGTCGGCGGCGTCGAGCACCACCAGCCGGACGGCGCTGCGTTCGATCAGCGGCAGATCACGGGGTGGCTCCACGCTCCGAGAGTAAGGAAGGCCCGCGCTCGACGCACCGGGTGCCCGGCCCGGCGACCCGATTCCGGGGCCGGGGTGCCCGGACCGATAGGCTGCCCGCCGTGGCAGGTCTGTTGAGGAACGTGGCGTCGAAGCTCGGCCGGATCACCGGGGGCGTGCCCGCCCCCGCCCCCACCCGCGCCGGGGGGCCGATCCCGGCGCAGGTCGCGCGCCGCCGCCAGGTCAGCGCGTTGCAGCGCCGCGAGCTGTCGTACGCCCCGGAGCCGGACGGGCAGGCCGACCCGGGCGAGATCGTCTGGACGTGGGTGCCGTACGAGGACGACCCGCGCCAGGGCAAGGACCGCCCGGTGCTGGTGGTGGGCCGGCACAGCCGCACGCTGTTCGGGCTGATGCTGTCCAGCCAGAGCGACCGGGACGGCCAGCGGCACTGGCTGGCGCTCGGCCCGGGGGAGTGGGACCGGGACAAGCGGCCGAGCTGGGTACGGCTGGACCGGGTGCTCACCATGCGCGAGGACAGCATCCGCCGCGAGGGCGCGGTGCTGGACCGGCCCCGGTTCGACCGGATCGGCGAGGCGTTGCGCGCCGGCTACGGCTGGCGCTGACCCGCCGGGCGGAGTCCGGCCGGCGCCGCGACGAGCCGGCGGACCGGGCTCAGCGCCCCGCGACGAGCCGGGCGGAGTGCGGTCAGCAGTCGGCGGCCGACGAGGGACGCCGCGAACAGAGCCTGCTCAACGCTCGGCGACGAGCTGCCGGGTGGGGCGGGCGGTGTCGAGCGTCTTCGCCTCGTACATGGCCGCGTCGGCGCGGCAGAGCGCGTCGGCGAGCTGCGTCGGGCAGTGCACGGGCGCGAGCCCGACCGAGGCGGTGACCTGGATGCTGCGTGTCCCCAGCGGGATCGGCGCGGCGAGCGCCTCGCAGAGCCGCCGGGTGGCGTGCTCGATCCACCTGCGATCCGCCGTCGGGCTGGCCAGCAGGCCGGCGAACTCGTCGCCGCCGAGGCGGGCGACCAGGTTGTTGCCGGCGAACGCGGCCAGCCGTTGCGCCACGCTGACCAGCACCTGGTCTCCGGCGGCGTGCCCGTAGCGGTCGTTCACCTGCTTGAAGTTGTCCAGGTCGAGCACCACCGCGACGAGCGGCTGACCGGCCGGGTCGGTGAGCAGGGCGGCGGCCAGGCGGAAGAACGCGCGGCGGTTGGGCAGCCCGGTGAGCGGGTCGTGGCTGGCGGCGTGCCGCTCGGCGGCCAGTTCGGCCTGGAGGAGCTCGATCTCGGCTTCGGCGCGCAGCGCGCGGCGGCGTAACTGCCAGGCGGAGACGAGCGCGCCCGCCGCGGAGATGCCGGAGGCGATGGTCATCGGATCCGCCAACGCGTCCTCCTCGCCGCAGTCCCGTAGCCGCGCGATGCGGCGTCTCCGGAGCCGGGTTCGGGTCACTGTACGTGAGCGAACCGGCACACCGTATTTCGGTTATCATGCTCTCTGTCCATTGCAGATGCAATAGCAGATGCACGTGCATCTGCCTCCTCAGTCGACAGACGTCGCCACCCACCGCCCCTCCCCGCGGCCTCGGCTGGCTCATTCCCGAAGGACGCCCATGCAGCAACCTCCGAACGGCGTGCCCGTGACCGAGTTGCCACCGATGCGCTGGCTGAAGAGCCGTCGTAGCAACCCCAGCGGCAACTGCGTCGAACTGGCCGAGCTGCCTGGTGGTGGCGGCATCGCGGTCCGCAACTCCCGGCACCCCGAGGGCCCGGCGCTCATCTACACGGTGGACGAGATCGCCGCGTTCGTGCTCGGCGCCCGCGACGGCGACTTCGACCACCTCATCCCGCCGTCCCGTACACGGGACTGACTCCGTCCCTCCGGAGGAGTTCACCTCACTGTCGGTTCATGGCATGCTTACTCGTCGGCCGGGAGGGTGCCCGGCCGACGTGGTCGGGATGCGAGGGCGGTCAGGTGGCGACGGTGCCTGTCGAGGGTGGTCCGACAAGCGGTCCGACAGTGCTGCGCATGCTGCTCGGCGGCCAGTTGCGCCGGCTGCGTGAGAGCGCCGGGGTCAGCCGGGAGGTGGCCGGCTACGAGATCCGCTCGTCCGAGTCGAAGATCAGCCGGATGGAGCTGGGCCGGGTCGGCTTCAAGGAGCGCGACGTGGCCGATCTGCTCACGCTCTACGGCGTCACCGCTCCGGAGGACCGCGCCGCGCTGCTCAAGCTGGCCCAGGACGCGAACAACCCGGGCTGGTGGCACCGCTACGGCGACGTGCTCCCCGCCTGGTTCCAGTCGTACCTGGGCCTGGAGGCGGCCGCCGCGCTGATCCGCACCTACGAGGTGCAGTTCGTGCCCGGCCTGTTGCAGACCGCCGCGTACGCCCGGGAGGTCATCCTGCTCGGCCACCGCAGTGCGTCGGCGGCGGAGCTGGACCGGCGGGTGGAGCTGCGGATGCAGCGCAAGGAACTGCTGCGGCGGGCCGACCCGCCGCAGTTGTGGGCGGTGCTCGACGAGGCGGTGCTGCGCCGCCCGATCGGCGGCGCGGCGGTGATGCGGGAGCAGATGGACGCGCTGATCGAGGCGACCTCCGGGCCGCACGTGCGGTTGCAGATCGTCCCCTTCGCCGCCGGCGGGCACGCGGCGGCCAGCGGCGCGTTCAGCATCCTGCGCTTCGGTGACGCCGATCTGCCCGACATCGTCTACATCGAGCAGCTCACCAGCGCGATCTACCTGGACAAGCGCGACGACCTCGACTTCTACGCCGAGGCGATGGAACGGTTGTGCGTGGAGGCCGTGCCGCCGGAGCGGACCCCGGAGCTGCTGGCCCGCCTGCGCGACGAGCTCTACCCGGCCTGACCGGCGCGTCGGCGGGCAGTAGCATGTCCGTCGACAGTGGATAGCGGAACGCGAGTCGTGGAGGCGGCCTTGACCAGCGACGCACCAGGTACGCCACCCGACTCCGGGCCGCTCGCCGCCCGGATCGACACCACTGTGGCGCACCCCGCCCGCCGGTACAACTACTGGCTCGGCGGCAAGGACAACTTCCAGGCCGACCGCGAGTCCGGCGACGCCATGGCCGAGCGGTTCCCGACCATCCGGATCAGCGCGCTGGAGAACCGGCGGTTCCTGCGCCGCGCGGTGCGCCATCTGGCCGGCGAGGCGGGCATCCGGCAGTTCCTGGACATCGGCACCGGCATCCCCACCGCCGACAACACGCACGAGGTGGCGCAGTCGATCGACCCGCGCGCCCGTGTGGTCTACGTGGACAACGACCCGATCGTGCTGGCCCACGCCCGTGCGCTGCTCACCAGCTCCACCGAGGGCGCCACCGCCTACCTGGACGCGGACCTGGTCGACCCCGAGCGCATCCTCGCCCACCCCGATCTGCGCCGCACGCTCGACCTGTCCCAGCCGGTGGCGTTGATGCTGCTGGCGGTGCTGCACTTCGTGCCGGACGGCGAGGACCCGTACGCGATCGTCGGCCGCCTGCTGGACGCGTTGCCCGCCGGCAGCTACCTGGCCGCCTCGCACGCCACCCACGACCACCTGCCGGCCGAGGTGGCAGCCGAGGCGAAGGCGGCAGCCCGTGGCGGCGGCCCGCACGGTGTGATCAACCTGCGCAGCCGGGAAGAGTTCGTGCGCTTCTTCGACGGGCTGGAACCGGTCGATCCGGGCGTCTGCTCGGTCGCCGAGTGGCGTGCCGACGGCGAGCCCGAGCCGCGCCCGTCGGTGATCGACGTCAGCATGTACGGCGGGGTCGCCCGCAAACCCTGACCGGGGGCCGCGCGCCGGGCGGTTGACGGGCCGGAGGGCCGGACGGGCAGACTGGAGGCATCATGTCGCCGTTCACGCCCGCCCTGCGCCTGCACGACCGATACGTCCTGCGCGAACGCATCGGCCTCGGCGGGATGTCCGAGGTGTGGCGGGCCGACGACGAGGTGCTGCACCGGCCCGTCGCGGTCAAGGCCCTCGCCGGGCAACTCGCCGCCGACCCGCAACTGCGGGCGGTGATCCAGCGCGAGGCCCGCGCGGCCGCGCGTCTCACCCACCCGCACGTGACCCAGGTGTACGACTACGGCGAGGCGACGCTGGACGGCGGCGTCGTGATCCCGTACCTGGTGATGGAGTTGGTGGAGGGGCAGACGCTCGCCGACCGGCTGGCCGGCGGTCCGCTGGCCTGGCCGGACGCGGTGCGAACGGCCAGGCAGGTGGCCGGGGCGCTGGCCGCGGCGCACCGGATCGGCGTGGTGCACCGCGACGTCAAGCCGGCGAACGTGATGCTCACCGAGACCGGCGCGAAGGTGCTCGACTTCGGCATCGCCGCGCCGGCCGGCCCGCACCCGGTCACCGGGCAGACCGGCGCGCTGCTGATGGGCACCCCCGCCTACTTCGCCCCGGAACGCCTCGACCCCGGCCCGGCGAACCCGGCCGGCGACGTGTACGCGCTCGGCGTACTGCTGTATCGCAGCCTCACCGGCCGGGCCCCGCTGCCGGTGCGCGGCTGGGACGACGTGCTGGACGTGCGGCGCAACCGGCCGGCGGTGCCGCCGCCGCGGGTGCCCGGGCTGCCGCCGGAGATCGCCGACCTGGCGCTCGCCTGCCTGGCGCCGGACCCGCGCCGTCGGCCCACCGCGGCCCGGCTCGCCGAGCGGCTCGGCGCGGGCCGTCCGGTGGATCCGCCGACGGCGATCCTGCCCACCGTGGGGCCGGTGGCGCACCCGCCCACGCTCGTCGAGCGTTCCCCGGGCGCCGCGCCCCGCCCGCCGGGGCGTCCCGTCCCGCCGCCGCCTCCGGCCGTCTCGTCGAACCGGCTGTTCGGGCTGCTGGTGGCCGGTGCGGTGGTGCTGCTTCTCGCGGTGGTCGGCTCGCTGGTATGGGGCGACGGCTCCGGCGCCCCGCCGGCCGCCGCGCCCACTGCCGGCCCGTCGACCGGCGCCGCCGAGCGGCCCGCATCCGAGCCCAGCAGCGCCGCGCCGCCGTCGACGACGCCCGAGCCGGTGACGTCGCGTCAGTTCGGCGACCGGTTCGGTGAGCTGCTCGACCGGGCCGAGTCGATCGGGCTGATCGACCGCAAGACCGCCGCCGACCTGCGCAAGAAGGCCGCCGAGCTGGACCGGGGCAAGCCGAGGGACCGGGGCAAGCGGGTCGAGGACCTGCGCGAGAAGATCGAGGACGCGGCCGAGGACGACAAGATCGATCCGGTCACCGCCGCCGCGTTGCGCAAGCTGCTCGACGGCTACGAGCGGCTGCGCGGCGCCGACGAGGGCTGAGGCACCCGGCGGTCTCCGGCCGTGACCGCCCGGATCGTCTCCGTCACCAGGGCGGCCGCCTCGGGCAGTCGCTCCGGATCGGGCGCGTGACCGGCGGCGCGGTGCCGCACCGCCTCCGCCAGCTGGTCGAGCGGCCCGGAGGCGGCGACGTACGCGGACAGCAACTCGCCTGCCGCCGCCGCCAGTGGGTGGCCCGGAGCGACGGCGACCTCCGCGAGAATCAACGCGGTCGTCGTCCGGTCCAGCGCCGGCGGCCCCTCGGCGCTGTCGGTCCAGTCGATGACCACCGGACCGGTGGCGGCCAGCAGCACGTTGCCCGGATGCAGGTCGAGGTGCAGGAGGCGTACCGCCGGGTCGGCCGAGCGGAGAGCCGGGAGCGCGTGCAGGCGGGCGTGCAGGTCGGCCAGCATGCGGGCGCCCGCCCGCGCGGTGACGGCGCCCGCGTGGAACGCCTCCACCAGGGTCGGGCCGGTGACCCGGTCGAGCACCAGGTCGGTGCCGTCGGCGTGATGCACCCGGGGCACGGGATAGCCGGCCCGGTGCAGGTGCCGCATCACCTCGGCCTCGGCCCGCACGTCGCCACCGTCGCGGTAGCGGCGCACCACCCGCCCGCCGGGCAGCGGCCACACGTCGGCGGTGCGGCCGGTGCCGAGCGGGGTCGCCGCCCGGAAGCTGTCCGGGGCCGGTTCCAGGCCGGCGCCCTCTGACGGTGCCATCCCGCCCCAGCGTAGGTGCTCCGTCCTCAGCGCAGGGTCCCGGTGACCACCTCGCCGACGTCCGGGCCGGCGCGGACCACCGGCTCGCCCGCCGGTGACCAGATCCCGGAGCCACCGGCGGCCCGCGCGTAGCCGCCGCCGGTCGAGCCGGCGAAGCTGGCCGTCACCACCCACACGCCGTGCGCGGCGGCGACCCGGCGGGCGCGCTCGTCCGGCACCGCCGCGTCGTCGGCCGACTCCAGCACCGCGGCCAGGTAGGCGTCCGCGCCGAGCGCCACGGTCGCCGCCGCGTGCTCCGGCGTCCCGGTGTCCTTGCACACGGCCAGGCCCAGCCGCCAGCCGTCCACATCGAGCACCGCCGGCTCCCGGCCCGGCCGCATGTGCCGCGGCTCCGCGCCACCCAGGCACATCTTCCGGTACGCCACCCGCACGCCCTCGGCGTCGACGGCGAGCACCCCGATGTGCGGGCCGGGCACCGGCGCCCCGGCCAGCGCCAGCGTCCCGGTCCCGGCGCAGGCCGTCCGCAGCGGCGCGAGCCGGGGATCGTCCGGATCCAGGGGTACGGCGGTCAGTTCGTACCCGGTCAGTGACATCTCCGGGAAGACCACCACGCGGGCCGCGGCGGCGCGCACCGCGTCGGCGTGCCGGGCGGCGTTGCCCTCGACGTCGTGGGAGAGGGTGAGCGGCTGGGCGACGGCGATCCGCAGCGGCGTACGCATGGCGTACACGATAATGGTTTCCATCACGCGTGGTCGTCCGCGGCTTCGCCCCGTAACGTTGGTCGGATGATCGGAAACGCACAGCTGCTCGCCGTCCCCCGGGCGAGCACCGCGCGGGCCGCGGAACCGGCCGGCGACGGAGTAGCCGGCTGGGTCACCGGCCTGATGGAACGGCTCGGTGGACCGGGCGCCGGCCTCGCGGTGGCCCTGGAGAACCTGTTCCCGCCCATCCCCAGCGAGGTGATCCTGCCGCTGGCCGGCTTCACCGCGAGCCAGGGCCGGATGAGCCTGGCCGGCGCCATCTTCTGGACCACGCTCGGGTCGATCGTGGGCGCGCTGGCGCTCTACTACATCGGCGCGGCCCTCGGGCGGGACCGGATGCGTGCCCTGGCCGCGCGGCTGCCGCTGATCAAGCTGGAGGACGTGGACCGCACCGAGGCGTGGTTCCTGCGCCACGGCGTCAAGGCGGTGTTCTTCGGCCGGATGATTCCGATCTTCCGAAGTCTCATCTCCATCCCGGCCGGTGTGGAACGGATGCCGATCCCGGTCTTCCTGCTCTACACCGCGCTGGGCAGTTTGATCTGGAACACCACCTTCGTGCTCGCCGGGTATTTCCTCGGCGAGCAGTGGCACGTGGTCGAGGCGTACGCGGGCACGTTCCAGAAGGTGGTCATCGTGGCCGTGGTGGCCGGGCTCTGCTGGTTCGTGGTCAGCCGGGTCCGCCGCTCCCGCCGGATCGCCGCCGCGCCGCCGGAGCCGGCCCCGCAGGGCACCGTCTACCGGGGCGGCTGGTACGGCCGCGAGGAGGACTGAGCGCCGGCCGGGCAGGCAGGGTAGAGCGGGCGGGTGCCGGCGCCGGCGGCCCGGGCGGCCTCGTCGCTGAACCGGCAGCCGAAGTCCGGCGCCGCCACCGCGCGCCGGTCGGTGACCGGGTCACCGGCCGGCCGCTTGCCGGCGCGTACCCAGCGGACCAGGTCGTCCCAGGCGGCGCCGGCCTCGGCCGGGCTGAACTCGCAGTGCTGCGCGGTGCGCACCGCCCGCTGCACCAGCAGCCGGGACCGGCCGTTCCGGGCGACGTCCCGGGCGTACGCCTGTTCCATGGACAACGGCACGAAGAGGTCGCCGAGGCCGTGCAGGCTCAGCACCGGCGCGGTGGGCCGCCCGGCGATCCGGGGCACCTCGGTCAGGCCGGGTGAGAGCCGCTGCCGCAGGTTCTCCGGCGCGACCCGCTGCACCGTGGCGTCGAGGTTCACCGGCTGGTTCGGCGCATACCTGGTGAACAGGTTCGTGGCGAGCTGGCCGGGACGCCGTGCGGGGGAGCCGTCCGTCTCGCTGACCGCGATGCCGAACAGGAAGTCCTTCCAGATCGCGAACGCGGCGTCGGCGCCCGGCCGCGGCCCGCCGGAGCGGTCCACGGTGACCGCGCGCAGCTGCTTGCCGAGCGCGTTCGTGGTGTCCGGGCCGCCCGGGGTCAGCCCGGCCAGGCCGAGCGTGACCTGGATCCGGGGCACCGCCGAGGCCAGGTAATCCGGCGGCGTCGGGTACGCGCGCACCCCGGCCAGCGCCTGCGCGGCCAGGTTGTAGTCCAGGAAGAAGTCGAACAGCTCCTGGTCGCCGAGCACCCCGCACATCGGCAGCGCCCCGGCGTAGAAGCCCGGGTACTGTTCCAGCGACCGGCCGATGACGTGGCCGCCCATCGACACCCCGGCGATGAGCACCCGGTGCGGGCGCCGGACGGTACGGGAGAACAGGTCGGCCAGGGCGCGGGTGCCGCGTACGCCGGAGCGCACGTCGTAGCCGTTGCGGTCGTACGACGACGACGCCCACGCGTACCCCTGGGCGACCAGGCGCTGCCGCAGGTCGAAGCCGGGCGCCTCCGGCGACAGCTCGGTGCCCTGCCCGCGGTAGCCGTGCGCCCACATCACCAGCTCGCCGTTCCAGCGCTTCGGGATCTCGATGATGTATCCGGCGTTCGCGTGCACGCCCTGCCGCACCGTGGTGGCGACGCCGTTCACGACCAGTGGCGGCAGCGGCGGGTTGACGATGGTGTAGCCGGGCAGCGGGCCGCCGCCGTCGTCGCGGCCCCCGGCGGCGGCGGGCGTCGCGCCGGTGAGGCCGAGCGCCAGCGCGAGGGTCGTGCCGACGGCGAGCAGCCGGCGGCGCAGAGGTGAGGGCTGCATCGCTGCTCCCCGGGGACGGGTGTCACCCCGGGACGGGGGCGACGACGCGGGACGGGTGCCTACCGGCCGGTAGCGCACTGAACCTAGGCCGGGGGTCGAGCACTGTCAATCGCTGACCGACCGCACGGTCAGCGTCCGTCCCACGGCCCGCTCAGATCAGCCCGTGCGCCAGCATCGCCTCGGCCACCCGCCGGAACCCCTGGATGTTCGCCCCGGCCACGTAGTCG
Source organism: Micromonospora sp. NPDC005686 (assembly GCF_042871665.1). Taxonomy (NCBI): domain Bacteria; kingdom Bacillati; phylum Actinomycetota; class Actinomycetes; order Micromonosporales; family Micromonosporaceae; genus Micromonospora; species Micromonospora sp. NPDC005686. Next base: position 106,238 of record NZ_JBIAIY010000010.1, read on the forward strand.
CCGGGCAGGCCGAACTCCTCGGCCGTCGCCCAGCACCTGTCGTGCACGTCCCGCATGATCTCGCGCAGCCGCTGCTCGGACTCGCCGAACGTCCACGTGTCGCGGCTGGCGTTCTGCTGCATCTCCAGCCCGCTCACCGCCACCCCGCCGGCGTTGGCGGCCTTGCCCGGGGCGAACCGCACCCCGGCCCGGCCGAGGATCCGCACCGCCTCCGGGGTGGTGGGCATGTTCGCCCCCTCCACCACCGCGACGCAGCCGCCGGCCACCAGCGCGGCGGCCTCCGCGCCACCGATCTCGTTCTGCGTGGCGCAGGGCAGCGCCAGGTCGCAGGGCACCTCCCAGACGTTGCGCTCGGGGACCGCCACCGCGTTGCGGGCGTGCTCCGCGTACTCAGCCAGCCGCCCGCGCCGCTCCTCCTTGAGCTCGCGCAGCAACGCCAGGTCGATGCCCTTCTCGTCGACCACGTAGCCGCCGGAGTCCGAGCACGCCACGACCGTGCCGCCGAGCTGGTGCACCTTCTCGATCGCGTAGATGGCCACGTTGCCGGAGCCGGACACCACGACCCGCTTGCCCTCCAGGCTGTCCCCGGCCTGACGCAGCATCTCGTCGGCGAAGAACACCGCCCCGTACCCGGTCGCCTCCCGGCGCACCTGCGCGCCCCCGTACGCCAGGCCCTTGCCGGTGAGCACGCCCGCGTCGTACCGGTTGGTGATCCGCTTGTACTGCCCGAACAGGTAGCCGATCTCCCGGCCGCCCACCCCGATGTCACCGGCGGGCACGTCGGTCTGCGGGCCGATGTGCCGGTACAGCTCGGTCATGAAGCTCTGACAGAACCGCATCACCTCGCGGTCGGAGCGGCCCTTCGGGTCGAAGTCCGCACCGCCCTTGCCGCCGCCGATGGCAAGCCCGGTCAGCGCGTTCTTGAAGATCTGCTCGAAGCCGAGGAACTTCACGATGCCCAGGTAGACCGACGGGTGGAAGCGCAGGCCGCCCTTGAACGGGCCGAGCGCGCTGTTGAACTCCACGCGGAAGCCCCGGTTGACCCGTACCCGGCCCCGGTCGTCCTCCCACGGCACGCGGAAGATGACCTGCCGCTCCGGCTCGCAGACCCGCTCGACCACCTCGGCGTACTCCGGATGCCGGGCCAGGGCCGGACCGATGCTCTCCAGCACCTCGCGGACCGCCTGGTGGAACTCCGGCTCTCCCGGGTTCCGGGCGACCACGCCGGCGAACACCGACTCGACGGTCTCCGACATCACGGGCACGTCCTCTCACCTCGGACACAGGCCCCCTGGCCTGCGTCGCCCCAGAATACGAACGGTCTGCGGGGTGGGGTTCACTGGTCCGCGTGGACGCCACCATCTGGACGACGGCGCGGGACGCGCGCGCCTGGCTCGACGCCGCGAACGGCCGCGGCGACACCGAGCTGACCTGTCGCATCCTCAAGATCGGCGAGGAGGCCGGTGAGGTCGCCGCGGCCTGGATCGGCCTGCTCGGGCAGAACCCGCGCAAGGGGGTGACGCACACCCGCGAGGACGTCGCCGCCGAGCTGGCCGACGTGGCGTTCACCGCGCTCGTCGCGATCGAGAGCCTCGGCCTGGACGCGCGGGCGGTGCTTGCCGCGTGCGCCGGCAAGGTGCGGGAACGTACCGGAGTGGGAATGAACCGGGACGCCGACGCAGACGTATGACCCGGTGGGGACCGGCGAGAGGGGACGAGCATGACCGCATCCGAGGACGACCCCGACCTGGCCCGGCCCCGCTGGTCCGGCGTCGCCCGGCTGCTGGCTGCCGCCGCCGTGCTGGTGGTGGTGCTCGGCGCGGTGGCGGTCGCGGTGACGCTGTCCAACCCGGCGCGCCTCGGCGTGGTCTTCTCCGGCGGCGAGCCGCCGTCCCCCCTTCCCGGGCGCGGCGGATCCGGCGGGGCGGGCGCCGCCGAGGTGGCCGGCGCCGAGACCCTCGCCGCGGCGCGTGGTGGCCGGCAACTCGCCCAGTTCGAGCTGGTGGACGGGCTGACCCGGTTCACGCTGCGCGCCGCCGACCTCGGCGACGACCTGTACCGGATCGGCGCGCCGGACGGTTCGGGCGTGACGCCGCGCCCGCAACTGGCCGGCGACCGGGTCCGGCTGCGGATCGAGGAGAACGGCCGCCCCGGCCCGGCCGCGGTCGAGGTGGTGCTCAACTCCCGGGTCACCTGGCGGCTGCGGCTGATCGGGGGCGTCAGCGAGCAGCGGCTCGACCTGGGCGAGGCCCGGCTCGCCGGAGTCGACCTGGTCGGCGGCGCCTCGCGTACCCGGCTGCTGCTGCCGCGGCTCGACGGCTCGCTCACCGTCCGGATGACCGGCGGGGCCAGCGAACTCACGGTGACGGTGCCCGGCGGGCGGCCGGCCCGGGTGCGGGTGGCCTCCGGCGCCGGCTCCCTGACCCTGTACGACGAGCGCCGAGGCGGAATCGCCGCCGGGGACCTGATCAGCTCGCCGGGCTGGGACCGGGCCACCGACCGGCTCTACCTCGACCTGGTGGGCGGCGTGAACGCGGTGAGCGTCACCGCGGACTGAGCGTACAGTCGGGGCGGTGGACCGCACCGAATCCCTGCCCGCGCAGACGCTCCCACCCGGCGTCGGCCCGACCGACCCGGGCAGTGTGCTGCTACCCGGCCACGACGTGCCGCTCGGCCGCTACACCACGGTACGGCGGCTGCTGCCGCAGCGGCAGCGCCGGATGGTCGGTGCCTGGTGCTTCGTCGACCACTTCGGGCCCGACGACGTGGCCGACCGGCCCGGCATGGAGGTGCCACCGCACCCGCACACCGGGCTGCAGACCGTCACCTGGCTGCTCGACGGGGAGATCCTGCACCGCGACAGCCTCGGCAACGTGCAGCCCATCCGTCCCGGCCAGCTCAACGTGATGACCTCCGGGCGCGGCATCGCCCACTCCGAGCGGTCCCCGCTGGTGCACCCGCCGCTGATGCACGGCGTGCAGCTCTGGGTGGCGCTGCCCGGTCCGGCCCGGGCCGGCGACCCGGATTTCGCCCACCACGCCGACCTGCCCGGCTGGCGTGACGGCGACCTGGACCTGACGCTGCTCGTCGGCGACCTCGGCGGGGAACGCTCGCCCGCGCTCGTGTACACCCCGCTGGTCGGGGCGCAGATCGAGGTCCGCGGCACGGCGCCGGCCACGCTGCCGCTGCGTCCGGACTTCGAGTACGGGCTGCTGGCCATGTCCGGCGCCGTCGAGTGCGACGGCGTGCCGCTGGCCCCCGGCGCGCTGCTCTACCTGGGCCTCGGGCGGGGCGCGCTGACGCTGGTTGCCGAGCCGGGCACCCGGTTGCTGCTGCTCGGCGGCACCCCGTTCGAGGACCCGCTGGTGATGTGGTGGAACTTCGTCGGCCGCTCGCACGAGGAGGTGGTGGCCGCCCGGGAGGACTGGATGGCCGGTCGCCGCTTCGGCGTGGTCGCCGACGACCCGGCGCCGCCGCTGCCCGCGCCCACGCTGCCCACCACCCGGCTCAAGGCCCGCGACCGCAGCGGCGGCGTACGCGGCTGAATGCCGGGCCCTCGCCGGGGTAGTCGGCGGCATGCCGACAACCACCACCAGGCCCGACCTCGCGGACCGCAAGCGGCTCGCCCGCCGGCTCGCCGGGGACGGCCGCGGGTTCGCCGAGTGCTTCGGGTTCCGGGTGACGAACAACCCGGCCCAGTTGTTCCAGGTGCTGTACCTGGCCGTTTTGCTGGCCCGCCGGGGCGACTTCCACCGGGCGGTCGACGCGGCCACCGCGCTGCGCGACGCCGGCTGGGACACCGCGGCCCGGATGGCCCGCTCCCGGCACGAGGACCGGGTACGCGTGCTGCGCGCCGCCGGGCTGCGCGGTGACCTGGCCGGCATCGCCGACACACTCGGTGACCTGGCCCGCACGATCGTCGAGACGTACCGGGGCGACCTGCGCCGGCTGCGGACCGCCGCGCACCAGGACCCGGGCGAGGAACGGCGGTTGCTCATCGCACTGCCCGGAGTGGACGACGAGGTGTGCGACCTGTTCCTGCGCGAGGCGCAGGCGCTGTGGCGCGAGGCGGCGCCGGTGGCCGACCGGCGGGCGCTCGCGGCGGCCCGGCGGCTCGGGCTGGGCCGCACCGCCGGTGACCTCGCCGGACTGACCGGCAGCGGCGAGTCGGAGCAACTGTCGTGGCTGGTCGGAGCGCTGGCGCGAGTGGACCTGGAGCGGCGGTACGCCGAGGTGACCGCCTGAGCGCGCACGTGCGCCCGGACACACTTCCGCGATTCTCACCCGTTCGGCTGATGCCGCGTCGTATGATGATCGTGGCAGCGATGCCCGCCCGGTTCGGGCGAACATCTCACCGTCGCGCGGTCGCGACCCGGTTCGGGCGTGAACCGCGGAGGCAGGTGCTGCGTGGCGCCCCAGGTCGCGGTTCGCGACCCGGGGCGCTCGCCTGTCACGAACCATCCGCACGACTGTCGACGACAGTCGAGCGCCACCGTCCGCGTGCGACGGTCGCGCTCGCGCCGGACACGCCGAGGCCGGCGGCCGTGTCGCCCGCCGGCTCTCCCGCGGTGCTCAGATGCCGCGCAGGTGCTGCGAGACGCGCGGATGGTTGTCCCGGGCCTGCGCCGCGCGCTGTGAGCGGCTCACCTCGGGGGCCGCGTCGATGCCGGCCGAGCGGGCCACCTCGGTGCCGTTGGCGTAGTCCACCGGAGGCAGCGCGCGCAACGCCCGCAACACGTCCGGCGGCGCGCCCTCCCGCTCCGCCTCGCGGATGACGTCGTCCTTCCCGGCCGGGTAGTCCAGCGCGGACAGGTACTCCAGGACATCCGAGTAACTCGCCATGGGTCGGGCTCCTCGCGGCATGAGTCGGGTCGTGACCGGGCGCCGGTTACCCGTCGCGCCGCTGCTCACGCCCGCCACCGGGGAAAACGTGCCGTCTTCGGGCGGCCGTTTCCGCCGGGCCGTCGCGGGTAGCCGCGGTGGGCGCACCGAAGGGGGTACCACCGATGCACTACCTGACCTTCGTGGGCCGGGTCGCCCGGCTCACCGGCACCGGTGAGGACCGGGCCGCCACGCTCACCGCGGCCACGCTGAAGACGTTCGCGGAGCGGCTGACCGGTGGCGAGGTGCTGGACCTCGCCGCGCAACTGCCGAAACCGCTGCAAGGGCTGCTCAGCCCGTATCCGCGTGACGAGGCGGCCGAACGGTTCGGCGCGGCCGAGTTCGTCGCCCGGGTCGCCCGCCGCGCCGACTGCGACGAGAACACCGCCCGGGACGCGGTACGCGCCGTGTTCGTCACGCTGCGCGAGGCGATCAGCGGCGGCGAGTTCCAGGACGTCGTGGTGCAGTTCCCCCGCGACTACCGCGACATGGTGGAACCGGCACTCGCCCCGGCGGCCGCCCACCGGCACTGACCCGGCCGGCAACCGATCAGGCGATCACACCGGCGGCGCGCAGCGCGGCGATCCGGTCGGCCTCCACCCCGGCGGCCTCGGCGAGCACCTCGTCGGTGTGCTCGCCCGGGGACGGCGGCGGACGCCGCACACCGGTAGGGGTGACCGAGAAGCGCGGCGCGGGCGCGGGCTGGGTGACCCCGTCCGGCGCGACGAAGACGTTCCGGGCGCGCAGGTGCGGGTGCTCCGGCGCCTCGGCCCAGTCGAGCACCGGCGCCACGCAGGCGTCCGTGCCGGCCAGCAGCTCCGTCCACTCGTCCCGGGTCCGGGTGCGGAACAGCCGCGCCCAGGCGGCCCGCAACGCCGGCCAGTTCGCCGGGTCGTCCCGGTCCGGCGCGTCGTCGCCGTCGAGCGGGAAGCCGGTGAGCCGGACCAGTTCGGCGTAGAACTGCGGCTCCAGCGCGCCCACCGCCACGTACCGCCCGTCGGCGCACTCGTACGTGTCGTAGAAGGGCGCGCCGCCGTCGAGCAGGTTCACGCCGCGCGGATCCTGCCACAGCCCGATGCCGCGCAGCGCGTGGATCTGGGTCGCCAGCACCGACACGCCGTCGACGATCGCGGCGTCGACCACCTGACCGGGTGCGCCACCGCGGACCGCGTGCAGCGCCGCCACCACGCCGAGGGCCAGCATCATGCCGCCGCCGCCGAAGTCGCCGAGCAGGTTCATCGGCGGCACCGGACGCTCACCGGCCCGGCCCACCCCGTGCAGCGCGCCGGTCAGCGCCAGGTAGTCGATGTCGTGCCCGGCGCTGTGGGCGAGCGGGCCCTCCTGCCCCCAGCCGGTCATCCGCCCGTACACCAGCTTGGGGCTGACGGCGAAACAGTCGTCCGGGCCGATGCCGAGCCGCTCGGCCACCCCCGGCCGGAAGCCCTCCACCAGCGCGTCCGCCCCGGCGACGAGCGCCAGCACCAGGTCGCGGCCGGCGGGCTGCTTCAGATCCACAGCGACCGAGCGGCGGTTGCGGTTCAGCAGGTCGCCGGGGAAGGCGCCGAACCCGCCGCCGCCGAGCCGGTCGACGCGCACCACGTCGGCGCCGAGGTCGGCCAGCATCATCGCCGCGAACGGCACGGGGCCGATGCCGGCCAGCTCGATCACCCGTACGCCGGTCAGTGGTCCGTGGTTGGTCACCCGCGTCACCATAGGGGCCCGGGTGACCGGGCGCCACGCCTCGCCGCCGCACATCAGTTGACCAGGGCAATCAACCGCCTCCCGACTTGGCGTCCGGTCCGGCGTGACCTAGCCTTGTCCGGGCGAGGGGAGTACTTCCCACGAATCATTCCGGTCAGTACGGCAAGCCGCCGAGGCGAGCCCCGGGTGGTTGCCCACGGAAACGTGGGTGAAGGAGACCTCGAACATGACACGGTGTTCGAGGAGGTTCCATGCCCGAATTGTCCCTGCTGGCTGCGTCCGAGCTGTCGTCGATCGGCACTCCCACGCTGTGGGCGGTCACGATCGTCGGCGTGCTCGTCCTGCTGGTGCTCGACTTCCTGGTCACCCGCAAGCCGCACGAGGTCTCCATCCGCGAGGCCCTGGGCTGGTCGGCCTTCTACATCGCCCTGCCGCTGGCCTTCGGCGCCTGGGTCTGGTCCCGCTGGGGCAGCCAGCAGGGCATCGAGTACCTCACCGGTTACCTGGTCGAGAAGTCGCTGTCGGTCGACAACCTGTTCGTCTTCATGCTGCTGCTCGCCGCGTTCGCGGTGCCGTCGGTGCTGGCCCAGCGGGTGCTGCTCTACGGCATCGCCGGCGCCCTGGTGCTGCGAGGCGTGTTCATCGCGCTCGGCGCCGCCGCGCTCAAGACGCTCGACTTCGCCTTCCTGATCTTCGCGCTCATCCTCGTCCTCACCGCGGTGAAGCTCCTGCGCGACGCCCTCTCCGGGCACGAGCAGGAGGTCGACATCAACAAGATGCGGTCGGTGCGGCTGCTGCGCAAGGTCATGCCGGTGGTCGACGAGTACCACGGCACCCGGATGACGATCCGGCAGAACGGCCGGCGGGCGCTCACCCCGTTCGCGCTCGTCGTCGTCGCCGTCCTGGCCACCGACATCGTGTTCGCCGTCGACTCGGTGCCCGCCGTCTACGGCATCACCGAGGACCCGTACCTCGTCTTCGCCACCAACGCCTTCGCGCTGCTGGGCCTGCGGGCGCTGTACTTCGTGCTGCACGCCGCGCTGAGCCGGCTGGTGCACCTCAGCTACGGCCTGGCCGTCATCCTGGCTTTCATCGGCCTCAAGCTCGGCCTGCACTGGGCGCACGGCATCTGGGAGGGTGTGCCGCAGATCCCGACGGTGGCCTCGCTCGGCGTGATCATCGGCGTCCTGGTAATCGTCACCATCACCAGCCTGCGGGCCACCCGCGACAGCGGCGACGGCAAGCGCACAGTGGTGCACGAGGTCCAGGGCGGCGGCTCGGACTGAGGGAACCTGTGCCCCGGCGGGACCGGCGGTGGTACGACTGACGGGTGGGAATCGTCTCGCCCGGCTTCCAGGGCCGGCCCCGTACGTCCGCTCCCGACCTGCCGCCGGGGCAGTATCTCACCGAGGACTTCCCGGTGCTCTCCGCCGGCCCGACCCCGCGTGTCCCGCTGGACACCTGGGAGTTCGTGCTGACCGGCGAGACCGGCGCGGAGTACCGCTGGTCCTGGGACGAGCTGATGGGCCTGCCGCGGGACACCCCGACTGTGGACCTGCACTGCGTCACCCGCTGGTCCAAGCTCGGCACCACCTGGCAGGGCGTCTCCCTGGACACGCTGCTCGACGGCGTCGACACCGACGCCCGGTACGCCCTCGCCCACTCCTACGGCGGTTACACCACGAACCTGCCGCTGGACGACCTGCGCGGCGGGCGGGCCTGGGTGGTGCACACCTACGACGGCAGGCCGCTGCCGGCGGAACACGGCGGACCGGCGCGGCTGCTCGTACCGCACCTGTACCTGTGGAAGTCGGCGAAGTGGGTGCACGGCCTCCGGCTGCTCGTCGACGACCGGCCCGGGTTCTGGGAGACCGCCGGCTACCACGACTACGGCGACCCGTGGCGCGAGCAGCGCTACCAGGGCGACTGACGTGGCGGCGCCGGCCGAGGGGCGCCGCGTCGCCCCGCTGATGTGGCGGGTGGCCCGGCTGGCCGAGCGGCGGATCGAGACGCCCACCGCGCAGACCCTGGTGCTGGACGTGCCCGGCTGGCCGGGACACCTGCCCGGGCAGCACGTCGACCTGCGCCTGACCGCCGAGGACGGCTACCAGGCCGCCCGCTCCTACTCGCTGGCCGGCCCCGCCGACGGCGAGCGGATCGAGGTGACGGTGCAGCGGGTGCCCGACGGCGAGGTGTCGCCGTACCTGACCGACACCTACGCCGAGGGCGACCCGGTGGAGGTGCGCGGGCCGGTCGGCGGCTGGTTCGTCTGGCGCGCCGAGGACACCGCGCCGGTGCTGCTGGTGGCCGGCGGGTCCGGCGTGGTGCCGTTGATGGCGATGATCCGCGCGCGCCGGGCCGCCGGCAGCCGCACCCCGTTCCGGCTCGTCTACTCGGTGCGCACCCCCGACGACGTCATCTACGCCGACGAGCTGCGCCGCCGCGCCCGCGACGACCAGGGCCTGGACGTCGCTCACGTGTACACCCGGTCCGCACCCGAGGGCTGGCGCGGCGAGCCGCACCGGATCGGCCTGGCCGACGTGAACAGCCACGGCTGGCCGCCCGAGCTGGAGCCGCTGTGCTACGTGTGCGGCCCCACCGGATTCGTGGAGACCGTGGCCGACCTGCTGGTGGGGCTGGGTCACCCGACCCGGCGCGTGCGGACCGAACGGTTCGGGCCGACCGGCTGAGACCCGAGGAGGGCGTATGACCGAGCTGTCGTACCTGGACGGCAACATGCTCGACGGGCCGTTGCGCGAGTTGTTCGCCGTCGACCTCAGTGCCACCACCGGCCGCTGCGACACCTGCGGAACGACCGGCCCGATGGCCGGGCTGCACGTCTACTCGCACGCCCCGGGCCTTGTCGCACGCTGCCCGGCCTGCGCCGGGGTGATGGTGAAGCTGGTCCGCGCGCCGCAGCGGGCCTGGCTGGACCTGCGCGGCACCACGTACCTCCAGGTGCCCATGCCGGCCGAGCCGGGTTTCCGTGCCGCGCGCTGATCCGGCCGGGCGGGTCCGCCGCATGTGGCGCAGCCGCCCGACCAGCCGGCCCACTGTCACCGGCACCACGGACAGGCCGAGCTGACCGTTGCGCGGATCGACTGTCGCCGCCACCGCGTACAGCCGGGCACCGTGCCGCGCGGCGTACCGGTCAAGCAGGCGGCCGCTGCCATCGGTGGAGCCGTCGTCGACCGCCACGATCTCCATCCGGTCCGGCCCGATCGTCTGCCGCAGCAGCGAGTTGAGGCATTGCCGCAGGTAGCGCAGCGTGTTGTAGACCGGCACGACGACCCTCACGTCGGGGCGGCTCGTCGCGGGTGGGCGGTGCGTGGTCGGTGGGCGGTGCGTCGCCTCCTCGGCTGCCACTGCTGCTCCTTCGCGCTCGCCCGGACGATCCCGGCGCGACCCAGCGTGGTGAGCGACCCGTCCGGGTGCCGACACCCGCGTGACGACGAGGTGGCCGGAAGGCAGCCGTTGGATACGCGCGAAAGGGCCCGACCCCCGTAGCGGGGTCGGGCCCTTCGTCATGTCGTTCGGTCAGGAGCTGTAGCCGCGGCTGGCGATCCAGCGGGCGAGCTCGTCCACGTCCATCCGGTAGGAGGCCTGGTTCGGGTTGGCCGAGTCGGCGATCGTCACGATCTTCCCGCCGTCGCGGTAGCCCACCACGCTGATGTAGTGGCCACCCTCGAAGGAGTGGGTGTTGCCGTCGGTGTCGGTGGCGGTGCCGGCGATGTTGGCGACCACGGCCCGGCCGTCGTCGACCGTTCGCACCACGTCGGCGCGCAGCTTCTCGACCTTGTCACGGTCGCGGGCCTTGTCCACGGGGATCTCGGTGGACTTGTAGACGTCCTTGCCGGTCTCCTTGTTCAGCACCGGGGTGATGTCGTTGATGGAGTTGGTGCCGGCCTCGGTGGTGCCCATCTCCTCGGCCATGGCGTGCACGTCGATGTTCTTGCCCTGCACGCTCAGCGCGTTACGGGCGGCGGCGGGGCCGCAGAAGTAGAAGTTGGGCTGGGCCTCGTAGCGCACGTCCAGTTCCCGCTCGCCGTGCTTGCGGTCGTTGGTGACGACCTGGGCGGCGCGCTCGGCCGGGGTGGCCTGCGCGGCGATGGCGGGGCCGGCGATGCCACCGGCGGTGGCGGCGATACCGGCAGCGGTCAGAACGGTCTTGCGCAGCAGAGTGGTAGCCATGATCAGTTGCCTCTCTGTCGGGGGTACGCGGCGATGGGGGATGCCGCAAAGAAAGATCAGGTGGCCCGGTATGTGCGTCGGGCCGGTGGCTCGCTCGGGCGGCCAGGGGGATGGCCTGCTCCGGTGGCTCGGGGGATGTAACGACCGGCGTCCCGGCCTGATTCCCGGCCCGCTGGGCGGGCGGTCGGCGGATGCGGCGCGGTCTGCCATGTACAACGCCCCGCACCCGCCCCCGATTCCACCCTCACGGTGGCACCGACCACACCCCCGCCACGCCCAGCCCAGCGAACACCCCCGGGGCGCTAACTGCAAGATCGTGGGAGACCTCGCGGTGAGTGAGATCTTGGTACGAATGGCCCTCATGGGGCGCTCTCCTTCCAAGGTCTCTCGTGGTCCTGGGGAGTGGGACGGTTTTCTCGGTGAGAAGGACGGCGGGTGGGCGGGCGTGACCTGGGTGGGGCCGGACAGGGGCGGTGTCCGAGAGTGGGGCGGTGCGATATCTGCGCAGCGACGGCCGCGTCGCCATCCGCCGTCCCCGCCCTGCCGACGAGGCGGAGTTCGTCGCCGCCGTCCGGCGCAGCCGTGACCTGCACCATCCGTGGCTGTCGGCGCCGGACGACGCGCTGCGGTACGCGGCGTACCTGCGCAAGATCCGGCGGCGGGACAGCTCCGGTTTCCTGTTCTGCGACCGGGAGAGCGGCGAGATCGCCGGGTACGCGAACATCAGCGGCATCGTGCTGGGCGCGCTGCGCGGCGGCTACCTCGGGTACGCGGCGTTCCGGCCGTACGCCGGGACCGGACACGCCTCGGCCGGGGTGCGGCTGGTGATCGGGTACGCGTTCGGGCCGCTGGGGCTGCACCGGCTGGAGGCGAACATCCAGCCTGGCAACGAGCCGTCGAAGCGGCTGGCGCGACGGCTCGGCTTCCGGCTGGAGGGCTTCTCCCCGGACTACCTGTTCATCGACGGCGCGTGGCGCGACCACGAACGCTGGGCGATCACCGCCCCGGACGGGGTGGACTCGGCGCCGGGGCGGTGACCGGCCGGCTCAGCTCCCCGGCTTCGGGAAGGCGACCGGGCTGCGGTGCCCGGCCCGGTCCACCGCCCGTACGCCGAAGAACACGTTGTCCTTGGACAGGTCCACCGTCACCTCGGTGACGTCACCGACCGGCAGCACCTTCTGCCACTGGTCGGCTGTGGTCTCCCGCCACACCACCTCGTACCCGGCCAGGTCCGGCTCGGGCCCGCGCTGCCAGCGCAGCGTGGTGTCGTTCGTGAGGTTCGTGGTCACCACCGTGACGCCCTTGGGCGTGCCCGGCGCCTGGGCCAGCGACCACAGCGTCGCCGCGTTCACCCGGGCCACCCGGGTGATGTAGCCGAAGTCGCAGAACTCCGGCAGGTCGCCGTACTGCACCCCGTCGGCGACCCGCACGTCCTGGTGCTGGTGGGCGAAGTCCTCGTTGGGCTCGGTGAACCGCCCGGCCGGCCACCCCTCGCGCAGGAACGAGATGTGGTCGCTGCCGCGCAGGTAGCGGTCCCGCCGGTAGATGACACGCACGTCCATGCCGGTGGCGGAGTTCTCGGCCACGTCGGTGACGAACCGGGCGAGCTGCCGCGACGGCGAGTCGTTCTCGCCGCCGACGGACTGCCGCACGCTCGCCTCGGCCGGGGTCTCGGCGGTCGGCACCCCCTCGGCGAACAACCGCACGGTACGCGGGTCGCGGGTGCCGTCGTCGGCGGTGCTGCTGCCCACGATGTCGTTGCTGAACATCGCCTGGACGTCGACGCCGGCGGCCTTCAACTGCGAAGCCAGGTAGGCCGAGCCGTACAGCCCCTGCTCCTCGGCGGCCACGGCGGCGAGCACGATGGTGGCCTCGGTGCGGCGGGTGGACAGCACGCGGGCCAGCTCCATCACCACTGCCACGCCGGAGGCGTCGTCGTCGGCGCCGGGCGCGTCGCTGACCGCGTCCATCACGTCGGTGGCCCGGGAGTCGTAGTGGCCGGTGATGACGTACACCCGCTCGGGCGTGACCTCGCCGCGCAGGGTCGCCACCACGTTGGTGATGGTGGTCGGGACGGGGATGCGGGAGGCGGGCTGCTGCACGTACGACTGCAGTTCGACGCTCATCCGGCCGCCGGACGCGGCCGCGTACCCGGAGAGCTGTGCGTGGATCCAGTCGCGGGCGGCGCCGATGCCGCGTACCGGATCGGTCTGGCTGGACAGGGTGTGGCGGGTGCCGAACGCGGCGAGCCGGCGCACGACGGCCTCGATCCGGCGGCTGTCGATCTCGCGCAGCAGGGCGGTCAGCTCGCGGTCGGGGCGCTGCGGCCGGGCCGGCCGGCCCGGCCCGCGGGGCGTGCCGGTCGCGGCGGCGGCCGGGGTGGTGGTCAGGGGGGTGGCGACGGCGGCAGCGGTGGCCGCCGCGGAGGCGGTGAGGAACGTACGCCGGCTGGGCCTCGTGGGCCGGCCCTCGGCGGTCTCGTGGTTTCCCATCCCGGCATCCTCGCGCCGATCACGAGGAATGTCCATATAGCCGTCGATGGATGGATCATGGCACGTTTGCCGCTGGTCTGCCCGGGAACGGCAGCAGGCATGACGAAACCACGGGTGGTGATCGTGGGGGCCGGGTTCGCCGGATACCACGCGGCCAAGACGTTGCGCCGGCTGGCCCGCGGCCGGACCGAGATCGTCCTGCTGAACACGACCGACTACTTCCTCTACCTGCCGCTGCTGCCCGAGGTGGCGGCCGGGGTGGTGGAGCCGACGCGCATCGCCGTGCCGCTGGCCGGCACGCTCGACGGCGTCCGGGTGGTGATCGGCGAGGCGGACCGGGTCGACCTGCAGAACCGGTGGGTCGGCTACCGCTCGGTCGAGGGCGACCACGGGCAGCTCGCGTACGACCGGCTCGTGCTCAGCGTCGGCAGCGTCAACAAGCTGCTGCCCATCCCCGGCGTGACCGAGTACGCCCACGGCTTCCGCGGCCTGCCCGAGGCGCTCTTCCTGCACGACCACGTGGTCCGGCAGATCGAGCTGGCCGAACTGACCGAGGACCCGGCCGAGCAGCGGGCCCGCGCCACGTTCGTGGTGGTCGGGGCCGGCTACACCGGCACCGAGGTGGCCGCGCACGGGCAGCTGTTCACCGACCGGCTGATGGCCCAGCGCCCGCACCTGAAGGTCCGGCCGCGCTGGATGCTGCTGGACGTGGCACCCCGGGTGCTGCCCGAACTGGACCGGCGGATGTCGGTCACCGCCGACCGGGTGCTGCGCAAACGCGGCGTGGACGTGCGGATGGGCACCTCGGTCGCCGAGGCCACCCCGGACGGCGTGATGCTCACCGACGGCGAGTACGTCCCGACGTGCAGCCTCATCTGGTGCGTCGGCGTACGCCCCGACCCGTTCGTGGCCGAGCTGGGCCTGCGTACCGAGAAGGGCCGGCTGGTGGTCGACGAGTTCCTCAACGTCCCCGGCTACCCGGAGGTGTTCGCGTGCGGCGACGCCGCCGCGGTGCCCGACCCGACCCGCCCCGGGCAGGTGTGCGCGATGACCGCGCAGCACGCCCAGCGGCAGGGCAAGCTGGCCGCGCACAACATCGCCGCCTCGTACGGCCAGGGCGTGCGCAAGTCGTACAAGCACCACGACCTGGGCTGGGTGGTGGACCTCGGCGGCAAGGACGCGGCGGCGAACCCGCTGAAGGTGCCGCTGGCCGGGCTGCCCGCCAAGGCCGTCACCCGGGGCTACCACCTGCTGGCCATGCCGGGCAACCGTCCCCGCGTCGCTGCCGACTGGGCGCTGGACGCGACGCTGCCCCGGCCCGCCGTGCAGTTGGGCCTGGTGCCGGCCAACGCGGTGCCGCTGGAGAGCGAGTCACCGGAGCTGGCCCGCCACCGTTGAGCGCCGCCGCACGTACCCGCCGGCCGGCTCTCACCCGCCGGCCGGCGGTTGTTCGGGCGCGACGGAACCACCGGCGGCCGGAGCGCTGTCGGCCGACGGATCGCCGTCGGCGGGCCGCGGCAGGGCCTGCCGCCCGGCCGGGACGAACTCACGCAGCAGCACCTGGACGACGCCCGCCGCCGGAATCGCCAGCAGCGCGCCCACCAGGCCGGCCAGCTCGGCCGACAGCAGCACGCTCACCAGCACCGTCAACGGGTTCAGCCGGACCGCCCGGGCCATGATGACCGGTTGCAGCAGGTGGTTCTCCACCTGCTGGTAGACCACGAAGAAGACGAGCACCACGATGCCGGCGGTGGGGGAGTGCAGGAACCCCGCGCCGGCCGCGACGATCGCCCCGAGCGTGGCGCCGACCAGCGGGATCAGGTCGAACACGGCCACCGCCAGCGCGATCACCGAGGCGAACGGCACACCGAGCAGGAACAGCACGGCGAACGTCAGACCGCCGCAGATCACGCTGATCAGCAGGTTGCCGCTCAGGTAGCCGGTGACGATCCGGGACGAGTCACGCCCGATGCGCCGCAGCCGCGCCGCCGGGCCGTCGCCGGTCAGCCGCAGCGTCGCGGCCACGATCTTCGGCGCCTCCAGGACCATCAGGTACGCCAGCACCACCACGGTCACCAGCGCGGCGACCGCCTGCACCACGCTGCGGACCACCCCTACCGTGGGATCGCCGAGCCGGGCGCCGTACCGGCGGAGCTGGCCGGGTTCGGCGTACCGGAGCAGGTGGAAGCGGTCCAGCAACCGTCCGAGCGGTCCCCGCCCGGCCTGTGCCTCGCGCACCAGATCCGGCGCCCGGTCGGCGAAGCGGCCCACCTCGTCCACCAGCGGCACCACGATCAGCGCGCCGACGGCGGCGAACAGCGCGAACGCGGCCAGGAACACCAGCAGCGTGGCCAGCGCGCGGCGGCGTACCCGCCGTTCGAGGCGGTCCACGAGCGGCTTGAGGGCGACCGCGAAGAACACCGCCACCAGCCCCCACACCAGCACCCGCCGGGTGGCCCAGACCAGTGCCAGCGCGACCCCGGTGGCGAGGACCAGACCGATCACGATCAGCGTCCGGCGCGCGGTGGATCGGTCGTCGGCGGCGCTCATCCGGCGCGGCTACCCGCGACGCCGGTGAGGAAACCCGGCTCAGCCCAGGTCGGCGTCGGTGACCGGGAGCGCGCCGGCGGCGAACGCGTCGAGCGTCGCGCCGTGCAGCACCGTACCGGGCATCGGATCGGCGGCGACGCGGGTGGCGAGCCGAACCACCGGCAGCCGCCCGGCGGCGGGCGAGGCGGCCAGCACCACGTTGCCGTACCGGCGCCCGCGCAGCATCCGCCGGTCGGCGATCAGGCAGACGTCGGCGAACACCGCGCGCAGCGTGGCCACCTGCGCCCGGGTGTGCGCCAGCGGCGGCAGGTCGGTGAGGTTGATCAGGTAGAGGCCGTCCGGGCGCAGCGCCCGGGCCACCTGCGCCGCGAACTCGACCGCCGCCACGTGCGGTGGCATCCGGGCCGCCCGGTAGACGTCGGCGACCACCACGTCGTACGTCCCGGACGGCGCCTCGGAGACCGCCTCCCGGGCGTCGCCGATCGTCACCACCACCTCCGGCGGCAGTGGCGGCAGCTTGCGCCGGACCAGCTCGACCACGGCCGGATCGCGCTCGATCACCCGTTGCGCCGAACCGGGCCGGGTGCGCGCCAGCCAGCGCGGCAGCGTCAGCGCGCCGCCGCCGAGGTGCAGCGCGGTCAGCGCCGTGCCGCGCGGGGCGGCCACGTCGATCGCGGCGGCGATCCGCCGCACGTACTCGAAGTGCAGGTACCGGGCGTCGGCCACGTCGACGTACGACTGCTCGACCCCGTCGGCCAGCAGTGTGCGCCCGGACGGGCGGGCCGGGTCCACCACGATCTCCAGGGTCTCGGCGTCGTCGTGATCCACGGCGGGACACGGTACCGCGCAGCCACGGGCGGCCCCGGCCCGCGTCGGACCGGAGCCGTCCCGCCGCCGGCTCAGCCGGCCGCCATCCCGGCGCCGGCCTCGTCGACTGCCGCGTCCACCCGGTGCGCGAGGTCGACGTCCGCCGCCGTCACGCCGTCGACCTGCTGGGTCCGGACGGTCAGCACGGCGTTGTCCGGGTCCGGCCGCCCGATCTCTGGGGACCGTCCGACGTCGGACTTGAGCCGGTCCAACCGGTCGAGCACCCGGTCCAGGTTGCCGCCGGGCAGCTCGATGGTGCGCACGAGCGACCGCCTGTCGCTGGACCAGTAGGGCAGTGTCGCGAGCGCGTCGCGCAGCTCCGCCTCGGTCAGCGGCGCGGTGGCCGAGGACGCGCCCACCAGGCCGCCGCCGAAGTCGGTCGGCCCGAGCAGGTCACGCAACCCGTCGGGTACGCGCAGCGACTCGACCAGCTCCGCGTCGGCCTCGGCGAGCGCGGCGAGCGTCGCCTCGGCCTGGTAGCGCGCCTGCTCCGGGGTGAGGCGGCTGTACCGGCCGACCTCGGCCAGGAAGCCGGGCAGGTCGCGGCGGCGTTCCATGCCGTGCACCGGCACCACGTCGTGCAGGGTCAGCGGCACCGCCGCCAGCAGCCGCTCCCGTTCCGCGTCGTCCAGCGCCCGGGCCAGGGCCAGCACGGTGGCCTCCGCCGCGACCCGGGCCGTGGGGAAGTCGACCCCGGCACGCCGGCTCACGTCGTCGACGAGATCTCGGTACCCCATCGAGACCCCGGGTGACGGCACCGGGTCCGGCAGCGGGCGCGGCCGCTCCGCGACGGCGACCGGCGGCGGGGCGGGACCACCCCGGGCGCTGTCCGGCTTGTGCCGTCCGGCCGGCGGCGGGCCGGACCGGTCGTGCTGGTCCAGCGAGGTGACCTGCTTGGACGCGCTCAGGCTGGCGCCGGTCTGGCTCGGCCGCAGCCCTCGCTCGCGGGCCTCGCGGGCCAGGGCCCGGCGGCGCTGGTTGTCGCCCTCCATCTGCTTGCGCATCGTCGCACCTCGTTCCTGGGTCGGTTGCGCTTGCGCCGACCGCGTTCCCGGCGCTGCCGGGAAGGTAACGACGGACCGCCCGGCGGACGCTTCATTCGCTGCGGGTGAGGAGCGCTCACCCCGGCGGGCGGCAGGCTCGGACGGACCGGACAACTTCCGACGCACGCGGAAGGGCAGGTCGACATGAAACGGATCGTGGAGATCGTCCCCGCCCGTCCCGGCTGGTACGCCCGCTGGCGGATCGGCCCGGACGCCACCCGCTCCTACCCGGTGACCCTCTGGGCGCTGCTGGAGCAGCACGACGGCAGCGGACGCGAGGTGGTCGGCGTCGACTGTGTCGGGCAGTGGCCCGGAGCGGACGACGACGACATGAGCGGGGACTTCGTCCGTTATCTGTTCAAGACGCCCGATTCCGGCGCGCCGGAGGACGTCGAGGCCCCGGTCGGGCCGTACCGGCAGGCCGCGCCCGCCGCCTGAGCCATCCTCCCGGCCCCCGGCCCCTGGTCCCAGGGTCGGGGGCCACCCCTGTCCGCCGGCTGCACAGCCGGCACTCGCGGGCCGTCGCCCGGGACAGCCGGGCCGGGTCAGCCCACTTCGCGGGCGTCCCTGGCCAGGTCGCGCGGCGCGGCGGCCAGCAGCTCGGCCAGGCCGGTGCGGTCCAGCAGGTGCTTGATCTGCGGGTTCAGGTTCAGCAGGCGGATCGCCTCGGTGCCGGCACGGTGGATCACCACGAGCGCGCTCAGCCCGGAGGAGTCGCAGAGGTCCACCCCGCCGAAGTCGATTTCCAGCTCCTGGTGACCGTCGCGGCGCAGGGCGGCCACGGCGTCGACGAGTTCCGGCGCCGTGTCGAAGTCCAGCTCCCCGGTCAGCCGCACCCGGGCGGCACCGGTGCCGAACCGGTCCACCTCGATGGTCAGCATCTGGGAGGGCACGGACCCATGTTCCCAGCCGGGCGCCCGCGGGAAACCCTCCGGGGTCACGCGGACGCGACCGAGCCCGGCGTGTCGTCGACCGGCGCGCGGTCGAGCAGGCCGGTGACGCCGGTCAGGTCGAGGATGGTCTCCAGGAAACGCGGGACCGCGCGCAGCTCGATGGCGGTGCCGGCCTGCTGGCCCTCCCGCCAGGCGTGCACGATCACGGACAGGCCGCTGCTGTCCATGAACTCCAGGTCGCCGAAGTCGAACACCAGCGTCCGCGGGCGCCCGGCGAGCAGCCGGTCGATCTCGGCGCGCAGCGGGCCCGTCGTGGCGTACGCCAGTTCGCCGCCGACGACGAGCTCCGGGACGGCCGGGTCGGAGCGATCCACGGAGATGCTCACCGGGCCCGCCTCGGGCCTTCTCCGTTGATGAACCACGTCACGCCGCCTTTCCGCGGGCTGCGGGCCGAGCCGGGATTGACAGGATCGTAACAACAGCGGCCTCACCTCGCTGGACGCGCGAGCCGGCCGGCAGCGCCGTGGGGTGGCGGTCCCGGCATACCCGCGTAGGGTGGTCGATGAGACGTGAGCACAGGCGCCAGGTCCGGCGCCCTCGGGTGTCGACGAGGAGAGTGGGGCTCAGCTGGTGACTGCTGCCGACGTCAGGGGTGCCGACCCGGGCGACGGACGGATCTCCACGCCGAGTGCCGCACGGCCTCCGGCGTGGTCCGCCGCCGCGCCGGTGCCGCCCGCCCTGCCGGCGTTGGCGGCCGACCGCGACCTCACCGTCCCGAACTGGTCCGAGGTGGTCGAGCACTTCCGTGAGGGCCTCGTCGTCTGCGACGCCGGCGGTGTCGTGCAGCACGTGAGCCCGGTCGCGGAGCGGTTGATCCCCGAAGTGACGCCCGGTGAGCTGCTGGCCGCGGCCGGGCCGGCCCCGCTGCGCGGCGACGGCCCGGCCGAGTTCACCCACCACGGGCGGCGCCTGCGCGTACGGCCGGTCGCGTTGTCCCACCGGCGCCGCTGCTGGTACGTCGACGACGTCACCGAGATCGTCGGCCGGGCCGACGCGCTGCTCGCCGAGCGGGCCCGCTCCGCGTTCCTCGCCGTGGTCGGCGAGAAGCTCGGCAACCCGCTGCACCCGGACCGGGCCGCCGCCGCCGTGGTGCGCCTGGCCGTGCCCACGGCCGCCGACGTGGCGGTCCTGGTGCTCGCCCCGCGTTCCGGCCGGGCCCGCTGGTGGCGGGCGGTACGCGCGGACGACCGGCCGCCGGTCGTGGACAGCGGGGTGCTGTCCGCCCCGGCGCTTCCCGCGGCCATCGAGGCGGGCCTGACCGGCGCCGAGCCGCACGAGCTGGACTGGCTGGTCGAGCAGGCCGCCGAGGCGGGCTGGCTGCCCGGCCTGGACGCCTCCGGCGCCACCGCGCGGGTGGTGCCGCTGCCCGGCCGGGAGGCGCCGGCCGGTGCGCTGCTGGTGGTCCGGCGTGCCGACCGCTGGTACGACGAGGCCGACGTGGACCTGGTCCGCGCGTTCGCGGCCCGGGCCGGCGCGGCGCTGACCACCGCCATGCTCTACCGCGACCAGGCCGAGGTCGCCGATACGTTGCAGGCCAGCCTGCTGCCGGTCGAACCGGCCGCCGCGACGGGCGTGCAGTGGGGCACCGCGTACCGGCCGGCGCAGGCCGGTCTGCGCATCGGCGGTGACTTCTACGGCTCGCACCGGCTGGCCGACGGCGGCTCGGTCTTCTTCCTCGGCGACGTGTCCGGCAAGGGTGTGGAGGCGGCCGTGTTCACCGGCCAGCTCCGCCAGTGCCTCCAGGCGCTGCACCGGGTCGAGACCCAGCCCGGGCGGCTGCTGAAGCTGCTCAACGACGCGCTGCTGGAGACCACGCAGGCGCACGGGCAGGGCCGGTTCGCCACCATGGTGCTCGGCGTGGCCCGGCCGCACCGCGACGGCGGCCTGACGCTGACCCTGGCCGGCGGCGGGCACCTGCCGCCGCTGGTGCTACGGGAGTCCGGTGACGTCGAGGTGGTGCCGCTGCGCGGCATGCTCATCGGCGTGGTGCCCGATCCCCGCATCGGCGAGGTGACCGTACAGCTCGCGCCGGGGGAGACCTGCCTGCTCTACAGCGACGGGGTGACCGAGGCGCGCGGCGGCCGGCGTGGTGCCGAGCAGTTCGGCGCCGAGCGGCTCCTCAACGCGCTGGCCGGCTGCCACCGGATGCCCGCGCCGGCGCTCGCCGAGCGGGTCGAGCAGGTGACCTGCGACTGGCTCGCGCACGGCGACCACGACGACATCGCGGTGCTGGCGCTGCGCGCCACCGGCCCGGCCGGGCGGGCGCCGCGACACCTGCACGCCGTGCCGGATGCGGCCGGGACCAATCGAACGAGGGAGCCGTCCGCGTGACCGTGCCGACCATGGAGGCCGACCCGGGGCACGCCTTCCCCCGCTACCTGGAGTGCCTGGCCGACGCCGACGAGTTGGCCGCCGTGGCGGTGGCCCGTGAGCTGCTGGAGGCGGGCGTGCCGGCCGAGCGGGTGCTGCTGGACCTGGTCGCCCCGGCCCAGGCCGAGGTGGGTGAACGCTGGGCCCGCAACGAGTGGAGCGTCGCCCAGGAGCACGCCGCCACCCACATCAGCGAGCGGGTGGTGGCCGCGGTGGCCGCGTACGCCGATCCGCGCCCGACCCGGGGGCGGATCGTGGTGGCCTGCATGGACGGTGAGTGGCACGCGCTGCCGGCCCGGCTGGTGGCCGAGGTGCTGCGGCTGCGCGGCTGGCAGGTGATCTTCCTCGGTGCCAGCGTCCCGGCCGCGCACCTGGCCTCCTACCTGCACCGCTACGACGCGGAGGCGGTGGCGCTGGCCTGCGCCCTTCCCATGCGGCTGCCGCACGCCCACCGGATGGTGGAGGCGTGCCGCCGCTCCGACGTGCCGGTGGTGGTCGGTGGCCGGGGCTTCGGCGACGACGGCCGCTGGGCGCGCGTGCTCGGTGTGCCGTGGGCGCCCGACGCGCCGACCGCGGCGGATCTGGTGGCCGACGAGCGGGCGCTGCGTGAGACGCCGCCCGCGCGGCTGGACCACCTGGCCGACGACGAGTACGCCAGCCTGGTCAAGCGGCGCGGCGAGCTGATCGACAGCGCCCTGGCCGATCTGCGGGAGCGGATGCCGTCGACCGCCGACTACACCCCCGCGCAGCTCGACTCCACGATCAGCGACCTCGGCTACATCCTGGACTTCCTGGCCGCCGCCCTCTACGTGGACGACGCGACGCTGTTCGCCGGGTTCGTCGAGTGGCTGGTGGAGATCCTGGTCAGCCGCGGGGTGCCGGCCGGCGCGGTCGGGTCGACGCTGGAGCACTATGGACAGCAGCTCCGCGACTTCCCGCGAGCGGCTGCCTTCCTGGACCGGGGCCGGGCCCTGGTGGGCGGGCTGTCGGCGGCGGGCCGCTGACGGGAATCCGGCCGGCCGTCGCATATACTTGCGCTACTGCAAGGGTTCGCCTGCGGTGGGAGCGAGAGGGGCCGCTGTGACGTTCACCGTCACGTACGCCCAGCGGGACGGGGGCGGCGCCCACCTCCGGCTGACCGGCGAACTCGATCTCAGCACGGCCGGCGAGCTGCACTCGACGATCGACCGGCTGGTCGCCGAGGGGCGGCGCGAGCTGCTGCTCGACCTCACCGACCTGACCTTCTGCGACTCCGCCGGGATCGCGGCCTTCGTCCGGGGGGACAACCTCGTCGCCGCCGACGGCGGCTGGTTGCGGCTCACCGGGGCGACCGGCCGGGTGGCCCGGGTGCTCCAGGTGACCGGGCTGGCCGAGGTGCTCCACCACGACCTCGGCGCCGCCGACCCGACCGCGCCGGCCGCCTCCTGATCCGGTACATTTCCCCGCCAGCAGCCGGCCGTGCGCCGGGCGCCCTCCTCACCACGAAGCAGGTAACCCGATGGGTCAGACCAGCCCCAGCCCCGTTCGCATCCTCGTGGTGGACGACGACCCGGGCGACGTCCTGATGATCGAGGAGGCGCTCGCCGACTCGGACGTCGACAAGGTCATCGACGTCGTCGCCGACGGCCAGGAGGCGATGGAGTTCCTCCGCCGCGAGGGCCGGCACGCCGAGGCGCAGCGCCCGGACGTGATCCTGCTCGACCTGAACATGCCCCGGATGGACGGGCGGCAGGTGCTCGGCGAGGTCAAGGGGGACGAGAGCCTGCGGACCATCCCGATCGTCGTGCTCACCACCTCCAACGCCGACACCGACGTGGTCAGCAGCTACACGTTGCAGGCCAACGCGTACGTGACGAAGCCGATCGACCTGGACGACTTCAACGACGTGGTGCGCCGGATCGACGAGTTCTTCGGCCGGGTGGTCGTGCTCCCGAAGCACTCGTAGGGGCGCGGAGTCCGGGCCCTCGCATCCTGAACATTTTGCGGGAACGGCCGCGCCGGGCGCGTGCAGACCGCAGGATCGGCAGGTGGGGACGCGCACCGGCTGCCTGGGGGGCGACGCATGAGGTTCTCGGTGGTGGAGGCCGGTTACGACCGGCGGCAGGTCGACGCCTGCCTGGACGAGCTGAGCCTGCGGCTGGGGCGGCTCGCGGCGCGAGCGGAGGGCGCCGCCGGGGCCGGCCGGGAGTGGGACCAGATCCGGTCGGACGCCCTGCACCTGTGCGACTTCCTGCGCCGTCGTACCGCCCCGGTCGAGGAGGGCGCGTCCCGTCCCTCGGCGGCCGAACGGGAGGCCGCCGAGCTGCTGGCGGCGGCCCGCGCCGAGCTGGCGGCCGCACGCGAGGAGGCCCGCCGGTTGCGGGAGGAGGCGTACGCCGAGGCGGTTCGCGCGCGCCGCGACTTCGAGGCGGCCCTGCTGGCCCGCCGCCGCCGGGAGTCCCGGGTCGACGAGATCCTGGCCGGTGCGCGGAGTGAGCGGGTGCCGGTGGACACCCCCGCCGCCGCGGCGAGCGTGCGGCCCGCAGGCACCGGGCGCAGCGCCGCCTGACCGGGTCAGACCAGCGCGGCCACCACTGTCGTGGCGCGGCCCTGATGCCGGGCGTACGCGTCCGGATAAGCGGACACCTGCACCGCCTGGGCGGCGGCGGTGACGCTCATGTCCTCCCAGCCCGGCACTTCGCGCAGCGCGGCGTAGAACGCCCGGGCGGCGTAGGCGGGCCGCATGAGCTGGGCGACGGTGCCCCAGCCGCTGCTCGGCCGCTGTTGGAACAGGCCGATCGAGTCGTGGTCGGAGCCGCTGCCCTGGTGCGGGTGATCGAAGGACTGCGGCAGCACGTCGCTGGCCAGGTTGTAGAGGTTGCTCTCCTGCATGGCGGTGGCCACCGCCACGACCATGGCCCGGCGGGGCATCTTCATCTCCCTCCCCACGTCGACGACGGCCTTGGCGTTGTCCATCTGCCGCTGGTCCAGGCCGGCGACCGGGCGCGGGCGCTGGGCGCGTACCGGCTCGCGCGGCGGCTTCCTCGTCGCCGGGGCCGTGCTGGGCGTGGGGGCCGGCGGTGGCAGGACCGCGGCGGCCGGTGGCGCGACCCTCGTGACGTCGCGGGACGCCCGCTGCTCGGCGGCGGCCCGGTCGGCGACCGCCTCACGTACCTCCAGGTGCGCCGGGGCGCTCTCGCCGACGCCTGCCACACCGATCAGGCCGAGGCAGCAGGTGACGCCGGTGGCCACCGCGATCCGGCCGGGCACGGACCGGGCGGGGCCGCGCCGTGGGGGTCCCGGGGCGCGGTGCCGTCCCACTCGCCGTTCGGCTGATGCCGGGTCAATCGTTCGGCGAACCGGGCGGTTGGCGGGCAACGGCTGATGATCGGGTTCGTCGGGGTGCACTCGCCGAGGCTAGAAAGCCTGCGGGCCGTTGCCATCGGGGGGATTGGTGGCATGCGACACAATCTGCCGGATTAGTTGCTGACATTGGGTGCGTATGAGCATGAAAAGCGCCAATGATGCGTACCCGAAAGGGGCCTCATGTCGGTTTCGCCATGGCGAAACGGGCGCCGGGTCGCTCCCGGGGGCGGCGTACGCCCGCCTCCTCCGTTCGGCGGAGGGTGCCCTGGTCGGCCGGTCCACGCCCGGCGGCGGTCCGCCGACCCGGGCGACCTGACCCCGACGCGGTGCGCGCCGACTCGGCCGATCGGCTGGTGGTGCTCGGCGACCTGAACACCGCCACCACCGACCGCGTCTTCGACCCGCTGACCCGGGTGCTCGGGGACGCGCAGGCCGACGCCGGGCAGGGATTCGGCTTCACCTGGCCGGCGGAGCTACCGGTCACCCGGCCGGACCACGTCCTCCACCGGGGGACTGACGCCGGCCACCGCCGGGGTGCTGCGCACCCCGGCCAGCGACCACCGCGCGGTGACCGCCGGCTTCCGCTGGTGAGCGCTCAGTGCCGGCCGTTCTCCGCCGGGGTCACGGTGAGCCGGTGCCGGCTCGGGTCGCCGCTGGAGAAGGGCCAGAGCCGGTCGGCGTACGCGACCAGGTCGGCCAACTGCTTCCGGGTCAGTCCCGCCGAGGAGATCTCGGCGTGCACGTCGGCCCGGTAGCGGCCGTCGTCGTCGCGGCCCAGCTTCGCCTCGGCGGTCACCTGCACGGTGTGCGCCTCGTCGGTGATCTCCCCGGCCGCCTCCACCGCCGCGTGGTGCAGGCAGGAGGCGAACGCCGCGGCCAGGAGCTGCTCCGGCGTCAGGCCGGTGCAGTGCGGCGCCAGCGGGGACGCCAGGGCGGAGGAGAGCCCGCCGTCGTCGGTGCGTACGTGACCGCCCGCCGCGGTCGCCGTGGCCGTCTCGGTCAGCCAGGAACTCGGATCCGGCATCGCGTTCCTCCCGTCACTCACCGGCCCGCGTTCCCGGAGCCGCAGCGGCGAAACCGCGCCCGGGCCGGCAGTAGGAGCGCTCAGCCGACCCGGCCGCTGGGCGCGGCGTCGACGGCCATCGCCTCGGTGGCCTCGGCGGCGGCGCGGCTGGTCCACGGCGACACCTGCGACGCGCGCTGCCGGGGCAGCACCGCGGACATCGGCACGTAGACCCGGGCGTCCACGGCCTCGGCCAGCAGCAACGCGGCCATCGGGCTGGTCGGCCGGGCAGACGGGTCGGCGTCGAGGCAACGGCGGCACAGCTCGGCCACCTCGCCCGGCAGTCCGGGCACCTCGGGCAGCGGCCGGGGCGACCGGCGGCGCGACCCGAGCAGCTGGGTGGCGCTCCCGGCCTCGTACGGCAGCTCGCCGGTGAGGCAGTAGTACAGCAGCACGCCGAGGGCGTACATGTCGGCGGCCGGGGTGGCCGGCTGCCGGTCGAGCTGCTCCGGCGCCAGGTACGCCGGGGTGCCCACCACGACGCCGTCCGGGGCGGGGTCGGGTGCGCCGGCCGGGGTGGCGATGCCGAAGTCGAGCACCTTCACCCCGCACGGGGCGAGGATCACGTTCGCGGGCTTCACGTCCCGGTGCACGATGCCGTGGGCGTGCGCGGCGGCGAGCGCGGCGCACACCTCGGCGCAGACCCGTACCGCGATGCGCCAGTCCAGCGGCCCGCCGCGCAGGTGCTCCGCGAGCGTCTCGCCCTCGGCCAGCTCCATCACGATGTACGGCACCGGGCGCCCGTCCGGCAGCGTCGCCGTGCCGAAGTCGTGCACGCTGGCGACGTTCGGGTGCACCAGCCGCGCCGCCGAACGCGCCTCGGCCCGGATCCGGTCCACCGAGCCGGCGTCGCCGTCCAGCGCGGGCGAGATGAGCTTCACCGCGACGACACGGTCCAGCACGCGGTCGTGCGCGCGCCACACCTCCGACATGCCACCCAGGCCGGCCCGCTGTTCGAGCTCGTACCGCCCGCCCAGCGTCCTCATCGCCCACTCCTCGCCTCGTCCGGTGTGCCCTCCGGTCCCGCTACCCGGCCCCGGAGCTGTGCAAACCGCTGAGGGTCCGCGCCCCGGCGGGGTAGCTTCGCGGCGAGGGCGTCGAGGAACGGAGGGCAGCGGTGGCCGCGGTGCGCGTACGGTTCGTCGGCGGGCCGGCCGACGAGCTGTCCCGGGATCTGCCCGCCGGCCCGGACGGCGCGCCGCCGCCCCGGTGGGTGCTGCGTCATCCGGAGGAATCGGCCGGGGGCGTGGCCGACCACCTCTACGAGCGCGACGACCACGCGTCACCCGGTGGCTGGACGATGCGGTACGTGCACACGTTCCCGTTCGGCGCGACCGAGTGAGGCGCTCGGACGCGGGGCGCCGGAGCGATCGGGCGCGAGGCGTCAGCCCGGCCCGACGCCTGTGGTGCCGAGGATGACCGAGGCGACCAGCTCCGGATCGTCGTGCATCGGCACGTGCCCGCAGCCGGGCAGGTCCAGGTGCCGCGCGGCGGGCAGCCGGGTACGCGCCAGCGCCGCCTGCCGGTAGGGCAGGATCCGGTCGCGTGTACCCCAGGCCACGGTGACCGGCACGGTCGGCGCGCCCGCGTAGGCGTATCCCCGGCCGGCGCGGGCGACGGCGCGGAACGCCCGTGCCTGGCGCAGCGCGCGAGCGTCGGCGAGCGCGTCGTCGAGCGCCATCCGGTTGGGCCGGGCCAGGATCATGCCCATCGCCAGCATCCGCAGCGCGGGCGCGGCGAACAGGCGGCGCAGCACCGGCTCGGGCAGCCGGGCCGCGTTGCGGTGCAGGGACAGCACGGTCAGCGCCCAGCGCAGCTCGCGTGCGGTGCAGAAGCCGGCCGGTGACAGGGCGGTCGCGGAGGTGACCGCGCCGAGCGCGGCCAGCTCCAACGCGATCGCGCCACCGAGGCTGTTGCCCGCGACGTGCGGGCGTTCCAGCCCGAACGCGGCGAACAGCTCGACCATGGCGGCGGTCAGGCCGGGCATGTCGGCGGGCAGCCCGGCGGCGGGCACCGGGGAGCGGCCGAAGCCCGGCAGGTCGACGGCGATCACGTCGTGCGCCTCGGCGAGGCGGTCCAGCACCGGCCGCCAGGCGCCACAGTGGTGACCGATGCCGTGCAGCAGCACCAGCGCCGGCCCGGCGCCCCGCCGCTCGTAGACGACGTCCACCGGCGTAGTCACGGCCGCGCCTGCGGCGTGCTGGCGCCGAAGCCCCGGCCCAGCGCCCGGGACTGCTCCTCGATCAGCGGTACGGTGGCCCGGGCGGTCCGGCCCACCAGGCGGTCGGCCAGCGGGCTGACCAGCACCGACCGCACGGCCTGCACGCCGGCCACGGCGCGCGGCACGTACACCCGGCGGCTGCGGCGCTCGATCGCCCGGACGAACGCCTCGGCGCACTCGGCCACGGTGGTGGTGCGCCGCAGCGGCCACGGCAGCTTCGCCAGGGCCGTTTCGAAGGCCGGCAGGTCGGCGCGCGCCTCGCGGACCAGGTCGGTGTCCACCCACGACGGATGGGCGGTGCCCACCGCCACGCCCCGGTGCGCCAGCTCCAGCCGGACCGCGTTGCCGAACTGCTCGACGCCCGCCTTGGAGGCGCAGTACGCGGCCATGCCGGGCAGCGCGGCGAACGCCGCGGCCGAGGAGACGATCAGCAGGTAGCCGCGCCGGTCGACGAGCGCCGGCACGGTCGCCGCGGCGGTGCGCATCACCCCGATCAGGTTGACCTCGACGGTACGCACCAGCGCCTCGACGTCGCCGACGGCGATCGTGCCCCGGTTGGCCACCCCGGCGTTGGCGACCACCGCGTCGATTCCGCCCAGCGCCGCCGCCGTGCCCTCGACCGCCTCGGCCAGCGCCTGCTGGTCGGTGACGTCGGCGGCGAACCAGGCGTGCCCCGGCCCGAGTTCGGCGGCGAGCGCGGCGAGCCGGTCGGGTTCCAGCCCGACCAGTGACAACCGGGCGCCGCGTGCGGCGGCGAGGCGGGCGGTGTGCTCGCCGATGCCCCGGGCCGCGCCGGTCACCAGCACCACCTTGCCGGCCAGCCGGCCGGAAAAGCGACCATCGATGGACATGCCGGGAAGTTACCACCGGGTAGCACCGGTGCGGAAGACCCGCCGGACCTGCCCGGATCGGCACCGCGCGTCGCGCACAGCTGATACACAGGATCGGGACAGCCCGGCGACAGCGGGTCCGCCCACGATGGGGGCATGGTCATGAACGGGCAGGCCGCGCAGGGCCGCATCGAGCTGCGCCGACCGGACGGCGAACCGGTGCGGGTGCTCGTGGTGGACGACGAGCCGACCCTCACCGACCTGCTCTCGATGGCCCTGCGGTACGAGGGCTGGCAGGTGGCCACCGCCGGCAGCGGCATGGCGGCGGTCACCACCGCCCGCCAGTTCCGCCCGGACGCCGTGGTGCTCGACGTGATGCTGCCCGACCTGGACGGCTTCCAGGTGCTGCGCCGCCTGCGCGAGCAGTTCCCGAGCGTGCCGGTGCTCTTCCTGACCGCCCGCGACGCCGTGGAGGAGCGCGTCGCCGGGCTCACCGTCGGCGGCGACGACTACGTCACCAAACCGTTCAGCCTGGAGGAGGTGATCGCCCGGCTGCGCGCGCTGCTGCGCCGCTCCGGCTTCGCGGTCGCCGCCCGGGAGGAGGCGGTGCTCACCGTCGGCGACCTCAGCCTGGACGAGGACAGCCACGAGGTACGCCGCGGCGACGACCTGATCACGCTCACCGCCACCGAGTTCGAGCTGCTGCGCTACCTCATGCGCAATCCGCGCCGGGTGCTCAGCAAGGCGCAGATCCTCGACCGGGTGTGGAACTACGACTTCGGTGGTCAGGCCAATGTGGTCGAACTGTACATCTCGTACCTGCGTAAGAAGATCGACGCGGGCCGCGCCCCCATGATCCACACCCTGCGCGGGGCCGGTTATGTCCTCAAGCCCGCCGAGTGAGCGGCGCGGCCGGCTGCGGCGCCGCCTGGCCGGCTGGTCGCTGCGCCGCCGGCTGGTGCTCTCCGTGGTGGCGCTGCTCGCGCTGGTGAGCGTCGGCATCGGCGGCCTGACCACTGTCGCGCTGCGACACTTCCTGGTCGACCAGATCGACAACCAGCTCACCTTCGGCGACCGGAGGCCCGCCGACTTCGAACGCTGGGCCCGCCACGGCGCCGACCCGCCGCGCCCGGACCAGCGGCCCACCCCGCCGGACTCCGACGAGGCGGCGCCGGCGCCACCGGGCGGCTTCCCGCCCGGCTCGATCGCGGTCCGGGTGCCGACCTCCGCCGAACCCGTGGGCCGGATCCGGTCCGAGAGCGGCAGCAGCGAGGAGGTGCCCGCCGCCGATCTGGCCCCGCTGGCCCGCATGCCCGCCGGCGAACGCCCGCGCACCGTGACCGTCGGCGGCCGGGGCGAGTACCGGGCGGTCGCGCTGCCCTCGCCGCGCGGCGACGGCGACGTGCTCGTCCTCGCGATCCCGCTGGCCCAGGTGGACGACACCGTCATGTGGATGCTCGTCGCGCAGGCCGGGGTCATCGGCGCCGGACTGGTCATCGCCGGCGCCCTCGGCGCGCTCATCGTCCGCGTCACGCTGCGCCCGCTCAACCGCGTCGCCGCCACCGCCGCCCGGGTCACCGAACTGCCGCTGGACCGCGGTGAGGTCGCCCTGTCCGTGCGGGTGCCGGCCGCCGACACCGACCCCCGCACCGAGGTCGGGCAGGTCGGCGGCGCGCTCAACCGGATGCTCGGCCACGTCGCCGCCGCGCTCGCCGCCCGGCAGGCCAGCGAGACCCGGGTACGCCAGTTCGTCGCCGACGCCAGCCACGAGCTGCGCACCCCGCTGGCCGCCATCCGCGGGTACGCCGAGGTGGCCCGCCGGGGCCGCCAGGAGGTGCCGCCCGACGTGGCGCACGCGCTGCGCCGCGTCGAGTCGGAGAGCACCCGGATGACCAGACTCGTCGACGACCTGCTGCTGCTCGCCCGGCTGGACTCCGGCCGCCCGCTCGCCGCCGACCCGGTCGACCTGACCGCCACGGCGGTGAACGCGGTCAGCGACGCGCACGTCGCCGGACCCGACCACCGCTGGCAGCTCGACCTGCCCGACGAGCCGCTCACCGTCACCGGCGACGCCCACCG
Source organism: Micromonospora sp. NPDC005686 (assembly GCF_042871665.1). Classification (NCBI taxonomy): domain Bacteria; kingdom Bacillati; phylum Actinomycetota; class Actinomycetes; order Micromonosporales; family Micromonosporaceae; genus Micromonospora; species Micromonospora sp. NPDC005686. The sequence goes on from NZ_JBIAIY010000010.1 coordinate 136,824, forward strand.
GCTGCACCAGGTGCTGGCGAACCTGCTCGCCAACGCGAGGGTGCACACCCCGGCCGGCACCACTGTCACCGTCCGGCTCGCGCCCGTGCCCGGCGGCGTCGAGCTGCGCGTCACCGACGACGGCCCGGGCATCCCCGAGCAGTTGCAGCCGGAGGTCTTCGAGCGGTTCGCCCGCGGCGACAGCTCCCGCTCCCGCGCCCAGGGCAGCACCGGCCTGGGGCTGGCCATCGTCGCCGCCGTGGTGGAGGCCCACCACGGCCGCGTCGACGTGGTCAGCCGACCCGGCCACACCGCGTTCACGGTCTGGCTGCCGGGATCCACAGCAGACGCATAGGCCACTCACGGGAGCGGGCCAGCGGACCCGCCGAGGCTTGCCGGCATGGACAGAACCGAGACCCTGCCGACCGCGCCCGCGGCCGGACCGCCCGGCGCCGTGCCCGTATCCCCGGAGACCCGCACCGGCTCCGATCCGCGCTGGGCCCGCCCCGCCCTGGTCGGCCTGCTGGTCGTCACCGCGCTGCTCTACCTGTGGGGACTGGGCGCCTCCGGGTGGGCCAACGCGTTCTACTCGGCCGCCGTGCAGGCCGGCTCGCAGAACTGGACGGCGTTCCTCTACGGCTCGTCCGACGCGGCCAACTCGATCACAGTGGACAAGACTCCGGCGTCGCTCTGGCTGATGGCGCTCTCGGTGCGGATCTTCGGTCTGAGCGGCTGGTCGATCCTGGTGCCGCAGGCCCTGCTCGGCGTCGCCTCGGTCGGCGTGCTGTACGCGACCGTCCGCCGCTGGTACGGCCCGGCCGCCGGCCTGCTCGCCGGCGCGGTGCTCGCGCTCACCCCGGTGGCGGCGCTGATGTTCCGATTCAACAACCCGGACGCGCTGCTGGTGTTCCTGCTGGTCGCCGCCGCGTACGCGACGGTGCGGGCGGTCGAGACGGCGAGCACCCGGTGGATCGCGCTGACCGGCGTGCTCGTCGGCTTCGGCTTCCTCACCAAGATGCTCCAGGCGTTCCTGGTGATCCCGGTCTTCGCCGGGGTCTACGTGCTGGCCGCGCCGACCGGCCTCGGACGGCGGATCCGCCAGCTCATGCTCGCCGGGCTGGCCGTGGTCGTCTCCGCCGGCTGGTGGGTGGCGATCGTCGAGCTGGTGCCGGCGAGCGCCCGCCCCTACATCGGCGGCTCGCAGAACAACAGCATCCTGGAGCTGACGCTCGGCTACAACGGCCTGGGCCGGATCACCGGCGACGAGGTGGGCAGCGTCGGCGGTGGCGGACGGCCCGGCGGCGGACCGTTCTCCGGCCAGGCGGGGCTGCTGCGGATGTTCGACACCGAGGTCGGCGGGCAGATCTCCTGGCTGTTGCCGGCCGCGCTGATCCTGCTGGTCGCTGGGCTGTGGCTGGCCGGGCGGGCGCCGCGTACCGACCGCACCCGGGCCGGTCTGCTGCTGTGGGGCGGCTGGCTGCTGGTCACCGGACTGATCTTCAGCTTCATGTCCGGGATCTTCCACGCCTACTACACGGTCGCCCTGGCCCCGGCGGTCGGCGCGCTGGTCGGCATCGGGATCACCCTGCTGTGGCGGGCCCGCTCCGCGCCGGTCCGGTGGCGCCGGTTCGCCGCCACGCTGGTCCTGGCCGGCACGCTGGCGGTCACCGCCTGGTGGTCCTGGCACCTGCTCGGCCGCACCCCCGACTGGCACCCCTGGCTGCGCCCCACGGTGCTGGCCCTCGGCCTGACCGCAGCCGCCCTCCTGGCCACCTCGGCGTTCCTCACCCACCGGACCGTCCCGCCCTCCCCGCCTGCCCCGGTGATCAAGGAGTTTGTGTCCGGAAGTGGCGTTCAGGGTGACGCAAACTCCTTGGTCAACTCCGAGGCGGGGGCGACGGCGGGGCCCGGGGCCGGGTTTACCGGGCGGGTCGTGCGGTGGGTCGTGCCGGTGGTGTCTGTCGCCGGCATCGCGGTGGCGCTGGCCGGGCCGGCCGCGTACGCGATGCAGACCGCTGCCACCCCGCAGAGCGGGTCGATCCCGAGCGCCGGGCCGGCCGGAGCAGGCGGCTTCGGCGGCCCCGGTGGACCGGGCGGGCGGATGCCGGGCGGCGCGAACGGGCAGTTCCCCGGTGGCCCGGGGGGCGGGATCGGGCAGTTCCCGGGCTTCCCGGGCGGCCGCAACGGCACCGGCCAGAACGGCGGGGCGAGCGCCGGTGGATTCCCCGGATTCCCGGGCGGTGGTTCGGCACCGGGCGCGCCCGGCGGGACCGGGCAGGAAGGGCGGGGGCAGCGCGGCGGTGGCATGGGCGGGCTGCTCGACGCCCGCGAGCCGAGCGCCGAGATGACCGCGCTGCTCACCGCCGACGCCGACGACTACACCTGGGTCGCCGCCACGGTCGGCTCGAACAACGCCTCCGGCTACCAGCTGGCCACCGGCCGGCCGGTCATGCCGATCGGCGGCTTCAACGGCAGCGACCCGTCGCCGACGCTCGCCCAGTTCCAGCGGTACGTCGCCGACGGGCGGATCCACTACCTCCTCGGCGGCGGCGGGTTCCGGGCCAACGGCGGGAGCAGCGCCTCGGCCGAGATCGCCGCCTGGGTCGCCGCGAACTTCACCGCGACCACCGTCGACGGCGTGACCGTGTACGACCTGAGCAGCGGAAAGCAGGGCTGAGCGATGACCGGCACGTACGCGCCCCGGGCCGCCGTGCAGGCCCGGCCCGCCGCCGACAGCGCGGTGCTCGACGTGGTGGTCCCGGTCTACAACGAGGAGGCCGACCTCGGGCCCTGCGTCCGGCTGCTGCACGCGCACCTGACCGCGCACTTCCCGTACCCGTTCCGGATCACGGTGGCGGACAACGCCAGCGTGGACGGCACCCCGGCGGTGGCGCGGGCGCTCGCCGACGAACTGCCCGAGGTGGGGGTGCTGCGCCTGGACGAGAAAGGGCGCGGGCGGGCGCTGCGCGCCGCGTGGTCGGCCTCGCCCGCGCCGGTGCTCGCGTACATGGACGTGGACCTGTCCACCGACCTGGCCGCGCTGTTGCCGCTGGTCGCGCCGCTCATCTCCGGGCACTCGGACCTGGCCATCGGTACCCGCCTGGCGCGGACCAGCCGGGTGGTCCGGGGCGCCAAGCGGGAGGTCATCTCGCGGGGTTACAACCTGCTGCTGCGCGGCACGCTCGCGGCGCGGTTCTCCGACGCGCAGTGCGGCTTCAAGGCGATCCGCGCCGACGTGGCGGCCGAGCTGCTGCCGCTGGTACGCGACACCGGCTGGTTCTTCGACACCGAGCTGCTGGTCCTGGCGCAGCGGGCCGGGCTGCGCATCCACGAGGTACCGGTGGACTGGGTGGACGACCCGGACAGCCGCGTCGACATCGTCGCCACCGCGCTCGCCGACCTGCGCGGCATCGGGCGGCTGGGCCGGGCGCTGGTGACCGGGGCGCTGCCGTTGGCGCAGTTGCGCGCCCAGCTCGGGCGCGGACCGCTGCCGGCCCCGCCGGCGCAGGTGCCGGTCGGGTTGCCGCGGCAGCTCGCCCGGTTCGCCGCGGTGGGCGTGGCGAGCACGCTCGCGTACCTGCTGTTGTTCCTGCTGGCCCGCGGCCCGCTCGGTGCGCAGCCGGCGAACCTGCTGGCGCTGCTGCTCACCGCGGTGGCCAACACGGCGGCCAACCGGCGGCTCACGTTCGGGGTGACCGGGCGCCGGCACGCCGGCCGCCACCACCTCCAGGGGCTGCTGGCGTTCGCGCTCGGCCTGGCCCTGACCAGTGGTTCCCTGGCCGTGCTGCACGCCACCACACCCCCGAGTCGCGGCTGGGAGCTGACCGTCCTGGTGGCAGCCAACCTGGCCGCCACAGCCCTGCGCTTCCTCCTGCTCCGCCTGGCCATGCACCACCGCCCCTGACCCCCCCCACCCCCCGGAACATCCCGTCGATCATGAGGTTGGCGGCGCGACACGCCGGGTGCCGGTGCCGTCAACTTCATGATCGACGGGGAGGTGGCAGGGTTGGGGTGTGTACCGGGAGTGGGGAGTGGCGGGGATTCCCGGCGGGGTGCTGTGGGGCAGCGTCTCCGGTGGGGGCGAGACGCGCGTGCTGCCGGACGGGTGCCTGGACCTGCTCTGGTCCAGCCGGTCCGGGCTGCTGGTCGCCGGCCCGGACCGCACCGCGCACCTGTCGCGCTCCGAGCCGGGGGACCGGTGGGTCGGGCTGCGCCTGCCGCCGGGGACCGGCCCGGCCGTGTTCGGGGTGCCGGCCGAGGAACTGCGGGACCGCCGCGTACCGCTGGCCGACCTGTGGGGCCGCGCCGCCGCCGAGGTGACCGAGCGGGTCGAGACGGCGCTGGCCGCGCCGATCCGCAACGACGGGCCCGACGCCGTCAGCGCTGCCGACGCCCACGCCGCCGCTGCCGCCGCGGTGCTGACCCGCGTCGCCCGTGACCGACTGCGGGCGGCCGGCGGCCCCGACCCGCTCGGCGCGCGGGTCGCCGCGCGGCTGGCCGCCGGGGCGACAGTCGCCGCGACCGCCGCCGAGGTCGGCCTCGGTCCGCGGGCCCTGCACCGGCGCAGCCGGGCTCTCTTCGGGTACGGCCCGAAGACGCTGGCCCGCATCCTGCGGATGCGCCGCGCGCTGGACCTGGCCCACACCGGTGCGCCGCTCGCCGAGGTGGCGGTGCGCAGCGGGTACGCCGACCAGGCCCACCTGACCCGTGAGGTGCGGGAACTGGCCGGGGTGCCGCCGACCCGGCTGCTCGACCGCGACTGAGCGCCAGTCAGTCGCCGGCAGGCCGGGTGACCGGCCCGGACCCGCCCGCGGGCACGCCGGCCGGCGTTACTCCGCTGCGGGCAGCGGGGCGAACAGGTCCACGCCGTTGCCGTCCGGGTCGTGCAGGACCGCGTACCGCTGGCCCCAGAACGCGTCCCACGGCGGCAGCTCACCGTGATGCCCGGCGCCGGTCAGCTCGGCGTACCAGCGGTCCACCTCGGCCGGGTCGGCGCACCGGAAGGCCAGGCTCATCCGGTTGTTGCCGCCGGACGGGTCGAACTCGGGATGGAAGCTGCGGATCACCTCGACCGTGTCCCAGGCCAGCCGTACGCCGTTCGGCAGGGTGACCTCGACGTGCCCTTCCGTCTCGGCGCCGGCCGGGATCGGCAGGCCGAGCCGCCGGTAGAAGTCGAGCGTGCGGGCCATGTCGGTGACCACGGCCCCGATCAGATCGAACTGCGGTGTCATGCCGGCCACGGTAGGCGTGCCGGGCCGGCCCGTCTTGAACGGATCGGACGGGGGACGAGTGGCCGGTGTGGCCGCGCGCCCGGTCGCCGAGCCGTTACCGTGAGGGACAAGTCCGGCTTTGAGCAATAAAGCTCGCATACCGGGCATGCACTGACGACCGGCGACGGAAGGAAAGCAGCCGTGACGCATCTGGCCTACCTGGACGCGGGATCCGGCAGTCTCATCGTGCAGGCGGTGGTCGGCGGGGTGGCCGGGGTGGCGGTGGCCGCCAAGCTCTACTGGCGCCGGCTGACGTCCCGGTTCCGGCGTCAGCCCACCGACCAGGGCCCGGCGGCGTGACGATCCCCGACACCGGCGTCCGGGTCGACCCCGGCTCCTTCCGCGACCCCGGCAACCGGGTGTTCCACCGGGGCGAGGAGGTGCTGCGCGGGCTCGACGAGCGCTCCACCCGCGACTGGCGGGCGCTCTCGGTCACCGACTTCTTCCGGCGGGCCACCGCCCGGGGGCAGATCGTCGGCACCGAGGAGCTGACCCCGACCCCGGTCGACGCGCCCTGGACCGCCGTGCTGCGGCACGAGCGGATCCCGTTCGTCTCGCACCCCTACGAGTGGTCGGCCGCGATGCTGCGCGACGCGGCGTTGCTGCACCTGGACGTGCTGCGGGCCGCCCTCGAGGCCGGCTTCACCACGAAGGACGGCTCGGCGTACAACGTGCAGTGGCGCGGCGCCCGGCCGGTCTTCATCGACGTCGGCTCGTTCGAGGCGCTGCGCGACGGCGAACCCTGGGCCGGCTACCGGCAGTTCTGCCAGACGCTGCTCTACCCGCTGCTGATCCAGGCCCACCTGGGGCTGGACTTCCAGCCGTTCCTGCGCGCCCGCGTCGACGGCGTCGAACCGGACCAGATGCGCCGGCTGTTCGGCGGCGCCCGGCGCTGGCGGGCCGGCGTGCCCACCCACGTGCACCTGCACGGCGCCATGCAGGCCCGCAACTCCACCGCGAGCACCACCGACGTCCGCGCCCAGTTGCGCGCCGCCGGGTTCTCCCGCGAGCTGGCCCTGGCCACGGTACGCGGACTGGCGAAACTCGTCCGCCGGCTGGACCACCGGCCCGGCGACAGCCACTGGTCGGACTACCAGCGCACCTGCGCGTACTCGGTGCCGGACCGGCAGGCCAAGGAGGAGTTCGTCGACCGGGCGGTGGCCGCCACCGGGCCCGGTTCGGCGCTGGACCTGGGCGCCAACGACGGCCGGTACGCCCGCATCGCCGCCCGGCACGCCGCGCACGTCGTCGCCGTCGAGCAGGACCCGGGCGTGGTCGACACGCTCTACCGTGCGCTGCGCGACGAGGGCGAGACACGGATCCTGCCGCTGGTGATGGACCTGGCCGACCCGTCGCCCGGCGGCGGCTGGCGCGGCGTCGAGCGGGCCGCGTTCGCCGAGCGGGCCCGCGCGGACACCGTCCTGGCCCTGGCCGTCGTGCACCACCTGGCGATCGGGCGCAACGTGCCGCTGCCCGAGGTGCTGGACCAGCTCACCGCGCTCACCGCCACCGGCGGCAGCCTGGTGGTCGAGTTCGTCCACCCGGACGACCCGATGGCCCGCCGGCTGCTGGCCAACAGGCCCGACGGGCTGTTCCCCGACTACCGGCGCGACGCCTTCGAGGCGCTGCTGGCCCGCCGGGGCCGGGTGGTCGCCCGGACCGAGCTGCCCTCCGGCACCCGCACGCTCTACCAGGTGGTGGTGGGTGACTGAGGACACCCTGGCGCCACCCCGGGACCGGGCGTCCGTCCCGCAACGGCGGGAGCGCCGGCCGTGGTGGCGGGCCGAGGCGGCGCGGCTGGCCGAGGTGGCGGCCCTGGTCGGGCTGGTGGTCACCCAGCCGCTGCTCGACGTGCTCGGCCGCAGCCCCGATTTCTTCCTGTTCCACCGCGCCTCCCGGGCCGACGTGCTGCTGCTGGTCGCCCTGGTCGCGCTCGTGCCGACCATGCCGTTCGCGCTGCTCGGCGCGCTCACCGTGCCCGCCGGACGGGTCACCCGGGCCGCCGCGCACACCGCGTTCGTGGGGCTGCTGCTCGCCGCGCTGGCGGTCCAGGTCGGCCGGCACCTGACGCCGCTGCGGGGCGTACCCCTGCTGGTCGTCGCCGGTGTGGCCGGGGCCGCGGGGGCGGCCGCGCACCGGCGGTGGCGGGCGCCCCGGCGGGTGCTGCGGGTGGCCGCGACCGGTCCGCTGGTGTTCGTCGGGTTGTTCCTGTTCGCTTCGCCGGCCTCGGCGGTGGTGCTGCCCCGCGGCGACGGCGGCGCCGCCGGTGTGGCCGGCGCGGGCGCGCACCCGCCGGTGGTCATGATCGTGCTGGACGAGCTGCCGCTGGTGTCCCTGCTCGGCCCGGACGGCCGGATCGACGCCGCCCGCTACCCGAACTTCGCCGCGCTGGCCGGCGGGTCGACGTGGTACCGCAACGCGACGGGCGTCAGCGGCTGGACACCATACGCGCTGCCCGCGATGCTCACCGGGCGCTACCCGGGGCGGGGGGTGGCGCCGCACTACTCGCAGTACCCGGACAACCTGTTCACCGCGCTGGGCGGCCTCTACCGGATCAAGGCCGAGGAGAGCATCACCCGGCTCTGCCCGCCCAGCCGCTGTGAGCAGGCCACCACCCCCGAGCAGGGGCTCGGAGCGCTGGTCCGGGAGAGCGGCAGGCTGCTCGGGCGGATCGCCGCGCCGGTGGACAGCCGGATCGATCCGGAGGACTCCTACCGCGAGCGGACCGCCGCCGAGGCCGGGCTGGACGCCGCCGAGCCGGTGCCGGACGACCCGAAGTTCCGCTGGGACACGCTCGACGACAACCAGCCGGCCCGGTTCACCTCCTTCCTGGCCGGGCTGCGCCCCGACACCCGGCCCACGCTGCACTTCCTGCATCTGCTGATGCCGCACTCGCCGTGGGCGTACCTGCCGTCCGGGGCGCACTACGCGGCGCCGGAGGACCTGCCCAACGACGGCGCCGGCTGGGTCGACCTGGCCCGCGCCCGGCACCTGGCCCAGCTCGGCTACACCGACCGGCTGATCGGCGAGACACTGCGGACGCTGCGCGCCACCGGCCTCTACGACAAGGCGCTGGTGGTGGTCACCGCCGACCACGGCGTCAGCTTCCGCCGGGACTGGCAGGGGCGGGGGATCGACGCCATCGACCACGCGGCGAACGAGGTGGCCTGGGTGCCGATGTTCGTCAAGGAGCCCGGCCAGCGCGCCGGGCGGGTGGACGACCGCAACTGGGAGCACGTCGACCTGCTGCCCACCATCGCCGACGAGACGCACATGCGGGTGCCGTGGCGGATGGACGGCCGGTCGGCGAAGGCGGCCCCGCGCGAGCGGGCGGACAAGCGCTTCTACGACCGCCCCGGCCAGCCGGTCACCATCGCCGGCGGGGTGCCCGCCCCGATTGCGCCGGTTCCCGCCGACCCGCTCGTCGGGACCCGGGTCGGGGACATCCCGGTGGGCGGGTCCGCCACGGTGGCGAACCGGGAGGCGTTCGACGCTGTCGACCCGGCCCGTGGCGGGCTGCCGGCGCTGGTCTGGGGCACCGTGCCGGACGACGTGCCGGACGGGGCCCGGCTGGCCGTCGCGGTCAACGGCACCGTCGGCGCGGTGGTGCCGGTGGTGCCGCCGGACGCCGGTGGGCGGCGGTTCGCCGCGTTGCTCGCCGACGACCGTCTGTTCGCCGCCGGAACCAACCGGCTCGACCTCTACCGGGTCGGTGACGACGGGGCGCTTCGGCGGCTCACGCTGTCGTGACGGGTCTCCCGAACATGCCCGTGGTCGCGCTCCCATCCGGTTTCCACCCCGCCTGGCCGGGAAACAGGTGACGCACACCTCACCCTGAAACCATGACGAGCGGTGTTCTCCGCGCCGTGATTACGGTAGAAGCGAAGGCAATTCAACGAAGATCTTGCCGGCGAAGCGAGGAACAGATGACGGAAGTCAAGCTCGACCACCCCGGTGGGCAGCTGTCGATGCCGGTGCAGTCCGCGGTTGAGGGCCCCGCCGGGATCGGGGTGAGCAAGCTGCTCAAGGAAACCGGGATGACCACGTACGACCCCGGTTTCGTGAACACCGCATCCTGCTCGTCCGGGATCACCTACATCGACGGTGACGCCGGCATCCTGCGGTACCGGGGTTACCCGATCGACCAGCTGGCGGAGAAGTCCTCCTTCCTGGAGGTCTCCTACCTGCTGATCTACGGTGAGCTGCCGTCCCAGACGCAGCTCACCGAGTTCAGTGAGCGGATCCGGCGGCACTCGCTGCTGCACGAGGAGATGCGCCGCTTCTTCGACGGCTTCCCCCGTGACGCGCACCCGATGGCCGTGCTCTCCTCGGCCGTCAGCGCCATCTCGACGTTCTACCAGGACAGCCTGGACCCGTTCGACTCCGAGCACGTGGAGATGTCCACGGTGCGCCTGATGGCGAAGGTCCCGACCATCGCCTCGTACGCGTACAAGAAGTCGATCGGGCAGCCGCTGCTGTACCCGGACAACTCGCTGGGCTACGTCGAGAACTTCCTGCGCATGACGTTCGGCGTGCCGGCCGAGCCGTACGAGGTCGACCCCGTGGTGGCCCGGGTGCTGGACATGCTGTTCATCCTGCACGCCGACCACGAGCAGAACTGCTCCACGTCGACGGTGCGGCTGGTCGGCTCCAGCAACGCCAACCTGTTCGCCTCGGTCTCGGCCGGCGTGAACGCGCTGTTCGGCCCGCTGCACGGCGGCGCCAACCAGGCCGTGCTGGAGATGCTCCAGAAGATCCAGGCCGACGGCGGCGACGTCCGCTCCTTCGTGCAGAAGGTGAAGGACAAGCAGGACGGCGTGAAGCTGATGGGCTTCGGGCACCGGGTCTACAAGAACTACGACCCGCGCGCCGCCATCGTGAAGAAGGCCGCCCAGGACGTGCTCGGCCGGATGGCCAAGCCGGACCCGCTGCTGGACCTCGCGGTGCAGCTCGAGGAGATCGCCCTCGCCGACGACTTCTTCGTGTCCCGGCGGCTCTACCCGAACGTGGACTTCTACACCGGCCTGATCTACAAGGCCATGGGCTTCCCGACGAAGATGTTCACGGTGCTGTTCGCGCTCGGCCGGCTGCCCGGCTGGATCGCGCAGTGGCGCGAGATGATCAACGACCCGGAGACGAAGATCGGCCGCCCGCGGCAGATCTACACCGGCGCCGCCGAGCGGGACTACGTCCCCGCCGCCCAGCGCTGACGCTGTCCCTCGGGAACGGCCGCCGGCACGGAACCGGCGGCCGTTCCCGTTCGCCCGCCGCCAACGAGGGTCGATCGTGCGCACCGGGGTGCGGGGCGTTATGAAGGGGCCATTCCCTACCGCAGGCCGGCGGCGGTGAGGAGGTTGCCCTCGGGGAGGGCGGGCACGGTGTGGCCGTGTGCCATGCGGTGCTGGGCGCGGGCGGCGGTGAACGCCGGGTCGCCGGCGATGGCGGCGGCGTACGCGGCGGCCGTGCGGGATGCGATGCCCGCCCAGCCGTACTGCTCGTGCACCATGACGCGGGCCCGCCGGGCGAGCGCGCGGGCCCGGTCCCGGTCGGACAGCAGCGTGTGCACCGCCTCGGCCAGCCCGTCCGGGTCGTGCGGGGCGAACGTCATCCCGGTGACGCCCGGCTCGACGATCTCGGCCAGCCCGCCGGTACGGGCGACGGCGAGCGGCGCGCCCGCGGCGGCCCCCTCCAGCGCCACCATGCCGAACGGCTCGTAGATGCTGGGCACCGCGAAGCAGTCCGAGGCGGCCATCACCGCGGGCAGGTCGGTGCCGCCGAGGAACCCGGGCATGCTGACCGTGTCGCCCAGCCCGAGGCGGTGCACCTCGGCCTCCAGGTCGGCCTTGTACGGCCCGTCGCCGACGATCACCGCGCGCAGGCCCGGGTGCCTGTCGCGCAGCCGGGGCAGCCCGGCCAGCAGGTGCTGCACGCCCTTCTCGTACACCAGCCGACCGGCGAACGTCACCAGCGGGCCGTCGGCGGCGAACCGGGCCCGCGCGGCGGCGACCGCCGAGGCGGGCACCCGCCAGCGGTGCGGCTCGACGCCGTTGGGCACCACGTCCACCCGGGCGGCGTCCACCCCGAACAGCGCGCCCACCTCGTCGCGCATGTAGCCGGAGCAGACGATCACCCGGCCGGACTCGCCGGCCAGCCAGTGCTCGACGCCGTGGATGGTGCGGTTCATCTCCTCCGGCAGCCAGCCCTGGTGCCGGCCCGCCTCGGTGGCGTGGATGGTGGTCACCAGCGGCACGTCCAGGTGCTCGCGCAGCGTCATCGCGGTGTGTGCGACGAGCCAGTCGTGGGCGTGGATCACGTCGTACGAGCCGGACTCGGTGGCCCGCAGGGCGGCCCTGGTGAGGGTGTGGTTGAACGCCATCGTCCAGGCCAGCAGCGAGCCGGTGGCGAGGGGGAAGGTGACCGGGTCCTCGGCGGCGCGGACGACGCGCACGCCGTCGGCGTACTCCTCGAGGGGTGCGCCGTCGGCGTGGCGGGTGACGACGGTGACCTCGTGCCCGGCGGCGGCCAGGGCGACCGACAGCGCGTGGACGTGGCGGCCGAGCCCACCGACGAGCACCGGCGGGTACTCCCACGACAGCATCAGGATGCGCCGGGTCCGGGGCGCGGATCCGGTCGGCGAGGGGGGCGCCGGGCGGGAGGTGAGGGTGGGCCGGTGGAGCCGGTCCGCCGCGGTGGCGGGCTGAGCGCCCACCCGCAGAGTGGTCACGTGGATCTCCGTCCATGCATGGTGAGGCACGCCGGCTTCGGTGGCGGCGTCGAGCGATGGTGAGGGGTGGCCGAACGGCCGGGCGGGCCCGCGCGGGCGCAGGTTCGGATCCAGGAAAGTCCATCCGCGGCCGGCGCGCATCTCGAAAGGGGTGATCGTGACGGATGACACCCGAACGTCTTTCCGTTCTCAGGAGGGTGGATTCGGCTACGGTCCGAACGGATGGATTGGCCGTGGCGACGACTGGGCATCACCGGCGTGCGCATCGGCGGCCCCCTGTCCGGTGCGCTCACGATCATGGGCCGAAGGAGCGACATGCAGGTCTGGCCGGGCGAGAGCTACCCCCTCGGCGCCACGTACGACGGGATGGGCACCAACTTCGCGATCTTCTCCGAGGTGGCGGAGAGGATCGAGCTGTGCCTGTTCGACGAGTGGGACATCGGCACCGAGCGCCGGGTCGAGCTGCGTGAGGTCGACGCGTACGTCTGGCACGCCTACATCCCCGGTGTCGAGCCCGGCCAGCGCTACGGCTACCGGGTGCACGGGCCGTGGAACCCGGCCGAAGGCCTGCGCTGCAACCCGCACAAGCTGCTGCTGGACCCGTACGCGAAGGCGGTCGACGGGGAGATCACCTGGCACCCGTCGGTCTACGACTACGAGGTCGGCGGCGACCCCGACCGGATGAACACCGAGGACTCGGCGCCGTACATGCCGAAGTCGGTGGTGGTGAACCCGTACTTCGACTGGGGCAACGACCGGCCGCCGCGCACCCCGTACCACCACTCCGTGATCTACGAGGCGCACGTGCGCGGGCTGACCATGCGCCACCCGGGCATCCCGGAGGAACTGCGCGGCACGTACGCGGCGATCGCCTCCCCGGTGATGATCGAGCACTTCAAGCGGCTCGGCGTGACGGCGGTGGAGCTGATGCCGGTGCACGAGTTCGTGCACGACCACCGCCTGGCCGACCTGGGGCTGCGCAACTACTGGGGCTACAACACCATCGGCTTCTTCGCCCCGCACCACGGCTACTCCGCGCTGGGCCGCCTCGGCCAGCAGGTGCAGGAGTTCCGGGGCATGGTCAAGGCGCTGCACGCGGCAGGCATCGAGGTCATCCTCGACGTGGTCTACAACCACACCGCCGAGGGCAACCACCTCGGGCCGTCGCTGAGTTTCAAGGGCATCGACACGCCCAGCTACTACCGGCTCTCCGAGTCCGATCGGCGCTACTTCGTCGACTACACCGGCACCGGCAACAGCCTCAACGTCCGCAGCCCGCACTCGCTGCAACTGATCATGGATTCGCTGCGTTACTGGGTGACCGAGATGCACGTCGACGGCTTCCGGTTCGACCTGGCCGCCACGCTGGCCCGCGAGTTCTACGAGGTGGACCGCCTGTCCACGTTCTTCGAGGTGGTGCAGCAGGACCCGGTCGTCGGCCGGGTCAAGCTCATCGCCGAACCGTGGGACGTCGGCCCCGGCGGCTACCAGGTCGGCAACTTCCCGCCGCAGTGGACCGAGTGGAACGGCAAGTACCGCGACACCGTCCGCGACTTCTGGCGCGGCGAGCCCGCCACGCTCGCCGAGTTCGCCTCCCGCATCTCCGGCTCGGCCGACCTCTACCAGGACGACGGCCGCCGGCCGTTCCACAGCATCAACTTCGTCACCTGCCACGACGGGTTCACGCTGGCCGACCTGGTCTCCTACAACGACAAGCACAACGAGGCGAACGGCGAGGACAACCGGGACGGGGAGAGTCACAACCGGTCCTGGAACTGCGGCGTCGAGGGGGAGACCGACAACCCGGGCGTACGCGCGCTGCGGGCCCGGCAACGGCGCAACTTCCTGGCCACGCTGATGCTGTCCCAGGGCGTGCCGATGCTCGGCCACGGCGACGAGCTGGGCCGCACCCAGCGCGGCAACAACAACGCCTACTGCCAGGACAGCGAGCTCGCCTGGGTCGACTGGGACCGGGCCGACGACGATTTGCTGGACTTCGTCCGCCGGCTCACCGAGTTCCGCAACCGCCACCAGGTGTTCCGCCGCCGCCGGTTCTTCACCGGTCTGCCGGTGGGCGGCCGGGCCGCCGGCACCGCGCTGCCCGACCTGGCCTGGTACACCCCGGACGGCCGGGAGATGACCGGCGAGGACTGGGGCAACGACTTCGGCCGCTCGGTGGCCCTGTTCGTCAACGGCGACGGCATCGGCGAGCGCGGCCAGTACGGCCAGCGTCACCGGGACGACTCGTTCCTGCTGCTGTTCAACGCGCACGACGCGCCGCTGGACTTCACGCTGCCCGGCGAGGAGTTCGGCAACCGGTGGGAGATGGTGATCAGCACCGCGGAACCGGATCCGGAGAAGACGACGCTCCTCGAGGCGGGCGGCACCGTCTGCGTGCCGGACCGCTCGCTGCTGGTCCTGGAGAGGACGGCCTGACCGATGCCCGACACCCCTCGCTCGACCTACCGGGTCCAGGTGCGGCCCGGCTTCGACCTGGACACCACCGCCGAGCTGACGGGCTACCTCGCCGCGCTCGGCGTCACCCACCTCTACACTGCGCCGCTGCTCACCGCCACCCCCGGCTCCACGCACGGCTACGACGTGGTCGACCACCGCGCGGTCAACCCGCAGCTCGGCGGCGAGGCCGCCCGGGCGCGCCTGGTCCGGGCGCTGCGCGCGGCCGGGCTCGGCCTGGTCGTGGACATCGTGCCCAACCACGCCGGGGTGGTCCGCCCCGAGGCCAACCCGGCCTGGTGGGACGTGCTGCGGCGGGGACGCGACTCGGCGTACGCGCGCTGGTTCGACATCGACTGGGACCGCGGCCGGCTGCTGCTGCCGGTGCTCGCCGACACCGCCGACGCGCTCGACGACCTGAAGCTCGTCGACGGGGAGCTGCGCTACCACGAGCACCGCTTCCCGCTCGCCGACGGCACCGGCGAGGGCACCCCCCGCCAGGTGCACGACCGGCAGCACTACGAGCTGGTGAACTGGCGGCGCGGCGACGCCGAACTGACGTACCGCCGGTTCTTCGCCGTGTCCGACCTGGCCGGCCTGCGGGTGGAGGACCCGGAGGTGTTCGACGCCACCCACGCGGAGATCCTGCGCTGGGCCGGCGCGGGCGAGGTCGACGGCATCCGCGTCGACCACCCGGACGGGCTGCGCGACCCGGCCGGCTACCTGGCCCGGCTGCGCGCCGCCGCGCCCGAGAGCTGGCTGGTGGTGGAGAAGATCCTGGAGTACGGCGAGGACCTGCCGGACTGGCCGGTCGACGGCACCACCGGCTACGACGCGCTGGCCGCCGTGTCCGGGCCGTTCGTCGACCCGGACGCCGAGGCGGACTTCACCGCGCTGGACGGGCGGCTCACCGGGCGGCACACCTCCTGGCCGGACCTGACGCACGCCACCAAACTGGAGGCCGCCACCCGGCTGCTCGCCGCCGAGTTGACCCGGCTGGCCGCGCTCGTGCCCGAACTGCCCGGTGAGCAGGTCCGCGCCGCCCTGGCCGAGCTGGCCGCGTGCTTCCCGGTCTACCGCGGCTATCCGCCCGAGGGGGCCCGGCACCTGGCCGCCGCCCGCAGCGAGGCCGGCCGCCGCCGCCCCGACCTGACCGGCGTGCTGGACGCGGTCACCGCCCGGCTGCGCGACCCCGGCCATGAGCTGGCCGCCCGGTTCCCGCAGCTCACCGGAGCGGTGATGGCGAAGGGCGTGGAGGACACGGCGTACTACCGGTGGAGCCGGTTCGTCGCCCTCAACGAGGTCGGCGGCAGCCCGGCCCACTTCGGCGTGCCCCCGGCCGAGCTGCACCGCTTCGCCGCCGCCCGGCACGTGCGCTGGCCGGCGAGCATGACCGCGCTCTCCACCCACGACACCAAACGCGGCGAGGACGTCCGCGCCCGCCTCGCGGTGCTGTCCGAGCTGCCCGGCCGCTGGGCCGAGCGGGTCGCCGACTGGATGTCCCGGGCGCCGCTGGCCGACCCGGCGCTGGCCCACCTGCTCTGGCAGACCGCCGTCGGGGCGTGGCCGATCGATCGGGACCGGCTGCACGGGTACGCCGAGAAGGCCGCCCGGGAGGCGTCGGTCACCACGAGCTGGGCCGACCCGGACCCGGTCTTCGAGCACGAGCTGCACGCCCTCGTCGACCGGATGTACGACGACCCGGAGCTGCACGCGCAGATCACCGCGTTCGCCGCCGAGATCACCCCGCCCGGCTGGTCGAACGCGCTCGGGCAGAAGCTGGTGCAGCTCGCCATGCCCGGTGTGCCGGACGTCTACCAGGGCACCGAGCTGTGGGAGAACTCGCTCGTCGACCCGGACAACCGGCGGCCGGTCGACTTCGCCGTACGCCGGGACGTGCTGGCCCGGCTCGACGCCGGATGGCGGCCCGCGGTGGCCGACGACGGCGCGGCCAAGCTGCTCGTGGTGTCCCGGACGCTGCGGCTGCGCCGTGACCGCCCGGACCTGTTCGGCGGCTACCGGCCGGTGCCGGCGCGGGGCCCGGCCGCCGCGCACGCGGTGGCCTTCGACCGGGGTGGCGCGGTCGCGGTGGCGACCCGGCTGCCGCTGCGGCTGGCCCGCTCCGGCGGCTGGCGGGACACGACCGTGCCACTTCCCGTTCACGACTGCACCGACTTGTTCACCGGGCGGGTCTACAGTGGTACTGAGCTGCTCCTGGATGATCTGCTGAGCACCTATCCCGTCGCCCTCCTCGCACCCACCGACTCTGTGGAGGCCGCCGCATGACCGAGTTCACGGTGTGGGCGCCCGAGGCCGCGCAGGTGCGGCTGCGCCTGCCCGGCGTCGCCGACCACGCGATGCGTCAGGGGCCGGACGGCTGGTGGCGGGTCGAGGTGCCCGACGCCGGGCCCGGCACCGACTACGCGTTCCTGCTCGACGACGACGACCAGGCCCTGCCCGACCCTCGCTCGGCCTGGCAGCCGGCCGGGGTGCACGGGCCCAGCCGGCTCTACGACCACGCCGCGTTCGCCTGGACCGACGCCGCCTGGACCGGCCGGCAACTACCCGGCAGCGTGCTGTACGAGCTGCACGTCGGCACGTTCACCCCGGAGGGCACCTTCGACGGGGCGATCGCGAAGCTCGACCACCTGGTCGACCTCGGCGTCGACCTGGTCGAGCTGCTGCCGGTGAACGCGTTCAACGGCGAGTACAACTGGGGCTACGACGGCGTCTGCTGGTACGCCCCGCACGAGCCGTACGGCGGCCCGGACGGCCTGAAACGGTTCGTCGACGCCGCCCACGCCAAAGGGCTGGGGGTGATCCTCGACGTCGTCTACAACCATTTCGGGCCCTCCGGGGCCTACGCGCCGCGATTCGCGCCGTACCTCACCGAGCAGAGCAACACCTGGGGCCGCACCGTCAACCTGGACGGCCCGCACTCCGACGGGGTGCGCCGCTACATCGCCGACAGCGTGCTGGGCTGGCTGCGCGACTACCACGTCGACGGGCTCCGGCTGGACGCCGTGCACGCCATGCCGGACGGCCGGGCCGTGCACTGGCTGGAGGAGGTCGCCGCCGAGGTGGAGGCGCTGTCGACGCACCTCGGGCGGCCGCTGTCGCTGATCGCCGAGAGCGACCTCAACGACCCGCGCCTGATCACGCCCCGCGAGGCGGGCGGATACGGCCTGCACGCCCAGTGGAACGACGACGCCCACCACGCGCTGCACACGCTGCTCACCGGCGAGCGGCAGGGCTACTACGGCGACTTCGGCTCCCTGGAGTGCCTCACCGACGTGCTGACCGGCGGGTTCTTCCACGCCGGCACCTGGTCCAGCTTCCGGGGCCGCAGCCACGGCCGCCCGGTCGACAGGCAGCGCACGCCCGGCCACCGCTTCGTGGCGTACCTGCAGAACCACGACCAGATCGGCAACCGGGCCACCGGCGACCGGATCTCCGCCACCCTGTCACCCGGCCTGCTGCGGGTGGGCGCGACGCTGCTGATGACCGCGCCGTTCACGCCGATGCTGTTCATGGGGGAGGAGTGGGCGGCCACCACGCCGTGGCAGTTCTTCACCAGCCATCCCGAGCCGGAACTGGCCGTGGCGGTGGCGACCGGCCGTCGGCGGGAGTTCGCCGACCACGGCTGGGCCACCGACGACGTGCCCGACCCGCAGGACCCGCAGACGTTCCTGCGGTCCCGGCTGGACTGGGCCGAGCTGGACAAACCCGAACATCGCGAGACGTACGACCTCTACCGGCGGCTGATCGCGCTGCGCCGCTCCCGGGCCGACCTGTCCGACCCCCGGCTGGACCGGGTCGACATCCGGCACGGCGACCGGTTCCTGGTGATGCGGCGCGGCGACACGCTCGTGGTGGCGAACCTGGCCGGCCGGGCGCAGCGGATCAGCCTGCCCGGTGTGGTACGCCGCGTGCTGCTCACCACCTCCGAGGGCGTCACCGTCATGCGCGACGGCATCGAGCTGCCCCCGGAGTCGGCCGCCGTCGCGGCGCTCTGACGGCCCGCGCGGTTGCCCCGGCCTGCGCCCCTGCGTGCGTCGATCTTGGACAGGTGGCGCCTCGAATGTCGTCGATGTCGGGTTGGTGAACCACCACAGCTCCAAGATCGGCGAAGGAGCGGTGAGTTCGCCGCCGCAGTGCGGTCCAATCGACGACCCGACTCTGGAGGTTTGATGTCCGACACGCTGACCCGCCGCGAGCTGTGGGCGCTCGCGCACGCCGAGCGCGCCGCCCTGGCCGAGGATCTCGCCGGGCTCGACGCGGCGCAGTGGGTGCGGCGCTCGCTGTGCGGCCGGTGGACGGTGCAGGAGACGGTCGCGCACCTGACGGCGGCGGCGAGCGTCGGGCGTATCCGCTGGCTCGCCAGCGTGCTCGGCGCCCGGTTCGACTTCGATCTGCACAACGACCGCCGGCTGGCCGAGCACCGGGGCGCCGACCCGGGCGAGACGCTGGACCGGTTCCGCCGGATCGTCGGCAGCACCACCTCGACCTTCGGGCCGGCCGAGGCGTGGCTCGGTGAGGTGGTGGTGCACGCCCAGGACATCCGGCGCCCGCTCCGCCTGGACCGTACGCCGCCGGTCGAGGCGGTCACGCCGGTCGCCCGGTTCTACGCCGGGCGGGACTTCACAGTGGCCGGGCGCAGCGCGATCGACGGCCTGCGGGTGGAGGCGACCGACGGGCCGTTCACCGCCGGCGCCGGCCCGCTGGTCAGCGGCACCACTCTCGCGCTGACCATGGCCATGGCCGGGCGGGCCGCCTACTGCGACGACCTCACCGGCCCCGGTGTGCAGACGCTGCGGGAGCGCTGCGCGCCTGCCTGACGACGCTCGGCGGCGACCGGCCCGGGTCACGGCCTCGGCAGCGTCAGGATCTCCGCGCCGTCGTCGGTGATGGCGATGGTGTGCTCGCTGTGCGCGGTGCGGCAGCCGGTCGCGCTGCGCAGCGTCCACCCGTCGGCGTCGGTGACCAGCGTGGCCGTGTCCGCCATCACCCATGGCTCCAGCGCCAGCAGCAGGCCGGGCCGCAGCGGGTAGCCGCGCCCGGGCCGGCCGGTGTTCGACACGTGCGGGTCCTGGTGCATGGTCGAGCCGACGCCGTGGCCGCCGAACTCGGTGTTGACCGTGTATCCGGCCTCGGTGAGCACCGAGCCGATGGCGTACGAGAGGTCGCCGACGCGCGCGCCGGGGCGGGCCGCGGCGATCCCGGCGCGCAACGCCCGTTCGGTCGCGTCGATCAGGGCGACGCTCTCCGCGGGCCGGGCGTCGCCGACCAGGAAGCTGATCGCGGAGTCGGCCACCACCCCGCCCAGTGAGACGGCCAGGTCGAGGCTGAGCAGGTCGCCGTCGGCGAGCGTGTAGTCGTGCGGCAGCCCGTGCAGCACCGCGTCGTTCACCGAGGTGCAGATGTAGTGGCCGAACGGTCCGCGCCCGAACGACGGCTCGTAGTCGACGTAGCAGGACTGCGCCCCGGCCTCGGTGATCATGCGCTGCGCCTGCCTGTCGATGTCGAGCAGGTTCGTGCCGACGGTGGTGCGGCTGCGCAGTGTCTGGAGGATGTGGGCGACCAGGGCGCCGGTGTCCCGCGCCCGCCGTACGTCGGTGGGGCTCAGGATCTCGATCATGCGGGCCTTCCTCGCGCGACCAATAAGTATCCCGGTCATGTTATCCCGGTATTAGAATCTCGGCATGGTCCGGTTGCCCCTCACCCCCGCCGAGGTCGAACGCGGGCAGCGCCTGGGCGCGCTCCTGCGCCGCGCCCGGGGGGAGCGCTCGATGCTGCTCACCGCGCTCGACGCGGGCGTGTCGCCGGAGACGCTCCGGAAGATCGAGTCCGGCCGGGTCGCCACGCCCGCGTTCCCCACCATCGCGGCCATCGCCGACGTCCTCGGTCTCTCCCTGGACCAGGTGTGGTCCGAGATCAACCGATCCGACGCCGCGGTGCGTCTCGCGCCGTCCGAGCGGCGCCTGGCCTCGTAGAACCGCCCTGTCGAACGGGAGCATACCGAGTATGTATGCTCCCCGGCATGCCACCCTCGCATCGCGCCGTCGCCCTCGTCGTCCCCGCCGCCGGTTTCCTGCTCGGCTTCCTCGACTTCGTCTGGATCAAGTGGGTGCCGTTCCCGTTCGCCGAACTCGGCAACTCCACCGCCACCTGGGCGGTAGCCGCGTTCGCGCTGGGCTGGTGGATCCGGTCGGGCGCGGTGCGCGCCGCCGTGGCCGCCGGCGTCCTGCTGATCGTCGCGGTGCCCAGCTACTACCTGGCGGCGACGCTGCTCCAGGGCGACGACCTCGCGATGATCTGGGCGCTCACCTCGTTCGTCTGGATGGCTTTCGGCGTGGTGGCGGGCGTGGTCTTCGGCGTCGCCGGAATCTGGGCGCGGACCGACGGGTGGCGGCGCATCGTGGGTGTCGCGCTGCCGGTGGCCGTGTTCGTCGAGGAGGCGCTGCGGTTCGCGCTGAAGTCCGGGTCCTATCCCGGCGCCTGGTGGAACGTGGCGATCGACCTCGGACTCGCCGCGCTGCTGGTGGGGCTGATCGGCCGATCCGCCCGGCTACGGCTGCTGGCCGCCGCCGCGGCGCTCCCGCTGGCCGCGCTCGGCGCGCTCACGTTCACCGTCGTCGCCGGCTGACCCGCCGCACCGGCGGGCGCCCGCACCTCGACCTGCCGACGCGAGGAAGGCCTGGCCGGCGGCGTGGTTTCGCTAGAATCGCAGGCCATGGGATCGCTCATCTTCAGCCTCAACCTCACACTGGACGGTTGCGTCGACCACCAGGAGGGGATCGCCGACGATGAGTCGCGCGCCTACTTCACCCGCCTCATGGACGAGAGCGGGGCGGTGCTGTGGGGTCGCGTCACCTACGAGTTGATGGAGGCCTACTGGCCGGCCGTCGCCCGCGGCGACCGGGAGGCGGCGCCGGCCATGCGTGAGTGGGCGGTCAAGCTGGAGGCCAAACCCAAGGTCGTGGTGTCGGCGACGCGTACGGACTTCCCGTGGGCCAACAGCCACCACATCACCGGTGACCTGCGCGAGGGGGTGCGGAAGCTCAAGGACGCGACCCCGGCCGGAGTCCTCCTCGGAAGCGGCGGGCTCGCGACCGAGCTCGACCGGCTGGACCTGATCGACGAGTACAAGCTGCTCCTCCATCCCCGGATCGCCGGTCACGGCCCGACGCTGTATGAGGACGGGCTGCCGGGCACGCGCCGGCTCGAACTGCTCTCGGCCGAGCCGCTCCGCAACGGCGTGGTGGCCATGCACTACCGCCGCGCGTGCTGACTCGGAGTCCGTCGCCGTCAGCTCGCCATCGACCGGAACCGGTGACGACGACGCCCGGCCGGGGGCGCGCCGGGTCGGCGGGGGAGGGGTCGATGAGGCGACGGCAGGCGATCGCGGCGGTGCTCACGACGGCTCTGGCGGCCGGCTGTACGACGGACCGGCCCGACCCCGCGCGCCGGAACACCACCCCGGCCGCATCGGCCACCTCGGCGACGCCGAGCCCTTCGCCGGTGCCCGCGCCGCCGGAACTGGCGGCCCTGGAGCGACGCTTCGACGCCCGGATCGGCGTCTACGCCGTCGACACCGGCACCGGCCGCACCCTCGCGCACCGCGCCGACGAGCGGTTCGCGTACGCCTCGACCTGCAAGGCGCTCGCGGCGGGCGCGGTGCTCGCCGCCACGTCCGACGCCGACCGGGACCGGGTGGTCCGTTACCGGCGCGCGGACCTGGTGGCGCACTCGCCGGTGACCGAGCGGCACGTGCGGACCGGGATGACCCTGCGGGCCGCCGCCGAGGCGGCGGTGCGGCACAGCGACAACACCGCCGGAAACCTGCTGTTCGACGCGCTCGGCGGTCCGGCCGGCTTCGCGCGGGCGCTCTCCGACGTGGGCGACCGGGTCACCCGGCCCGCCCGCACCGAGCCGGAGCTGAACGCGGCCACGCCGGGCGACGAGCGCGACACCAGCACGCCCCGCGCGCTGGCCGGCTCGCTGCGCGCGTACACGCTGGGTGACGCCCTGCGGCCCGCGGACCGCGAGCTGCTGCTGGGCTGGATGCGGGCCGGCACCACCGGCAGCGGGCTGGTCCGGGCCGGCGTGCCGGACGGCTGGCAGGTGGCGGACAAGTCCGGCACCGGCGGGTACGGCACCCGCAACGACATCGCCGTGGTCTGGCCGCCGGGCCGGGCGCCGATCGTGCTGGCCGTCCTGTCGAGCCGGGACAGCCGCGACGCGAAGCCCGACGACGCCCTGGTCGCCCAGGCCGCGAAGGTGGCAGTGACGGCGCTGCGCTGACCTACCGCCCGGTCAGGGGATCGGCCACTCGTGCACCGGCCGGTTGCTGTGCATCAGGTCGACGTAGTGGCGGACCACCTCGCGCAGCGCCGCCGGCCGGTCCATGTGGTCGGCCGACTCCAGGCGGTGCAGCGTCTCCACCTGCCACGTCGCGCCGTTGCGGCCGGTCAGGCAGCGCTGCTCGACGATGCCGAGCAGCCGGTCCCGTTCCGCCGGGTCCAGGCCCCACCGGTCCAGCCCCTGATGGGCCAGCGGCAGCAGCCGGCGTAGCACCAGCTCGGTCACCGGCAGGTAGCCCAGCCCGGGCCAGAACACCTGCGAGTCGATGCCGTGCCGGGCGCAGGCGTGGAAGTTCTCCTCGGCCGCGCTGAAGGACATCTGCGACCAGAGCGGACGGTCGGACTCGGCGAGCGCCCGGACCAGGCCGAAGTAGAACGCGCCGTTGGCGACCGTGTCCAGCACTGTCGGCCCGGCCGGCAGCACCCGGTTCTCCACCCGCAGGTGCGGGCGGCCCTTGGGCGCGTCGTACACCGGTCGGTTCCACCGGTAGATGGTGCCGTTGTGCAGCCGCAGCTCGGCCAGCTTCGGCACCCCGCCGCTGTGCAGCGTGGCCGCCGGGTCCTCCGGGTCGCAGACCGGCAGCAGCGCCGGGAAGTAGCGCACGTTCTCCTCGAACAGGTCGAACACCGAGGTGATCCAGCGCTCGCCGAACCACACCCGCGGGCGTACGCCCTGGGCCTTGATCTCCTCCGCCCGGGTGTCGGTGGCCTGCTGGAACAGCGGCACCCGGGTCTCGCGCCACAGCTCCCGGCC
Source organism: Micromonospora sp. NPDC005686 (assembly GCF_042871665.1). Lineage (NCBI taxonomy): Bacteria > Bacillati > Actinomycetota > Actinomycetes > Micromonosporales > Micromonosporaceae > Micromonospora > Micromonospora sp. NPDC005686. The sequence continues at coordinate 160,368 of NZ_JBIAIY010000010.1, forward strand.
GAACAACAGCGGGGAGTTCGCACCGAGAGCCACCTGGATGCCGGCGATCGCCTGCGCCGAGTTCCAGTAGTCGGCGAACTGCGCCGGGCTGACCTGGAGGTGGAACTGGGTGCTGGTGCACGCCGCCTCCGGCGTGATCGTGTCGGCGGTGGTGGCCAGCCGCTCCACCCCGCTGATCGCGATCGGCAGGTCCTCCCCGCGGGCGGCGAAGATCTGCTCGTTGAGCAGCGCGTACCGGGGGTTCGCCGACAGCGTCTCGGCGGTCAGGTGCTCCGGGCGCAGCGTCGGCAGGATCCCGATCATCACCATGTGCGCGCCGACCGTGCGGGCCTTCTCCTCGGCGGCGTTCAGGCTGGCCCGCACGTGCTCCTCGAACGCGGCGGTGCCGGTGCCGGCCAGCCGCCGCGGCTCGACGTTGATCTCCACGTTGAACTGGCCCAGCTCGGTCTGGAACGCCGGGTCGGCGATCGCCTCCAGCACGTCGGCGTTGCGCATGGCCGGGTCGAAGCCGTCGTCGACCAGATTCAGCTCGATCTCCAGGCCGGTCATCGGCCGCTCCACGTCGAACCGGGACTCGCGCAGCATCTCGGCGAACACGTCCAGGCATCGCCGGACCTTCTCGCGGTAGCGGGCCCGATCCTCCCGGCTGAAGGTGCGCACGCCGACGTCCTCGCCCATCGTCACCACCCTGTCACCGTTGGTTCTCCCCAACCTCGCACGGAGCGGCGGGTCAGGAAAGGCCCGGGGGCTTTTTCTGTACCCCGTGTCGGCCCCGGTGACCCCGCCGCGGCGACCCGGGTTGCGTCCGGACGGGCCGGTCGGGGCGGCTAACATGGGCGGCCGACGGCGAAGGGGAGTGGCTGATGCGCGACGGGTGGACCCGGGCGTTCGTGGTGGTGGCGTTCGCCGAGGCGTGCTCCTGGGCGGCGCTGCTGGCCGGGATGGCGGTCAAGTACGGCCCGCCCGGCAACGAGATCGGCGTCAAGATCTTCGGGCCGATCCACGGCGGGCTGTTCGTGCTCTACGGGCTGCTGGCGCTCCTGGCGGCCCGCCGGCGCCGCTGGACCCTCGTGCAGACCGGGCTGGCCCTGGCCGCCGCCGTGCCGCCGTTCGCCACAGTGCTGTTCGAGCGCTGGGCGCAGCGCCGGGGCCTGCTCGACGCGCCCGCCGCGGCCGAGCGGCCGCTCACCCCCGCCGGTCGCTGAGCGCGGCTGTCTCCTCGGCGAGGAAGGCGACCAGCACGTCGGCCAGCTCCCGGGGTGCCTCCTCGGCCATGTGGTGCCCGGACGGGATCGACGCGGTCCGCACGTCGTCGGCCCAGTCCCGCCAGATGGCGGCCGGGTCGCCGTAGAGGTCGACCATGTCGTCCCGCTCGGACCAGGCGAACAGCACCGGACAGCCGATCCGCCGCCCGGCGGCCCGGTCCGCGTCGTCAGCCGCCCGGTCCGGGCCGAGCCCGGCCCGGTAGTCCTCGCACATGGCGTGCACGGTGGCCGGATCGTGGATGGCGGCCCGGTAGTCGGCGTACGCCTGCTCGCCCATCTTCTCCGGCGATCCGCCGTACCAGGCGTCCGGATCGGCGTTGATCACCCGCTCGGCCGGCTTGGCGAGCTGACCGAGGAAGAACCAGTGCCACCAGCGGGCGGCGAACCGGGCGTCGCAGCGGTCCAGCGCCGCACCGATCGGCACGCCGTCCAGCACGCCGAGGCGGCTCACCCGGTCCGGGTGGTCCAGCGCGGTGCGCATGGCCACGTACGCGCCGCGGTCGTGCCCGATCACGGCGGCCCGGCGGTGGCCGAGCGCGTCGAGCAGGCCCACCACGTCGCCGGCCATCGCCCGCTTCGAGTAGACGGTGTGCCCCGGGTCGCTCGGCGGCTTCGACGAGCCGCCGTAACCGCGCAGGTCCGGGCAGATCACCGTGTGCCGCGCGGCCAGCCGCGGCGCCACCCGGTGCCAGGTCGCATGGGTACGCGGGTGCCCGTGCAGCAGCACCACGGGTGGCCCGGAGCCGCCGTGACGTACGCGCAGGCGCACCGCGCCGACGTCGATCTCGGTGAGCGTGAATCCGGCGAACACGGCGGTAGCGGTGCCCGCCACCGGCGACCGGGAAACCTATGTCAGCGCTGAGCAGGCGGCCACGCCGAACAGCAGGACGGCACCCAGCGTCGCCTGCAGCAGCAGCGCCGGCCCCAGGTGCGACCAGAGCGTGGCCGTACGCGGGGTCAGCAGTTGCCCGGTGGTCAGGTTGACGATCTGCTCGATCCGCGGCGGCAGGTCCTCGTCGCGCTGCCCCCGTAGCGTGAGCTGGACGTGGTCGCCCGGGTGCAGCGCGCTCTGCGGCAGGTGGCCGTGCAGCTCGACCTCGACCAGCCGGCCGGTGGTGTCGCGCACCCGGACCGGGGTGACCAGGAACTCCGGCCCCTTCTTCAGGTCCTTGAAGCTGCGCCGGGCCCCGCCGCCGCCACTGCTGAGCAACGCGCGCACCACCTTCAGCAGGAGCCCCACCACTCCCGCGGCGGTGAGCACCGCGACCAGCGCCGGTTGCCCGACCCGGACCTCCCGGGCATAGCCCTCCAGCAACCGGACCAGACGCCCGGTGACGACGCGTTCCGTCGGGTGGACGACCCGTCGGCCGTACAACTCCGTGCTCATGTTCACCACCGAGAGTCCCGTTGCGTGCACAGATGGTATCGATCCTTCGGGCTGAACGACGTGAATGAACGACGGTCACGCCGGGGCCGCCGGCAGGTGAACTCCGCCGGGGCGCGGGTATGCGTGCGGCCGAGCCGGAAAGGGGTCGAGCATGCAGCTGTCCTTCCTGCGCCCGCTCTACGACCGTCCCGGGCCATGGTGCTCGGTGTACATGGACGCCTCCCGCGACACCCAGGACGCGCGAGCGCAGGTCGACCTGCGCTGGCGGGCCCTCAAGGGCGACCTGCTGGGGCAGGGCGCCGACCCGGTCACCGTCGAGGCGGTGGAGGAGGTCGTCCGCCGGCACCAGCCGATGCCCGGCGACTACGGCATCGCCGTGTTCGCCAGCCGGGGCCGCGTGGCGCTCACCGAGTACCTGTCCGCCCCACCGCTGCGCGACCTGGCCAGCTGGTCGGCGCTGCCGCACACCATGCCGCTGGTGGCCCAGCGCGGTGAGCAGGTGGCCTGGGTGCGGGTGCTGGCCGACCGCACCGGCGCGGACGCGATGGCGGTCAGTGCCGGCGGGGTGCCCCGACGGGCCCAGGTGCAGGGCGGGCAGAACCGCCAGCTGCGCCGGGTGCAGCCGGGCGGCTGGTCGCAGTCCCGCTACCAGCGTGCCGCCATGGAGGCGTGGCACCAGAACGCCGGTGACGCCGCCGCGGCCACCGCCGACCTGGCCGAGCGGGTCGGCGCGGACGTCGTCGTGGTGGCCGGGGACGTCCGGGCCACCGGCATGATCGCCGCCCAGCTGCCCGCGCGCTGGCAGGACGTGCTGGTCCGCACCGACGCCGGCGCCCGTGACGTGGGCGCCGACGACACGCTGATGGACGACATCACGGTGCAGACCGTCGCCGAGGTCGCCGACCGGCGGATCGCCGCTGCGCTGGACCGCTTCGGCGTCCAGGAGGACGTCGGCGCCGGACTCGACGCCGTGGTCTCCGCGCTGCAACGCAACCAGGTCGACACCATGCTCCTCGTGGACGACCCGTCGGCCGACGGCGAGCTGTGGGTGGGCCCCGAGCCGACCGAGATCGCCACCGACCGGGCGCAGTTGGCCGACATGTCGGTGGCCGACCCCCAGCGGGTACGCGCCGACGCGGCGCTGCTGCGCGCGCTGATCGGCACGGACGCGGACCTGACAGTGCTCGCGCCGGAGGAGGCGCCGGAGCTGACCGACGGAGTCGGCGCGGTGCTGCGGTACGTCGACGCGAGCACGCCGGGGCGGGGTAATGGCTGAGCGGATCGTCGCCGACCTGGTGGTCGAACGCCTGCGGGCCTGGCGGGTGCCGCGGGTCTTCGGCTGTCCGGGCGCGGCGGTCGCCCCGCTCGTGGGCGCGCTCGACGACGCGGGCGGGGACCCGTTGTTCGTCCCCGCCCGGCACGAGGAGACCGCCTCGTACATGGCCACCGGGCACGCGAAGTTCACCAGCGGTGTCGGGGTGTGCCTGGCCACCCAGGGGCCCAGCGCGGTGCACCTGCTCAACGGCCTCTACGACGCCAAGCTCGACAGCAAGCCGGTGGTCGCGATCATCGGCGAGGACGTCACCGGTCCGCTCGGCGGCGCGTACGAGGAGATCGGGCTGAGCCGGCTCTTCGGCGACGTGTGCAACCAGTTCGTCCGCTACGGCCGCCGGCCCGAACAGGTGCCGGCGCTGCTGGACCAGGCGTTCCGTACGGCCGTGGCGACCCGGAGCCCGACCTGCGTGGTGCTGCCGCGGGCGTTGCAGGTCACCGCCGTACCGGACCTGCTGCCGCAGGCCGCCGGGGTGCTCACCGCGACGCCCGGTGAGCCGCTGGCCCGGGTCATGCCGCACGACGCCGACCTGGACGCCGCCGCCTCGCTGCTCGGCAACGGGCAGCGGGTCGCGATGCTGGTCGGGCAGGGCGCGCACGGCGCGGCCGAGGAGATCGTCGCGCTCGCCGACCGGCTCGGCGCGGGCGTGGCCACGTCGCTGCTGGGCAAGCCGGTGCTCGACGAGCGGCTGCCGTTCCACACCGGCGTGCTCGGCGAGGTCGGCACCACCGCCGCCGCGCAGCTCATGGGCGCCTGCGACACGCTGCTGATGATCGGCACAAACGATCCGTGGACCGACTGGTTCCCGATGCCCGGCCAGGTACGCACCATCCAGGTCGACATCGACGGCCGGCGCATCGGCACCCGCTACCCGGTGGACGTGCCGCTGGTCGGCGACGCCGCCGAGACGCTGCGGGCGCTGCTGACCCGGGTGCCGGAGAATCCCGGCCGCGAGTGGCGCGGCATGGTGGAGAAGATGGTGGACCGGTGGCGGGGAGCCGCCGCGGAGCGCGCCGCCTCGCCCGCCGATCCGGTCGACCCGCGGCTCGTGCTCCGCGAGCTGTCCGCCCGGCTGCCCCGGCACGCCGGTGTCGCGGTCGACGTCGGCTCGGTCGTCTACTGGTACGCCCGGCACCTGGAACTGCCACCGGGGGTGCAGGCACGGCTGTGCGGCACGCTCGGTTCGATGGGCTGCGCCCTGCCGTACGCGGTCGCGGCCAAGCTGGCCCGCCCGGACGAGCCGGTGCTCGCGCTGCTCGGCGACGGCGCGATGCAGCTCAACGGCCTGGCCGAGCTGATCACGGTGGCGCACCACTGGCCCCAGTGGCGCGACCCCCGGCTGATCGTGCTGGTGCTGAACAACCGGGACCAGTCCGGCGTCGGTGGTGGCCGGTCACCGGGGGGACGGCGGCCCGAGGTGCCGTACGCCGGGTGGGCCCGCCTGCTCGGGCTGCACGGCGTACGGGTGGACCGGCCCGACCTGGTCGGCGCCGCCTGGGACGAGGTGCTGGCGGCCGACCGTCCCGCCGTCCTGGAGGCGGTGGTGGACCCGGCCGTGCCGCTGGACGCGCCCGAACCGGCGCTCGCGGACCTGCGCGGCCTGGTGGCCGACGGGGACGCGGCCCGCCGGGTGCGGGAGCGGGTGATCCAGACCGAGGCCATCGCGGCCGACGAGGTCGTTTAGCCGGATCACTGCGGGGCACTGCGACCAGGCACAACCGTCCCGGGAGGTCCCATGTCCGTCGCCGCCGACCGTCGTTACGGCCCGGCTCCGCTGCCGGCCGCTCGCGGCCCGGTCTCCGCCGCGCTGCTGACCGCGCTGCGCGAGGCGCCGGGGGAGCTGCCGGCCGGGCTGGGCGCCGGATTCGACGCGGTGGCCGCGCCGCTGACCGACGAGGATCTCCAGCTCACCCTGTTCCTCTGCTACGAACTGCACTACCGGGGCTGGTCCGGCGTCGACGAGGAGTGGGAGTGGGAGCCGTCGCTGCTGGCGCTGCGCGCCCGCGCCGAGCGGCCGTTCGAGGCGGCGCTGCGTGAGCTGGCCGGCCCGCTGCCCGCGGTGCTGCCGGCCGCCCTGCCCGGCGCGCTGGCCGACCTGGTGGCCGCCGACGACGGGCCGCCGCTGGCCGCCGCGCTGCAACGGCGGGCCGACCTCGGCCAGTTCCGCGAGTTCGTCGTCCACCGCTCGATCTATCACCTGCGCGAGGCCGACCCGCACAGCTGGGCGCTGCCCCGGCTCGGCGGCCCGGCGAAGGCGGCGCTGGTGGAGATCCAGACCGACGAGTACGGCAACGGCCGGCTGGACCGGATGCACGCCGAGCTGTTCCGCACCACGATGGACCGGCTCGGCCTGGGCACCGGCTACGCCGCACACCTGGACCGGGTGCCGGCGGTGACGCTGGCGACGAACAACCTGATGTCGCTGTTCGGCCTGCACCGGCGGCTGCGCGGGGCGCTGCTCGGGCACCTGGCCGCGTACGAGATGACCTCGTCGCTGCCGAACCGCCGCTACGGCAACGGACTGCGCCGGCTCGGCTTCGACGCGGTCGCGACCCGCTTCTACGACGAGCACGTCGAGGCCGACGCCGTGCACGAGCAGATCGCGGCCCACGACATGTGCGGGGGGCTGGTCCGGGCCGAGCCGGCGCTCGCCTCCGACGTGCTGTTCGGCGCCGCCGCCGCGCTGGCGCTGGACGGGCTGTTCGCCGCACACCTGCTCGGCGCCTGGTCGGGCGGGGAGTCGTCGCTGCGCCTGCCCGCCCCGGTCCTCGCCGCGGCCTGAGGCCCGAGATCTTGCGGTTCCGGCCCTTGAGGTGCCCGGTTCGCGGGTCTTGCCGCCCGAGGTGCGCGATCGGCGAGGTGGGAGTCAGTCCTCGCGGTCGGTGCCGGCGCGGAAACCGGCCACCTTGTGCGTACCGTCGCAGAAGGGCTTGATGGCGCTCTTGCCGCACCGGCACAACGCCACGGTGCCCCGGCGCGTCTCGATCGGCGTGCCCTCGGGCGTGACGAGCGCGAAGTCGCCGCGTACCAGCAGTGGTCCGTCCCGGTACGGGGTGATGGTCGCCGCCGGGGTGCTCTCGTCGTCGGGCATGCGCGGTGCAGTGCCCGTCCCGGTCCGGCCCAAACCCGCACCCCGAGCACCCTTGCGCCCGCGACGGCGAACACGCGGCGCGACGGCGTGCCTGGGTGCGGCGGGCGGTGCCGGTACCGGGCGGGCCTTGGTCCTGACCCGTGGGGAGATGCCCCGTTTAGACCCCAGAGGGACGGGAAGCCGGGCCGCGTGGTGAGCGAACGAGTCGAACGGGTCAGCGGCGCGGGCCTGCCCGCGGAGCGGGTGGTGGCGGCCGGCAGCGCCGCCCGGATCCTGGTCGCCGCGACGGTCCGGGCGCTGCGCGGCGACGACTGCGCCGACCTCGGCCACCCGGGCGCGCTGTCCCGCCTCACCGGCGCGCCCGAGCCGGTACGCCGCGCCGCCGCCGTCCGGGCCGCCGGGCGGACGGCGCTCACCGCCGGCCAGGTCGCCGCCGTGGACGCCGAGCGGGTGGCCGGGTGGTTCGCCGGGCAGTACCCGGACCGGCGCTGGCCCGGCGTGGTGCTCGGCTCGCCGCACGGCGCCGCCGCCCACCTCGCGGTGGCGCTCGGCGTGCCCTGGCTGCCGGCCGGGTTCGAACTGGCCGGGCAGTGGACCAAGGGAGCGGTGGACCGCCCGGACGCCGCGTTCGCGCACGGGACAACGCTTGCCGCCCGGCTGCTCGACGGCAACCCGCGCGTGCACGTCCGCCAGGTGCACTGCCCGGCCAGCCGGGGCGCGGTGGCCGGCGCGGCGGTCACGTTCGCGGTGCGCTGGCGCACACTGCCGAAGGCGTACGCGCGTTTCCTGGCCGACCGGCTGGAGCCGGCCGCGCCGGTGCTGCTGCTGCACGACGCCCGGACCTGGCCGGTCCGTGACGGCGGCGACGGGCACAGCTTCCAGTCCGGCTGCCCGGCCGGCGGCCTGGACCCGGTCGACTTCCACCCGGACGCCCGCGCGCTGGGCCAGGTGCTGCGCGCGGCCGGCGGGGACGAGACGCGCTGGAGCGCGCCGGAGGTCACGGTGGCGGGCGCGTTCGCCGAACACGGCGTGGAGTCCGGTTTCGAACACGACGCCCGCTCCTGGGGCGACCGGCACGGGCATCCGCTGCACCGGGTGGTCGTGCCGCAGCCGGACGCGCTGAGCGCGGTGACCGCCGACCTGTACCGCCGCTGGCTGCGCCGGGCCGGCAAGACCGGGGACCGGTTGGTGGTGGAGTGCGGCCGGCTGCTCGACCCGGGGCAGGTGCTGCGGGCCGGCCTGGTGCCCTACTGGTGCGAGAACGCCACCGCGCGCCGGGTCGCCGGCGTCGAGTGGTGGCTGGCCGGCAGCGAGCCGTTCAGCTCGGTGGACGTGCTGCCCGAGCCGCCCGGCCTGCGCTCGCCCGCGTACGCGGGACTGCCCCAGTGGCTGGCCGTGGCCGGCTTCGGGCGCAAGCGGCGGGCCGTGGACCGGGGCGCCGCCCGCGGCTACCCGGTCGCCTCGGTACCCACCCGACGTGCCACGGAGGTGTTGCGCAACCAGCCCTGTGACCTGCCCGTGCCGCCGCCGCTGCGGATGGCCGAGGCGCTCAGCGCGCTGCGCGACGCGGGTGCCCACCAGGGCCTGCTGGTCAGCTGACCCTCGGCGGCACCGCTGCCCGGCCAACCTGACGAAACATCCTCGCGATCCTGCGGTCCGTGATTGAGTACCTACGGAGCGGGAAGACCGCTCGCCGCGAAACGGCCCACGACGCCGTGCGGCGGGTAGCCGCCGCTTTCGACGTATCCGTCACGTAACCCAACTTCCTCACCCGGTGCGTGGTCCGACCACGCGCACGACCGGTTCCGACCGGGCGGGGGCTCTTTGGCGAGGGGGCGCGGATGTTCGGACAGACCACCACACCCACACCACCGACCACCGACCGGGGTCTGGAGGACCTGGACACCGCGGCGCTCGCGTACGCGGCCCGGATCGAGGGACTGCCACCGGAGCGGCGGCAGGAGGCACGGGACGACCTGGTCCGGTTCGCGCTGCCGTTCGCCGGCCGGCTCGCCCGGCGCTACCGGGGACGCGGCGAGCCGCTGGAGGACCTGGAGCAGGTGGCCCGTCTCGGCCTGGTCAACGCCGTCGACAGGTACGACCCGGAACGCGGCTCGTTCACCGCGTACGCGGCCATCACGATCGTCGGCGAGATCAAACGGCACTTCCGTGACCGCACCTGGGGTGTGCACGTGCCGCGCCGGCTGCGGGACCTGATCCTCGAGGTGGGACAGGCGACGGCGACGCTGACCAGCGAGCTGTCCCGCGCTCCCACGGTGGCCGAGCTGTCCGCCCGGCTGGAGACGCCGGAGGAGGAGATCCTGGCCGCGCTGGAGTCGGCCGCCGGCTACAGTCCGGCGTCGCTGAACGCACCGGTGGGCGGGGAGAGCTCGGCCGAGTTCGGCGACCTGGTCGGCGAGTCCGACCACGCGCTGGAGTCGGTGGACGACCGGGTCACGGTCAGCGGCCTGCTGCACCGGCTGCCCTGGCGGGAGCGCCGCATCCTGGCGATGCGCTTCTACGGCAACCAGACCCAGGCGGAGATCGCCGCCCGGTTCGGCATCTCGCAGATGCACGTGTCCCGGCTGCTGTCGCGGGCGCTGACCTGGCTGCGCCAGGCGATGCTCGCCGACGCGCCGCCGCCCTGGCAGAACGGCACGGCCGAGGCCGAACCGGCGAAGGCCCGGATCTCGGTGAAGCAGAACGGCGACCGGGTGGTCGTCGAGGTCGGCGGCGAGGTGGACCGGGCCGGCGCGGACCAGTTGCGCCGGGCGGTGCTCCAGGCGGTCACCGGGCAGCCCCGCGAGGTGGTGGTCGACCTGGTCGGGGCCGGTGGCTTCGACGCCGGCGGGATCGCCGCGCTGATGGCGGGCCGGGACGCCGCCGCGCGTACCGGGGTGCCGCTGCGGCTGACCCGGGTGCAGCCGGCGGTGCGCCGCTCGCTGGTCGCGGCCGGAATGCCGCCCACTGACTGACCCACCGCACGCGCCGGCTTCCCACCACGGGGGCCGGCGCGAGGCGTACGACGGGAGGGGCGGCGCCGCACGGCGCCGGCCCTCCCGTCGGTGTCCTCAGTTCTCCGGGGTGTCCCCGTGCCCGCGCGGGTGCCGCCACCTGTCGTTGGGCTGGTCGTCGCGTTCGGCGTTGAGCGCGCTGTCCTCCGGCTCGTCGGTCTCCTCGAAGCTGGGCCGGCGTACATCCTCCGGCTCCGGCACCTCCACCGGCCGGGCCCCGGACTGCGGGGCCGGCTGGTAGTCCACCGCCTCGGACGCCCCGTACGCGCCGTCGCGCGACGGCGCCTGCGGCACGTCCCGCTCGTGGTGCAGCTCCTCGCGGAACGTCTGCGGCGGCTTGGTGGTGCGCTGCGGCAGGTCCCGGCCCAGGTCGGAGACGAGCGGGCCGTACTTGAGGTCGAACGCCGGCCGCTCGGAGCGGATGCGCGGCATCCGGTCGAAGTTGCGCAGCGGCGGCGGGCAGGTGGTGGCCCATTCCAGCGAGTTGCCGAAGCCCCAGGGGTCGTCCACGGTGACCAGCGCGCCGTACCGCCACGACTTCCAGATGTTCCAGATCACGAACAGGGTGGACGCGCCGAGGACGAACGAGCCGATGCTGGAGATCGTGTTCAGCGTGGTGAAGCCGTCGCCGGGCAGGTAGTCGGCGTAGCGGCGGGGCATGCCCTCGTTGCCCAGCCAGTGCTGCACCAGGAACGTGGCGTGGAAGCCGATGAACATGGTCCAGAAGTGCATCTTGCCCAGCCGCTCGTCGAGCAGCCGTCCGGTCATCTTCGGGAACCAGAAGTAGAGCCCGCCGAACGCGGCGAACACGATGGTCCCGAACATCACATAGTGGAAGTGCGCCACCACGAAGTAGGTGTCGGTGACGTGCCAGTCCACCGGCGGGCTGGCCAGCAGCACCCCGGTCAGGCCGCCGAGCAGGAACGTCACCAGGAAGCCGACGGCGAACAGCATCGGCGTCTCGAAGGTGATCTGCCCCTTCCACATGGTGCCGATCCAGTTGAAGAACTTCACCCCCGTGGGCACCGCGATCAGGAAGCTCAGGATGCTGAAGAACGGCAGCAGCACCTGCCCGGTGGCGAACATGTGGTGGGCCCAGACCGACATGGACAGCACCGTGATGGCCACCGTGGCCAGCACCAGGCCGGTGTAGCCGAAGATCGGCTTGCGCGAGAACACCGGGATGATCTCGGTGATGATGCCGAAGAACGGCAGCGCGATGATGTACACCTCGGGATGGCCGAAGAACCAGAACAGGTGCTGCCAGAGCATCGGCCCGCCGGTCGTCGAGTCGTACACGTGCGAGTGCAGCAGCCGGTCCGAGGCCAGCGCCAGCAGCGCGGCGGCCAGCAGCGGGAACACGAAGATCACCAGGACGCTGGTGAGCAGCGTGTTCCAGGTGAAGATCGGCATCCGGAACATGGTCATGCCGGGTGCGCGCAGCGTCACGATCGTGGTGATCAGGTTGACCGCGCCGAGGATCGTGCCGAGACCGGACACGGTCAGGCCGACCACCCACAGGTTCGCGCCGACGCCGGGGGAGTGCTGCGCGGTGCTCAGCGGCGTGTACGCGGTCCAGCCGAAGTCCGCCGCGCCGGCCGGGGTGGCGAACCCGCCCACGACCATCAGCGCGCCCAGGAAGTAGAGCCAGTACGCGAACGCGTTCAGCCGGGGGAACGCCACGTCGGCGGCGCCGATCTGCAACGGCACCAGGTAGTTGGCGAACCCGAAGAACAGCGGGGTGGCGAACAGCAGCAGCATGACGGTGCCGTGCATGGTGAACATCTGGTTGTACTGCTCGGGGGAGACCACCTGCATCCCCGGCCGGGCCAGTTCCACCCGGATGATCAACGCCAGGACGCCGCCGACGATGAAGTAGGCGAACGACGTCATCAGGTAGAGCATGCCGATCTGCTTGGCGTCGGTGGTGCGCAGCAGACGCCACAGCGCGTTGCCCTTCACCGCCTCACGCGTCGGTCCGGGGAACCCCCCGAACCGGGCCGGCGCCAGGATCGCGGGCCCTCGGTCTCGTGCCGGTTCCGTGACTACCCGCTTGGGCATGGCATCTCACCCCGTGGTTACGACAGACAGGACGGGCGGGCGTACCCGGCCCTCTGTCCATGTAACCAGGCGAGAGCGGAGAATTCGGTCAGTTCGCCGGGAGCATGGCCCAGACGACCTTGCCGGCGCCGACCGGAGTGCTGCCCCAGCGCTGGGTCAGCTCCCGCACCAGCATCAGCCCGCGGCCACCCTCGGCGCGCGGGTCACGGCTGCTCGCGGCGCGGGCGTCGGCCGGGTTGCCGTCCATCACCGCGACCCGCAGGTACGGCCGGCGCAGCGTCAGCGTCACCTGCATCGGCGTGCCGGCGTGTCGCACCACGTTGCCGACCAGCTCGCTGAGCACCAGCGAGGCCGGGCCGGCCAGCTCCGGCACGTTCCACCTGCCGCACGCCTCGGTGACCAGCTCCCGGGCCCGCCGGCAGGCGCCGGTGACGGGCTCCAGGCGGACCCGCAGCCGGGGCGCCGGGTCGGCGCCGGCCAGCGCCGTCGCCTCGGCGCAGTCGCGGCGTACCGGCACCACGCGGCAGGCGGTGGTCTCGTTCAGCCGGGCCGCCGTCTCGGCCGGGGGAGCGGCGAGCACCATCGGCACCGCCGGCCAGTCCGCGGCCCGCCGCGCGGCGGCGGCGAAGACCGACAGCGCCAGCGGCTCGCCGACCTCGATCTCCTCCAGGTCGACCACGAGGGCGTCCGGCTGCGCGGCGAGGCAGCGGTCGAGCACCTCGTGCACCGCGCGCATCGTGCCCAGGTCGAGCGCTCCGGCCAGCCGTACGACAGTGACCGGCGACTCGTCGCGGACCTCGCACCTGATCCGGGTCACCATCGCCGCCTCGTTTCCTTCTCGTCGGGGAGGGCCGCCCTCGTCGGGGAGGGCCGCTCGGCCGGGGCGGTCGCCGCCTCCCGCAGCCGGAGGACTACGGACGTACCCGGGCACCGGACCGGCGAAACCGGCCATCCGGGCCGGCGGTGGGCAGGTCAGTGACGGTCCCCACGACGGGCCGCGAACAGCCCCAGCGCCAGCATGGCGGCGCCCAGCAGCAGGTGCAGCCACGAGTCGGCGCGGTTGACCGCGAGCGCGTTCGCCGCGTCGCGCCGGTCGACGGCCAGGCCGTAGAGCCACAGCGCCAGGTAGACCGCCCCGGCGCCGACCAGGAACGCGCGGGCCCCGGCCACGGTTCGGGCCAGCACCAGCCCGGCCGCACCGAGCGCCAGGTGGACCAGGTTGTGCACGGCCGAGACCTGGAACACCCCGAACAGCCGGGCGCCGGAACCCGGCCCGGCGAAGCGCAGATCCGCGTAGTCGCTGGTGATGCCCGGCACGAAGCCCAGCGCGCCGAGCAGCAGCAGGAGCACGGCGAACGCCGACGCGATCCGGCGTACCGGCGAGCGGCCGTCGGCCGGGTTGCGGCGCGCGCGGGAGTGCGCCATCGAGTTCGTCACGCCGGCCTCCTCGCCACCGCGGGAAGCGCCGGTTTCCCGCGCCCGGCGGGGGCAAACGCCGGCCCGGCCACGCGGGGCGGCCGGGCCGGCGACGTGACCGAGGGGGATCAGGCGGGCTGCAAGGGCTTCGCCACGCCCGCCCGGACCCGGTCGTACAGCTCGACGTACCGCTGCGCCATCCGGGCCGGGGTGAACCGCCGGGCCGCCTCCCGCCGGCACTCCGCCGGATCCAGCCCGGTGGCGGCGAGCACCAGATCGCCCAGCTCCTGCTCGTCGCCGGTGAGCAGGCCGGTACGGCTGTGCTCGATCAGCTCCGGCAGGCAGCCGCGGGCGGTGGCGACCACCGGCGTGCCGAGCGACAGCGACTCGACCACGGCGGTGCCGCCCGGCTCCTCCCAGCGCAGCGGGAACAGCGACGCGCGCGCGGAGGCGACCAGGTCGTCGCGCTCCCGCCCGGCCACCGTGCCGACCCACCGCACCCGGTCGCCGTCGACGTGCGGCGCGACGTGCTCGTAGAAGAAGCGCACGTCCGGGTTCTGCCGCGCCTCGTCGCCGGCCGCGGCCAGATCCTCCGGCCGGTGGTACGGGCCGACCGGCCCGGCCAGCACCAGCCGGAAACCCGCCTCGTGCGCCAGCCGGGCGCCCAGGTCCTGCCCCTTGCCCGGGTTGATCCGGCCGAGGATCACCACGTGGTCGTCCTTCGCCGCCGGCGCCTGCCGGTCCGCGTCCACGGCGAGGGGGGTGGACAGGTGCACGTGCCCCACCGAGTGCGCGCGCAGCGCCTCCGGGGCGCGCGCCAGCTGCGACGCGGAGACGCCGTTGACCCGTACCCGGTCGCCGCCGTCGAGGTTGCCGTACAGCTCGGGGTGCTTGGCGAGGTCCCAGTGCAGGGTGTGCAGCACCGGCGGGGCGTCCGGGCCCATCGCGGCGAGGGTGGCCAGCCCGACCGCCTCCACGTGGTCGTGCACCAGGTCGATGTCGTCGCGGGCGTGCAGCGTGCGCGCCACGCCGGCCAGGTGCGCCTGGGAGACGCCGCAGACCTGGTTGTACGGCCGCTGCAACGCGTGGAACTGGCCGTCCGGGAAGACGGCGATCTTCTCGTCGACCGGCAGCGTGCTGCTCTCCACCGAGGCCAGCACCACCCGTACGCCCAGCTCGCGCAGCTCCGGCACCAGCGTGGCGATCACGTTCTCGATGCCGCCGTAGCCCGGCGGCGGCACGGACAGCCACGGCCCGGCGTTCATCAGCACGGTGAGCGTCATGCGCTGTCCTCTCTCGGGCTCATCCCGCTCACGCGGCGACCCGGCGGCGGGGGAGACGGTGCCGCAACTGCGCCAGCGGCGGGCGTTCCTGCACGGACACGTCGTTCACCACGATCTCGCGGTCCAGGTTGGGCAGCGCCTCCGAGCCGCCCCGGCGGAACTGGGTCAGCAGCGCGGTCGGCGCCATCCCGGGCGCGGCCCACCCGCGTCGTTGCAGCCGGGACCAGGCGGTCAGCATGATCTGGGCGGACATCCGGCCCAGCGCCGCGGTGTCCTGGTGCCGGTGCTTGCGCTCACCCAGGTCGACCTGGGCCAGCGCGTCGAGCCCGACCAGTTCCAGCAGGTCGATCAGCATGGCCGTCTCGACCCCGTAGCCGGTGACGAACGGCACCCGCTCCAGCACCTCCCGGCGGCCGGCGTACTCGCCCGCCAGCGGTTGCACGAACCCGGCCAGCTCCGGCCAGAACAGGTTCAGCAGCGGCCGGGCCATCAGCTCCGTCACCCGCCCGCCGCCGTCGGGCTCCACGCCCGCCGCACCGACCAGCGGCCGGTGGTAGAAGCCCTTCACGAAGTCCACGCTCGGGTCGGTGAGCAGCGGACCGAGCAGCCCGGTCACGAAGTGCGGCCGGAACTCGCGCAGGTCGGCGTCGATGAACGCGACCACGTCGCCCTCGGCCGCGGCCAGGCCGGCCCAGAGCGCGTCGCCCTTGCCGGTCAGCCGGGGCAGCCCGCGGGTCATCGCGTCCTGGCTGACCACCTCGGCGCCGGCCGCGCGCGCGACCCGCGCGGTCCGGTCGGTGGACCGGGAGTCGACCACGATCAGCTCGTCGACCAGCGGTACGCGGTCCATCAGGTGTTCCCGGACCGTCGACACGATGGCGCCGACCGTCGCCTCCTCGTTGCGCGCCGGCAGCACCACGCTGACCCGGCTGTTCCCCTTGGCCCGCACCAGTCGCTGCGCCGGCCAGTCGGCGGCGGTGCTGGTGCGGTACGTGGCCCACGCCTCCACTACTGGTGAGACGGTCGAATCTGACTCCCGCACGGGCACCCCCATCGATGGTGGAATCGCAGACCTGGTTTTCCCAATCCCGCATCCGCGCTAACCGGATCTTGCCCAACAACCTGATCACCTGGCCCGTACCGGGAGGTTCCGGGCGGATGAACGTTACGTTGCGCCCCCGGCGGGCGTTTGGCGCGACGCCGCCGGGGGGAGTGTGATCCCAGTTCTCTACAGTCGTGGCGAGAGGTTGTGGTCGATGCGTGCCTGCCGGGTGGGACTTGTCGGAGCCGGCGGGGTGGCGCAACGCCACGCCCGGGTGCTCACCGGCTTCGAGGACGTGGAACTGCTCGGCGTGACCGACGTCGCGCCGGACGCGGCACGGTCGCTCGCCGCCACGTACGGCGGCCGGGTGTTCCGCGACGTGGACGAGCTGCTCGCGGCCGGCCCGGACGCGGTGTACGTGTGCGTGCCACCGTTCGCGCACGGACCGGCCGAGGAGGCGGTGATCGCCGCCGGGGTGCCCATGTTCGTGGAGAAGCCGGTGGCCCTCGACCTGGACACCGCCGAGCGGATCGCGGCGCTGGCGCAACAGCGGGGACTGCTCACCGGCGTCGGGCACCACTGGCGCTACCTGCACGTGGTCGAGGAGGCCCGGCGGCTGCTCGCCGACCGTCCGGTCCGGATGGTCAACGGCGCCTGGCTCGACAAGGTGCCGCCGGTGGCCTGGTGGGCGCGGCGGGACCGCTCCGGCGGCCCGGTGGTCGAGCAGGCCGCACACGTGCTGGACCTGATCCGGCTGCTGGCCGGCGAGGCGGTGGAGGTGACCGCGTACGGCGACGGCGCCCCGCCGCCGGTCGACGGCGCCGACATCGACTCGGTGACCGCTGCCACGCTGCGCCTCGGCTCCGGCGCGGTCGGCACGCTCGCCGCGTCCTGCGTGCTCGGCTGGAAGCACCGGGCCGGCGTGGAGATCCTCGCCGACGGGCTGGCGCTGTGGCTCTCCGAGGACGGCCTGACCGTGCGCGACGGCGACGGCGAACGGCACCTGGCCGCCGACCCGGACGCCGCGCGGGTCGCCGTCGACCGCGCCTTCGTCGACGCCGTGTGCGGCCTCGGCGACGACGTGCGGGTGCCGTACGCCGAGGCGCTGCGCACCCACCGGCTCGCGCTCGCGGTGGCCGAGTCGGCGCGTACCGGCCGGCCGGTGGCGCTGCCGACCGGCCCGGCGTCCCGGCTCACCGCGGCGGGGGCGAGCGTCGATGCGTGACCGGGTGGTGGTGGTCGCCGGCCCCGGCCTGGTCGAGCTGGCCGAGCTGGACGCGCCGGAGCTGCGCGAGGGCACATTCCGGGTGGAGACGCTCTACAGCGGCGTGTCCGCCGGCACCGAACTGAGCTTCGTCAAGGGCACCAACCCCTACCTGCACGTCACCTGGGACGCCGCGCTCGGGCTGTTCCGGCCCGGCGGGGCGGGCACGCCGTACCCGGTGACCCGGCTCGGCTACATGCAGGTGGGGCGCGTGGTGGAGAGCCGGACCCCGGCCGTCGCGGTGGGCGAGGTCGGCGCCATGACGTACGGGCACCGCAGCGGCTGGGTCGCCGACCCGCTCGCCGAGCGGTTCGTGCCGCTGCCCGACGACCTCGATCCGCTGCTCGGCGTGTACGTGGCGCACATGGGCCCGATCTGCGCCAACGGGCTGCTGCACGCCGCCGCCGACCTGTGCGGCGCGGACGTGCGCACGCTCGGCGACGGCGTACGCGGGCGCCGGGTGGCGGTGGTCGGCGGGGGCGTGGTCGCGCTGCTCACCGCGCTGTTCGCCCGCCGCCACGGCGCCGCCTCGGTGGTGGTGGTCGACCCGACGCCGGCCCGGCGGCAGGTCGCCGAGGCGCTCGGCCTGGACACGCTCGACCCGGACGCGGACGACCCGGCCGTGGTGCTCAAGACCCGGTGGAACCACGCCGCCGGGGACCGGGGCGCCGACGTGGTGTTCCAGTGCCGCGGCCAGGACTGGGCGTTGCAGCTCGCGCTGCGCCTGCTGCGTCCCCAGGGCACGGTGATCGACCTGGCGTTCTACCAGGCCGGCGCGGACGCGGTGCGGCTCGGTGAGGAGTTCCACCACAACGGGCTGTCGCTGCGCTGCGCGCAGATCGGCCGGGTGCCGCGCGGGCTGGCCCCCACCTGGGACCGCGAGCGGCTGTCGGCGGAGACGATCGAGCTGCTGCGCCAGTACGGCGACGTGATCCGCAAGCACCTGGTCTCGGCCGTGGTCCCGCTGGACGAGGCCCCGGCCCTGCTGACCGACCTGGCCGAGCGCCGCCGCGCGGAGCTCCAGGTGGTCCTCACCCCCTGACCCGCTCTCAAGGCGTCGATCATGAGGTTGGCGGCGACAAAACGGACACGAAGTGCCGTCAACCTCATGATCGACGGAAGCGGACCGGAAGGGGTGGGCCCGACGCGCGGCGGGCGGGGGTCACAATCGGCTCCGGTTCGCGTACCGTTGCGGCTCATGGGTGTGTCGCAACGGTTGAAGACCAGGTTCCGTCGATTCCTCCAGCGCCCGGGGACGACAGTCGACCTGGCTCCGCTGGAGAAGCTGCTGCCGGCGATCGAGGCGCGCGAGGCGGATCTGGAGCAGCTGTCCGACGCCGAGCTGACCGAGGCCGCCGGCCAGGCCACGGGGTATGAGGAGATCTGCGCGATCGGCCGCGAGGCGGCCCGGCGCGGGCTCGACCAGCGCCCCTACGACGTGCAGTTGCTCGGCGCGATGGCGCTGCTGTCCGGCAAGGTCGCCGAGATGGCCACCGGTGAGGGCAAGACGCTCACCGCGACCGTCGCCGCGTACGGGCACGTGCGGCTGGGCAACGGTCCGGTGCACGTTCTCACCGTCAACGACTACCTGGCCCGCCGTGACGCCGAGTGGATGACCCCCGTCTACGACCTGCTCGGGCTCACCGTCGGCTGGGTCAACGAGGCGTCCACGCCCGACGAGCGGCGCGCCGCGTACGCCTGCGACGTCACCTACGTCTCGGTCAGCGAGGCCGGCTTCGACTTCCTGCGCGACCAGCTCGTGACCGACCTGGCCGACCGGGTGCAGCCGCCGCTGAAGACCGCGATCGTGGACGAGGCCGACTCGATCCTGATCGACGAGGCCCGGGTGCCGATGGTGCTGGCCGGCGCCGTCGGCGGCGAGCAGGACCCGGTGCACGCCTCCGCCGCGCTGGTGCGCGGGCTGCGCAAGGGCAGGCACTACACGGTCGCCGACGACGGCCGCAGCGTCGCCTTCACCTCGGTCGGCCTGGCCACCGTCGAGGCCAAGCTGGGCGGCATCGACCTGTACGACGAGGAGCACGTCGGGCAGCTCTCCGCGGTGAACGTGGCGCTGCACGCGCACGCCCTGCTGCACCGCGACGTGGACTACATCGTCCGGGACGACTCGGTCGAGCTGATCGACGAGATGCGCGGCCGGGTCGCCCAGCGCCGCCGCTGGCCGGACGGGCTCCAGGCCGCGGTCGAGGCGAAGGAGGGCCTGGACGCCACCGCCGAGGGCGAGGTGCTGGGCACGGTCACCGTGCAGGCGTACATCGCGCTCTACCCGACGGTCTGCGGCATGACCGCGACCGCTGTGCTCGTCGGCGACCAGCTCCGCGAGTTCTTCGGCCTCGAGGTCGCGGTGATCCCGCCGAACACCCCCTGCGTCCGCGAGGACGAGCCGGACCGGATCTACGCCACCCGCGCCGAGAAGGAGGAGGCGCTGGTCGACGAGATCACGCGCTGCCACGAGGCGGGGCGGCCGGTGCTGGTCGGCACGCTCGACGTCAAGGAGTCCGAAGGGCTGGCCGCCGCGCTCAACGCCGCCGGCGTGTCCTGCGTGGTGCTGAACGCCAAGAACGACGACGAGGAGGCCGGCATCATCGCCGAGGCCGGCGCGTACGGCGCGGTGACGGTCTCCACCCAGATGGCCGGCCGGGGCGTGGACATCCGGCTGGGCGGCAGCGACCAGGCCGACCGGGACCGGGTGGCGGAGCTGGGGGGCCTGTACGTGATCGGCAGCGGCCGGCACGACAGCCGCCGGGTCGACGACCAGCTCCGCGGCCGGGCCGGGCGGCAGGGCGACCCGGGCGGGTCGGTGTTCTTCGTCAGCCTGGAGGACGACCTGGTGGTCCGGCACGCCGGCGACACGGTGCCGCCCTCGCCCCGGATGAACGCCGACGGCCTGGTCACCGACCCGCAGGTCGACTACGCGGTCGAGCACGCACAGCGGGTCGCCGAGGGCGTCAACCACGAGATCCATCGCAACACGTGGCGCTACAGCCAGGTGATCGAGCAGCAGCGCAAGGCGCTCGCCGAGCGCCGCGAGCGGCTGCTGACCAGCGACATCGCCGCGCTGATGCTGCTGGAGCGGGTGCCGGAGAAGGCCGGCGAGATGGACGAGGATCTGCTCGCCGACGTGGCCCGCAAGATCGCCCTCTACCACCTGGACCGGCTCTGGGCCGACCACCTGGCCGAGTTGTCCGAGGTGCGCGAGGGCGTGCACCTGCGGGCGCTGGGCCGGCTCGACCCGCTCGACGAGTTCCACCGCAGCGCGGTGCCGGCGTTCAACGCGCTGGTGCCCGAGATCGAGACGCGGACCGTGGCCACGTTCGAGGAGACCGAGTTCGACGAGGGCTGGGAGCCGGACTCGTCGAAGCTGGTGCGGCCGAGCGCCACCTGGACGTACCTGGTGCACGACAACCCGTTCGGCTCGGAGCTGGACCGGCTGATCGCCTCGGTGGGGCGGCGGCTCATCTCCGGGTCGCGCTGACAGACCGGGAAACGCCCCTTCCCGGTGCGACCGGGAAGGGGCGTTTTTGCGCGGTTTCGCACGCGGTCTGCGAGGGTAGTAGGCCGGGGCCCGGCCATAGGAGGGACGGACATGGGACAGGCAACGATGCCGAACGGGGAAACCGCGTGGACGGTGGGTGCCGCGTCCCGATGAACCTCGACACGCGCCAGCCCATGATCGACAACCTCAACGTGCTGGAGACGGCCGCGCTGCTGCGTGAGCTGACCGCCGGCCTGATCGGCGTGGCCGGGTTCGACGAGGCGCTCGACCGCCTGGTCCGGATCGCCCGCGACGCCGTGCCCGGCGTGGACTGCTGCGGCTTCACGGTGCTGCGCGCCGGCGAGCCGGCCGGGGTGGCCGCCTCCGACCCGGACCGCGCCGAGCTGGACGACCTGCGACACGGTCCGGACATGCCGGCAATGGCAGCGATCCGCCGCCGCGAGATGATCGTCTCGTTCGGGTCGCCCGACGAGACGCGCTGGCCGGCCTGGAGCGAGCGGGCCCGGGCGCTCGGGGTGCGCGGGGTGATCTCCGCCCCGGTCGACGTGGACGAGCAGGTCATCGGCGCGATCAACCTGTACGCCGAGTCGCCCGACGCGCTCACCCCCCGGCATCAGCTGACCGCCATGCTGATCGCCGAGCACGCCGGTCTGCTGCTGGCCGCCGCGCGTGACCGTGAGCGGGCCGCCGGACAGGCCGGACAGGCCGACGACGCGCTGCTGGCCGAGGGGGTGGTCGGGCAGGCCGTCGGTGTGATCATGACGCAGCGCGGCTGTCCCGCGCCGGAGGCCCTGCGGGTGCTGCGCAGTGCTGCCTCCGCGCTCGACATCCCGCTGCGCGAGGTGGCCGAGCGGCTCGTGCTGACCGTCTCCCGGCCCCGGGACAACTGAGCGACAGTCGTTTCGCCTCGCGGCGCCTCGGGTAGCACTCTGGACTGGTGAGCTGCGCCGACCTGGGGAGGAAGCGATGCAGAGCCGGCTGCGGGTGCAGGGGCACTCGATCCAACCGATGCTTGTCACGTTCCCGTTCGGCCTGTTCGTCTGCGCCGCCGTCTTCGACCTGGCCGACGTGGCGGGCGGTCCGGCGTTCCTCGGTGAGGTGGGCTACTGGACCGCGGTGGCCGCGCTCGTCGCCGCCGGGCTCACCACGGTGGCCGGCCTGATCGACCTGTGGGACGTGCGCGCCGGACGGACCAGCCGGACCGTGCTGGCGTTCCACCTCGTCAACGCCGTGATGGCGGCGCTGTTCCTGCTCTCCTGCCTGATCCGGGCCAGCGCGCCGCAGCGGGGAGCGACGGGTGTCCTGCTGGCCGCCGAACTCGTCGCGCTCGTCGTCGGCGCGGTCGGCGTGGCCCTGGGCGCGCGGCTGATGCAGCAGTTCGACCGGGCCCGGGCGGCCGAGCCGACCGGCTTCGAGACGTACGGCGACGTGCCCGCCGGGGCCACCGTCGAGATCGCCCGTCCGCGTCCGTTCTGACCCCGGTTCACATCCACAGCCGAGGCCGCTGTTTCCTCATCCAGGGCCACCGGGACTGACCACGGGCCGGTGGGCGGCGGCGTGGTGCGCGGCCAGCACGTCGGCGCCGAAGTCACCGGCCGGGCGGCGCAGCACCGTGTGCGCGTGGTTGCCGTCGTCGGTGGTGTTGTCGTACTCGATCAGCAGGTCCTCGCCCTGCACCCGGTAGTAGTGCCGCCGGCCCGGCTGGACCGGGCCGGCCCAGGCGAAGTGCAGCTCGCCGCCGTCGAGCCGGGCGGCCTCCCGAGCCGCCAGCTCCGGCGGCAGCCGGTCCAGGTAGAGGGCTACCAGCCGGTCGAGCAGCGCCCGGCCGGTCGGCCCCAGCCGCCCCCGGGGTACGCCGAGCGGGTCGAGCCGGTCCGGTGCAGTGGCCCGGGTGGCGCTGATGATGTCGGCGGGCGCCTCCGCGGCGATGATCGCGGCGGCCCGGCCGTCCGGGCCGAGCGCGTCGAGCAGCTCGCGGGCCAGGTCCTCCTCCGGGCCCAGCGGCCGGGTGACCGGGCGGCCGGCGTGCCGGACGGTGGCCGGGTTGGCGCCGAGGAAGACCGGTGCGGGGGAGACCCGGTCGCCGGCGACGGTCATGCTCACGGACAGGTGGTGTCCCTCGAACCGCCAGCCCCAGCGGTCGTCGCGGGCCGGGTCGCCGAAGATCGCCACCTGGTAGTCGCCACTGTGGCGGCCGCGCCGCCAGTCCTCCGCCCGGTCCAGCACCTCCTCCAGCGCCATCACGGTCATCGCCTGCGCGTACGCGGCCGGGCTGAGCGCGGTGGCGAGCAGCCGGTGCGCGGTCTTGCGGGCGGTGACGTCCAGGCCGGCGAGCGTGACGCCGGGCCGGGGTCGCGGCCGGTACTCCAGCCAGCGGCGGGCCGGCTCGTCGTCGAGGGCGTGCCGGGCGGCGTCGCGGGCCGGCTCGTCCAGCGCCGCCAGGAACGCCGCGGCGGCCGTGCGCATCTGCTCGGGTACGGGATCCTCCACAGTCCCTGTATACCGCTCGCCGGTCACGTGCGGCCGAGTAGCGCCAGCATGTCGGGCAGCTCGAAGAACCGCGCGGTCTCGACAGCGGACGGGCCGCCGTGGTCGGGGTCGGCGCCGGCGTCGAGCAGCGCGCGGACGGTCGCCTCCTGGCGCCGGAACACGGCCGCGGCGAGCGCGGTCTGTCCCCGGTCGTTGACCCGGGCCGGGTCGGCGCCCCGGGCCAGCAGCGCGGCCACCGTCTCCGGGTGGGCGTGGTACGCGGCGAGGATCAGCAGCGTGTCGCCCTTGGCGTTGGTGAGGTTGACCGGCAGCCCGGCGTCCACGTTGGCGGCCAGCTCCTCGGTGGCGCCGGCCCGGGCCAGGTCGAACATCCGGTGGGCGAAGGCGATGGTCTCGTCGTCGAGTTCGTCGGGCATCCGTCCAGGCTATGACGTGGCGACCGGACGCGCCTGGTAGCTTGCCCAGCCGGGCACGGGAGGCGCGGGCGTGGACGATCGGGTGTACGTGGGCAACGCGGCGGTGGACGGCGCGACCGACGCGGGCTGGCTGCTGGGCCACTTCAAGCCGGCCGGGGACGTGCGGCACAGCACCGACGTGGAGGTGAAGTGGGGCGTGCACCCGGCGGGGGAGACCCGGTCCCGGTGGGCGACGGGTGAGCGGCGTACCGCCCTGCTGGTGCTGATCAGCGGCGCGTTCCGGATCGAGTTGCCGGACCGGACGGTGGTGCTGCGCGCGCCCGGCGACTACGTGGTGTGGGGCCGGGGCGTGGACCACTCCTGGTACGCCGAGCGGGAGTCCACGGTGCTCACCGTCCGCTGGCCGTCGGTGCCGGGTTACAAGGTGGAGCCGCCGGTGCGGCGGTGAGCGCGCCCCTCGTCCCAGCATTCGGTGTTACCTACTAAACCGATAGGCTTTACCGTCTAAGCTGGGGGAGCACATCCGCTCCGCACCGTGAGGACGTCCCGCCGATGACCAGCACCGTTCCCGCCGACCTGCTCGCCGTCGCCGCCCGCTGGGCCGACCCGGACGGCTGGCCGGTGCCGCTGCGCTTCGAGGCGTCCGAGCGGTGGTACGCCCGGCTGGACGCCGGCGACGAGCACGAGGTGTGGGCGCTGAGCTGGCTGCCCGGACAGGGCACCGACCTGCACGACCACGGCGGCTCGGCCGGCGCGTTCCTGGTCGTGGCCGGCGTGCTCACCGAGGAGACCGTGAGCGGCGGGCGGCTGCGCCCGCACCGGCTCGCCGCCGGAGCCGGCCGGCGCTTCGGCGTACGGCACGTGCACCAGGTCACCAACCGCGGCGACGCGCCCGCCGTCAGCGTGCACGTGTACGGGCCGGCGCTGACCCGGATGACGCGGTACCACCTCGTCGACGGCCGGCTCCGGATCGCCGAGGTGGCCCGGGCCGGCGTGGCCTGGTGAGCCCTCGCAACCCCGACGAACGGAAGGACGCCACGATGGCGCAGACCTCCACCCGCACCGAGCGCTGTCCGGTCC
This sequence comes from Micromonospora sp. NPDC005686, assembly GCF_042871665.1. Taxonomy (NCBI): domain Bacteria; kingdom Bacillati; phylum Actinomycetota; class Actinomycetes; order Micromonosporales; family Micromonosporaceae; genus Micromonospora; species Micromonospora sp. NPDC005686. The sequence goes on from NZ_JBIAIY010000010.1 coordinate 185,024, forward strand.
CACCGCCCGGCTCGCGGGGCATCGACGAGATCCTCGCCGCCGCCCGGGCCCGCCTGCGCCGCCTCGACCCGGAGCAGGCCCACCTGGCGTGCCGGGGCGGCGCGCTGCTGGTGGACATCCGCCCGGCCGCCCAGCGCGCCGCGCAGGGCACCGTGCCCGGCTCGCTCGTCGTCGAACGCAACGTGCTGGAGTGGCGCTTCGACCCGCGCTGCGCGGCCCGGCTGCCGCAGGCGACCGACTACGACGTTCCGGTGATCGTCCTCTGCCAGGAGGGCTACACCTCGTCGCTGGCCGCCGCCGCGCTCCAGGACATCGGCCTGCACCGGGCCACCGACGTCGCCGGCGGCTTCGCCGCCTGGCAGATCGCCGGCCTGCCCACCCTCGGCCCCACCCCGCCGACCCGACCCTCGTCCGCCGCGCCCCCGGTCACCGCCGGCGGGGCGCTCCGCTGACCGTCCCGCCGCGTCCGGCGGGGCGGGGCGACCGCCCGCACAGGAGGCTCCCATGTCCGTCGTCGCCCTCACCACCCGTCCGGCCCGGCCGGGCCGCCCCGACCGGGCCGTGCCGCCCCGGCCGCGTACCGCACCGACGCTCACCATCACGCTCGACCTCGGCGCCGGGCCGCTGACGCCGGGCCTCGCGCGCCTGGTCGACCTGCTCGACGAGCTCGCCGCCACCGGCGAGGGACTGGCCGGGCCCGACGGCCCGGCCGGCCGGGCCGTGCTCGACCTGCGCCGTGGCGAGGCGCCGGCGCTCGCGCCCGGCGGCGTGCGCATCCTCACCGGCACCCGGCGGGTCCGGCACGGCGGCGCCGAGGTCATGCTCACCCGCATCGAGTACGACCTGCTGCTGTTCCTCGCCGAACATCCGCGCCGGGTGTTCACCCGCCTGCAACTCCTCGCCAACGTCTGGGGCTACGAACACGCGGTGGCGCGCACTGTGGACGTGCACGTCCGCCGGCTGCGGGCCAAGTTCGGGCCGGACACGCCACTGGTGACCACCGTGTACGGCGTGGGCTACCGCCTCGCCGACGACGCCGCGATCACGGTGGACCGCGACGCCTGACCCCGGCCCGGCCGGCACGCGGCGCACCCGGGATCGGCGGGTGCGCCGCGGTCACGTCGCCGACGTGCCGCCATCGTGACACCCGGGGAGACCCCACTACCAGAGGCGATTCGGCGCTCTGCTGTAATCAACGGGCTTCGCACACAGAGCGAGCACACGGCTCCGATGCGTTCGTCAAATGTCACATTCATGCAACGCAGCCGCCCCTTGACCCTCGCGGAGACGCCGGGAAGCATCGATGCAGCGGCGTCCCGGGCCGTGGGGAGATACCCGGACCAGCCCAAGGAGGACCATGTCGGTCAGCCCCGCCTCGTCGCGCGCCGGATGGCATACGTCCCAACCCGCGGTCCCCGGTCGGCCCCCAGGCGGGCAGCGTCGTCCCGCGAACACCACGGCGCCGATGCTCACCGTCACCCTCACCATCCCGCTGGCGTGCGAGGAGTCGCTCACCCCGGCCGCCCGCCGGCTGCTCGACGCCGCCCGCGAGATGCTCGAACGCGGCGACGCGGTGGTCAGTGCGGGCACCGTCCCGGCCGAGCGCCGGCCCGACGCCGTCCCGGCCGGTCGCGCCCCGTCGCGCCCGCTCGCCCCGACCATCCCGGCCCTGCACATCCTCGCGTCGTCCCGGTCGGTGCTGCGTGACGGCGAGCCGCTGCCGCTGACCCGCCTGGAGTTCGACCTGCTGCTGCACCTGGTCGCCCACCCGCGCCGTGTGTTCACCCGGCTGCAACTGCTGAACGCGGTCTGGGGGTACGAGCACGCCGGCGTCCGCACCGTCGACGTGCACGTGCGCCGGCTGCGCGGCAAGGTCGGCGTGGACGTCCCGCTGGTCACCACCGTCTACGGCGTCGGCTACCGGCTCGCCGACGACGCCCGCGTCACCATCGACCGCACGGGCTGACACCGGGGACACCACCCGCCGAGCCCCGCCGGACGGAGCCCCGACCGCCCGGAGCAGATCACGTGGTGACCCGCCCGCCCGCGCGGCACGATTGTCCGATGCGCGTGCGCCCGATCAGCCCCGACCGGCTCGTCACGGAGCTGGCCGAGCGTCTCGCCCGCACCGGGACGCCCGGCCGGCTGCGGGTCGCCGTGGACGGCCCACCCGCCGCCGGGCCGGACGCGCTCGCCGAAGCGCTCGTCAACCCGCTGCGCGCCGCCGGCCGGCCGGTGCTGCACGTCCGCGCCGACGACTTCCTGCGCCCCGCCTCGGTGCGCCTGGAGCACGGCCGCACCAACCCGGACGCGTACTACGAGGGCTGGCTCGACGAGCCCGGACTGCGCCGCGAGGTGCTCGACCCGGCCGGCCCGGACGGCTCCGGGCGGCTGCTGCCGTCGCTGTGGGACGCCGCCGCCGACCGGGCCAGCCGCGCCGCGTACGTGGATCTGCCGCCCGGCGGGGTGGTCCTGGTCAGCGGCGCGCTGCTGCTCGGCGGCGCGCTGCCGTTCGACCTCACCGTCCACCTCGTGCTCTCCCCGGCGGCGCTGGCGCGGCGCACCGACCCTGCGCTGCGCTGGACGCTGCCCGCGTTCGCCCGCTACGCCGGCGAGGTCGCCCCGGCGTCCTTCGCCGACGTGGTGGTCCGGGCCGACGACCCGCGCCGTCCGGCGCTGGTCGAGGCCGCCTGACCAGCGGTTACCAACTCACGGGAAACACTCAGGAAACAGCCGGTTTGGCCCGCTGAGGGCGTGGGTAATCGCCCGGCTCACAGAGCACGGGTGATCTCGTCGCCCGCGCATCCACAGTCGGACCGGGTCTGGGGCGCTGGCCGCCCCGGTCCGGCGTAGGAAAGGCAGGCAGCGATGCTCGTCCACGACACGACAGCCACCGGCCGCTCCCAGGCGGAGGTCGACCAGATCCGGCAGTCCCTGCGGTCGCGGTACGACGAGCTGACCGCCGAGTACGAGCGGACCCTGGCGCAGAGCCAGGTGCTGCGGCTGGTGGAGGTCGGTGACACCGCCGGCGACGACCAGGCCGACAGCGGCACCAAGACCGCCGAGCGGGACACCGCGCAGTCGCTGCTGCGCACCATCCTGGACCGGCGGGCCCAGTTCGAGCACGCGCTGACCCGCCTGGACGAGGGCACCTACGGCAACTGTGAGGGCTGCACCGACCCGATCCCGGTGGAGCGGCTGGAGATCTTCCCCGCCGCCACCTCCTGCGTGACCTGCAAGCAGACCCGGGAGCGGCGGGCGGCCTGAACGCCGTTCCGGTTGCCGGTCGGTCCTCCAGCACGGTGAACCCCTGCCATGGGTGAGATCAAGGTGGGCACCGCCTCGTGGACCGACCGGACGCTGCTCGACTCCGGCTGGTATCCGGCGAGCGCCGACACGCCGGAGAAGCGGCTGTCCTACTACGCCCGGCAGTTCCCGCTGGTCGAGGTGGACGCCACCTACTACTCGCCGCCGGCCGAGCGGACCGCCCGGCTGTGGGCCGAGCGCACGCCGCCCGGGTTCACGTTCAACGTCAAGGCGTTCAGCCTGCTGACCGGCCACCCCACCCGCGTCTCCGCGCTCTACAAGGACCTGCGCCCGGAGACGGACAAGCGCAACGTCTACCCCGACGACCTGCCCGCGCAGGCGTACGAGGAGGTCTGGACCCGGTTCCTGTCCGCCCTCGACCCGCTCGTCGACGCGGGCAAGCTGGGCGCGCTGCTGTTCCAGTTCCCGCCCTGGTTCACCATCAAGCGGGACAACAAGCAGTACCTGCTGGAGGTGGCCCGGCGGTGCGCGCCGCTGCGCCCGGTCTTCGAGTTCCGGCACGCCTCCTGGTTCGACGGTGACAACGCCGAGGGGACGCTCGGCTTCCTGCGTGAGCACGCGCTGCCGTTCGTCTGCGTGGACATGCCGCAGGGACACAAGTCGTCCGTCCCCCCGGTGCTGGCGGCCACCGCCGACCTCGCGGTGGTCCGCTTCCACGGCCACAGCGACAAGTGGACCAGCAAGGACATCCACGAGAAGTTCGGCTACGACTACTCGAAGCGGGAACTGCGCGACTGGGCGCCGAAGCTGCGGGAGCTGTCCGGCGAGGCCGAGCAGACGCACGTGCTGATGAACAACTGCTTCCAGGACTACGCGCAGCGCAACGCCACCACGCTCGCCGGCCTGCTGGACGCCTGAGCGTCTCACCCGGTCCGGGTGAGGCCCACTCACCCGCCCCCGTCGCAGCATGGACAGTGGCGCCGCCCAGGCGCCGCGACGAGGAGGTGGGTCATGACGGTACGGGTGGTGGCGGACCGGCGCCGCGGTGGCGTACTGCACGTGATCGGTGGCTCCGAGGCGCCACGGCGGGGCGAACGGCCCGGCCGGTTCAGTCCGACCCGGCTGTGGCGGGGCCCCAGCGGCCCGCCGCGCCGCGCCGAGGACCGACGCTGGGAAACCGAGGCACGGGGGTGAGCCCGATGGCCGAGCAGCTGTTGTCCGCGTTCGAGTCCTCGCTGGACAAGACGAACGTGATCCTCAAGGAGATCGAGTCCGCGTACGGCTGGCCGAAGGAACGGCGCAACCAGTCCTACGCCGCGTTGCGCACCGTGCTGCACCTGCTGCGCGACCGGCTGCCGGTGCGGGAGAGCGTCGAGTTCGCCCAGCAGTTGCCGGTGCTGGTGCGCGGCGTCTACTTCGACGGCTGGCAGCCGGAGAACGTGCCGATCAAGCTCAACCGCGACGACTTCCTGTACGAGGTGCGCCAGGGCTTCCCGTACGACGTCGAAGGCGGCGCACAGCGGGTGGCGCAGGTCGTGCTGGACACGTTGCGCCGACACGTCACCCAGGGGGAGTGGCAGGACGTGAAGGCCACCCTGCCGCAGGACCTGCGTCAGATGATTCCCTGACCCTGCACCGGACCGGCCCGTCCCGCCCCCTCGGCGGGGCGGGTCTCCGGCGTGCGCGAGACCGGCAGCCCGGCCCGCCGGGCCAGCCCGGCGAACGCGACCGCGTCGACGATCGCCGCGCCCCCCGGGTCGTTGTTGAAGTAGACGTACGCCGGCTCGCCGTCGCCGAACGCCTCGGCCAGCCGGCGCACCCAGCCGGCCAGCGCGGCCCGCCCGTAGCGCGGCCACGGCCGGGCCCGTCCCTCGTGCAGCCGCAGGTAGCCGAAGTCGGTGGTGCGCCACAGCGGGGTGACCGGGCGGCTGAGCCGGTCGGCCCAGACCAGCGCCGCCCGGTGGCGCTCCAGCACCCGCCGGGTCTCATCGGTCCACCAGGACGGATGGCGCGGCTCGACCGCGACCCGCACGTCGGCGGGGAAGCGGCGCAGCACCTGGGCCAGCGCGTCCGGGTCGGCGCGCAACGTCGGCGGCAGCTGCACCAGCACCGGCCCGAGCCGGTCGCCCAGCCCGGACGCCCGGTCCAGGAACCGGTCCACCGGCTCGGCCGGGTCACGCAGCCGCTTGATGTGCGTCAGGTAGCGGCTCATCTTGACCGCCACGCAGAAGTCGCCGGGAGTACGCTCCCGCCACGCGACGAACGTGTCCCGCTCGGGCAGCCGGTAGAACGCGTTGTTCACCTCGACCGTGGCGAACTGCCCGGCGAAGTGCTCCAGCCAGCGCCGCTGCGGCAGACCGGCGGGGTAGAACCGCTCCCGCCAGTCCCGGTACTGCCAGCCGGACGTGCCGATCAGGAACATGGCCGCGCCCTACTGAAGGTTGATCCGGAACACCTCGAACGCGGCGCCGAACCGCGCGCCGAGCCGGCTGCCGGCCGGCCGGGCCATGCCCTCCAGGAACTCCTCGGCGTCGAAGCCGCCGTCACCGAGCCCGCTCAGGTACGCCCCGTGCGCCCGCAGCGAGGCGACGCCCTTGTCGAACGTGTCCGTCACGTCCACCCCGTGCCGGGCCACCGGCGACCCGGCCGCCCACACCTCGCGTACCCGCGGCCACGGCTGGACGCCGCCGGTCAGCTGCTCCGGGAAGATCCACCGGTTGCCGGCGTCGCGGACCGCGTCCAGCGTAGCCCTGCCGCAGGCGATGTGGTCGGCCTGGTTCAGCGCGTACGCCCCGTCCCAGGTCTCCCGGAAGTTGTTCGTCAGCACCACGTCCGGCCGGTGCCGGCGCACCACCTCGGCGATCGCCCGGCGCAGCGGCACACCGTACTCCAGCAGCCCGTCGGGCAGGCCGAGGAACTCCACGGCGGACACCCCGACCACCGCGGCGGAGGCGCGTTGCTCCTCCTCCCGCACCACCCGGGCGCGCTCCGGCGGCATCCCGTCGATGCCCGCCTCGCCGCTGGTGAGCAGGCAGTACACGACCTCCTTGCCCTGCCCGGTCCAGCGCGCCACCGCGGCGGCGGCGCCGAACTCCAGGTCGTCGGGGTGGGCCACGACTGCCAGCGCCCGCTGCCAGTCCTCGGTCAGCGGGGTGAGCGGCTCCGGCTGCGTCACGTGCGTCTCCTCGCGTGAGTCCTCCCGCCATCCTGGCATCCGGCCCTCCCTGCCGCTTGCCCCGTGAACCGTCCGTACGACGGCCTCCGGGCGTCTACGGTGTGGTTAGAGAAGATCGGGCGTGGGGTACCACCCGCTGCACACGGACCCCGGCACGACGCGGGGCGGCACACCGAGGGAGCACCCATGGCATTGAACGACGACGACATCCAGAGCAGCGGTGGCAGCGGCCTGGAGGGCCCGGCCGACGGCGGTGCGACGCCGGGTCAGCACGACGGTGGCGCGGACGGCGGCGCCGAGGGCCCGGCCGACGGTGGCGCGACGCCGGGTCAGCACGACGGTGGCGCGGACGGCGGCGCCGAGGGCCCGGCCGACGGTGGCGCGACGCCGGGTCAGCACGACGGTGGCGCGGACGGCGGCGCCGAGGGCCCCGCTGACGGTGGCGCGACGCCGGGTCAGCACGACGGCGGCGCCGACGGCAGCGCCTGACAGATGAGCACCACGCACGTCGATCCGCCGGGTGGCCACGGCCGCCCGGCGGTTCCGTCCTCCGCGACCGAGGCGCTGGCCCGGTGCGTGGCGGTGGATCCGGCGAAGTTCGCCGCCGACCACTGGGGGCGCAGCCCGCTGCTGTCCCGCGCCGCCGAACTGCCCAACCCGCACGGCTTCACCGACCTGCTCGGTCCCGCCGACGCCGACGAGCTGCTCAGCCGCCGCGGCCTGCGTACCCCGTTCCTGCGGGTCGCCAAGGACGGTCAGCTCGTGCCGGCGGCGCGGTTCACCGGCGGCGGTGGCGCGGGCGCCGAGATCGGCGACCAGGTCCTCGACGAGAAGGTGCTGACGCTGTACGCCGACGGCGCGACGCTGGTGCTGCAGGGCCTGCACCGCATCTGGCCGGCGATCGTCGACTTCACCCGCGACCTGGGCGCCGCGCTGGCCCAGCCGTTGCAGGTGAACGCCTACCTGACCCCGGCCGGCAGTCAGGGCTTCGCCACCCACTACGACACCCACGACGTCTTCGTGCTCCAGGTGGACGGACGCAAGCACTGGCGGATCCACCCGCCGGTGCTGGCCGACCCGCTGGAACGCCAGCCGTGGGGCGGCCGGGCCGACGAGGTCGCCGCGACCGCCGAGGGCCGCCCCGAACTGGACGTGGTGCTCGAACCGGGCGACGCGCTCTACCTGCCGCGCGGCTGGCTGCACAGCGCCCAGGCGCAGGAGTCCAGCTCGCTGCATCTGACCGTGGGTATCCGGGCGCTGACCCGGTACGCGGTGGTCGAGGAGCTGCTCGCGCTCGCCGCCGAGGACGTGCGGCTGCGCGCGAGCCTGCCCTTCGGTCTGGATCTGGCCGACCCGGACGTGATCGAGCCGGAGCTGACCGAGACCGTCGAGGCGCTGCGCGACTGGCTGCTGCGCGCCGACCCGGCGGCGGTGGCCGGCCGGCTGCGGGCCCGGGTCTGGCCGGCGTCCCGCCCGGCCCCGATCCGCCCGCTGGCCCAGGCCGAGGCGCTGGCCCGGCTGACGCCGGACAGCGAGGTCACGGTGCGCGGAGGCCTGCGCTGGCAGCTCGCCCCGGCCGCCGACGGCCGGATCACGCTGCGGGTGCCGGACCGGACGCTCACCCTGCCCGGCACCTGCGAGGCGGCGCTGCGCGCGCTGCTCAGCGGCGAGGTGACGAGGGTCGGCGACCTGCCCGGCCTGGACGACGACGCCGACCGCCTGACGCTCACCCGCCGCCTCCTCAAGGAGGCGGTCCTGGTCCCCGCCTGACAGGCGATCGTGAGGCCGACCGGCGCGCTGCGACGGCGTGTCGCGTCGCCGACCTCGTGACCGGTCAGCGGGCGTACGTCGCGGTCAGCAGGAGCAGGGTCGTCACCAGACCCGAGGCGGCCACCAGGATCATCGGGCGCGGGGTCAGCACCGCGTGCCGCCGGTCGGCCAGCAGCCGGGCCGGCGCCAGCCCGATCACCGGACCGAGCAGCGTCACCACCAGGGCCAGCACCGGCAGGCCCACCGCCAGGTCGCCGCTGGAACCGGCGCCCAGCGCCCGCGCGCCCACCCCCAGCGCGTACGCCACCAGCGCGCCGCCGATCCCGCACGCGATCAGCAGCGGGTTCACCGAGCCGGGCAGCTCGCCCGGCGCCCCGGTGCGCTCCAGCAGTTCCCGGACCGCGCGCAGCAGCGGCACCGGATCCCCGGCGGCGCCCCGGACCGGGCCGGGCGGGTCACCCAGCCGCCGGGTGCTCCCGCCCAGCCGGGCCCGCAACTGCGTCCACAGGTGAGCGACCTCGCCGTCGACGCGCTCCACCAGCAGGGCCGCCTCGGCCGCCTCCTCCTCGGCCTGCCGGACCTGCTCGCCGGCCTCGGCGACCGCCCGGTCGGCGGCGGCCACCTGCTGGGCGTACCAGGTGTGCGCCTCGGCCCGCTGGGCGGACACCCGGGCGGTCAGCTCGGCGAGCCGGCGGATCTGCGCGCTGTACGTCTCACTGGCAACCGGTTCGTTCATCGGGAGGGACCATAAGGGATGATCACCTGTCCGGTGCGGTGCACCGCCCGGTCGAAGTAGAGACCGCGCCACGGCCGGGGATACCAGTCCGGGCCGCCGCTGCCCGGATAGAGCGAGGAGCCCAGCTCGCCGCCCTGCACGTCCAGCGCCACCCAGGCGCCGATCTGGTCCGTGCGCGCGCCCGCGCCGCCCAGGTCCACGCGCATCCGGGCCACGCCACGCCACCAGGCCAGCACGTGCGTACGCCGTTCCGGCCCGTCGTGCAGGATCCGGCGCAACTGCTCCAGCCCGGTACGCGTACCGGCCTTGCCGGCCAGCGCCGCGGCCGCCGCGTCCACCGCGTACAGCAGCAGGAAGTGCGGGGTATGCGTCGCGCCCGGCGCGCCCAGTCCGTCGCCCACCTCGGCCATCAGCTCCGGCACGGTCTCCTCGTCGTACCAGGAGGCGTCGCCGGCCAGGTCGTCGTACAGGGCGCGGGCGGCCGGGTCTGCGTCCGGGTCCAGGCAGGCGATCGAGAACCGGGCGGTGCCGGGCCGGTACTGCCGGGCCAGCGAGCGGGCGGCGGCGTCCAGCACCGCGCACGCGTCGTCCACCCGGGTGCCCAGCACGGCCAGGTTGCGGCCCGGCGCGCGGGGCAGCCGCAGCGCCGCCGAGCGGGACTGCACGTCGATGATCTCGCCGAGCAGCGCCACCGGGCTGCGCGGCACGCCCTGCTCCGGCGCGGTCAGCGCGCGGAAGTCGGGCGCGTCGTCCAGCCTCGGGATCGCGTCGCCGTCGAACAGCCGGGCCGGCGCCGCGTCCTGCGGGCGCATCCGCCACAGCCGGTGCTGAAGCTCGCTCCACGTCTCCCAGTCGCTGGCCGACGGGATCCGGGCCACCTCGTTCCCCTCGGCCAGGCCCGACTCGGCGTTGATGACCGCGTGGTGGCGGGGCAGCGACTGCGCGGCGTCGTTACGCTCGGCCAGGATGCGCAGCGCCTTCGGCAGCGCGATCCGCAGCGTGAACTGCGCGACCAGCGCGGGCCGTCCCCACAGCGCCTCGATGCCGCGCACGTCCTGCGACGCGAGCACCAGGTGGATGCCCTGCGACCGGCCCCGCCGGGCCAGGTCCTCCAGCAGGTCGGCGGCCTCCCGGGCGAGCACGTCCCGGCCGGCGAGCAGCGCCTGGAACTCGTCGACCACCGCCACGATGCGCGGCCAGTGCCCGTCCGGGTCCACCGCGCGCAGCTCGGCCAGCTTGGTGACCTCGTGCTTCTTCGCCGCGTCGGCGCGCCGGCGCAGCTCCTCGGCCAGGAAGCGCAGCAGCGCCAGGCCGAACTCCCGGTCGGTGTTGACGTTGATGCCGACCAGCCGCATGTGCGGCAGCCAGCTCGGGTCGCGCCGGCCCTGCGCGAACCGGGCGAAGGACACGCCCTCCTTGAAGTCCAGCAGATAGAACTCCAGCTCGGCGGGGGAGTAGCGGGCGGCGAGCGCGCCGATCCAGGCGAAGATCAGGTTGGTCTTGCCGGTGCCCGACGGGCCGCCGATCAACGCGTGCGGCGGGTAGTCGCCGAGCGTGAGCAGCACCTGCCGCCCGTGCGGGCCCTCGCCGACCGGCGCGGTGAGCCCGTGCGCCGAGTCCTCCCGCCAGTACTCCTCCGGAGGCGGGAGCAGGTCGGTGAACGGCGTCGGCGGCGGGCCGGCGGCCACCCGGGACGCGACGGCGCGGCAGGTCTCGGTGACCAGGGCGGGCGGCGGCGGCGCGTCGAGCACCACCGGCAGCCCGGCGATGCGGGCGTCGTCCGGCTCCACGGTGATCCGGGTGACAGTCGGGTCGTCGGGCAGCTCGATGCCGCGGACCACCAGGTGCACGCCGCAGGCCGCCCCGGTGCGGACCACCCGGTCGAGCTGGCCGCGCTCGTGCCGGGACAGCTCGTCGCCGCCGAGCAGCACCGCCACCCGCCACGGCTCCGGGCGGCGTCCGGTGGCGGCGGCCAGCTCGCGCAGCGAGCCGTACTCACCGGCGAGCACCGTGGCGTTGATCCGGCGGATCTGCTCCACCAGGTCGTCCAGCAGCCGGCCCAGCCCGCCCGGCCCGACGAACGTGAGCAGCCCGGCGGTGCCCAGCGGCGCGAACCCGGCCAGCCCGCCACCCAGGTGCTCCGGGTCGTATCCGTACAGCCGTACCGCGCCCGGGTCGGCCCGCCCGACCGAGCGCAGCAGCAGCGCGGGCACCACGGCGGCCAGGCCGGCCCGGTCGCCGCCGGCCAGGTGCGCGTGCCCGACGTCCAGCAGCGGGACCAGCGCCGGCACCGGTTCGGCGCCGTCGAGGCGTACCGTGCCGATGCGCGACGCGCCCGGCGGCTCGGACCGGCCGGCGGGCGTGGCCTGCCAGCGGTCCCAGGGCGCGGACGCCGCGCCGGGCGCCTCCCGCTGCGCCGCGGCGGCGGCCCGCCGGGCCAGCTCGGCCAGGCGGGCGGTGTGCCGGGCGTCGATCTCGGCGAGGCGCCGGTCGCGCGCGGCGCCCACCCGGGCGGGCACCGCCGCCGCGGCCCGGCGGGTACGGGCCAGCCGCTCCCGCCCGGCGGCCAGCTCGGCCTCGGCGGCGGTGAGGCGGGTACGGGTGGCGCCCAGGGCCTCGGAGAGCATCCCCCGGGCCCGCGTCACCAGTTGAGCGCGGACGTCAGGCACGGGGCGGCTCCGGTTCGTCGGTGTCCTTCGGCAGGTCCCGGCCGAGCCGGTCGAGCAGCACGGCGGTGAGCACCCCGGCGGTGACGGCCGGGTCGGCGGCGTGCGGCTGCTCCGCGTCGTCGCCGCGGCGCGGCGGGGGCATCCGGCAGACCCGGGTCAGCAGCGTGTCCAGCACCGGCGGCGGCAGCCCGGGCAGCAGGTCACGGACCCGTGAGTCCAGCGCGCCGCGCAGCCGGGGCAGGTCGTCCGCGCGGGGCGGATGGCCGAGCAGCTCACCGGCCAGCTCGCGCAGCAGCGGCGGGGTGATCGCGGCCAGTCCCAGCCCCACGTCGGCGTGCGCCCGGCGCAGCTCGCGGCGCAGCCGGTCCCGGTCGCCCGAGCGGACGCCGGCGACCACCCGGCGCAGCAGCTCGTGGGCGTCCCCGACGCGCTCGTCCGGCTCGTCCGGCGGCCCCTCCCGGCCGCCGGTCAGCTCCGCCACCCGCACCGCCCACCAGCGCCGTACCGCCGGCTGTTCGCCCGGCTCGGCGGCCGGGCCGGGCGCGGGCGGGTCCTGGCCGCGTGGCGTGTCGTGCCGGGGCCGCCCCTCGCCTTGCGGCGTCGGGCGCGCGCCGTCGGGGGCCAGCCCGATCGCGGCCAGGTACGCGGTGAGCTGCTCCTGCGCCACGCGCAGCGCGTAGCCGGCGGTCTCGGCGTGCTCGGTGGCCGAGGACAGCTCCGGCACCCCCATCGGGTCGGACGACTCCTGGCGCACCCAGCGCAGCCGCTCCTGCGCCTGGCCGAGCTTCTCCAGCGCGGCGGCGAGCTGCGCGAGGGGCAGTTCCTCGGCGGCGGCGCGGACCTGCGCGCCGATGTCCTCGACGATGGACACGGCCGGGCCTCAGAGCGTCGCGACGTAGAGCTGTGCCTGCTCCACCGCGACCAGTGTCGCGGCCAGGCACTCCTCCAGTTCCTGACCGGCCTGTGTCAGCGAGGCCTGCGCCGCCTCGACCGTCTCGTGCCCGCTGCCCTCCAGCGCGCCGGCCAGCGTCTGCTGCGCCTCGGCCAGCTTCTCGCCGGCTGCCTGCACCGCTGTCTGGCCGTCACCGATCTGCTGGAGAGCGACATCGATGGCTGCCTTCAGCTCGGCAACGCTCGCCACGGGGACCTCCTGAGGGCGAAAGAGATCTCCATTACAACCCATCGGAACGGGTGGACGAACATCCACCCTCGCACCGTTGCGACCCGCGTGTCCGGTTCCCGCCTTGACGTGCGCGAAGACCCTGACCGCCGGTCCCGTCGGCGGGCGCCGTGGTCCCGGCGGCGGGACCGGCCGGCTAACGGCCCAGCCAACGCGGGCCGCGTACCTCCGCACCGAGCGCGGTCACCCGCTCGCGCAGTCCCCGGTCGGCGGTGACCACCACCCGCCGCCGGTCCGGCGCGGCGGCGACCAGCTCGACCACCGTGTCGTCGCCGGAGCCGGGCGCGGACACCACCTCCACGCCGGGCGCGGGCGGTGTGTGCCGGGCCGCCCCCTCCACCACCAGCACCACCCGCACCGGCGGCGGCAGCTCCGGCGGCACGCCCGCCTCGCCGACCGGCGCCAGCGCGTCGCGCAGCCGCGCCGCCGCGCCGGCCCGGTCCCGCCACCAGCCGTCCGGGCGCGAACCCACCACGTTCGCCCCGTCCACCACCAGCAGCGGTCTGTCATCCATGCCCCCAGCCTGCCATCCGGTCGCGTTTGTCGCGCCGACCGCCGGGTAGCCACCGCCGACCGTGCCGCGCGTGCCGGGCGCCGGTCGTGCCGACTGACTGCGGAGGACGATGATGATGGGACCGGGCGACTTCGGCAACGACCCCTGGGACGAGTTCCTGGCCCGATACTTCGGCCGGGGCGAGGGGGGACGCCGACCGGCGCACCGGGTCGACATCACCCGCCTGATGACCGCTGACGCCCGGGAGATGCTCGCCGACGCGGCCCGCCGCGCCGCCCAGAAGCACAGCAACGACCTGGACACCGACCACCTGCTCTGGGCGGCGTTGCAGCGGGAACCGCTGCGCGACCTGGTACGCCGGGCCGGCGCCGACCCGGACGCGCTGCTCGGCGCGCTGGGCGGTCACGGCGACGGCGCGCCGCGCGGCGAGGTGCCGCCGAACCTGTCGCTGACCCCGGCGGCGAAGCGGGCGCTGCTGGACGCCCACCAGCTCTCCCGCGCGATGGGCGCCAACTACATCGGTCCCGAGCACATCCTGATGGCGTTGCCGCTGAACCCCGAGTCGCCGGCCGGCCGGATGCTCGCCGCGGGCCGGATCCAGCCCGAGTCGTTGCAGGCCGCCAGCGCCGAGCGCGGAGCGGCGACCGCCCCGCGTCCCGATCACGGAACCCCCACGCTCGACCAGTACGGCCAGGACCTCACCGAGCTGGCCCGGATGGACCAGATCGACCCGGTGATCGGCCGGGCCGACGAGATCGAGCAGGCCGTGGAGATCCTGTCCCGGCGGACCAAGAACAACCCGGTGCTGATCGGCGAGGCCGGTGTCGGCAAGACGGCGATCGTGGAGGGCCTGGCCGAGCGGATCTGCGACGGCGACGTGCCGCAGACGCTGATCGGCAAGCGGGTGATCCAGCTCGACCTGGCCGGCCTGGTCGCCGGCACCCGCTACCGAGGTGACTTCGAGGAGCGGCTGAAGAAGGTGATCGACGAGATCCGCGCCCACCGCGACGAGCTGATCATCTTCCTGGACGAGATCCACACGCTGGTCGGCGCGGGCGGCGCCGGCAGCGAGGGCGGGATGGACGCGTCGAACATGCTCAAGCCGGCCCTGGCGCGCGGCGAGCTGCGGGTGATCGGCGCGACCACGCTCGACGAGTACCGGCGCAGCATCGAGAAGGACGCCGCGCTGGCCCGCCGGTTCCAGCCGGTGCTGGTGCCCGAGCCGGGGGTGGAGGACACCGTCGCGATCCTGCGCGGCCTGCGCGACAGGTACGAGGCGCACCACCAGGTCCGGTTCGCCGACGAGGCGCTGGTCGCCGCCGGTGAGCTGTCCGACCGGTACATCACCGACCGGTTCCTGCCGGACAAGGCGATCGACCTCATCGACCAGGCCGGCGCACGGGTGCGGCTGCGCACGCGTACGCCCGCCGAGGACGTGCGTGAGCTGGAGCAGCAGCTCGACGAGACCCGCCGGGACAAGGAGCAGGCGGTCTCCGACGAGCAGTACGAGCGCGCCTCCGCGCTGCGCGACCGGCTTGCCGAACTGGAGGAGCAGGTCCGCCGGGCCCGCGGCGACGAGGGACCCAACCACGTGCCCGAGGTGGGGCCGACGGAGATCGCCGAGGTGGTCTCCCGGGCCACCGGCATCCCGGTCACCCAGCTCACCGAGGAGGAACGCGACCGGCTGCTGCGCCTGGAGGGCCACCTGCACGAGAAGGTGATCGGCCAGGACGACGCGGTCAGCGCCGTCGCCGAGGCGGTACGCCGGTCCCGCACCGGGCTGGCCGACCCGGACCGGCCGATGGGCAGCTTCCTGTTCCTCGGCCCGACCGGTGTCGGCAAGACCGAACTGGCCCGCGCGCTGGCCGAGGCGCTGTTCGGCGAGGCGGACCGGATGGTCCGGGTCGACATGAGCGAGTTCCAGGAGCGGCACACCGTCAGCCGGCTGGTCGGCGCACCGCCCGGGTACGTCGGCTACGAGGAGGCCGGTCAGCTCACCGAGGCGGTACGGCGTCGCCCGTACGCGGTGGTGCTGCTGGACGAGATCGAGAAGGCGCACCCGGACGTGTTCAACATCCTGCTCCAGGTGCTCGACGAGGGACGGCTCACCGACAGCCAGGGCCGAACCGCGAACTTCAAGAACACCGTGCTGATCATGACCAGCAACCTCGGCTCGGAGCTGATCACCGGCACCCAGCGCACTGTCGGCTTCGCCACCGGCGCGCCCGGCGAGCGGGAGGGCGACGAGCTGCGGGAGCGGCTGATGCGCCGGCTCCAGGAGAACTTCCGCCCGGAGTTCCTCAACCGCATCGACGAGGTGATCGTCTTCCAGCGGCTGGAGGCCGAGCAGCTGCGCCAGATCACCGGGCTGCTGCTGGAGGAGACCCGCCGCCGCATGCACGCCCAGGACATCCAGGTCGACTTCAGCACGGCGGGCGTCGACTGGCTCGCCGAGCACGGCTACCAGCCCGAGTTCGGCGCCCGCCCGCTGCGCCGGGTGATCCAGCGCGAGGTCGACAACCGGCTGTCCCGGATGCTGCTGCAGAACGAGGTCTCCCCGGGGCAGAAGGTCACCGTGGACACCCGCGACGACCAGCTCGTCTTCGACGTCACCGCCGGTGAGCGGGGCTACACGCCGGCCACCACGTCCCATCCCCGATGACCGGGCGGGGCTCGTCCCGGCCGAGCCGGGACGGCCGCCACCGAAGGACCGGAGGGCGGACATGACCGAACCCGAGGAAGTCACCGACGACGACACCGGGGCCGGCGAACCGATCGAGGCGACCCCGACGGCGAACCCGTCCCGGGTGCGGGTGCCGCCGGAGGGCCAGAGGCAGCACACACCGAACGAGGGCGAGCCGGCACCCGGGCCGCCGCCGGCAGAGGAGGCGTGATGGTACGCGAGGCGCGACTCGACCCCGAGGTCGAGGTGATCTGGGACGACTTCCACGCCGAGGTGAACGTGTCCTCCGAGACGCTGCGGCAGTGGCTGCTCACCCGCGGGTCGGGGGAGGAGGCGTTCGGCCCGAACCCGGACCTCGACCTGCCCGAGCCCGGCCGGCAGATCCTCGCCGTGCTGCGCAAGCGCAAGGTGGACCTCACGCCGGAGGACATCGAGGTGATGCGGGAGGCGATCAGCCGGATCCGGGAGCTGACCGCACAGCGGCCACGCCGGGGCAACGCCGACGACGAGTGGCGCCACGCCCTGCTCGACCTCGGACACGACGTGCTCGCCGAACGCTGAGCCGGCACGACGGCGCCCGGGCGGATCACCCGCCCGGGCGCCGTCGGCTACTCCGACTCCAGGCTGGGCAGCCGCAGCCCGGCCGCGTCCGCCGCGGCCTGCCGGTCGGCTCGGGCACGTTCCTCGCGGCTGAGCAGGTCGGCGTACTCGGTCACGTCGGCCGGGCCCGGCACCTCCGGCAACCGGCGCAGGAACGCCTCCACCTCGGCGGCGGTGGTGGTGTGCGCGGCAGCCGCCTGGCGCAGCAGTTCCCGCTGGTCGGCGGCCGGATACAGATCAGTCATGTCGCCGGTGATACCCGGGTTCAGGCGATTCGCACCCCGCCCGCGCCGTTGGGCTGCACGCCGAACGCCGGGTGCGCCAGCAGCCAGCCCAGGTATTCCGGATGGTTCGCCAGCGCGTCGGTGTACGCCGCGACCGCCGCCGCCAGCACCGGCTCGGCCACCGCGGCGGCCGGCACGTCCGGGTGCCAGCCCAGCAGCAGCCGCCAGCGCAGCGGCGTGCCGGCCAGCCGGCGGGTGACCAGCCCGGCCACCGGACGGAACGTGGCCTGGCACAACGCCACTGCCTCGCCGGCGTCCACCAGGTCCAGCGCGGCCCGCACGTCCGCCTCGTACACCTTCTTCGGGGTGAAGCCGGAGCGGGCGCAGGCGGCGGCGAAGCAGTCGCCGAAGCAGCCGTCGCCCGGCGCGGCCACCCACCGCTCCCGCCGCAGTTCGACAAGGTCGACCTCGTCGCGGCCGGCCAGCGGGTGGGTCTGCGGCAGCAGGACGCAGATCGGCTCGACCGCCACCTCCCGCCAGCTCAGCCCGAACCCGGCCGACGGCGTCGAGTCGCCGCACACGCCGGTCAGCGCGAAGTCGAGCCGCCCACCGGCCACCATCTGCGCCAGCTCGTCCACCGACCAGGAGCCGTACGTGGTGATCTGCGCGTCCGGCCGATCGGCGGCGAGCCGGTGCACCAGCCGCCCGAGGATCGGGCTGTTCACCCCGCCGAAGCGGTAGCGGCGCAGTGGATCGCCCGCGCCGGCCATCCGGGCCGCCTCGTCCCGCAGGCCCTTCATCGCCGGCAGCAGCACCCGCGCCCGGTCCAGCACCAGCTCACCCAGGGCGGTGGGACGGGCGCCGCGGCGGTCCCGCTCGAACAGCGGCCCGCCCAGCGCCCGTTCGATCCGCTGAAGCTGGGCGGTCAGCGCCGGCTGGGCCAGGCCGAGCGCCGAGGCGGCCTTGGTGACGCTCCCCGTCTCCGCGATCGCGCAGACCACACGCAGGTGTCGCAGCTCCAGATCCATACCGTGACGGTAGGACCACGAACCGATGCGCGGAAGGGGCGATCGGCTCACGCCTGGCGACGGTGCTCCAGGTCACTCAGCCGGGTACGCCGCCCGGTGACCGCGTCGCGCACCTTGTCCAACACCCCGACCGCCGGTTCGACGATCTTGTTCCAGGGCGGGGTGGCGGGCGTGCCGGGGTGCGGGCGGGTCGGCGCCGCCTCCTCCGCGATCTCCCACCGGTTGCCCAGCCGGATCAGCTCGGCGTCGCTCGCCACCTCGCGCAGCGGCGTGACCAGGGCGGCGACGCGGCTGACGTGCCGGCGTACCCGCTCGGCCACGTCGGCGACCGCCGGATCGTCGGCGCCGGACAGCTGCTTGAGCGCGGTCAGCAGCCCGGCGTCGGCCTCGATCTCCCGCTCGACCAGTCCGGCGGCGTCCGGCATGGCGGCACGGGCCGCCGGGAACAGGTACTGCTCCTCGGCGGACAGGTGCCGGGACACCGCGGCGGTCAGGACGTCGAGCACCTCACGCCGGGGGGCGGCGTCCAGCGCCGGATCGGTGACCCGGTCGGCCAGCTCCAGCAGCGCCCGGTGCTCGGTGTCCACGAGGTCGGCGACGCTTCGCCCGCCCGGCCGGTACGCGTCGTCGGCGGCGGGCGGCAGCGGCGGCAGGGGGACGGTCATGGTGCCCTCCTCGTGACGGCCGGAGTCGATGTCCGGGCGGTCCGGCGGTACCCGGCCGGGCGATTCGCGAAACCGCCGCCCCAGCACCGGCGGCCCGCGCCCACCCACCTGCTGGTATAAGGAAGCGATGACGAGCGACGCCGCCCCCGCCCGACCCGACGCCACCGACGAGGTCGTGGACCTCTGCCGCGACCTGCTGCGCATCGACACCACGAACACCGGCGACAACGACACCAGCGCGGGGGAGCGGCGCGCCGCCGAGTACGTCGCGGAGAAGCTCGCCGAGGTCGGCCTGGACGCCGAGATCCACGAGTCGGCGCCCGGCCGGGCCAACCTGGTCGCCCGGATCCCCGGCACCGAGCCCGGCCGCGACGCGCTGCTCGTCCACGGCCACCTCGACGTGGTGCCCGCCGACCCCGACGAGTGGTCGGTGCACCCGTTCTCCGGCGAGATCCGCGACGGCTACCTGTGGGGCCGCGGCGCGATCGACATGAAGGACTTCGACGCGATGGTGCTCGCGGTGGTCCGCGACTGGCAGCGCACCGGCGTCCGCCCCCGGCGCGACGTCGTACTCGCGTTCACCGCCGACGAGGAGGCCGGCAGCGACTACGGCGCGCACTTCCTCACCCGGCGCCACCGCGACCTGTTCGACGGCTGCACCGAGGCGATCGGCGAGGTCGGCGGCTTCTCCTACTCGGTCGACGAGCAGCGCCGCCTCTACCTGATCGAGACCGCCGAGAAGGGCATCGACTGGCTGCGCCTGCACGCCAAGGGCCGGCCCGGCCACGGCTCGATGGTGCACGACGACAACGCCGTCACCGCGCTCGCCGAGGCGGTCGCCCGGATCGGCCGGCACCGCTTCCCGGTGGTGATGACCGACACCGTACGGGCGTTCCTGGCCGAGGTGTCCGACGTGCTCGGCATCGAGATCGACCCGGACGACCCGGAGACCGCGATCGCCAAGCTCGGCCCGATCGCCAACATCATCGGCGCGACCGTCCGCAACACCGCCAACCCGACCCGGCTGGCCGCCGGCTACAAGGACAACGTCATCCCCGGCCGGGCCACCGCCACCATCGACTGCCGCAGCCTGCCCGGGCAGAGCGAGGAACTGGAGCGGCAGCTGCGCGAGCTGGTCGGGCCGGACATCGCCATCGAGTACGTCCAGCGCCAGCCGGCCCTGGAGACCACGTTCGACGGTGACCTGGTGGCGCGGATGTCGGAGGCGCTGCGCGCCGAGGACCCGGGCGCCCACCCGGTGCCGTACATGCTCTCCGGCGGCACCGACGCCAAGGCGTTCTCCCAGCTCAGCATCCGCTGCTTCGGGTTCGCGCCGCTGCGGCTGCCCGCCGACCTCAATTTCTCCGGCCTGTTCCACGGCATCGACGAGCGGGTTCCGCTGGACGGACTACAGTTCGGCGTGCGGGTTCTGGACCGCTTCCTCCGTACCTGCTGACCGCGCCCCCGCGGCGCCGCCGGCGCGGAACCCCCCCCCATCGCGAAGGGACTGCCACACATGACCGACCAGCACGGTGAGCTGGACGCCGCCCTCGAGCGGGTGATCGACGCGGCTCGCGCGCACCTGGCCGCCGTCCGGGCCGCCCAGGGCCGGATCGACGACGACGCCGTCTGGCAGGCGTACGTCGCGTTGAACAACGCCTCGTTCGCCTACGACGAGCAGCTGCTCGACGCGTTCGGCGAGGTGACGCCCTGGGACGTGGAGTCGATCGACCCGGACGAGGCCGACGAGCGCTTCGGCGCCGTGGAGGGCGGCGAGCCCACCGATCCGCACCCGCGGGTGATCTCGGTGCGGCAGCGGCGCGACTACCGGGTGCCGAGCGTCGCCGCGCTGCTGCGCGCGGCCGAGGCGGCCCGCCGGGAGGGCACCCCGGAGGACGACGAGCCGGCGCCGGTGGAGGGGGTCGGCGAGGCGGTGCTGGAGCTGCTGCAGAGCGGCGACGGTTCGCTGTCCGCGCTCGACGTGCCGGAGCTGGAGCCGCTGGACGGGGTGGTGATGGTCAGCGAGGTCGGCACCCCTGTCGACCTCGAGTCGTTCGACGACGACGATCCGGTCGGCCCGTTCCAGCCGGCCGCCGACGACCGGCTGGTCGGCCGGCTCGACGAGCACCCGTTCATGGAGCTCGACGAGGAGCACGACCACGCCCACTAGGCCGTACGCGTCCCCGGGGCCGCGCCACGCGTGCCCCGGGGACGGGCCCGCTCAGTACGACAGGCCCGGCTGCGACTGGTTGACCAGGCGGCGCCGCAGCACCACCTGCCGCGTGCCGTCCCGGTAGAGCCGCACCCGGGCCAGCTCCCAGCCGGAGAACTCGGCCTGGATCGCCAGCTGCGCCGCGGCGGTCAGCCGATCGACGTTCGAGGGCAGCCGCAGCGGCGCGTATTCGTAGTCCATGCCCCTATGCTGCCCAGGTCGCGGACCCTCCGCCACCCCCTGCGGGTGACCCCGGTCGCCCGGCGGCTCAGCCGTCGCGCTCCGGGTAGCCCACCGGCACCGCCGACACGTCGTCCAGCGCCGTCACGATCTCCTCCGGCAGCGTCATCCGCTCCACCTGCAGCGCGCCGAGGAGCTGCCCGACGGTCCGGGCGCCCAGGATCGGCGCGGTCACGCCCGGCCGGTCCCGCACCCAGGCCAGCGCCACCTCCAGCGGCGACACGCCGAGCCCGCCGGCCGCGATGGCGACCGCCTCCACGATGCTGGAGCAGCGCGGCTCCAGGTACGACGCGACGAACCGCTCGAAGTGTGGCGACACCGCCCGCGAGTCGGCCGGGCGGCCGTTGCGGTACTTGCCGGTGAGCACGCCCCGGCCCAGCGGCGACCAGGGCAGCACGCCCAGCCCCATGCCGGCGCAGGCGGGCAGCACCTCCCGCTCCACACCGCGCTCCAGCAGCGAGTACTCCACCTGCGCGGCGACCACCGGGGCACGACCCGGCCAGGCGGCCTGCCAGGCGGCCGCCCGGGCGGTCTGCCAGCCGGAGAAGTTCGACACCCCCACGTAACGCGCCTTGCCGCTGGACACGGCGTGGTCCAGGGCCGAGAGCGTCTCCTCCAGCGGGGTGTCCGGGTCGTACCCGTGCACCTGCCACAGGTCGACGTGGTCGGTGCCGAGGCGGCGCAGCGAGGCGTCCAGCGTGCGCAGCAGGTGCCCGCGCGAGCCGTCCCGGCGGCGGCTGCCCGGCCGCAGGCCCGCCTTGGTGGCGATCAGCAGCTCGTCGCGGTCCACCAGGCTGCCCAGCAGCGAGCCGATCACCGACTCGGCGTCGCCGTCGGCGTACACGTCAGCGGTGTCGACGAGGTTGCCGCCCGCGTCGAGGTAGCTCTTCAGCTGGGCGGCCGCGTCGTCGGCATCGGTGTCCCGTCCCCAGGTCATGGTGCCGAGCGCGAGCCGCGATACCGCCAGCCCGCTTCGGCCGAGCGGTCGCTGTTGCATGCGTGAACCTTATTTCGAACCCGGCGTCACGGATATCCTCGCCGCAGTCAACTTCCCGCGCGACCTCCACCCGGTGTGACATGTTCGGGGCGAGCCGGACGTCGAGGGCGCACGCTCATTGCGTAACCTGATGCGACCTGTGGTGCGGACGGTGGGAGGATCAGTGCGACTCGGGCTCAACCTCGGATACCAGACGGCGTGGAGCACACCGTTCGACCACCTGGCGCTGGCCCAGGAGGCGGACCGGCTCGGCTACTCGGTGGTGTGGGCCGCGGAGGCGTACGGCTCGGACTCGCCGAGCATGCTGGCCTGGATCGCCGGGCAGACGGAACGCATCGACGTGGGCGCCGCGGTCATGCAGATCCCGGCCCGTACCCCGGCCATGACCGCGATGACCGCCGCGACCATCGACACGCTCTCCGGCGGCCGGTTCCGGCTCGGCCTGGGCGTGTCCGGCCCGCAGGTCTCCGAGGGCTGGCACGGCGTGCGGTTCGCCAAGCCGCTGGCCCGCACCCGGGAGTACGTCGACATCGTCAAGCTCGCGCTGGCCCGCAAGGAGGTCGCGTACGACGGCGAGCACTACACGCTGCCGCTGCCCGACGGACCCGGCAAGGCGCTGCGGCTGGGCTTCCACCCGCCGCGCGAGCACATCCCGATCTACCTGGCCGCCGTCGGCCCGAAGAACCTGGAACTGGCCGGCGAGATCGCCGACGGCTGGCTGGCCGTCTTCTACTCCCCGGAGTTCGCCGAGGAGCACCTCGCCTCGGTCCGGGCCGGCCGCGCGGCGGCGGGCAAGGAGCTGGCCGGCTTCGACGTGGTGCCGTCCGTGCCGGTCGTGGTCGGCGACGACATCGCCACCTGCGCCGAACTGGTGCGCTGGTACGCCGCGCTGTACGTCGGCGGCATGGGCAGCCGCAAGCAGAACTTCTACAATCAGCTCGCCACCCGGATGGGCTACGGCGACGCGGCCCGCGAGGTGCAGGACCTCTACCTGGCCAAGCGGCAGCGCGACGCGGCCGCCGCCGTACCGATGGAGTTCATCGACCGCACCTCGCTGCTCGGACCCAAGGAGCGCATCGCCGAGCGGATGCGGGAGTACGCCGCCGCGGGCGTGACCACGCTGTCGGTGTCGCTGTTCGTGGCCGACCAGGAGAGCGGGGTGCAGACCCTGCGTACCGTCGCCGAGGCGCTGGAGCTGTCCGGAGTCGGCGAGTGACCTGGATCGAGGCCGTCGTCCTGGGCCTGGTCCAGGGACTGACCGAGTTCCTTCCGGTGTCCTCCTCGGGGCACCTGCGGATCACCTCGGCGCTCTTCTTCGACCGGGACGCCGGGGCGTCGTTCACCGCTGTCACGCAGCTCGGCACCGAGGCCGCCGTCCTGATCTACTTCGCCAAGGACATCTGGCGAATCGTCCGCACCTGGTGCCTGGGCCTGTTCGACCGCTCGGTGCGCTCCAGCCTCGACTACCGCATGGGCTGGTACGTCATCGTCGGCACCATCCCGATCGGCATCTTCGGGCTGATCTTCAAGGACCAGATCCGCACCGCCGGCCGGAACCTCTGGCTGATCTCCTGCACCCTGATCATCGGCGCGATGCTGCTGGCCTTCGCGGAGTACTGGGGCCGGCAGACCCGTACGCTGGAGAACTTCCGGATGCGCGACGGCGTGGTGATGGGCTTCGCCCAGGCGGCGGCGCTGGTGCCCGGCGTCTCCCGCTCGGGCGGCACCCTGACCGCGGGCCTGCTGCTCAACCTCACCCGGGAGACCGCGGCCCGCTACTCGTTCCTGCTGGCCATCCCGGCCGTGGTGATCTCCGGCGTGTTCAGCCTCCCGGACGTCTTCGAGCCGTCCGCGCCCGGCACCGCCGCGCCGAGCGTGGCGCAGATGGTGGTCGCGACGCTCATCGCGTTCGCCGTCGGGTACGCGGCCATCGCCTGGCTGCTGCGTTACGTCGCACACCACACGCTGTACGTCTTCGTGCTCTACCGGGTGGCGCTGGGCAGCCTGGTGATCTGCCTCCTGGCCACCGGCACGATCAGCGCCACCTGACGTCGTCGTGCGAGAGGCCGGCCACCCCGATGTCCGGGGTGGCCGGCCCTCGGCTTCGTCGCCCACTCGGCCACGCAGGGCCGCGCGGCTCCGGGCGTGCGCGGCGGGACGATCATCGGGGGGCGTACCGCCTAGGGTGGTCAACGTGGCGACCCTTCTGCTTCTGCGACACGGCCGGACCACCGCGAACGCCGACGGCGGCCTCGCCGGGCGGCAACCGGTCGAGCTGGACGACACCGGCCGGACGCAGGCGACGGCGGTCGGCGGGCGCCTCGCCGGACTGCCGCTGGCGGCGGTGGTGACCAGCCCGCTCATCCGCTGCCGGCAGACCCTCGATCTGGCGCTGCCGGGCGCCGAGCCGGTGGTCGACGAGGGGCTGATCGAGTGCGGGTACGGCGACTGGGAGGGGCAGGCGCTGAAGAAGCTGGCCAAGGATCCGCTCTGGCCGGTGGTGCAGCAGCACCCGAGCGCCGCCGCGTTCCCGCAGGGGGAGTCGATGGCGGCGATGTCCGCCCGCGCGATCGCCACGGTACGCGCGTGTGATGCCCGGGTCACCGCCGAGCACGGGCCGGAGGCGATCTGGCTGGCGTGCAGCCACGGCGACGTGATCAAGGCGATCGTGGCGGACGCACTCGGCGTACACCTTGATCTTTTTCAGCGGATCGTGGCCGACCCGGCGTCGGTGACGGCGATTCGCTACACCCCGTTGCGGCCGTTCCTGGTCCGGCTCAACGACACCGGCGGTGACCTGTCGGCGCTGGTCCCGCCGCCGCGCAAGCGCCGCCGCCGCGCGGCGCGGGCGGCGGAGTCCGACGCGGCGGTGGGCGGAGGCGCGGGCGCGGCCGGGTGAGCCGGGCGGGCGAGGGGCGTTCGCTCTGGGCGGATTCGGCGTCGGTGGGCTGCACAGTGCTTCCACACGCCGGATAGGGTCGTGGGTATGACGCACCAGGTGCACGCCTTCGAGCCGCCGGAGCGGTTCGTCGCCGGTACGGTCGGCCCGCCGGGGGAGCGCACGTTCTTCCTCCAGGCGCGCGGCGGCGGCCGGCTGGTCAGCGTGTCGCTGGAGAAGGTCCAGGTGTCGTTGCTCGCCGAGAAGCTCGAGGAGTTGCTCACCGAGGCGCAGCGCCGCTTCGGCGTGAAGCTGCCGGAGCCGGTCATCACGGTGACCGGTGACAACGAGCCGCTCGACACGCCCGTGGACGAGGAGTTCCGGGTCGGCACGCTGGGCCTGGCCTTCGACGTGGACACCGCCACCGTGGTGATCGAGGCGATCGCCGTCGGTGAGGCGGAGGTCGAGGTCGAGCTGGGCGACGCGGACGACGACGCCGACGAGGATCCGGACGAGCCGGACGACGACCTCGATCGCCTGCGGGTGCGGCTGACCCCGGAGGCGACCCGTGAGTTCATCGAACGGGCCAAGCGCGTCGTGAACGCCGGCCGGCCCCCCTGCCCGCTGTGCGGCCAGCCGCTCGATCCGGCCGGTCACCTCTGCCCCCGGCACAACGGCTATCACCGGTGACCTCGTCGGAACTGCAGCCCCGACAGGACGGCGCCGAGGCGCTGCGGCTGCTCGCCGACGGTGAGCTGACCCTGGAGGGGCGGCTCGTCGACGCCTCCAACGCGACGCTGCGCGGCGTCGTCGCCCTCGGCGAGGTGACCGCGCACTGCGTCTACAAGCCGGTACGCGGTGAGCGCCCGCTCTGGGACTTCCCGGACGGCACGCTCGCCGGCCGGGAGGTGTCCGCCTACCTGGTGTCCCGGGCCACCGGCTGGGATCTGGTGCCGCCCACGGTGCTGCGCGACGGCCCGTTCGGGCCCGGCTCGTGCCAGCTCTGGATCGACGAGCCGGACGACGCCGAACCACTCGTCGGGTTCGTGCCGGCGCGGGAGATCCCGCCGCGCTGGTTCCCGGTGGCCGCGGCCCGCGACGACGACGGGGCGGCGTACGCGCTGGCGCACTCCGACGACCCCCGCCTGGCCCGGCTCGTCGTGCTGGACGCGGTCATCAACAACGCCGACCGCAAGGGCGGGCACGTCCTCGTCGGCCCGGACGACCGGATCTACGGCGTCGACCACGGCGTGAGCTTCCACGTCGAGGAGAAGCTGCGTACGGTGCTGTGGGGCTGGGCCGGCCGCGAGCTGCCGCCGGACGCGGTGGAGATGCTCGACGGCCTGACCGGGCAGCTCCGCGGGCCACTGGGCGAGGAGCTGGCCGAGCACCTGACCCTCGGTGAGCTGGCCACGCTGGTGGAACGGGTCGAGCGGCTGCGCGAGTCCGGCCGGTTCCCGCTGCCGCCGCAGGAGTGGCCGGCGATGCCCTGGCCACCGATGTGAGTCGTTGTCGCGTTGATCACCCGTAGCCCGGCACCCGAGCGCCTGACGGCTCGTTAGGCTGACGGTCATGGAGTCTTGGGCGGGACACGAGGTGCCACGGCTGCCCGGTGAGGGCGTGTCGCTGAGGTTGTACGACTCGGCGCGGCAGGGCGCCCATCCCAGCCGGCCCGACGGCGCCGCCTCGATGTACGTCTGCGGCATCACCCCGTACGACGCCACGCACCTCGGGCACGCCGCCACCATGATCGCCTTCGATCTGGTGCAGCGGATGTGGCGCGACGCCGGCCTCGACGTGCGGTACGTGCAGAACGTCACCGACATCGACGACCCGCTGCTGGAGCGCGCCGAACGCGACGGCGAGGACTGGAAGGTCCTGGCCATGCGGGAGACCGCGCTGTTCCGCGAGGACATGGAGGCGCTGCGGATGATCCCGCCGGCGCACTACGTCGGCGCGGTCGAGTCGATCCCGGACATCGCCGAGAAGGTGCTGGTGCTGCTCAAGGACGGCGCGGCGTACCGGCTCGACGACGGCACCGGCGACGTCTACTTCGACGTCTCCGCCGCGCCCCGGTTCGGCTACGAGTCCAACCTGTCCCGCGAGCAGATGATCCAGCTGTTCGCCGAGCGCGGCGGCGACCCGGAGCGCGCCGGCAAGCGTGACCCGCTCGACCCGCTGCTGTGGCGCGGCGCCCGCGAGGGCGAGCCGTCCTGGCCCGGCGGCGACCTGGGCGAGGGCCGTCCCGGCTGGCACATCGAGTGCACGGTCATCGCGCTGAACCTGCTCGGCGACCGGATCGACGTGCAGGGCGGCGGCAACGACCTGATCTTCCCGCACCACGAGTGCTCCGCCGCGCACGCCGAGCGGCTGACCGGTGTGGCGCCGTTCGCCGACCACTACGTCCACGCCGGCATGATCGGCCTGGACGGCGAGAAGATGTCGAAGTCCCAGGGCAACCTGGTCTTCGTGTCCCGGCTGCGGGCCGACAGGGTGGACCCGATGGCGGTCCGGCTGGCGCTGATCAGCGGGCACTACCGCAGCGACCGCTCCTGGACCGACGAGCTGCTCACCGAGGCGCAGGAGCGGCTGGGCCGCTGGCGGCGGGCCGCCGCCGCGCCGGCCGGGCCGTCGGGGGCGGCGTTGCTGGCCGAGGTACGCGAGCGCCTGGCCGACGACCTGGACACGCCGGGCGCCCTGGCGGCGGCAGACCGCTGGGCCGAGGGAGCCCTGAACGGCGTCACGGACGACGCCGCCGCCCCGGCCCTGTTCCGCGACACGGTGGACGCTCTCCTCGGCATCGCCCTCTAGTCCCGGCCCGCCCCTCCGCTGAGTCCTGCCCCTCTCGCGCAGGCCCGCCCTTCTCGGGCGGGCCTCGGCTTTCTCCCGCGGCCTCGGCCCTCTCGCGCCGTCGATCTTGCACTTGCGGCCCACGTTCCGTCCGTTTTGCTTAGGTTCGCGGGATCCGTGAGTGCAAGATCGCGCCAACCCGGGGGAGCGGGTGGAACCTGACGGGTGTGTCGAGGGCGGTTTGACACCCGTCGTGTTCCACTCAGGCATGCCCGGCCCGCAGCCTTCGCGGTGATCTTGCAGTTGTGGCCCTCGGTATGTCCTGAACGACCCACATGCCCGGGCGGAAAGTGCAAGATCGCCGGGTGCCGGGGGCAGTCAGCCCAGGACCAGGCCGGGGTCGGGGTCCTGGTCGGGGGTGGGGGCCGGGATCTTGTACTCCTCGGTGAGCGTGGTCATCGGGCCGGGCCAGGTGGCCTGGGCGGCCTCGATCGGCTTGTGCCGCTCGTCGTAGGCGACGTGCAGCAGGTGCAGCACCGGGGTGTCCGGGCGGATCTGGAGGATCTCGGCCTCCTCCCGGCTGGGCTGGCGCGCGCTGATCGTGTCGGTGGCCGTGACGTACCGCCGGCCGGTGACCTCCTCCGCCTCCTGGTAGAGCGGCCGGCCGAACGCCTCGGCCCGCTCCAGTGACGTGCCGGCGGTGTCGGCGGGCAGGAACCAAGACGCGCCGACCTCGACCGGGGAGTCGTCGGTGCGTACCAGGTGCCGCCGGCAGAGCAGTTCGGTGCCGTCGGCGACGCCGAACACGTCGGCCACCTCGGCCGGGGCGGGGGAGCGGCCGACGGAGACGAGTTGCTGGCGGTACCGGGCGGCCAGGTCGGTGTGGTAACCGCGGAAGCCGCCGTACCTGCCCCGGGACAGGCGGTTGAGGCGCCGCCGGGTGCCCCGGACGTACGTACCGGAGCCGGGTTTGGTGATCAGGATGCCCTCGACCCGCAGCTGGTCGACGGCGCGTTGCACGGTCTGCTTCGCCACGCCGAACATCTCGGCGATGGCCGGGATGGACGGCAGCCGCTCGCCCGGCCCCCAGTCGCCGCGGCGCACCTGGGCCTTGAGCTGCGCGGCGATCTGTCGGTGCGGGAACTCGGCCGCGCCGGGGTTGATCTGCATCCGGGCCTCCTCAGGACAGCTAGGTTCCTAGGATGGCCTAACGGGTGTGACGGCGCCACCCCGGACACGAAGAAGCCGGGCCCCGACAGGGGAGCCCGGCTTCGACGAAAGGAGCTACCAGGAGCCCGCGGTCGGCCCGGCGGAACCGCCGCGGCGGCGCAGGTACTTCTCGAACTCCTGGGCGATCTCGTCCCCGGTCAGCGGGGTGATGCCGGCGTCGCCCACCCGTTCCTCCAGCTCACGCACGTACTCACCGAGCTCGGCGTCCTGCTCGGCGGCGCTGCGCACCCGCTGTTCCCACTCGGCGGCCTCCTCGGCCAGGTCGGCCATCGGCACCGGCAGGTCGAGGACCTCCTCGACGCGGTGCAGCAGCGCGAGCGTGGCCTTCGGGCAGGGCGGGTTGTTGGCGTAGTGCGGCACGTGCACCCAGAACGACACGGCGTCCACCTCGGCCCGGGTGCAGTTGTCGTGCAGCACGCCGACGATGCCGGTCGGCCCGTCGTAGCGGGTGGGGGTGAGCTGGTAGCGCTTGGCCGCGTCGGCGTCCGACGCGCTGCCGCTGATCGGCAGCGGCCGGGTGTACGGCACGTCGGCCAGCAACGCGCCGAGCAGCACCACCCGCTCGACCTCCAGGCTGTGGCAGATCTCCAGCACCTGCTCGCAGAACGTCCGCCAGCGCATGCTCGGCTCGATGCCCCGGATCAGCACCACGTCCCGCTCGGTGCCCTCCGGGCTGGCCACCATGAAGCGCGTGGTGGGCCACTCGACGCGCCGGGTCTCCCCGTCGGCCATGGTGATCGTCGGGCGGCTCACCTGGAAGTCGTAGAAGTCCTCCGGGTCCAGCTCGGTCACCTGCCGGGCCTGCCAGACCTGCTCCAGGTGTTCCACGGCGGCGGTGGAGGCGTCGGCGGCGTCGTTCCAGCCCTCGAAGGCCGCGATGGCGACCGGCGAGCGCAGTACCGGCAGCCCGTCGAACTCGGTCACGCCGTCACCTCACCCTGCTCGTCGGGCGCTGCGCCGCCCCGTCGCACTGTCGCACCCCTGTTGTCCTTCACGTCCGTCAGCCTACGTGCCGCCGCCGGGGCCGGCCCGTCGGCCGCGCCGGTCGCCCGGCCGGACCACCCGGGCGAACCGGAGGAAAGGGATACGCGGGCCCGGTCGGCAGTATGTGGGAAGGGCCGGTTCGGATAACTCTGCCGCAGTCGGGCGCACTACCCTGGAGCATGTGTCTATCTCGTTGCGTGACCTGCTGGCCGATCGGATCCTGATCGCGGACGGCGCGATGGGGACGATGCTCCACGCCGCCGATCTCACCATCGACGACTTCGACGGCCTCGAAGGTTGCAACGAGATCCTCAACGCGACCCGGCCGGACGTGGTCCGCGGCGTGCACGACGCGTACCTGGCCGCGGGCGCGGACTGCGTGGAGACCAACACGTTCGGCGCGAACCTGCCCAACCTCGCCGAGTACGGCATCTCCGACCGGATCCGGGAGCTGTCCGAGGCGGGCGCGCGGATCGCGCGGGAGGCAGCCGACGCGTACGCGACGCCGGAGCGCCCCCGGTTCGTGCTCGGCTCGATGGGCCCGGGCACCAAGCTGCCCACGCTCGGCCACGCGAGCTACGCCTCGCTGCGCGACGCGTACCAGGAGAACGCCGCCGGCATGATCGCCGGCGGCGCGGACGCGCTGATCATCGAGACCTGTCAGGACCTGCTCCAGGTCAAGGCCGCGGTGGTGGGCGCGAAGCGGGCCCGCGACGCCGCCGGCCGGGACGTGCCGATCATCTGCCAGGTGGCCATGGAGACCACCGGCGCCATGCTGCTGGGCAGCGAGATCGGTGCGGCGCTGACCGCGATCGAGCCGCTCGGGGTCGACCTGATCGGGCTCAACTGCTCCACCGGCCCGGCCGAGATGGGCGAGCACCTGCGCTACCTGTCCCGGCACTCGCGCCTCCCGGTGTCGGTGATGCCGAACGCGGGCCTGCCGGTGCTGACCGCCGACGGCGCCTACTTCCCGCTCGGACCGGACGAGATGGCCGACGCGTTGGAGCAGTTCGTCGACGACTACGGCGTCGGGCTGATCGGCGGCTGCTGCGGCACCACCCCGGAACACATCCGGGTGCTGGTGGAGCGGCTGGGCGGGCGGGCGCCGGTCGCGCGGGAGCCGAAGCCGGAGGCCGGGGTCTCCTCGATCTACCACCATGTGCCGTTCGCCCAGGAGGCCAGCGTCCTGATGGTGGGGGAGCGGACCAACGCCAACGGCTCCAAGGCGTTCCGCGAGTCGATGCTCGCCGGGGACTGGCAGGCCTGCGTGGACGTCGCCCGCAGCCAGGCCCGGGACGGCTCGCACCTGCTCGACCTCTGCGTCGACTACGTCGGCCGTGACGGTACGCGGGACATGCGCGAGCTGGCCGGCCGGTTCGCCACCGCCTCGACGCTGCCGATCGTGCTGGACTCCACCGAGCCGGCGGTGATCGAGGCCGGGCTGGAGATGCTCGGCGGCCGGTGCGTGGTCAACTCGGTCAACTTCGAGGACGGCGACGGCCCCGACTCCCGCTACGCGCGCATCATGCCGGTGGTCAAGGAGCACGGCGCCGCCGTCGTGGCGCTGCTCATCGACGAGGAGGGCCAGGCCCGCACCCGCGAGTGGAAGGTACGGGTGGCCTGCCGGCTGATCGACGACCTGACCGGCCGGTGGGGGATGCGCCGGGAGGACATCCTCATCGACGCGCTGACGTTCCCGATCGCCACCGGGCAGGAGGAGACCCGCCGCGACGGCATCGAGACGATCGAGGCGATCCGGGAGATCGCCGCGCGCTACCCGGGCGTCAACTTCACCGCCGGCATCTCGAACGTCTCGTTCGGCCTCAACCCGGCGGCCCGGCAGGTGCTCAACTCGGTGTTCCTGCACGAGTGCGCCCAGGCCGGGCTGACCTCGGCGATCGTGCACGCCAGCAAGATCCTGCCGATGGCGCGGATCCCGGACGAGCAGCGCGAGGTGGCGCTCGACCTGGTCTACGACCGCCGCCGCGAGGGCTACGACCCGGTGCAGCGGTTCCTCCAGGCCTTCGAGGGCGTGGACGCGGCGTCGGCGCGCGCCACCCGGGCCGAGGAACTGGCCGCGCTGCCGCTGGACGAGCGGCTCAAGCGGCGGATCATCGACGGGGAGCGCAACGGCCTGGAGGCCGACCTGGACACCGCGATGGCGCAGGGGCGTGCGCCGCTGTCCATCATCAACGACCTGCTGCTGGACGGCATGAAGGTGGTCGGCGAGCTGTTCGGCTCCGGCCAGATGCAGTTGCCGTTCGTGCTCCAGTCCGCCGAGGTGATGAAGACCGCGGTGGCCTACCTGGAGCCGCACATGGAGAAGACGGACTCCGAGGACGCCGCGGGCAAGGGCAAGATCGTTCTGGCGACCGTCAAGGGCGACGTGCACGACATCGGCAAGAACCTGGTCGACATCATCCTGTCCAACAACGGCTACGACGTGGTGAACATCGGCATCAAGCAGCCGATCAACGCGATCCTCGACGCCGCCGAGGAGCACCGGGCCGACGCGATCGGCATGTCCGGCCTGCTCGTGAAGAGCACAGTGATCATGAAGGAGAACCTGGCCGAGATGGCCTCCCGCGGGGTGGCCGAGCGCTGGCCGGTGCTGCTCGGCGGGGCTGCGCTGACCCGCGCGTACGTGGAGGACGACCTGCGGTCGATCTACCCGGGTCAGGTGCACTACGCCCGCGACGCGTTCGAGGGGTTGTCCCTGATGGACCGGGTGATGGCGGCCAAGCGCGGCGGCGCGCCGGTGGTCGACCCGGAGCGGGAGGCGGCGCTGGCGGCCCGCCGGGAGCGCCGCGAGCGCCAGCGGGCCCAGGTCCGCGAGGCGCTGCCCGAACTGGACGACGCGTCGGTCCGCTCCGACGTGGCGGCCGACGTTGCCGTCCCGAAGCCGCCGTTCTTCGGCACCCGGGTCGTCAAGGGAGTGCCGCTGGCCGACTACGCGGCGCTGCTCGACGAGCGGGCCACGTTCCTGGGCCAGTGGGGGCTACGCGGCGCCCGCGGCGGCAAGGGCCCGTCGTACGAGGAACTGGTGGAGACCGAAGGGCGGCCCCGGCTGCGGTACTGGCTGGACCGCCTGATCTCCGACCAGGTGCTGGAGGCGGCCGTGGTGTACGGCTACTTCCCCGCGTACTCCGAGGGCAACGACCTGGTGGTGCTGGACGAGAACGGGCACAGCGAGCGGGTCCGGTTCTCCTTCCCCCGGCAGCGCCAGGAGCGGCGGCTGTGCCTGGCCGACTTCTTCCGGCCCAAGGGCGGCCAGCTCGATGTGGTGGCGTTGCAGCTGGTCACCGTGGGGCAGCCGATCAGCGAGTACACGGCGAAGATGTTCGCCGGCAACGAGTACCGCGACTACCTGGAGGTGCACGGCCTGTCCGTGCAGCTCACCGAGGCCCTCGCCGAGTACTGGCACCGGCGGATCCGGGCCGAGCTGGTGCTGCCCGGCGGTGGCACGGTGGCTGACGACGACCCGGCCGACCTGGCCGGCCTGCTGCGCACCGACTACCGGGGCTGCCGGTACGCGTTCGGCTACCCGGCCTGCCCGGACCTGGAGGACCGGGCGAAGATCGTGGAGCTGCTGGGCGCGGAGCGGATCGGGGTGCAGTTGTCGGAGGAGTTCCAGCTGGTGCCGGAGCAGGCCACCGACGCGATCGTGGTGCACCACCCGGAGGCGAGCTACTTCAACGCCAAGTGACGGGGTCGACCTGCTCGGCGTGCTCACGTAGCCGGGTAGCGACCGCGTCGGGTAGCGGGACCTCGCGCAGTTCGCCGCCCTTGGGCGGTGCGAACACCAACGTTCCTCGCACGATCTTGATCTGACGGACGAGTGGAGCAGCCGGCGCGTGGTGTCGACGTCGTCCGGGCTGACGGCGAAGATCTCGCCCTGCCGGAGTCCACAGCCGGCACCCGGGTCGAAGGCGACCCGGTAGCGTTCCCGCATCACCGAACGGAGCAGGCGAGCCGTTCCGTCGACCAGGGGGCGACCTTGGCCGGGACGTGCCGGGGAGCCCGGATCGTCTTGAGCGCGCAGGGGTTGCTGATGACCTTCCGGTCGTCGACTGCCGCAATCAGGATCATTGACACGTCGTTGAAGAGGTTGCGGCGGTAGCTGGCCGCCATGCCCGAGTCTTGGAGCTGCTTGGCTCAGGCCCTGATCGTGCTCGGTTGGACGGCCGAGAGAGGCCGGTCGCCGAAGACCGGGTAGACGTGCAGGCGGAACTGTCGCTCCAGCCGTTCACGGGTCGACTCATCGCAGGAGAGGTGACGATGATCCGGCAGGCTCCGCACTGGCGGTCGGCCGGTTCGTGCCGGTAGCAGGGAATGACGGCGGTGGTGTCGCCGCAGCGGATGGTGACCGGGGTCCGGCAGGGATCGCCGGGGATGACATCGATGACGGGCCTTGGCTGCTCAGTTGGCCCGGTTACAAGTGGTGACACCTGAGCGCCTGGGGCGCACTCACATGCCGAGTGGAGCGCTCCCTGACAAGGGCTTTGTGTCACGGCTACGTTAGGGCCCATGACGACGACCTTGGGCCGGTTTGCCGGCGTCACAATAGATTGTCAAGGCCCACAGGATCTGGCTGACTTCTGGTCCGCCGTGCTCGGCGGCCGGGTCGTGGAGTCCCTACCCGGCTGGCGGCGAGTCGTCGTCACCGACGGCGGGCCGGTGTTGACGTTCCAACCGGTACCGGAGCCCAAGGTCGGCAAGGCGCGTCTGCACTTGGACATCGCTGTCGCCGATGCCGGTGAAGCGGTGGACCGGATCAGGGCGCTGGGCGGCCGGTGGACCGGCGAACGGCACGACTACCCGGAAGGCGTGGTTTTGGTAATGGCCGACCCGGAGAGCAACGAGTTCTGCGTCGTGCAGTATTACCAAAAGTGACGTCTCGGCGGCCGCGACCGGCGAAAGAACGCGCACATCCGCCGACCGCGCGCGCTAGCAACGTCCACGGGCTTGCACCGGCTCCTGTCTGTCGTAGAGGTCCCATAAGCTCCAGCAGACCTACCGCCCGCTGTACGAGGAGCTCCCAGCATGCGTCGTCCAGTTCGATTCGAGCGAAGCAGCGAGGTGGCCGGCATGCCGGTCACCAAGATGGGCGGACAACCGGTGTGGCTGCAAGCTCCGCAGTGGCCGGTGTCGCGTTCGCTCGGCGAGCCGATGACGTTCATCGGCCAGTTCCGCCTCGATGCCGATGGCGAGCTCCGTATGGCCTACGTGTTCATGACTGCAGTTGACGAGTACGTCGATGGCACCTGGGAGCCTGAGGGTGGTGAGAACGCCGTGATCGTTCAGCCTGGGGGATCGGTGCCGGCCTTCTTCGCTGTGACTGACATCAGCGAGGGTCCGTCCTGGCCCGTGGAGGATCACCTACCTGTGAATCATCAGGTCCCCGGCGACGAGGAAGCGTGGGAGTTCCTGGGCGGCGAGCCGGTGTGGCTGCAGGGTGACGAGACGCCTGGGCCGGGCTGGCAGCTGATCGGACAGCTGACCGACCGTTTCCATAACTTCGGCGACGCCGGAATCGGCTACATCTTCGTTTCGCCAGACGGCGCCGAAGGCAGATTTCTCTGGCAGTGCTGCTAACTCATCTGCCGCAATGAGCGCCCTGTCGCGGACCGTGAGGGCCTTCGTGACTCTCCTTGAGGATCATGTCGGGCATCAGGTGGGACGCGAGCGTCAAGCGTCAAGCGTGTCCCGTGACCAGGACACGGCCAGCTGCCGGCTGTCTAGTCCCACCACGTGCTTGACGTCTTCATCCCGGCACGTGCACGACTGCCGGCCTCGATGGCTCCACCGATGAGCGAAGTGGGGCGAACGGATCGGCGTGCCGGTGGCGCCGCAGGCGGTGGCTGCCCCATGCGAGAGGTCGAAGCCGTCTTGCGTCGGTCAGGTCAGGCGGTCGCCGGGACGCCGACCGCCTATTCCTAGCAATTATGGTCAATGCACGGTTCGACGCCACGTTGCTCCCACACTTCCATTGAACTGCCCCGAAACCATCACGGCACCCGCCTAACGGGCGTTTCGGCGGAATTTCGGAGACTGTCGGTGTCGATTTTGTGAGGCTTCGGCTACCCGACGTGTCCCCTCGCCGAGCGCTAGAAATTCTTTGATTTCCATGCTTAAATCTGCGCTCAGCATTTGAGCTGGATCAGAGGAGTCTCATGCGAGTCACCATCCGCGCGTGTGCGGCAGGGCTGGTAGTAGCCCTCACGGCCGCGGTCGGCGTCGCCGCCGCGCCGTCCGCCGGCGCGGCCGTCGTCGACCCGGCCGACGAGTCGCAGGACTTTCCGTTCCCCGGCGCGGACACCATCGCTCTGCATGACGGCTCCAACAAATACATCACGTACGGGGCCAGTAGCGGTGGACGCAAGGTGCCGTACGCCGTTTCGGGCTCCGGGGATGTGGTGGGCACCTCGCCGATCGTGGCCGGCGACGCCATGCCGGACGGCGGTGGGGCGTGGGTCGAGGCCGGCTCCGGGATCTGGACCCCGGGGGCGTTCTACCACGTCAAGGACGGGGTCGGCCGCTACTACCTCTTCTACACGGCGAGCCGTAAGAACGACGGCGGGCGCAAGTGCATCGGCGTGGCTCGTTCCCAGAACCCGTACGGCGGGTTCACCGCCGAGGACACGCCGATCGCCTGCCCGGACAAGGGCGACCGGTGGGCACTCGACGCGGACGTCGTCGCCGGTCCCGCGGGTGCGATCTGGATGACCTGGCGGGACGGGCAGCGGGCGGAAGGGGCGGAGTCGGCGCTCTCCGTCATGAGGTTGAAGTTCAACCCCAACGGCACCGTCGACCGCGACAGCGATCCGGTCGTCATCTTCCGCAGCGACAATCTGTCCTGGGTCACGTACCGGGACACCGGCGGGGTCGCCGTCATCGAGAATCCGAGTGCGTTTCCCCACAACGGTTCCTGGTATCTCTTCTACTCCGGCAACGCCTGGCGGGAGAACTACTACTCGACCGGCATCGCCTTCTGCGGCGACCGAATCGACGACGGCCTGTGCTCGCCGATGCCCGGACCGAACCGGGCCTGGTTCTCCTACTCGGGTCCGGCCGCGCACCTGCCCGACACCATGCGCAAGTACTCGTTGCCGGGAAACAGGCGTGGGCCGGGTGCGATGGACGTCTACCGGGCCCGGGACGGCAAGCCGTGGGTGACGTGGAACTACCTCGCCGACGACAGCTCTGGGCGTAAGAGCCGGACCGGGCGTCTGGTCATCACCGGCTCCGGCTCCGACGCCGACTTCAGGGTGGAGCTCTGACAATTGTCGCCGGACACCGACCGCCACCAATGGCGGCACCGGACCGGTGTGTCCTCACACGAAAGGAAAATGAGTGAGAAAAGCCCTTCGGGCCGGCCGCCGTGCCGTGGCCCTGCTCGCCGCGCTCACGTTGGTGACCATCCTGACGCCGGCGTCTCCGGCTGCGGCGGCATCGACCTTCCAGGCCGGCCACCTGAACATCTACGCCGGCCTCGGCCACGAGAAGTTCCTCCACGACCTGAAGCTGATCACCTCGAAGGCGGACATGGTCGCGCTCAACGAGGTGGGCTCCCGCAGGGCCTTCCTGGTGGACTGGGCCGCCGACAACGGCTGGACGTTCTACGCCCCGACCACTTCGGTGCACGCGGCCGGTGACGCGCTGCTGGCGAAGAAGAGCATGTTCGAAGTGGTCGACAAGGGGTCGAAGTTCGTGTGCGACACCAACCCCGACGAGCCGCCGCCGCCGCGCTACAACAACTGGGTCAAGTACCGGCACAAGGTGACCGGGCGGTACGTGTTCCACATCAACTTCCACGCCAACGCCGGTATCGACAACAACGGCTGGCCGGAAGACCTTCCGCGCACCCGGTGCGCGGAGAAGCAGTTCGCTGAGATCAAGGAGCTGGCCCGCCAGAAGAAGGATGACGGCCAGGTCGTCGTCAGCGGTGACCTGAACGTCGACTTCAGCGCCGACAAGGCCCGCGGGTACGCGAAGTTCCCGTGGAAGGTCTTCGAGGCCAACGAGCTGCCGAACCTGCGCTCCAGCTACAACCTCCACGGGGTGAAGGGGACCGGTACGCACGGCAACCGGCACATCGACTACATCTACTTCTGGAAGCGGCTCGAAAGCTTGCAGGTGATGTGGATGACCGACTACCGCATCGTCGGGGACACCGAGTCCGACCACAATGGAGTCGTTGCGGACTTCACCCTCGCCTCCTGACCGACGGAGACGTCGGGGGAGGGGAGCCGGGGACACCCCGGCTCCCCTCCCGTGGCATCTGGAGCCCGGACGGCTGCCGGGAGAGCCAGTCCGTCGAACTCCCCTGGGCGGGTGCCGGGCTCGCTGTCCGCTCGCTGGTCACCACGAGAAGTACGGCGCCTGGGCCGAGTTCCGACAGCACCGTGTAGTGCCGGTCGAGCACGATCGCGTAGCGCTTGGACCCCGGCAGGCTGTGGAACCTCACCCACCGATCCGGATGTCGGCCGCGCAGCAGGTGGGCGATCGGCGGGCACCCGGACCAACGCTGCTCCCACAGATCGGTCAGGGCCGCCGGGTCCAGCGTCACCGCGCTGTCCGGCTGCCGTCGCGGCTTCACGTGTCGTAGAGCCCGTCCCACGGCTCCCGGAATCCGAGGCGATCCGGATACAGCTCGACCCAGTCGACGTGGCTGCCGTCGCCCGCCCGGTCGCCGGACTCGTCGATCAGGCCGAAGAGGACGCCGTCGTGACGGGTCTGGAACAGTCGAACGGCGATGTCGCCGTACGACCTGCCGGGCAGGCTTGCCAGCAGCCCGTCGAGCGCCTCGTGCAGCGCGCCTCGGTCCCGGATCCGCGTGATCGTCGAGTGCCGGTACGTTCCGTCGTGGTCGAAGAGGTGCACGTACGCGTGGTGGTCCCACGCCGAGGCGAGGAACAGCCCGTCGTCGTAGCGGCCGATCGTGTCCGTCCGGTAGCCGGGCTCGCGCGCGATGGGAATCAGCCGGGGCACAGGCACCTGATCACCGTAGCGGACGAGCGCGGGGCGCCCGCCGGGATGGCGGGCGCCCCGAAGGATCGACGCGTCGATCAGCCGATCAGCGTGACCGAGAAGTCGTACGTCGTCCCGGTCACCGAGTACGTGGCGGTCTGCCCGTTCTCGCAGTACGACACGAAGCTGCTCGGGGTCCGCTGCGTTCCGGCCACCGCGTCCACGACGGGCCGGACATCCGAGCCGACCGGCAGCGCGGTGGTGGTGAGATCGATCGTCCGCGACTGGTTGATCGGGTACGTGTCGGTGTTCGCCGTCTCCAGGCCGTTGCTCGCCTGGACGCTGAAGGACATCAGGAAGGCGGCGTTGTTCACCACGGCGATGCGCTGAACGCAGGGTTCGGCCTGCGCGCTGGCCGTGGTAGCCGTGGCCAGTGCCGATCCACCCGCGGCGAGCGTCCCGACGAGTGCGGCTCCGACGAGCCTGGCGCGGAAGGTCATGGTGTCACCTCTCGGTCGTACATGGCGCCGGGCGCCGACTGGCGGCACCCGGCGTGTGGTCCGTATCGAAGTTCCCGAACTTCCCTGATCGAATCCTGTAGATCGCAATAAGCTGTGTCGGCCGTGGCACCCGGTCGGTCGCCGGCAGGCGCTGCGGCGGAGGTGACAGGCGGTACTACGGTTCGCCCATGCAGTTCTCGATCGACCGCGACTCCGTCTTCCTCACGATGCCGCTGCGGGAGATGGCGCAGCAGGCCGGCAGGGCGGAGGTGACGCTGAACTTCCAGTATCTCAGCGAGGGAGCCCGCTGGCGTTCCGAGGATTTCATCGCCCGATACGCCTGAGGGCGTGCGTACGTCAGCCCGTGCGCGGGGCGTACATGATGACGGCGACGCCGACCAGGCAGATGGCCGCGCCGACGAGGTCGTAGCGGTCGGGCCGGAACTTGTCGACCAGCATGCCCCAGGCGAGCGACCCGGCGACGAACACGCCGCCGTAGGCGGCGAGGATGCGGCCGAAGTTCGGGTCCGGCTGGAACGTGGCCACGAACCCGTAGGCGCCGAGCGCGATCACCCCGGCGGCGATCCAGAGCAGCCCGCGGTTCTCCCGCCAGCCCTGCCACACCAGCCAGGCGCCGCCGATCTCGGCGAGCGCGGCCAGCAGGAACAGCAGCATGGAACGCGCGACCGTCATGCGTCAGACCGTAGCCGGGCCGTGGTCCGGATCGACGAGGGGCAGCGGACAGCGAGGGCTCGCGGCGCAGGTGATCAGGTCGTCGCAGCCGGCCGAGACGGCGGCCCGGAGCGTGTCGCGGACGACGGTGAGGTCCGCCAGCCGCCGCTCCACCTCGGCGAGCTTGTCCCGGGCCCGGGTCCGCAGGCCGGTGTCGCGCCGTCCGGCAGCCAGCAGGTCGGCGACCTCGGCGAGGGTGAAGCCGAGTCGTTGCGCGGCCTTCACCACCCGCAGCAGGGTGACCGTCTCGGCCGGGTAGAGGCGATGCCCGCCCGGCGACCGCCGGGGCGCGGGGAGCAGCCCTCGCCGTTCGTAGTAGCGCAGCGTCTGCACGTTCACCCCGGCCGCGTGGGCGAGCCGGCCGCTGCGCAGCCCCGGCTCGCCCATCACCGGCCCCGCGCGGCCGTGGCCCGCCGGGCCAGGGCATCGAGTACGCCGGCACGGCCCGCCGGCACCCGGATGTCGAGCGTCAGTGCGTCTCCGTCCGCGCGGGCGACGTCGAACGTGAGGAAGGAGCAGCAGGACGACTCGCGGGCGACCAGGTCGCGAGCGACCGGTTCGGCGCGGCCGTCGAGCCGCAGCCGCAGATGCCGGGCGGAGAGCCGGTCGGCGCCGCGCAGCGCGTCGTGGAACAGCCCGTCGAACTCGGCCAGCCGCAGCGGCCGTTCGGCGGTGGGCAGGGTGCAGGCGTCGGGTATCCAGGAGTCATCGGTCATGCCTCGACGGTAAGCCCGTACCCGGTACCGGATGCAAGTGCCGGTCACCGGGCGGCGACACCCGCCACACCGTCACCCCAGCCGGCCGCCGGTCCACCCTTCCCGGCCGCGACCTGCGGCGACGTCCGGAATACGGCTGTGCTCGCCGGTCCGGCGGGCTACCGTCACCGGAGTACGGGCCGACGCCGGGCCAGGCGCCGCGTCCACGCCCGCGCCGTCCCGTTGACGTGGCGGAAACGCCCGAGGGCGAGCATGGGTACGACGAAAGGGGCGGACATGACCGACGAGGTGACGTCGCAGGTCCCGCCGGAACCGGCTCCCGTGCTGAGCACACCCGCCGGCGCCGGGCGGGTCGGGCCGCCGAGCAGCCTGGACCTGTGGGCGCGTGCCCAGGTGCTGCACCGCTGCTTCGGCGACGACGACGGCGAGCCGCACATCATGCGCGGCCTGGACTGACCGCCGCGCGGTCAGCGCACCGCCACACCGGCCCGCGCCAGCACCTCCCACCAGGACGCGAGGTCGGGAACCGGCTCGGCGCGGACCTCGTACTCGTCCAGCCGTCGCAGTTGTCCGGCGCTCGGTGCCGGCGAGACGGTGGTGCCCACGGCGACCAGGGCGTACCGGCTGCCGCCGACGCTCAGCAGCATCGTGCCGAAGATCGTTCCCCGGGCCACCGGTCCGGGTGAACGTTTCCCGGTGGCGGTGCGTGAGAGCCGGTGAGCATCACCGGCGCCCGCCGGGGGTACTGCGGGGGGGGGGGACACGGGTGCGACAGCCGGGAGGTCATGGTGGGGGACAGGGCGCGACGGCAGGGGCGCGGGCCGATCGCCGGGCTGGTGGTGGCCGCGCTGGTGGCGGCCGGCTGCATGGCCGGCGGCTTCGACGAGAGCGAGCCGCGGCAGCCCGCGCCCCCGCGCGGCGCGCAGCCCGAGTCGCAGACCACCCGGGCGGACGGCACCACGAGCGTGGCCGAGTTCAAGCAGGACATCCAGGACGCCGTCCGGCTGGCCGAACGCTACTGGGCGGAGCAGTTCCGCGCCTCCGGCGAGCGGTTCACCCCGATCCGGCGGGTGGTGCCCTACACCCGGGAGGGCGAGGTGGCCTGTGCCGGGCAGGGGCTGCCGCGCAACAACGCGGTCTACTGCTCGGCGGGCGACTTCATCGCCTA
This sequence comes from Micromonospora sp. NPDC005686, assembly GCF_042871665.1. Lineage (NCBI taxonomy): Bacteria > Bacillati > Actinomycetota > Actinomycetes > Micromonosporales > Micromonosporaceae > Micromonospora > Micromonospora sp. NPDC005686. The sequence continues at coordinate 226,952 of NZ_JBIAIY010000010.1, forward strand.
CGACGTGAACTGGTCGGTGGCGGCGTTCCGGCAGATCGGCGACGCGTTCCTGTTCTACCTGCTCGGCCACGAGTACGCCCACGGCATGCAGGTGCGGCTGGGCATCCGCTACAACTTCACCATCCAGCAGGAGCTGCAGGCCGACTGCATGGCCGGGGCGTACCTCGGGGACAGCGTGCGCTCCGGGGCGCTGGAGGTGGAGGACGGTGACCTGGAGGAGTTCAAGGAAGGGCTGCTGGCGGTCGGCGACGACCCCGACCAGCCCTGGTTCGCCGAGGGCTCGCACGGCACCGCCGAGCAGCGCAGCGAGTCGTTCTTCCGGGGGTACGAGAAGTCGCTGGGCGCCTGCGGCCTCGGCTGAGGTCCGGGTCACCCCGATCGGGGACGGTGACAGGCGCGGCTGGCAGGATCGGCGGGGTACGCGTACCGAAGGAGGCCCCCGCTGAGCAGCTCACACCCCGCCGCCGTGCTCTTCGACATGGACGGCACCCTGGTCGACAGCGAGAAACTGTGGGACGTCGCGTTGCAGGAGCTGGCCGCCGTGTACGGCGGTGTCCTGTCCGACTCGGCCCGCCGGGCGATCGTCGGCACCGGGATGGCCGACGCGATGCGGATCGTGCACGACGACCTGGGCCAGCCGGAGCGGGACGTGCAGGCCAGCGCCGACTGGATCAGCGCCCGGATCCTGGACCTGTTCCGCACCGGGCTGCGGTGGCGTCCCGGCGCGCTGGCGCTGCTGCGGGCGGTACGCGAGGCCGGCATCCCCACCGCGCTGGTCACCTCCAGCGGCCGGTCCCTGGTCGAGGTGGCCCTGGACACCCTGGGCCGGGACAGCTTCGACGCGGTGGTCTGCGGCGACGAGGTCGGCGTGGCCAAGCCGCACCCGGAGCCGTACCTGACCGCCGCGCGTCTGCTGGGTGTGCCGGTCGAGCGGTGCGTGGCGATCGAGGACTCACCGACCGGGGTGGCGAGCGCGCTCGCCGCCGGGGCGGCGGTGCTGGCCGTGCCGGCCGAGGTGCCGTTGGCGCCGGCCGACGGCGTACACCAGGTGGAGAGCCTGCTCGGCGCGGACCTGGAGCTGCTCGCGGCGCTGCTCAACCGTTAGGAAGGGCCCCTTCCTGTGCGCGAGGCGTCAAGAAGGGGCCCTGCCTTTCACGTCAGTCGTGGGCGATGGCGCCCAGGACGTTGATCCGTGCGGCCCGGATCGCCGGGAGCACCGCGGCGATCACACCGATGATCGCGGCCAGGATCAGGAACGTCACCATCTGACCCCAGGGCAGGATCAGGTCGGTGATGCCCTCGTCCTTGAGCGCCTCGACCACCGCCGCGCCGAGACCGGCGCCGACCACCACGCCGAGCAGCGCGCCGAAGATGGAGATCACCACCGCCTCGACCGTGATCATGCGCATGGTCTGGGCGCGGCGCAGGCCGATCGCCCGTAGCAGGCCCAGCTCCCGGGTCCGTTCCAGCACGGACAGCGCGAGCGTGTTGATGATGCCCAGCACCGCGATCACGATGGCCAGCGCGAGCAGGATCTGGATCATCTGGAGCAGGGAGTCCAGCTGGCCGGTCTGCTGCTCGATGAACGCCGCCCGGTCGGCCACCGACACCTCGGGGCTGTCCGCCAGCAGCCGCTCGACCTGCGGCTGCACCGCGTCCACCGACGTGCCGGGGGCGAGCTGCAGGAAGCCCTGGATGGGCTGCGGGATGCTGAAGTCCGCGGTGGCCTGCGGCGGCAGCGTCACCGGGTTGGTCAGCTGCGAGCTCTCGTAGATGCCGCTGACCGTGTAGGTGCGGGCCTCGCCGCGGGACAACTGCACCGGCACCGTCGAGCCGACGGTCAGGTTACGGGCCTCCGCGGTGTCGGAGCTGACCAGCATCTGGTCCGGCGCCAGCTTGCTGATGTCACCGGCGGTGGCCTTCGCCCCGAAGATCTGCTGCAGCGCCGCCACGTTGCTCGACGCGGAGACCCAGGTCCGCTCGCCGCCGACCATCGCCATGTCGCCGTACTCGCCGGAGACCAGTCGCACGCCGGGAATGGCGGCGGCCTTCTCCAGCACCGCCGGGTCGAAGCTCGCCGGACGTGGCCCGGACGAGGACCCGGAGATCACCAGCTCCGCCTTGATGGTGTCCTCGGCGAGGGCGCCGATGCTGCCCTTGGCCGAGTCCAGGATCACCGTCACGCCGGTGACCAGGGCGATGCCCACCATCAGCGCGGCGGCGGTGATGGCGGTGCGGCGCGGGTTGCGGCCCGAGTTGAGCCGGCCCAGCTTGCCCGGCACCGACCAGGAGAACATGGCGCCGAGCAGCGAGACCACCGGCCGGCTGATGATCGGCGTCAGCAGCGCCACCCCGATGAACGCGAACAGCACGCCGCCGAGGATGGTCGCCAGGGTGTTGCCGCGGGCGTGCCCGCCGAGACCCAGGAACAGCAGCACCGCGCCGATGCCGGTGACCACCGCGCCGCCGACGGTGACCTTGGTGAGCGGCCGGTCCGGCGTGGCGACGTCCTGCATCGCGGCGATCGGCGGGATGCGCGAGGCGCGCAACGCCGGCAGCAGCGCGGCGATCACCGTGATCAGCATGCCGACCGCGAACGCGCCGATCACCGCCGAGGGCGGCACGCCCAGCCCGGCCAGGGTCAGGCCACCGGCGAGCTGACCGAACAGGTACGCCAGCAGCGCGCCGACGCCGATGCCGGCGGCGAGCCCCAGCACCGAGGCGATCAGGCCGACCGCCAGCGCCTCCAGCACCACCGAGCCGATGACCTGCTTGCCGCTGGCCCCGATGGCCCGCATCAGGGCCAGCTCACGGGTGCGCTGGGCCACGATGATCGAGAACGTGTTGAGGATCAGGAACGTGCCGACCAGCAGCGCCACCGCGGCGAACCCGAGGAGGATCTTGTTGAAGAACGACAGCCCTTCCTTGAGGCCGGCCGAGGCGTCGGCGGCGAGCTGCTCACCGGTCTTGACCTGGTAGTCGGCGCCCAGCGTGCGGGCCAACTCGTCGCGCAGCGCCGCCGGCGTGGTGCCGTCGGCGGCCTGGACGCTGACGTTGCTGAACACGTCCGGCTTGCCCAGCATCAGCTGCTGCGCCACCGGAGTGGTGAAGTAGACCTCGTTGGCGCCGCCGATCGAGTCCCGCCCGCCGCTGTAGCCGAACACGCCGACGAGCGTGAACTCCTTCTTCGGCGCCAGCGTCAGGACGCCGACCCGGTCGCCGACCTTCACCTTGCCCGCCTCGGCCAGCGCGGCGTTGATCACGATCTCGTCGTCGGCCTGCGGGCCGCGGCCCTCGCGCATCTCCACCAGGTCGCCCTCGCCGAGCCAGTTCTGGCCGAGCTGCGGCGGCCCGAACGAGGTGACCACCTTGCCGTTGCTGCCGATCATGCGGGCGCCCTCGGCGGCCACGACGCCCTCGGCGTCGGCGACGCCCGGCACCGCCTTGACCCGGTCGAGCACCGACGCCGGCATCGGGGTGCTCACCGGCATGCCCTCGGTCGTGGAGACGTCGATCTTCGGCTTCGCCTCGACGCTGACGTCGACTTCGGAGTACGCGTCGGCGAAGACCGCGTCGAAGGACCGCCCGAGCGTGTCGGTGAGCACGAACGCGCCGGAGACGAACATGACGCCGAGCACCACCGCCAGCCCGGACAGCAGCAGGCGCAGCTTGCGCGCCAGCAGGCTCTTGAGCGTTGCCCGCAGCATCAGTTGCCCACCTCGACCGGGGCGTCCAGCTTCTTCATCGTGTCCAGCACCGTCTCGGCGGTCGGCTCGATCAGCTCCGAGACGATCTGCCCGTCGGCGAGGAAGACCACCCGGTCGGCGTACGCGGCGGCGGTCGGGTCGTGCGTGACCATGACGATGGTCTGGCCGTGCTCGCGGACCGAGTTGCGCAGGAACTTGAGCACCTCGGCGCCGGAGCGGGAGTCCAGGTTGCCGGTCGGCTCGTCCGCGAAGATCACCTCGGGGCGGGAGACGAGCGCCCGGGCGCACGCGACGCGCTGCTGCTGGCCGCCGGAGAGCTGCGCCGGGCGGTGCCCGAGCCGATCCCGCAGGCCGACCGTGTCGATCACGGTGTCGTACCAGGCCGGGTCGGGCTTGCGGCCGGCGATCGACAGCGGCAGCAGGATGTTCTCCTGCGCGGTGAGCGTGGGCAGCAGGTTGAACTGCTGGAAGATGAAGCCCACCTTGTCCCGGCGCAGCTTCGTCAGGCCCGCGTCGTTGAGACCGGTCACAGTGGTCTCGCCGATGGACACGGTGCCCCTGGTCACCGTGTCCAGACCGGCGAGGCAGTGCATCAGGGTGGACTTTCCGGAGCCGGACGGCCCCATGATCGCGGTGAACCGGCCGCGTTCGAACTCGGCGGTCACTTCCTGCAGCGCGACGACCTGCGCCTCGCCGCTGCCGTACACCTTCCACACGTCGTTCGCCCTGGCTGCGGCCTGCCGTCGGTCTACCGTCGCGGTCACGTTCATACCTCTTCCGTCGTTCTGCGCAAAGCCGCACCGCCCCCGCTGGCCGGTGCGGCGGAGTCCATCCTCGTGGCCGGGCGGTGGAAAATCCTCCGACCTGCGGTGGAATCCGTGCTGGTCTTCGCTGGGGGTCGCCCCCCATTCGCCGGTCAGGGTGACCCCTGACCAGGCCGGCGGCGCCGGCATCCGGCCCTGACCTCGTGTCAGGGTCAACACCGCAGCGTCACCGCTGGTCACGGTAGGTGACCCGCGCCACCTCGGCGCCCGGACGGACCAGGCCCGTCTCGTACGCGAGCACGACGGCCTGCACCCGGTCGCGCAACCGTAGCTTTGTGAGCACGTGCCCGACATGGGTTTTCACAGTCGTCTCGCTGACCGACAGCGCCCGCGCGATCTCCGCGTTGGACAGTCCGCGCGCCATCTGGGTGAGCACCTCGCGCTCCCGGTCGGTCAGCGGATCCAGGGCCCGCGCCGGCGCGGCGGCCGGGTCCGGCAGCAGCTCGGCGAAGCGGTCCAGCAGCCGGCGCAGGACGCGCGGGGCCACCACCGCCCCACCGGCGGCCACCGTGCGGATCGCGGCGACGAGATCCTCGGCCGGCACGTCCTTGGTCAGGAAGCCGGTCGCCCCGGCCCGCAGCGCCCCGACGACGTGGTCGTCCTGCTCGAACGTGGTGAGCACGAGCACCCGTACCGGCAGCCGGGCCCCCACGATCGCCCGGGTGGCGGCCATCCCGTCCAGGCGGGGCATCCGGATGTCCATCAGCACCACGTCGGGCAGCAGCCGCCGGGACAGCTCCACCGCCTCCGCGCCGTCGCCCGCCTCGCCCACCACGTCGAGGTCGTCCTCCGCGCCGAGCACCATCCGGAATCCCGTACGCAGCAGCGGCTGGTCGTCGGCGAGCAGCACCCGCACCGGCCGGAACACGGCGCCATCGGTCATGCGTCCCCCTCGTCGTCCCCGGGGCGGTCAGGCCGTCCGTCCGGGGATCGGCGCACGCCCACGAGCCGCCCGGTAGCGGCACCGGGCGGCCGCACCACGGTAGAGGGCGGCCACCGCCCGCACCCCGACCAGGCCGCCCGGTTCCCGCAGGATGGCGGGCGGGCCCGGGGGTTACTCGTCGGCGCCGGGCGCCACCGGGCGGGATCGGGCGTCCACGAGCGGGTCGGGCGCGGCGGCGGCCACCGGGAACGGCGGCGGCGTGCCGCCGTAGCTCGGGCACAGCGCCTGGTGGTTGCACCAGTCGCACAGGCGACTCGGCCGGGGACGGAAGTCCTGCCGGGCGGTGGCCTGCTCGATCGCGCGCCACAGCGCCACCACCGTGCGCTCGAAGCGCACCAGCTCGTCGGCGTCCGGCGCGTAGTCGCAGACCTCGGCGTCCTTGAGGTAGAGCAGGCGCAGCACCCGCGGCACCACGCCCCGGGTGCGCCACAGCACCAGGGCGTAGAACTTGAGCTGGAACAGCGCCCGCGCCTCGAACGCCTCGCGTGGCGCCCCGCCGGTCTTGTAGTCGACCACCCGCAGCGCGCCGTCCGGCGCGACGTCGAGCCGGTCGAGGTAGCCCCGGATGAGCAGCTCGTCGTCGACCACCGCGGAGATCAGCGCCTCGCGCTCGGCCGGTTCCAGCCGGCGCGGGTCCTCCACCGCGAAGTAGCCGTCCAGCAACGCCGTCGCCGACCGGAGGAACTCCTGCGGCCCGACGGTGTCGCCGTCGGTGAACAGCGTCGCCAGCTCCGGCTCCTCGGTGACCAGCCGGTCCCACTGCGGGGAGACCAGGTCACCGGCCGACTCCGGGGTGCGCGCGGCGGCCGGCAGGTCGAACAGCCGCTCCAGCACGGCGTGCACGAGCGTGCCCCGGGCCTGCTCGACGGTCGGCCGCTCGGGCAGCCGGTCGATGCTGCGGAACCGGTAGAGCAGTGGGCAGGTCTTGAAGTCGGCCGCCCGCGACGGCGACAACGAGGCCCGCACGGTGACCGGGGCCGGTGCCGCCGTCTGGTCGCCGTGACTGTCGATCATCGGTTCCGCCGTCATGCCCGGAAGGTTAGGGCACCCGTGTGACAGGGGCGTGGTCGCCGTACCGGAACATGATCGCCGATCCGCGCCCGCGGTGCTCACCGCGGCGGCCCGCTCCTCGGGCTCACGTAGCATCGGGCCGGTGCAGCAGCGGAGCCGAGGACCCCGCCGGCCAGGGCTCAGCCTCGGCCGGATCCTCGGGGTGCCGTTGCGCGTCGACGCCTCGATGCTGCTGCTCACCGTCGTGGTCACGGTGCTGTACGCCGCGCTGGCCCGCCGCCAGCTCGACCTCGGCCCGCTCGGCGGCTATCTGGTCGGTCTCGGCTTCGTGATCTCGCTGCTCGGCTCCGTGCTGCTGCACGAGCTGGGCCACGCGCTGACCGCACGCCGGTACGGCATCGGTGTGCGGGGGATCACGCTGGAACTGCTCGGCGGCTACACCGAGATGGACCGCGACGCCCCCAGCCCTCGGGTCGAGCTGCTGATCTCCCTGGCCGGGCCGGCCGTCTCCGCGGTGCTCGGCGCGGTCGCGGTCGCCGCCACCCTCGCCCTGCCCGCCGGCACGCTCGGCCACCAGCTCGCCTTCCAGCTCGCGGTCAGCAACGTGGTGGTGGCGATCTTCAACAGCCTGCCCGGGCTGCCGTTGGACGGCGGGCGGGCGCTGCGCGCCGCGGTGTGGGCGCTCACCCGCGACCGGCACCGCGGCACCGAGGTGGCCGGCTGGGTGGGCCGGGCCGTCGCGCTGGGCACACTCGTGCTGGTGGTGGTGCTCACCATGCGCCGGGCGCTCGCCCCGCTGGCCCTGCCGTTGCTGCTGCTCGTCGCGCTGACGCTGTGGCGCGGCGCCGGCCAGTCGATCCGGCTGGCCCGCATCGGCCGCCGGCTGCACCTGGTCGACCTGGCCCGGCTCGCCCGCCCGGTGCTGCCGGTGCCCGCCGGCACGCCGCTGGCCGAGGCCGAGCGCCGCCGCGACGAGGCGGGCACCCCCGACGCGGCGCTCGGCGTGGTCGACTCGGCCGGCCGTACCGTCGCCCTCGTCGACCCGGTCCGCGTCGCCGCCGTACCCCGGGAACGGCGGCCGTGGGTCGCGGTGGACGAGGTGGCCCGCGACCTGTCCGCCGTGCCGGTCCTGCCGCTCGGCGCCGACGGCGAGCGGGTGCTGGAGACCGTGCGCACCCACCCGGGCGCGCAGTACGTCGTGACGGCAGGCGAAGATGTGGTCGGCGTGCTGCACATCGCGGATCTCGCCCAGCTCCTGGAACCCGAACGGAAGACGAACACGTGACCGCAGAGATCTCCACCGTCCCGGCGCTGCCCCCGGTCCACCGCGGGCCGTTCCGGCCGGGCGACCGGGTCCAGCTCACCGACCCGAAGGGCCGGATGCACACCGTGACGCTGGAGCCCGGCAAGGAGTTCCACACCCACCGCGGGATCCTCAAGCACGACGCCCTGATCGGCCTGCCCGACGGCAGTGTGGTCACCACCACCGGCGGCGGCACCGCGTTCCTGGCGCTGCGGCCGCTGCTGTCGGACTACGTGCTGTCCATGCCGCGCGGCGCCCAGGTGATCTACCCGAAGGACTCGGCGCAGATCGTCGCCATGGGCGACATCTTCCCCGGCGCCAAGGTGCTGGAGGCCGGCGCCGGGTCCGGCGCGCTGTCCTGCTCGCTGCTGCGGGCCGTCGGCACCGAGGGCGAGCTGCACTCGTTCGAGCTGCGCGACGACTTCGCCCAGATCGCCCGGCGCAACGTCGAGGCGTTCTTCAACGGCTCGCACCCGGCCTGGCGGCTGCACGTCGGCGACGTCGCCGACTGCGCCGAGACCGGCTTCGACCGGATCATCCTGGACATGCTCACACCGTGGGAGATGCTCGACATGGTCGAGCGGGCGCTCGTGCCCGGCGGTGTGCTGATCGGCTACGTGGCCACCACGCCGCAGCTGTCCGAGCTGGTCGAGGCGCTGCGCGAGCGTGGCGGCTGGACCGAGCCGCGCGCCTGGGAGTCACTCGTCCGGGACTGGCACGCCGAGGGCCTGGCGGTCCGCCCGGACCACCGGATGATCGCTCACACCGCGTTCCTGGTCTCCGCCCGCAAGCTCGCCCCCGGGGTCACCGCGCCGCCGCGCCGGCGCAAGCCCAGCAAGGGCGCCGAGGCGTACGCGCAGCGCCGCGACGCCCTGCGCGCCGCCGCCGCGGCCCGCGCGGCCGAGGAGCCGGAGCAGTCCTGACCCCCGCCGCGCGGCCGCGCGCGTACGGGCGGATCATGTGTGCCGGTGGGAACGACACCGAAGCGGGTGGAGACGGTGGCATGAGCGAGCGGATCGGGGCGCGCGTCGGGCGGCGCGCCCGTGCCGGTGACCGGGGCCGGTGGCAGCACGACGGCGCGGCCGGGCGGGAGGCGGCGTGAGCGACCCCGGCTACGGCAACGGTGACCTGCCCGCCGTCTTCCCGGACTGGTCCCCCTACAAGGACCTGGAATCGGCTGCCCGGGCGTACCTGCGCGACCCGGACATCGCGCTGGAGGCGCTCGACGGCGTGCTGCGCGGCGCGTCCGTGCTCGGCTTCACGCTGGAGCGCTTCGTCAACGAGGTGAACGGGGTGTGGCAGGAGGTCGTCGTCTGCGACGGCAGCCGGCTGGTGCTCTGGCACGGCGAGGACGTCCCGCCGGGGGAGGGGCCGCCCGGCGCGATGACCTCCTCGCTGCGGGTGGTGCCGCTGTCGACGGTCACCGAGGTCGGCTGCCGGCGGCGGCTCATGCGCGCCGACAACGGCGCCGTACGGGTCGACAGCATCGACGTGTACCTGCTGCTCAGCTCGCTCGACGAGGCGCCGCCCAGCGACGAGGTGGTGGGCGCGCCCCGGCACGACGCGCTGCGTTTCGGCAAGACCCTCGACGACGGCGGCGCGGGGCAGATCGCCCGGCTGGAGGAGTTCGCCCGCCTGGTGGCCTCGGTCGTCGGGCGGCCGTTGCTCTAGGGCGGCCGTTGCTCTAGGGCGGACACACGACGGGCCGGGGACCACGTCCCCGGCCCGTCGTGTTCGTCTCCGCCTCAGTCCTCGGCCTCCGGGCCGGCCACCTCGACGCCGTCGCTGCCCCGCACCACGTGGATGCAGTCGCCCGGGCACTCCTTCGCCGAGTCGATCACCTCGAGGCGCAGGTGCTCCGGCACGTCCGCCCGGGCGCCCGGGGCCTGCCGCAGCTCGCCGTCCGGCCCCTTGACGTACGCCAGGCCGTCGACGTCGAACTCGAAGACCTCCGGCGCGTACTGCACGCAGAGCCCGTCGCCGGTGCAGAGGTCCTGATCAACCCAGACCTGCAACTGGTCGGTCGCGACGTCGGTCACGAAGCACCCCCCATGTTCTCCCGTCCCACACTCCGACGGTACCCGAACGCCCGTACCCGCCCCGCGACCAGCCCTTCGCGATCAAGCTTCGGTGACGAGCGCGTTGCTGTGGACCGAATCGGGCTCATAGCGGCTAGTGTTAGGTCAGAACGTTCAAGCCCCCCGGGGAGGTGGGACGTGGCACGCAGCGACGACGCGGACTCGCGCGCCGCACGGTGGGAAAAGGAAGCCCACGATCTCTCCACGCAGGTCGCGTTCCTGCAAGAGGAACTCGCTCTGGTGCGGCGGAAGTTGACCGAAAGCCCTCGACACGTCCGGCAGCTCGAAGAGCGGCTGGCGGCCACCCAGGCACAGTTGGCGCGGCTGACCGAGAACAACGAACGGCTCGTGGGCACCCTCAAGGAGGCTCGCGCGCAGATCGTGACGCTCAAGGAGGAGATCGACCGTCTTGCCCAGCCGCCTAGTGGCTACGGCGTCTTCCTGGCCAAGCACGACGACGGCACGGTGGACGTGTTCACCGGCGGGCGCAAGCTCCGGGTGGCCGTCTCGCCCTCGCTGGAGGTCGACGAGCTGAGCCGCGGCCAGGAGGTCCTGCTCAACGACGCGCTCAACATCGTCGACGCGTTCGGCTACGAGCGGGTCGGCGAGGTGGTGATGCTCAAGGAGATCCTGGCGGGCCCCGAGGGCGCTCCGGGTGACCGGGCGCTCGTGGTCTCGCACTCCGACGAGGAGCGGATCGTGCACCTCGCCGAGACGCTGATCGGCAGCGCGATCCGGGCCGGCGACTCGCTCATGATCGAGCCCCGCTCGGCGTACGCGTACGAGCGGATCCCGAAGAGCGAGGTCGAGGAGCTGGTCCTGGAGGAGGTGCCCGACGTCAACTACGAGGACATCGGTGGCCTCCAGGCGCAGATCGAGCAGATCCGCGACGCGGTGGAGCTGCCGTTCCTGCACTCGGACCTGTTCCGCGAGCACCAGCTCCGGCCGCCGAAGGGCATCCTGCTCTACGGCCCACCCGGCTGCGGCAAGACGCTCATCGCCAAGGCGGTGGCCAACTCGCTGGCCAAGAAGATCGCCGAGCGGGAGGGCAAGGACCGGCACACCAGCTTCTTCCTCAACATCAAGGGCCCCGAGCTGCTCAACAAGTACGTCGGCGAGACCGAGCGGCACATCCGGCTGATCTTCCAGCGGGCGCGGGAGAAGGCCGGCGAGGGCACCCCGGTGATCGTCTTCTTCGACGAGATGGACTCCGTGTTCCGTACCCGCGGCTCCGGCGTCTCCTCCGACGTGGAGAACACCATCGTCCCGCAGCTGCTCAGCGAGATCGACGGCGTCGAGGGCCTGGAGAACGTCATCGTCATCGGCGCCTCCAACCGGGAAGACATGATCGATCCGGCGATCCTGCGCCCCGGCCGGCTCGACGTGAAGATCAAGATCGAGCGGCCGGACGCCGAGGCGGCGAAGGACATCTTCTCCAAGTACATCCTCGCCGGCCTGCCGCTGCACGCCGACGACCTGGCCGAACACGGCGGCGACGCCCAGGCCACCGTCGCGGCGATGATCGACGCGGTGGTCCTGCGGATGTACTCCGAGACCGAGGAGAACCGCTTCCTCGAGGTCACCTACGCCAACGGCGACAAGGAAGTCCTCTACTTCAAGGACTTCAACTCCGGCGCGATGATCCAGAACATCGTCGACCGGGGCAAGAAGATGGCCATCAAGGAGTTCCTCGCCTCTGGACGCAAAGGACTGCGCCTTCAGCACCTGCTCGACGCCTGCGTCGACGAGTTCCGCGAGAACGAGGACCTGCCCAACACCACCAACCCCGACGACTGGGCCCGCATCTCCGGCAAGAAGGGCGAGCGGATCGTCTACATCCGGACGCTCGTCTCCGGCGGCAAGGGCACCGAGGCCGGACGGTCCATCGAGACCGCCAGCAACACTGGTCAGTACCTGTAGTCCGACCCTTCGACGGAGGCCCGCGGCGTACGCGCCGCGGGCCTCCGCGCGTACCCCGGGTGAGCCGCCACACCGGACCGGCGCTGCCGCGACGCCCCCTCGGCGCGTCACGCCGACTACGCTCGACATGACGGGGACCCCGACGGCGAGCGGAGCGGGTAGGTCGATGAGCGTCAGAAGGATCATGGGCACCGAGGTCGAGTACGGCATCTCCGTGCCCGGTCAGGCCGGAGCCAACCCGATGGTCACCTCCTCCCAGGTGGTCAACGCCTACGGGGCGCGGCCGGAACTCAACCGGGGCGGCCGGGCCCGTTGGGACTACGAGGAGGAGTCGCCACTGCGCGACGCCCGCGGATTCACCTACTCCGGCGCCGCGTACGACCCGGCCGAGGCGCTCGCCGACGAGGACCTCGGGCTCGCCAACGTCATACTCACCAACGGCGCCCGGCTCTACGTCGACCACGCGCACCCGGAGTACTCCACGCCCGAGGTGACGAACCCGCTGGACGTGGTGCGGTGGGACAAGGCGGGGGAGCGGGTGATGGCCGAGGCGGCCCGCCGGGCCGCGACCATCCCCGGCACCCACCCGATCCACCTCTACAAGAACAACACCGACAACAAGGGCGCCAGCTACGGCGCGCACGAGAACTACCTGATGCGCCGGCAGACGCCGTTCGCCGACATCGTGGCGTACCTGACGCCGTTCTTCGTCACCCGGCAGATCGTCTGTGGCGCCGGTCGGGTCGGCATCGGCCAGGACGGCGGCCAGAGCGGTTTCCAGATCTCCCAGCGTGCCGACTTCTTCGAGGTCGAGGTGGGGCTGGAGACGACGCTCAAGCGGCCCATCATCAACACCCGCGACGAGCCGCACGCCGACGCCGACAAGTACCGCCGGCTGCACGTCATCATCGGTGACGCCAACCTCTCCGAGATCTCCACGTTCCTCAAGGTCGGCACCACCTCGCTGATCCTCGCCATGATCGAGGAGAAGGCGCTCGGCGCGGACCTGGGCATCGCCGACCCGGTGGCCGAGCTGCGCGCGGTCAGCCACGACCCGTCGCTCAAGCACCTGATGCGGATGCGCGACGGCCGCAAGCTCACCGCGCTGGACGTGCAGTGGGCGTACCTGGAGCGGGTCGGCTCCTTCGTGGACGACCGCTACGGCCAGGACGTGGACGCGCAGACCGCCGACGTGCTGCGCCGCTGGGAGAGCGTGCTCGACCGGCTCGGCCGGGACGCGTTCGAGTGCGCCGACGAGCTGGACTGGGTGGCCAAGCTGCGGCTGCTGGAGGGCTACCGGGAGCGCGAGAAGCTCGGCTGGGGCTCGCACAAGCTGCAACTGGTCGACCTGCAGTACTCCGACGTGCGGCCGGAGAAGGGCCTCTACCACCGACTGGTGCAGCGCGGCTCGATGAAGACGCTGCTCACCGACGAGCAGACCCGCACCGCGATGACCGAGCCGCCGGAGGACACCCGGGCCTACTTCCGGGGCCGCTGCCTGGACCGGTACGCCTCCGAGGTGGTCGCCGCGAGCTGGGACTCGGTCATCTTCGACGTGGGCCGGGAGTCGCTGGTCCGGGTGCCGATGATGGAGCCCGAGCGGGGCACCCGCGCGCACGTCGGCGAGCTTTTCGACCGTTGCGCGAGCGCCAAGGATCTGCTGGAGACGCTCACCGGCGGGTGACCCCGGTGCCGGAAGGCCCGCCGGGTGCCGGAAACGGGCTCGCGGCGGGTCTTTCGTCGCTCCCGCGAGGTAAGTTGATCGCAGGCGATCGTGGAGGAGGCACCACCATGGCGACACAAGAGGGTGGGCAGACCCAGTCCGGCAAGTCCCGCGAGGAGGTCGAGGAGGTCACCGCGCAGGCCAACCCCGAGGTGGCCGAGCGGCACGCCGAGATCACCGAGGACGTGGACGACCTGCTCGACGAGATCGATTCCGTCCTGGAGGAGAACGCAGAGGAATTCGTGAGGGGATATGTGCAGAAGGGGGGTCAATGAGGCTTGTGTCCGATTTGCCGGAGGCGTCGGACAAGCTCTGCCCCCAGTGCCGCCAATCGCTGCCCGCGTCGGCGTTTCACCGTAATCGCCGTCGTCCGGACGGGCTGGCGTTCTACTGCAAGACATGTGCCGCTGCCCGCTCGGAGGCGAGCCGCCGCAAGCGCGGGATGGCCCCGCAGCGAAGGGCAGCGGTGCCGGTCGCGGACGGCCTCAAGTGGTGCCCCGACTGCGAGCAGATCAAGCCCGTCGACGACTTCCCGCGAACGACCAACGCCAGCGGCCGGCACAGCTACTGCAAACCGTGCCATGTGGCCCGCGGCAACGAGTCCAAGCGCGGCTCTACGGCGGCAATCGCGAGTACCACCTGCGTCGCCGCTACGGGGTCGGGGAGAAGGAGTTCCAGGAGCTCCTGGCCGAGCAGGGCGGCGTGTGCGCGATCTGCCGGCGCCCCGATCCGGAACATCTGGACCACGATCATCGCACCGGATGGGTGCGCGGGATACTCTGCTTCAACTGCAACGGTGGTCTTGGCCAGTTCAAGGACAACGCCGACGTCCTGGCCAGGGCGATCACGTACCTGAGAGGAACCACGTGGCAGCGGGTTTTGATCCATCCGGGCGTCTTCCAGATGTGTTCACCAACGCGGGGACGTCCTCCTTCACAGCGTTCCTGAGCAGGGTGGCCCCCGAGATGCTGCCCGGCCGCCGGCCACTGCCGCCCGGCATGGCCGCCGACCTGGCGCCCCACGCGACCACCATCGTCGCCATCTCGGCCGCCGGCGGCGTGGTCATGGCCGGCGACCGGCGGGCCACGATGGGCAACCTGATCGCCCAGCGCGACATCGAGAAGGTGCACCCGGCCGACGCGTACTCGCTGGTCGGCATCGCGGGCACCGCCGGCATCGGCATCGAGCTGATGCGACTGTTCCAGGTGGAGCTGGAGCACTACGAGAAGATCGAGGGCGCGATGCTCTCGCTCGACGGCAAGGCCAACCGGCTCGCCTCGATGATCCGCGGCAACCTGGGCGCGGCCATGCAGGGCCTCGCCGTGGTCCCGCTGTTCGCCGGTTTCGACCTGGCCGCCAGCGACCCGGCGCGGGCCGGGCGGATCTTCAGCTTCGACGTGACCGGCGGCCCGTACGAGGAGACCGGCTACGACGCCATCGGCTCCGGTTCGCTGTTCGCCAAGTCCGCGCTGAAGAAGCGGTTCCGGACCGGCCTGTCGGTCGAGGACGCGACGCGGCTGGCGGTCGAGGCGCTCTACGACGCGGCGGACGACGACACCGCCACCGGCGGCCCCGACCTGACCCGGCGGATCTACCCGGTCGTGATGACCGCTACCGCCGAGGGCACCCACCGGCTCACCGCCGCCGAGACGGCGGCGATCGCGGAGAGCGTGGTGTCCGGCCGGATGGAGAACCCCGGCGGCTGAGCCCGCTCCCACCGTCCACCGAGTCAGCAGTCCCGCAGAAGGAGAACCGCCGCCGTGGCCATGCAGTTCTACGCCTCGCCCGAGCAGATCATGCGCGACCGCTCCGAGCTGGCCCGCAAGGGCATCGCCCGGGGCCGCAGCGCGGTGGTCCTGAGCTACGACGGCGGGGTGCTCTTCGTCGCCGAGAACCTGTCCAGCACGCTGCACAAGGTCAGCGAGATCTACGACCGGATCGGCTTCGCCGCGGTCGGCCGGTACAACGAGTTCGAGAACCTCCGCCGCGCGGGCGTGCGGATGGCCGACCTCAACGGGCTCAGCTACGACCGGCGGGACGTGACCGGCCTGGCGCTGGCGAACGCGTACGCGCAGACGCTCGGCGCCATCTTCACCGAGCAGTCGAAGCCGTTCGAGGTGGAGATCTGCGTGGCCGAGGTGGGCGCCTCGCCCGAGGACGACGCCCTCTACCGGGTCACCTACGACGGCTCGGTGAACGACGAGCCGGGCCGGATGGCGATGGGAGGCCAGGCCGAGGCGATCAGCGGGGTGCTGAAGAACGAGCACCGGCCGGAGATGTCGCTGTCCGAGGCGGTGCGTGCCGCCATGAAGGCGCTGAGCAGCGTCGGCGGCGAGGGCGGTGCGGCCCGCACCATCGCGGCGAACCAGCTCGAGGTGGCGGTGCTGGACCGGCGCCGGGTGGGGCGTACGTTCCGGCGGATCACCGGCGCGGCGCTGACCGCGCTGCTGGAGGGTGACGCCGAGGGGGACATCGCGCCGGCGCCGGGCCGGGCGAAGACCCCGACGGTGCCGACGGAGGAGGCGGGGAAGCCGACCACGTCGGCGGGTTCGGCCGATCTGGAGGGCAACGCGGAGGACAAGCCCGCCGAGTGACATGCGCTTGCGGACCCCGCCACCTCGCCGAGGTGGCGGGGTCTTTCGCGTACGGAGACCGCCACCTCGCCGCTCCGCGCGGGGCAGATCGCAAGCGGCGAACGCCGGCGGTGCCCATCTGGGGCTCCGGGCGGCTAATGTCTCATCATGGAGCGGCGAATCTTCGGCCTCGAAACCGAGTACGGCGTCACCTGCACCTATCGCGGGCAACGCAGACTGTCCCCCGACGAGGTCGCGCGGTACCTGTTCCGGCGGGTGGTGTCGTGGGGCCGGTCGAGCAACGTGTTCCTGCGCAACGGCGCCCGCCTCTATCTGGACGTGGGCTCGCACCCGGAGTACGCGACTCCGGAGTGCGACTCGGTGACCGACCTGGTGGCGCACGACCGGGCCGGAGAACGGATCCTGGAAGGGCTGCTCGTCGACGCGGAGAAGCGGCTGCACGACGAGGGCATCGCGGGCGAGATCTACCTGTTCAAGAACAACACCGACTCGGCCGGCAACTCGTACGGCTGCCACGAGAACTACCTGGTGTCCCGGCACGGCGAGTTCGGCCGGCTGGCCGACGTGCTCATCCCGTTCCTGGTCACCCGGCAGTTGATCTGCGGCGCGGGCAAGGTGCTGCAGACGCCGCGCGGCGCGGTCTACTGCCTGTCCCAGCGGGCCGAGCACATCTGGGAGGGCGTCTCGTCGGCGACCACCCGCAGCCGGCCGATCATCAACACCCGGGACGAGCCGCACGCGGACGCCGAGCGCTACCGCCGGCTGCACGTGATCGTCGGCGACTCGAACATGAACGAGGTCACCACGCTGCTGAAGGTCGGCACCGCCGACATCGTGCTGCGGATGATCGAGGCCGGCGTGGTGATGCGCGACCTGACGCTGGAGAACCCGATCCGGGCGATCCGCGAGGTGTCGCACGACATCACGGGGCGGCGCAAGGTGCGGCTGGCCTCCGGCAAGGAGGTCTCGGCGCTGGAGATCCAGCAGGAATACCTCTCCAAGGCGACGGAGTTCGTGGAGCGCCGGGGCGGGGACCAGACCGCGAAGCGGGTGGTCGACCTGTGGGGCCGGGTGCTGCGGGCGGTCGAGATCGGCGACCTGGACCCGGTGGCCCGGGAGATCGACTGGGTCACCAAGCTGAAGCTGATCGAGCGTTACCAGCGCAAGCACGACCTGCCGCTGTCGCACCCGCGGGTGGCGCAGATGGATCTGGCCTACCACGACCTGCGGCGCGGTCGCGGCCTGTACGGGCTGCTGGAGCGCCGCCGCGAGGTGGACCGGGTGGCCACGGACCCGGAGATCTTCGAGGCGAAGGAGACGCCGCCGCAGACCACCCGGGCGCGGCTGCGCGGCGAGTTCATCCGGCACGCCCAGGAGAAGCGGCGGGACTTCACCGTGGACTGGGTGCACCTGAAGCTGAACGACCAGGCGCAGCGCACGGTGCTGTGCAAGGATCCGTTCCGGGCCTACGACGAGCGGGTGGAACGGCTGATCGCGAGCATGTGATCGTCACGGGCGGCCGGTGCCCGGCACCGGCCGCCCGTTCACCGGTACGCTGGCGTCGCGATGAACACTTCCGAATCCGCCGGCGGGTCCGGCCGCGAGACGTCCTCGGGCCGTGACGGCGCCGAGAAGCTCAACTGGATCGACCGCCGCCGGGAGAAGATCCGCGCCGAGGTCGACCGCAACAGGCGCGGCGACTACACCGTGCCGACCTGGGTGCTGGCGGCGGCGCTGGTGCTGATCGTCGGCGGCTGGCTGGCGTTGATCCTGCTGCTCGGCTGAGGTCGGGGCGGCTCAGTTGTATGGCATCCGGGGGAACCAGCCGAAGCCGAACATGGCCGGGACCCGGATGTCCCAGTAGATGACGGTGAAGACGCCGAGCGCGACGAGCAGCGCTCCGGTGACGGTGGCGGCGCGGCGGGGGTCGGCCATCCAGGCGAGGAAGCGTCCCCGGCTGATCGCCACGGCGAGGGCGAACACGGCCGTGACGAGCAGGATGTTCCCGAGGGACTGCAGCGTGAACGCCAGCGCCCCGTAGAGCGGGTTGCCGGTGTCGACGGCCCAGTGGAACAGCTTGTTGAACATCGGGTAGGGGCGGCCGACGAGGAACCCGCCGACGATCGCGCCGATGGTGATCACCCGGGCGACGGGCCGGTGCGCGAAGATGTCCGGCACGAGCCTGAGCGCGGCGAGCCCGAGATAGGTGAGGGCGAGTCCGATGACGCCGAAGACGACCGACGACTGGATGAGGCGTACCGGGACGCCGCCGACGACCTCGGTGGACAGCTGGGGCAGGCGCTCGCCGAGCAGGACGCCGATGATGCCGTAGCTGGCCGAGACGACGACCATGCCGAGGGCGAGCCAGCCGACCGGACGCAGCAGGGCGCGCAGCGCGGGCCGGGTGCCGCCGGCGGGGTCGGCGCCGGAGGCCTGGCTCATCGGCCCGACCGAGGCCGCCACCGCGATGTTGCAGGCGGTGAAGGTGCCGGCGAAGCCGGAGACGAAGGCGAAGAGCATCCCGCCGACGGCGCCGGTGATGGCGGTCCCCTTGGCGTCGTGGCCGAGCACGGTGTTGGCGACGTTGTCGCCGATGACCTTGTCGACGAACTCGAAGGACCACAGGACGGCCAGCAGCACGCCGGCTGCCGCGCTGATCAGGGCGAATCGGAGGGGATGCGGCGGGCGGTCAGTGGAGATTCCGGCGTCGGGGGTCGCGTTCGGGAACTGTCGCAGTGCCATGGGAGTCGCCTCCTAAACGGCGGCCAGCCGCGTTTTCCGCGCGGCTGCCTGGTGCGACGGCGGTGACGGGGTGACCGGAGTCGATTTCCCGGACAGTATGGGAGGCCGCGTGGGGCCCCGGTTCTTCAATCGTGCTGACCTGTCCCGGCGCTGATCCCCGCGGCGTTCCGCATGTTCAGCCGAGCAGGCGGGCCGCGTGGCGGCCGGCCGCGGCCGCGGCCAGGAAGTAGGCGTGGTCGGCGTCCAGGCCCCGGCCCATCGTCGACAGGCCGACCGGGCCGGCCCGCAGGGCCGCGTCGAGGCCGTCGGCGGGCACGGTGACGATCGTGTGCCGGTCGGCCAGCGGCGCCAGCGCCGTGGCGACCTCCGCCGCCAGGGTGGGATGGAGTCCGTCCGGCACCACCAGCTCCGCGCGGGCCAGCGCGACCCGGCCGTACGCGGTGAGGCTGTGATGGGAGACGCCCCGGTGTCGGGGCCGGGCGTCGGCGTCGGAGATGCGCAGCGATCCGACCGGGCGCCCGCCCAGCGTGGCGACCGCGTTCACCGCTTCGCCGACGGCCACCCCGGAGAAGCCCCAGCGGGTGCCGGTACCGAGGTTGCCGGGGCCCTGGGCGACGATCGTCAGGTCCGCGCCGAGCACGTGCCGCGCGGCGAGCAGGCCGCTGTGCAGGGTGCTGGCCTCCAGGTCGCCGCCGAACGCCTGACCCACGCTCACCGTGCCGGTGAGGTGCCCGGCCAGGCCGGCCAGGGTCCGGGAGAACCAGGCCGGCAGCGCGCCGCCGTCGGTCAGCACGTACGCCACCCGCGCGTCCGGGGCGTCGGCGTGTACCCCGGCGAGGATCGCCGGCAGCGCGGAGTGCAGGTCGGCGGTGACCACCGGCATGCCGTCGACGGTGTCGGCGGCGGCCAGGGTGTCGTGGTGCGGTGAGGCCTCCTCGTCCACGCCGAGCAGGATCGGTTGCAGCGGCGTGTAGCGGGCCTTGACCAGGTGCCCGGCGTCGCGGCTGTCGCCGGCCCGCGGCGGGTCCGGGGGCAGCCGGTCGGGCAGCGCCACGACCAGCGCGTAGCCGCCGGTGCCGAGGCCCATCAGCAGCGCCCCGGCGTTCAGCAGCACCCGGTCGCCGGGCTCCGGCTCGCCGACCAGGGCCGGGTAGGCCAGGGCGCGCATCCGTCCACCGTCGGGCAGCTCGACGTCGAGTTCGACGGCGCCGGTCCACCGCCGCCGTACCGCAGTGACCGTGCCGGACCGCCATCGCACCATGCGGTGCACGGTATCGGCCGGCGCCGGGCGGTTACCCGGGCGGGTCAGGTGTCCTGGTCGACAGGGCGCCCCGCCTCGTCCTGGGTGGTGCGGGCGGGCCGGTCGGCCGAGCGGGACCGGGTGGGGTCGAGAAAGACGTACGCGATCTCCGGGAAGTGCCCGGTGAGCCGGCGTTCGGCCTCGTCGGCGGCGGCCTCGATGTCGGCGCCGGTGGCGTCGTCGCGGAAGTCGACCTTGGCGGCGACGAGGATGTCGTCGGGGCCGAGGAACATGGTCATCAGCGTGTCGACCCGGTCCACCGTCGGCACGTCCGCCAGCTCCCGTTCGATGCGCCGGTGCAGCCGGTCGGACACCGAGCGCCCGACCAGCAGCGAGATGTTGCTGCGGGCCAGGATCGCGGCGACCACCAGCAGCAGCACGCCGATGAGGATGGAGGCGACGCCGTCGTACAGCTCGTCGCCGGTCAGGTGCGACAGGGTGAGCCCGCCGGCGGCGATCAGCAGGCCGATCAGCGCGGCGCTGTCCTCCAGGAAGACCGCCTTCACCGTGGTGTCGGCGGTCAGGCGCAGGTAGCGGCGCGAGGTGGTGCCCCAGCGACGGGACTCGCCGCGCACCTGCCGGACCGCCCGGGCAAGCGACACCGACTCGATGGCGAAGGAGACCGCCAGCACCACGTACGAGACCACGTACTCGCCGCTGTGCTCGTGCACCAGGATGGTGGTGACGCCGTGCGTGACGGCGAAGCCCGCCCCGGCCACGAAGGTGAACAGCGCGGCGAGGAACGCCCACACGTAGCTCTCCTTGCCGTACCCGAAGGGGTGCCGGGTGTCGGCCGGCCGCGCGCCGCGGCGCAGCGCCAGGTAGAGCAGCACCTCGGTGGTGGTGTCGGCCAGCGAGTGGACGGCCTCGGAGAGCATCGCCGCGGAGCCGGAGATCAGGCCCGCGACCAGCTTCGCGACCGCGATGGCGAGGTTCGCCGCGCCCGCCACCACGACAGTGCCGACGCTCTCGGTCTTGACCTCCGGCTCCGCCATGCGCTCACCCTATGACCGGTCGATGTCCGCCGCCGGGTGGAAGACCCCCGCGCCGCGCCGCGCGGGTGCCCGCGCCGGACACGCGGGCTGCTAGCGTTTGCACGTGTCCCGGACCCGTACCGAACGCCTGGTCAACCTGGTGATCTGCCTGCTGTCGACGCGACGCTTCCTGACCGCCGCGCAGATCGCCGCGACCGTGCCCGGCTACGAGCACGACCCGGACGACGCCAAGGACCACGAGGCGTTCCAGCGCAAGTTCGAGCGCGACAAGGCCGAGCTGCGTGAGCTGGGCGTGCCGCTGGAGACCGGCACGGCGAGCGTCTTCGACGCCGAGCCCGGCTACCGGATCGCGCCGCGCGCCTACGCGTTGCCCGACATCCCGCTCGAACCGGACGAGGCCGCCGCGGTGGGCATCGCCGCCCGCCTGTGGCAGCACGCCGGGCTGGCCGCCGCCGCGTCGTCCGGGCTGGCGAAGCTGCGCGCCGCCGGCATCGACGTGGATCCGCAGGCCACGCTGGGCCTGGAGCCGATGGTCACCGTCGACCCGGCGTTCGCGCCGCTCACCGCCGCCGCACGGGACCGGCGCGAGGTCAGCTTCGACTACCGCGTGCCGGACCGGGACGCGCCCACCCGTCGCCGGGTGCAGCCGTGGGGCGTGGTCTGCTGGCGCGGCCGGTGGTACGTCGTCGGCCACGACCTGGACCGCGCGGCGACCCGCTGCTTCCGGCTGTCCCGGGTGGTCGGCGCGGTCCGGGCGACGGGCGAGCCGGGGGCCTACGCGCCGCCCGCCGGGGTCGACCTGATCAGCCACGTGGCGCGCTGGTCCGGGCCGGTGGAGCACACCGGCCGGGCCACGGTGCTGGCCACGCCGGGCCGCGTGGCCGGGTTGCGCCGCTGGGCGGTGGAGTGCCAGGCCGGTCCGGACGGCGACCGGCTGGTGCTGCCGTACGCCGACGCCGACTACCTGGCCGGCCAGATCGTCGGGTACGGCCCGGACGTGCGCGTGCTGGAGCCACCGGAGGTGCGGGAGGCGGTCATCCAGCGGCTCAAGGAGGTGGCCGCCCGGCACGACGAGCTGGCGGTCGCCGGGGGTGCCCGGTGACCCGCCCGGCGGGCCGCCCGGGCCGCGCCTCCGCCGACCGGCTGGCCCGGCTGCTCAACCTGGTGCCCTACCTGCTGGCCCGCCCCGGGATCGAGATCGCCGAGGCGGCGCACGACCTCGGGGTGACCGAGAAGCAGCTCCGGGAGGATCTGGAGCTGCTGTGGGTGTGCGGGCTGCCCGGCTACGGCCCCGGTGACCTGATCGACATGGCGTTCGACGGCGACCGGGTCACCATCACCTACGACGCCGGGATCGACCGCCCGCTGCGGCTCACCCCGGACGAGGCCCTGGCGCTGGTGGTGGCGTTGCGGATGCTGGCCGAGACGCCCGGCGTGGCCAACCGGGAGGCGGTCGAGCGGGCACTCGCCAAGATCGAGAGCGCCGCCGGTGACCTGGCCGGTGCGCCGGTCGAGGTCCGCCTGCCCGGCGACACCGCCCGGGTACGCGAGCTGCGCGCCGCCGTCGAGCGCGGCCGGGCGCTGCGGATCACCTACTACACGGCGGCCCGGGACGAGACCACCGAACGCACCATCGACCCGCTGCGGATGCTGATGGTCGGCGGCCGGGCGTACGTGGAGGCGTGGTGCCGCCGCGCCGAGGCGGTGCGGCTGTTCCGGGCCGACCGGATCGACGCGGTGACCGAGCTGCCGGAGCAGGCGGTGGTGCCGCCGCAGGCCCGCCCGCACGACCTCAGCGACGGCGTGTTCCGCCCGTCGGCCGACCTGCCGCTGATCACGCTGCGGATCGGCCGGGGCGAGCGGTGGATCACCGAATATTATCCGTGCGAGCGGGTCGAGGCCGACGGCGAGCAGTGGCTGGTGTCTCTGCGCGTCACCGACCTCGGGTGGGCCCGGCGATTCGTGCTCGGGCTGGGCCCGGAGGTCACTGTGGTGGCCCCGGCCGAGCTGGCCGACCAGGTACGCGCCCAGGCCGTGGCCGCGCTCGACGCGTACGCCACCCCGGCCGGCAGCGCCGACCCGGCGGCGGTCGGCGGCACCCGATAGGCTGACCGCCGTGGTGATGTGGATCGTGCTCGGTGTCGTGGTGTTCGCGCTGGTCGTACTGGCCCTGGCGATCCGTCCGGTGGTGAGCCGGCTGCCCGGGCTGCGCCGTTCCGCGCTGGCGTTGCAACGCCGGGCGGCCGAGGCGGAGTCGCTGCGTGCCGCCGCCGAGCAGGTGCAGGCGCGGGCCGAGTCGCTCCAGGAGCGGGCGGCCGTCGCGCAGGAGCGGATCGAGCTGATCAAGGCCAGACGCGGCGACTGATCGACGCCCGTCGGCCGGTTGAGCGCCGTTTGCGCATTCCTGGGCGGTTCCGCGCAGAAATGCGCGGTGCCGGATGGTTGACGGGACAGTCCAGGTTGGCCGAAACTTCACCGACCGGGCCCGCACGAGCAGGCCCGCGGGGGTGGCAAGGCGCTGCTACGCACGTACGATGGGCGACGACCTACCCCTCACTACTACACAGAGCGACTGGAGCTTCCCATGGGTGCCCTCAAGCCGTGGCACATCGCCGTACTCGTGGTCGTGCTGATCCTGCTGTTCGGCGCGAAGCGGCTCCCCGACGCGGCCCGCTCGCTGGGTCGTTCGCTGCGGATCATCAAGGCTGAGACCAAGAGCCTGCACGACGACGACGACCGCGATCTCGCCGAGAAGGCCGACGCGCAGGCCGGCTACCAGCCGCTCCAGCCCCAGCAGCCGGTCCAGGGGCAGCCGTACGTGCAGCAGCCGTACGCCCAGCAGCAGCCGTACGCCCCGCAGCAGCAGCCCGTCGCCCCGCCGGCCGACCCGGTGCAGCGCGTCCGCGAGAACTGATCCGAGAGGCCTCAACCACCGTGGCCTTCGGGTTGAAGAAGCGCGGACCGAGCGACTTCGCGCGGGCCGCCGACGGCTCGATGACGCTCATGGAGCACATCCGTGAGCTGCGTAACCGGCTGTTCCGGGCGTCGCTGGCGATCCTGGTCGGCTTCGGCTTCGGCATCTGGCTGGCCACGCCGGTCCGGGTGCTGCTGTCGAAGCCCTACTGCGACCTGCCGCAGTCGACCGATCCGGAAACCGGCAAGTGCCTGTTCGTGCAGCTCGGCGTCGCCGACGTCTTTCTGCTGAATCTGAAGATCGGTCTCTGGGTCGGTCTGATCATCGCGGCGCCGGTCTGGCTCTACCAGCTCTGGGCGTTCATTGCGCCCGGCCTGCACCGGCACGAGCGGCGCTACGCGTACGTCTTCACCGCGCTCGCGGCCCCGCTCTTCGCAGCCGGCGCGGTGCTGGCGTTCTTCGTCACCACCAAGGGTCTGGAGTTCCTGCTCAACGTCTCCGGCGACGACATCGCGACCAACCTCGAGGTGACCCGCTACATCTCGTTCGTCACGAACCTGATCCTGCTGTTCGGGGTGGCGTTCGAGTTCCCGCTGATCGTGCTGATGCTCAACTTCGCCGGCCTGGCCAGCGCCAAACGGCTGCTCAGCTGGTGGCGGATCGCGGTCTTCGTGTTCTTCGCGTTCTCCGCGGTGGTCACGCCGACACCCGACCCGTTCGGCATGACGGCGCTGGCGATCTGCCTCTGCGCGCTCTACTTCGCCGCGGTGGGGGTGGCGTTCCTCAACGACAGGCGGCGCGGTCGCGGGCGTGAGGTCTACGCCGGCATCGCGGACGACGAGGTGTCACCGCTGGACCTGTCGAACGAGCCGGTGCCGACCGGTGCCCGGATCGAGGTGTCCGAGCCGATCGGAGCACCGGAGCCGATCGTCGCGCCGAAGCCGATCGAGCGCCGCTACGACGACATGACCTGATCCGACCCGCTCATCTCCGGACGCCGTCCCCGCCGCACGGGGACGGCGTCCGCGTCTCCGCAGCCGCCCGTCCCGCGTCGACCTCGGAGTTGGTGCCCTCGGCCCACCCTGCGGCGATCTTGGACTTTGTGCCCCTCGAATGCCGGATATCGGCACTTTGCCCGGGCCGAAACCGCAAGATCGCCGTGGGGCGGGGTTGGGGCGGGGACGGTGGGTCAGGTTAGGCGGCGGGCTGCTCTGGGGGCTCTTCACAACTTGGGGTGTAGTTGGGGACCGAAATGCGCCGGGGGCCCGTCAGTGATCGGCGCCGGCTCGATGCTGGCGGCGGCGCGTGATGCCGGATGGGGGGCCGTCGGCGATGATGTCGGCGTGGAGTATGTGTCCAGGGTGCCCGGTCCGCCGCTGGACGGGCTGATCGACGACCTCTACTACTTGGAGGGCGCCCCGCCGTACTCCCGGTTGATGCTGCCGGCGGCGCCTGCGCCATTGCTCATCGTCAACCTCGGGGCGCCGTTTCTCATCCGCGCAGGCACCGACGTAGAAGCCGTGGAGTACGCCGACGGCTGCGCGGTCACCACGCCCACCCGCGCGTGGGAGTTCAGCTACCCAACCCCGACCCGGTCCGTCGGCGTCCACTTCAAGCCGTGGGGGCTGGCACCGTTCCTTCCGATGCCCGCGGCCGAGCTGTGCGACCGACCGGCGACGGTCGAGCAGATCTGGGGCCAGCCCGCTATCGCTGAGTTGCGACGCCGACTGACCTTGGCAGACGCACCGCACAAGATGCTGATGTTGCTCGAAGAGGAACTGGTGCGACGGCTGCGGGCGATCGACGGTCTTGACGTGGTCCGCCAAGTGAGCAGCGCCATCGCGGCGACAGGCGGGACAGTGCCAATCAGCGACATCGGTGTGGCGGCCCGCGCCAGCAGCACGTACTTGGCGAAGCGGTTCAAGACCGTCGTCGGTGTCACGCCGAAACGGCTGGCTCGCAGCTACCGCTTCACCTCCACCGTGTTGGCGATCGACGTCGCTGCACCGATCGACTGGGGAGACGTTGCCGCCGACGCGGGCTACTTCGACCAGGCCCACTTCGTGCGCGAGTTCCGGGAGTTCACCGGTCTCACGCCGACCAGGTACGTCGAAGTCCGGCGGCGATTCCTGCGCGACCATCCTGGCCACGCACTGGGCGGCTGGCCGCTGCCAGCCGATTGATTTCGTACAAGAGCGACAGCTCACGCCGCACAAGACTGGGGACTCCCAACAGAGGAGGAATCCATGGGCAAAGTGGTCATGAACGCGTCGGTTTCGGTGGATGGTTTCATCGCAGCTGAGAACGACGATCCCGGTCCGATATTCGAGTGGCTGGTCAGCGGTGACGTGCCGTTGGACGACGGTGGCGTTCTGAAGGTGTCGCAGGCGTCCTACGACCACATCCGGCCGTACTGGGACGAGATCGGTGTGACGATCGCCGGCCGTCACGTCTTTGACATCACAGACGGCTGGGATGGGACGCCTCCGAGTGGGATCGACCATGTGGTCGTCGTGAGTCGCCGTGGTGCGCCCGAGGGCTGGGACCCTCAGGCGCCCTTCCACTTTGTCGACGGCATCGAGGCAGCCGTGGCCAAGGCGCGAGAGCTTGCGGGTGACCGCACTGTCGAGGTGGCCGCCGGCGACGTCGGCGGCCAGATGCTCGCCGCAGGTTTGGTCGACGAGGTACGCATGGACGTCGCACCCGTCGTGCTCGGCTCCGGCAAGCGCTACTTCGGGTCCGTCGACGCGCAGCACCTGCTGGAAGGCCCAGACGTAGTTGTTCAGGGCAACCGGGTGCTTCACCTGCGCTATCGGGTGCGCCGATGACCGATCTGAGTGGGTACGCGAAGAAGTCCGCTGCGGCGGTGATGGCACCGGTCCCGCCCGGCTGCTCGACATGGTCGAGGGCCGCTCCAACCAGACGTTCAAGTCCTGGCTCGCCGACCGCGACGAGGCCTGGCGCGACGCCGTGGACGTGGTCGCGATGGACGGCTTCACCGGCTTCAAGACCGCCACCGCCGAAGAGCTCCCCGACGTGACCGTGGTCATGGACCCCTTCCACGTCGTGCGCCTGGCCGGCGATGCGCTGGACCGGTGCCGCCGCCGGGTCCAGTTGGCGATCCACGGCCACCGCGGCATGAAGAACGACCCGCTCTACTCCGCGCGCAGGACCCTGCACACAGGTGCCGGGCTGCTCACCGACGAGCAGGCCGCTCGGCTCACCGCGCTGTTCGCCGACGACGCGCATGTCGAAGTCGAGGCGACCTGGGGCATCTACCAGCGAATGATCGCCGCCTACCGACACGAGGACCGGCGCCGTGGCCGCGAGCTGATGGTCAAGCTGATCGACACGATCAGCACCGGTGTCCCGAACGCACTGGTCGAGGTCACCACGCTCGGCCGCACGTTGAAGAAGCGCGCAGCCGACGTGCTGGCCTACTTCGACCGGCCCGGAACCAGCAACGGCCCCACCGAGGCGATCAACGGCCGGCTCGAGCACCTGCGCGGTTCCGCACTCGGGTTCCGCAGCCTCACGAACTACATCGCCAGATCGCTGCTGGAGACCGGAGGCTTCAGGCCGCGACTACACCCTCGATCGTGAAGAGCCGCTTTGGGGGCCGGCGGGGGACCGCGTCGGGGTGCAGGATCGCGGCTATCGCCTCGGCGCCGTCGACCAGGCGCGGGCCGGCGCGCACGATCAGGCCGTCCGCGTCCAGCGCCCACACCTGCGCGTCCGGGAAGTGAGCGGCCACCGCGGCGGCCTGCTCGGCGGCGCCGTCGAGACGGAACCCGCACGGCGCGACCAGCACCACCTCGGGGCGGGCGGCCCGTAGCGCCTCCCAGGTGGTCGGCGCGGACCGGGCGCCGCGATGGGTGGCCACCGGCTCGCCGCCGGCGACGTCGACCAGGTCGGGGATCCAGTGCCCGGCGCCGAACGGCGGGTCCACCCACTCGACCACAGCGACCCGGGGCCGGGGCCGGTCCGCCACCGCCGCGCCGACCGCCGCGAGCCGGGCCCGCAAGCCGTCGACGAGGGCCTCCGCGCGCTCCGGCACCCGGGCCGCCGCGCCCACCGCCCGGATCGACTCCAGCACGTCGTCCAGTGTGTACGGGTCGAGCGACAGCACGTCCGCCCGGCACCCCAGGTGCTCCACGGCGTCGGCGACCCGGCCCGAGGGCAACGCGCAGACGCGGCACAGATCCTGGGTGAGGATCAGGTCCGGATCCAGTCCGGCCAGCGCCCCGGCGTGCAGCGTGTAGAGGTCGGCGCCGGCCGCTACCTGCGCCCGGACGTACGCGTCGATGTCGCCGGGACTCATGCCGCGCGTGTCCCGGCCACCGACGACCACAGTGGTGCCCGACCGGTACGACGCGGGCACCTCGCACTCGAACGTGACACCGACCAGGTCGTCGC
The DNA here is from genome assembly GCF_042871665.1 of Micromonospora sp. NPDC005686. Taxonomy (NCBI): domain Bacteria; kingdom Bacillati; phylum Actinomycetota; class Actinomycetes; order Micromonosporales; family Micromonosporaceae; genus Micromonospora; species Micromonospora sp. NPDC005686. The sequence continues at coordinate 255,422 of NZ_JBIAIY010000010.1, forward strand.
CGAGGCCGAGCGCGTACACGATCTCGGTGGCGGAGGGGAGCAGGGAGACCAGCCGCATGCCGCCATCATGCCCGCACGCCCCACAGCTGGCCCGGGCGGACATCGGACCGCCCTCGGGCCTTGCCGGGATGCCGTACGCGCTTAGACTCTGCTGACTCCGCCGAGCCCCCCGGGCGGTGTGCCGGGGTGCGTCGGCGCCCCGTTCCGGTCAGCCCGCCTGACCTCCGCTCCGGAGAACCCGATGAAGAGCCGTACCGCCGCCGTCCTGACCGTCCTCTGCGCGGCCACCGCGCTCACCGCCTGCGGTGACGACGAGCCCGCGCCGAAAGGCCAGCAGGTGCCGGTGACCGCCACCGACACCAGCTGCGAGGTCACCACCACGTTGTTCACCCCGGGCACCGTCACCTTCACCGTGACCAACCGGGGCCAGCAGGCCACCGGCGTCTACGTCTACGGCCGGGAGGGCGACGGCTTCACCAAGGTGATCGCCGAGGTCGCGGACGTGCCGGCGGGCCGCAGCGGCGACCTGCGCGCCTCGCTGCAGACCGGCACGTACGAGGTGGCCTGCAAGCCCGGCCGGCAGGGCGACGGCGTACGGACCAAGATCACCGTCTCCGACGACGGCAACCTGGCCAGCGCGGCCGCCGAGGTGGCCTACGACCGGTCGGTGGCGATCGAGCTGACCGGCGACGCGATCAGCGGCGTGGACGGCCTGATCGCCGAGCCCGGCGAGAAGCTCGCGTTCAAGGTGACGAACAAGACCGCCGGGGCCCGGACGCTGTACGTGCTCAACCCCGACGGCAAGCGGGTCGCCGAGATGAAGGCGGAGGCCAACGGCACCGCCGAGACGGTGGTGACGCTCGGCGCCGCCGGTGACTGGTCGCTGAAGGTCAAGGGCGACGGCGTGCCGTCGGTGAGCAAGCGACTGGTGGTGCGCTGAGGCACAGGGGCGTCGATCCGAGTTTCGTCGATCCGGGTGCATCCACCGGGGACGGTCCGGGCGAAGCAATGGTCGTGACGACAGTCACGGACCTGGTCGCTTCGACGAAAGGCTCCCCGATGAACATTGCTCGTCTCGCCGCCCGGCTGGCCGTGGGCGCCACCGCGGCGGCGGTGGCCACCACCGCCGCGGCCGTGCCCGCCCAGGCCGGCGCCAAGCAGCCGGGTACGCGGTCGCTGGCCGCCGTGCTCACCGCCGACAAGAGCGGCTTCGACCGCAACTCGCGGGACTTCGACGTCCTCACCAAGGCGGTCCTGACGGTGCTGCAGGCCAAGCCGGACTCGCCGGTGAAGGTGCTCACCGACGGCACTGTCGCGCTGACCGCGTTCGTGCCCAACGACTACGCGTTCCGGGAGCTGGTCCGGGACATCACCGACGCGAGGAAGCTGCCCGGCGAGAAGGCCGCCTTCGACGCGGTCGCCGGGCTCGGCGTGGACACCGTGGAGGACGTCCTGCTCTACCACGTCGTGCCCGGCGCGACGATCGACCGCAAGGCGGCGCTGAAGGCCGACGGCGCGGACCTGACCACCGCGCTCGGCGCGACCGTCGAGGTGGACGTGAAGCGCTGCTGGTACGGCCGCGAGGTGCGGCTTGTCGACGCCGACACCAGCGACCGCAACGCCAGGGTGGTGCGGTACGACATCAACAAGGGCAACAAGCAGATCGCGCACGCGGTGGACCGGGTGCTGCGCCCGATCGACCTGCCCTGAACCACCCCCGCGACGGCGTCCGGCACCCCCTGCCGGGCGCCGTCGGCGTGTGCCGCCCGCCCGCCGCGTGACCTGGCTCTGGTGGGCCGCGCGCGGTGTGCCGTACGGTGCTCGCCGTGACCGAGCACGACCCTGTCCCGCCCGGCCCCGTCGCCGTGCTCGCCAACCCGACCGCCGGCCGAGGGCGGCACCGCGGTCTGCTGCCCGGGATCCTGGAGCGCCTCGCCGCGGCGGGCCGCCCGGTCGAGCTGCTGCGCGCGGGCACCCCCGAGGAGGCGGAGGCGGCGTGCCACGCCGCTGTCGCCGGCGGCGCCGGGGCGCTGGTCGCGGTGGGCGGCGACGGCACCGTCCACCGGGCGGTGCAGGCGGTCGCCGGCACGGCAGTGCCGTTCGGGCCGGTCCCGGCGGGCACCGGCAACGACTTCGCGATGGAGACCGGCTTCCCGGCCGACCCGGCCGCCGCGGTCGAGGTGATCACCGCGGCGCTCGCCGCCGGCCGTTCCCGCCCGGTCGACCTGGCGCGGCTGTCCCGGCCCGGCGTCGCCGACCGCTGGTTCGGCGCGGTGCTCGCGGCCGGCTTCGACGCGATCGTCAACGAACGCGCCAACCGGATGCGCTGGCCGCGCGGCCCTCGCCGGTACGACCTGGCGATCGTGGTGGAGCTGGCCCGGCTGCGACCACGCCGCTACCGGCTGGTCCTGGACGGGGTGGCGCAGGAGGTGGACGCGGTGCTGATCGCTGTGGGCAACACGGCCAGCTACGGCGGCGGCATGCGGATCTGCCCGGCCGCCGACCCGCACGACGGCCTGCTGGACGTGGTGGTCGGCGGCCGCTTCGACAGGCGCACGCTGATGCGGGTCAAGCCGCAGATCTACCAGGGCACCCATGTCACGCACCCGCTGGCGCGCGTCTACCGGGCGCGGACGGTGGAGCTGGCCGCCGACGGCATCACCACGTACGCCGACGGGGAGCGCGCCTTCGAGCTGCCGGTGACCGTCAGCGCCGCGCCGGGCGCGCTGCGGCTGCTGCGCTGACCGCCGGGTCCGCCGCGGTGATCGGGTCCGGTGGCGGGGCGGCGGCGCGGACCGCGCCGGCGCTCGCGGCGACCACGAGCGCGATGGCGAGCACCTCGACCGGGCGCAGCGCCTGGCCGAGCACCAGCCAGCCGGCCACGGCGGCGATCGCCGGACCGAGACTCATCATCACCGCGAACGTCGCCGTCGGCAGCCGCCGCAGCGCGGCCAGTTCCAGGCTGTACGGCAGCACCGAGGCGAGCAGCGCCAGCGCGGCGCCCAGCCCGAGCACCACCGGATCGGCCAGGCGGCCGCCCGCGTCGGCCAGCCCGAACGGCAACGTGAGCAGCGCGGCCACGGTCAGCGCCAGGGCCAGCCCGTCGGCGCCGGCGAACCGCGCGCCGACCCGCGCCGAGCAGACGATGTACGCCGCCCACAGGGCGCCCGCCGTCAGCGCGAGCGCGGCGCCGGCCGGGTCGAGCCGGTCGAAGCCGCCCTGCCCGAGCAGGGCCACCCCGGCCAGCGCCAGCGCGGCCCAGCACCAGGCGGCCACCCGGCGCGCGGCGAGCACTGACAGCGCCAGCGGGCCGAGCACCTCAAGGGTGACGGCCGGGCCGAGCGGGATCCGCCCGATCGCCTGGTAGAAGATCGAGTTCATGCCGGCCAGGGCCAGCCCGAACGCCAGCACGGCGCCCCAGTCGCGGCGGCCGTACCCGCGTACCCGGGGGCGGCAGACCACGAGCATCACCAGCGCGCCGATGGTCAGCCGCAACGTCACCGCCCCGGCCACCCCGGTACGCGGGAACAGCAGCGCGGCCAGCGCGGAGCCGAACTGCACCGACAGCGCCCCGCCGAGCACCAGCGCGACCCCGCCGAGCCGTCCCGGCGCGCGCGACGGCACGGGGTGGGCACCGGTCATGCCCTGACGGTAGCCGGTCCGCCGCGACGCCCTTCCGCCGCCGGGTGGGCCGGCGCTCAGCCGGCTCCGGCCAGGTCGAGCACCGCGCCGAGCCCGTTCGGGCGGCCCGCGTCGGCGCAGGGCAGCACCAGCACGCCGCACCCGGCGGCCACCGCGCCGGCGTCGGCCGGTGTGTCACCCACCATGAGCGTGCGCTCCGGGTCGACGCCGAGCATCCCACAGGCGCGCAGGAAGATGCCCGGGTCCGGCTTGCAACGCCCCACCTCGTACGACAGCGCGTACGCGTCGACGAGCGCGTCGAGATCCCAGGCGGCGAACAGCGGCCGCAGGTCGAAGCCGATGTTGCTGACCACCGCCACCTTCACCCCGGCGGACCGCAGCGCGCCCAGCACCGGCGCGGTGTCCGGGTACGGCACCCAGCCCTCGGGCACCAGCACCCGCTCGTAGAGCGCGTCGGCCAGCCCGTCGATGCCGGTGTCCACGGTCTCGGCCAGCCCGGTGTACGCGCCCCGGTGCGCGTGCGGGTAGAGATCGCGGTCGGCCCACAGCTCGGCCAGCCGGGGCGGCACCCGGGCCGGCAGCGGGCCGCCGGCGCGTCCGGCGGTGAGCAGCCGGTCGGCCAGCGAGGTGGCCCGGATCCGGTCCAGCTCGACGCCGCAGGCCGCCGCGGCGGCGAGCACCCAGGCCAGCGGCTCCTCCACCTGGGCGAGGGTGCCGTGGAAGTCGAAGAGCACCGCCTCCACGGGCCGGCGGGACGGGCTCGCGCGGACGGCGTCGTCCGCGCCGCTCGAGAGGTGGGGCAGTTCGGTACGGTCCGGCACGTCGTGCACCCTACCTACCCGCTCCGACTGCCCTGCCGGACGGCCTTGACCGGTACTCGTCGGTCGTACCGATTAATCTTGGTGTCATGTCGAGCCCCGCCGAGCGGTACGCCGCGGCGCGCCGCCGGGCCGCGCAGGCTTCCGCCTTCCCGGCCCTGGACGAATTCTCCCTGGATCTCGGTTTCGATCTCGACGACTTCCAGCGCGAGGCGTGCGAGGCGCTGGAGCGGGGCAGCGGCGTGCTGGTCTGCGCGCCCACCGGCGCCGGCAAGACCGTGGTGGGCGAGTTCGCGGTGCACCTGGCGCTGCGCGGCCGGCCCGGCGGAGACGCGCCCGAGGCCCGGCGCAAGTGCTTCTACACCACGCCGATCAAGGCGCTGTCCAACCAGAAGTACCACGACCTGGTGGACCGCTACGGCGCCGAGCACGTCGGCCTGCTCACCGGCGACAACGCGATAAACGGCGACGCGCCGGTGGTGGTGATGACCACCGAGGTGCTGCGCAACATGCTCTACGCCGGCTCGGCGACGCTCAAGGGCCTGGCGTACGTGGTGATGGACGAGGTCCACTACCTGGCCGACCGGTTCCGCGGCGGGGTCTGGGAAGAGGTGATCATCCACCTGCCGGAGTCGGTCACGCTGGTGTCGCTGTCGGCCACCGTCTCCAACGCCGAGGAGTTCGCCGACTGGCTGGTCACCGTGCGGGGCGAGACCGCGGTGGTGGTCTCCGAGCACCGGCCGGTGCCGCTGTGGCAGCACATGCTCGTCGGCAAGCGGATGTTCGACCTGTTCCACGACGCCGACGCGGCCCGCAAGCACGACGTGCACCCCGAGCTGCTGCGTTACACCCGGGACACGATGCGCCGCCTGGAGCTGGGCGAGGGCCGCAGCGCCGGTCCCGGCGGCGGACGGCGCGGCCCCCGCTGGCGCGGCCCGATGCGCCCGGACATCGTCGACCGGCTCGACCGGGAGGGCCTGCTGCCGGCCATCCTGTTCATCTTCAGCCGGGCCGGCTGCGACGCCGCCGTGCAGCAGTGCCTCGCCGCCGGGCTGCGCCTGACCTCCGCGGAGGAACGCGCCGAGATCCGCCGGGTGGTCGAGTCCAAGGTCACCGCCATCCCCGGCGAGGACCTGTCGGTGCTCGGCTACTGGGAGTGGCTCGACGGGCTGGAGCGCGGCCTGGCCGCGCACCACGCCGGCATGCTCCCGGCGTTCAAGGAGGTGGTCGAGGAGCTGTTCGTCCGCGGGCTGGTCAAGGCCGTCTTCGCCACCGAGACGCTCGCGCTGGGCATCAACATGCCGGCCCGCTGCGTGGTGCTGGAACGCCTGGTCAAGTTCAACGGCGAGGCGCACGTCGACCTCACCCCCGGCGAGTACACCCAGCTCACCGGCCGGGCCGGCCGCCGCGGCATCGACGTGGAGGGCCACGCGGTGGTGGTCTGGTCGCCGGAGACCGACCCCCGGCACGTCGCCGGGCTCGCCTCCACCCGCACCTACCCGCTGCGCTCCAGCTTCCGGCCGTCGTACAACATGGCCGTCAACCTGGTCGGCAGCGTCGGCGCGGCGCCCGCGCGGGAGCTGCTGGAGTCCTCGTTCGCGCAGTTCCAGGCCGACCGGTCGGTGGTCGGCCTGGCCCGGCAGGTGCAGCGCAACACCGAGACGATCGAGGCCTACGGCGCGGAGGCCGCCTGCCACCACGGCGACTTCGACGAGTACTTCGCGCTGCGGGTGGCGATCGCCGACCGGGAACGCGCCATCGCCCGGCAGGGGCAGACCCAGCGCAAGGCGGCGGCCGTCGCCTCGCTGGAGCGGCTGCGGGTCGGTGACGTGATCCGGGTGCCGTCCGGGCGGCGGGCCGGCCTGGCCGTGGTGCTGGATCCGGCCACGGGCGGGTTCGGCGAGCCCCGGCCGCTGGTCCTCACCCAGGACCGCTGGGCCGGGCGGGTGACCCCGGGCGACTTCACCACCCCGGCCGAGGTGCTCACCCGCATCCGGGTGCCGAAGCACTTCAACCACCGCTCGCCCGCCGCCCGGCGGGACCTGGCCGCGGCGGTCAGCGGCACCGGCCTGGACCGCCACGGCGGCCGGCGGGGCGGTCGGTCCCGTCAGGCGGTGGGGGAGGACCACCGGCTCAGCCAGCTCCGCGTCGAGCTGCGCGCGCACCCGTGCCACGCCTGCCCGGACCGGGAGGAGCACGCCCGCTGGGCGGAGCGGCGGCGTCGGCTGGAGCGCGACACCGAGGAGTTGCGCGAGCGGGTGTCCGGGCGGACCGGCTCGCTTGCCCGTACCTTCGACCGGATCGTCGCGTTGCTCACCGCGCGCGGCTACCTGGCCGCCGACGGCGAGGTCACCGACGTCGGGCGGATGCTGGCCCGGATCTGGACCGAGGCCGACCTGCTGGTGGCCGAGTGCCTGCGCCGCCGGGTGTGGGACGGCCTGTCCCCGGCCGAGCTGGCCGCCGCCGTGTCGGTGGTGGTCTTCGAGGCACGGCGGGACGTCGACGAGCGGGCCTCGCTGCCGCGCGGCGCGGTGGCCGACGCGGTCGACGAGACGCTCAAGCTGTGGGGCGACATCGAGGCGGACGAGGCGGCGCGCGGCCTGGCCGTGACCCGGGAGCCGGATCTCGGCTTCGCCTGGCCGATCTACCGGTGGGCGCGCGGTGAGGCGCTGGCGAAGGTGCTGGCCAGCGGCCACCAGATCGACGGGGAGATGCCGGCCGGCGACTTCGTCCGCTGGGCGCGCCAGGTGGTCGACCTGCTCGGCCAGCTCGCCGACTCGGGTGGCGCCTCGGCCGAGCTGCGCGGCACCGCCCGGCAGGCCATCGCGGCGGTGAACCGGGGCGTGCTGGCCTACCACGCGTCCGCCTGATGGTCATTTCGGGTCACCGGTTGCCGGAACCGGCACACCGCTGCGTCACCCTGTCGCGACCGTGCGAATTGTCGGGGGGTCGGCGTGCGACCTGACCACGTGCTGCCCGATCATTGCCGGGGAGCGCCGTGGCTTCGCGCTCGTGGGCGGATGTGAGGGAAGGGCCTCGTGGGCGAGATCAATCACTTCGAGTACGGGTGGATCACACCCGCGCTCAGCTACGCGTTGTCAGTGCTCGGCTCGGCGCTCGGGCTGGTCTGCGCCGGGCGGATCCGGACCGCCACCAGCGGCGGCCAGCGCGTCTGGTGGGGCCTGCTCGCCGCGTGGGCGCTGGGTGGCACCGCCATCTGGGCCATGCACTTCATGGCGATGCTCGGGTTCGCCGTCGCCGGCACCCGGATCCGCTACGACGTGCCGCTGACGGCCGCCAGCACGGCCATCGCGGTGGCGGCGGTCGGCATCGGCCTGGCGATCGTGGGCACCGGCCGGCTCGCCGCGCCCCGGCTGCTCGCCGGCGGGTTCTTCACCGGCGCCGGGGTGGCCGCCATGCACTACACCGGCATGGCCGCCATGCGCCTGGACGGCTCGCTCGGCTACGACCCGCTGCGGGTGACGCTGTCGGTGGTCATCGCGATCGTGGCCGCCACCGTGGCGCTCTGGCTGGCGATGACCGTGCGGCGGGTGCTCGCCATCGGCGCCTCGGCGCTCGTCATGGGCATCGCGGTGAACGGCATGCACTTCACCGGCATGAGCGCCCTGTCGGTGCACCTGCACGAGAGCCGCGGCCCGGTCTCCGGCACCGAGGTGAGCGGCTTGCTGGTGCCGATCGTGCTGGCGGTGGTCTTCGGTGTGGTCGGGCTGGTCTACGCGCTGCTCGCCGCGCCGTCGGACGACGACCGCGCCGGTCTGGCGTACGTCAGCTCGCGGCTCGGCGAGGCGCCGCAGGGCGCGCCCGCCGAACCGGCGCCGGACCCGGTCGGCCTGCGTGCCCGGTCGACGCTGGCGCAGCCCGGCGCCCCGTTCCCGTCCCGCCGGAGCACCGACCGTCGTTCGTGATCAACTGATCACGATCGGTCACCTGCCAGTGCGTCCACCAGGCGGCGGCAGGAGCCGGCCAGGTTCCAGCGCTGCGCCAGCTCCAGCAGCCGGTCCGGGTCGGCGGGGGCCGTCGGCAGCGTCGGGTCCAGCTCGGGCAGCGGCACGTCGGTGGCGACCCGGACCACCTTCGGCGCCACGGCCAGGTAGTCACGGGCGGCGTCGAGCTTGGCCCGCAGCCCCGAGGCGAAACCGGAGCGCGGGTCGTCGAGCGCGGCCAGGATGCCGTCCAGCCCGCCGTAGCGGTCGATCAGCCGGGCCGCGGTCTTCTCACCGACCCCGGCCACGCCCGGCAGGCCGTCGCTGGGGTCGCCGCGCAGCGCCGCGAAGTCGGCGTACCGGTCGGCCGGCACGCCGTAGCGGGTGCGGACCGCCGCGTCGTCGCAGTCGTCCAGCTTGGCCACGCCCCGGCCCACGTAGAGCAGGCGCACCGGATGGGCGTCGTCGACGAGCTGGAACAGGTCGCGGTCGCCGGAGACCACCTCGACCGGGCCCGGCTGGGTCACCGCGAGCGTGCCGAGCACGTCGTCGGCCTCGTAGCCGGTCGCGCCCACGGCCGGGATGCCGAGCGCGTCCAGCACCTCCAGGATCATCGGCACCTGCGGGGACAGCGTGTCCGGCACGACCTCGCCGCCCTGGGGCGCGACCCGGTGCGCCTTGTACGACGGCAGCAGCTCCACCCGCCACGCCGGCCGCCAGTCGTGGTCGAGCGCGCAGATCATCCGGTCGGGCCGGCGGGTGCGCACGAGCTGGGCGAGCATGTCGAGGAAGCCGCGTACGGCGTTCACCGGCTGGCCGTCGCCGGTCCTGGCGGCCGACTCGGGGATGCCGAAGTAGGCGCGGAAGTAGAGGCTGGGGGAGTCGATCAGGAGGATCGGCTGTCGGTATGCCACGCCGGCAAGCCTTCCACAGCCCTGTGACGAGATGGGGGAGGCGACCGCCGGGCGGTAAACCGGAGGGCGCGCGGGGCCCGCGGTGCGCAGACTGGCGGGGTGAGCTTCGTACCCGGCCTGACCCTGGCCCGCCGATTCCACGACGAGGTGGTGGGTCCGCTGCTGGCGCGGCGGCTGCCCGGCCTGCCGTACTCCGCCGGTCTGCTCGACGGCGGTTCCGAGCTGCTCGGCCTCGACACGCCGCGCTCCACCGACCACGACTGGGGTCCGCGTACCCAGGTCTTCGTGGCGGACGCGCACGACGTGGCGCCGGTACGGGCGGTGCTCGACGCGGAGTTGCCGGCGCGGTTCCTCGGCTGGCCGACCCGGTACGCCGGCGGGCCGGCGGCGCGGCTCGGCACGGTCCGCGCCGACGGCGACCGGCACGGCGTGAGCGTGGACGAGCTGGGCGGATGGCTGCGGGAGCGGCTGGGCGCCGACCCGCGCGCCGGGCTGGCGACTGCGGACTGGCTGGCGACGCCGACGCAGCGTCTGGCGGAGCTGACCGGGGGAGCGGTATTCCACGACGGGCTCGACGGCGCGCTCACCACCGTCCGGGACCGGCTCGCCTGGTATCCGGACGACGTGTGGCGGCACGTGCTGGCGTCCGGCTGGCAGCGGGTCGCGCAGGCCGAGCATCTGGCCGGCCGGTGCGCCGAGGTCGGCGACGAACTGGGCAGCCGGATCGTGGTCGCCGGACTGGCCCGGGACCTGATGCGCCTCGGCCTGCTGCTGCACCGGCGCTGGCCGCCGTACGCGAAATGGCTCGGCACGGTGTTCACGGCGCTGCCGGCCGCGGCGCCGGTGGTGGACGGGCTCGGCGCCGCGCTCGGGCCGGGTGACTGGACGGCCCGGGAGCCCGGCCTGGTGGGGGCGCTGGAGACGGTGGCCGGCTGGACGAACGACGCCGCGCTGGCGGCGCCGGTGGACCCGGCCGCCCGCCCGTTCCACGACCGGCCGTTTCTGGTGGTGGACGCCGGCCGGTTCGTCGAGGCGCTGCGCGCCGCGATCACCGACCCGCAGCTGCGTGACCGGCCGCCGGTGGGCGCGGTGGACCAGTACGTGGACAACGTGGACGTGCTCACCCGCCCGGACCGGGCCCGCCGGGTGGCCGCCGCGGTTGTCCGCGCGCCGGTCGGGGCCTAGACTCCGATTCGGGTCGCATCGATCAGCGACTGTCTATCTCGTCTCCGAGGGTCCGGGCCGCCCGTCGCAGGCGCCTCGCCGGCGAGAACGCCGCCACCTGCGGCGTTCCCACCATCGAGGAGAACACATGCTGTCCAGAATGAGCAGATTCCGGCTGCTCGGCGCGGCGCTGGCCGCCGCCGGGCTCGCCGTCGGAGCGGCGCTCGCCCTGCCGGGGCCGGCCTCGGCCGCCGCCCTGACCGAGGTGACGAACTTCGGCGCCAACCCGAGCAACCTGCGCATGTACCTGTACGTCCCGGACACCGTCGCGGCCCGGCCCGGGCTGCTCGTGGTGAACCACTACTGCACCGGCAGCGGCCCGGCCATGTACTCCGGCACTCAGTTCGCGGCGCTCGCCGACCGGTACGGCTACATCGTGGTCTACCCGTCGGTGACCCGCAGCAGCAAGTGCTTCGACGTCTCCTCGCCGCAGGCGCTGCGCCGCGACGGCGGCAGCGACCCGGTGGGCATCAAGTCGATGGTGGACTACGTGCGGCAGCGCTACCCGGTCGACTCGCAGCGGATCTTCACCACCGGCACCTCGTCCGGCGCGATGATGACGAACGTGCTGCTCGGCGACTACCCGGACGTGTTCCGGGCCGGCGCCGCCTTCGCCGGTGTGCCCTTCGCCTGCTTCGCCACCACGAACGGCTCGGAGTGGAACAGCGAGTGCGCCAACGGCCAGGTGCTCAAGACCCCGCAGCAGTGGGGTGACCTGGTGCGCAACGCCTACCCCGGCTACACCGGCCCGCGTCCGCGGATGCAGATCTGGCACGGCACCAACGACGAGACGCTGCGCTACCCGAACTTCGGCGAGCAGATCGACCAGTGGACCAACGTGAACGGGCTGAGCCAGACGCCCGCGTACACGGACAGCCCGCAGGCCGGCTACACCCGCACCCGCTACGGCGGCACCGGCGGCACCGCGACGGTCGAGGCGATCAGCATGCAGGGCGTCACGCACAACCTGCCGGTCGACGCGGCCCAGGCCATCCGCTTCTTCGGCCTGGACTCCACCGCGCCGCCGACGACCGCGCCCCCGACCACCGCGCCCCCGACGACCGCGCCCCCGACCACCGCGCCGCCCACCACCGCGCCGCCCACCACCGCGCCGCCGACCACGGAGCCGCCGACCACGCCGCCGCCGTCGGGCGCCTGCCGGATCGGGTACGTGGTGAACGCCTGGAACAACGGGCTGACCGCCGCGGTGACCATCACCAACACGTCCACCACGGCGCTCAACGGCTGGACCCTCGCGTTCACGCTGCCGGGCGGCCAGACCATCACCGGGGGCTGGAACGCCACGTACAGCCCGTCCAGCGGCGCGGTGACCGCCCGCAACGTGTCCTACAACGCGTCGATCCCACCGGGCGGCTCGGTGGACATCGGCTTCCAGGCCACCCACACCGGCAACACCGGTAGGCCCGCCGCGTTCACGCTCAACGGGAACCCCTGCACGACCACCTGATCCGCTCCACGCCGAGGCGGCGGCATCTCCAGGATGCCGCCACCTCGGCTAAGCCGCGCCGATCAGGCGCGGGCGGGCAGGGGCACCGCCGCGCGCTCAGGGAGTCCGGGTCACGGGTGCGGAGGGCGACGCCGGGAACGCGTGGTCCGGCGCGGTGTCCACGTCGCGGCGTCCGGTCAGCCGGGCCGCGGCGAAGCCGAGCAGGGGCCGGTAGATCCGTACCGAGTCGGCGAGCGCGGAGAAGTGCGAACCCGAGTTGCCGCCGTGGTAGTGGGTGGCGATGTCCACCTGCTCGACCGGCAGCCCGGCGCCCGCCAGCCGCAGCAGCACCGTCATCTCGTACTCGAAACGGTCACCGGGGATCGTGCTGAGCCAGCCGAGCAGGGCCGCCGGGTAGGCACGCAGGCCGGTCTGGGTATCGCGCACGTCCCGGCCGGTCGTCAGCCGGAACGCCACCCGGGTCGCCGCGTTGCCGAACCGGCTGCGCGCCGGGACCTCACCGTCGAATGCGCGTACGCCGAGCGTCGGCGCTCCGCTGACGCGCGTCCGCTCCACCACACGGCACACGTCGGGCACGCTGTGCTGGCCGTCGGCGTCCACACACACCACGTCGCGTCCCGGGTGGCGCGTCGCGGCGTACCGGAAGCCGGTGCGCAGCACCACGCCCTTGCCCCGGTTGACCCGGCGGCGCAGCACCGTCGCGCCCCGCGCGCGGGCCGCGCGCAGCACCCCGTCGGCGGCCGGGCCGCTGCCGTCGTCGACGACGAGCACCTCCGCGCCCGGCAGCGCGTCCTTCAGGTCGCCGACCAGTGGCGGCAGGCGGTCGCCCGGTCGGTACACCGGCACGAGCACGATCACGGGGCCTCCCGGGGGTGGTCTCGCCCGCCGGCAGGGTCCGCCGGGTCGATCAAGGACGGTCGTACCCCGGGCGCGCTCGCCTGAATCACCGTCGGGGCGTGAGGCGTCCGACCCGCTCGGCGGCGCGGGTCAGCGCCCGCTCGCGGCGCAGCGACGCCTCCGGGGTGCGCACGCCGATGAAGCCGATCCGGCTCAGCGCCCGGGCGGCCCGCTCCCGCCGCACGGGCACCGGGTCGGGCGCGGTCACCGGCACGTCGACCAGCGCCGGGCCGGACAGGCGGAGCACACGCGCGGCGAGCAGCCGGACGCGGGGCAGGTGCCACGGGTGGGAGACCAGCCCGAGCGGGCGCCGCGCGGTGAACTCCGTTGTGCCCAGCAGCCCGTCCTGGACGGTGTGCGCCAGGTTCTGCACCGTGGTGCGGGAGTGGGTCTCGGCCGCCGACCGGGCGTACGCGTCGAGCCCGGCCTCGCGCGCCAGCGCCCGCATCAGTTCGGCCTCGCGGAAGCCGGGCGGCGGGGCCGGCTCACCGGCCGGGCCGTGCGGCCAGCCGCCCGTGAACACCACCCGTGCGCCGGGGGTGCGCCGGAACGCCTCGGCGTGCGCGCGGACGTAGGCCACCGCCGCCTCGGTGCGCGCGACGCTCTCCGCGGTGAGCCGGTAGCCGCCGTCGCCGGCCGTCACTCCACGGCCGAAGACCAGCAGCACGGTGGCGGGAGGCGTCATCCCTTCACGGTACGGGCCGGATCACTCGTCGTCCGGCGGCCAGGGCGGTGTGCCGACGCCGGTGATGCGGACGCCACCCCACGGGTCCACCTCGGTCAGCCGGGCCCGGGCGGCCCGTTCGCCGATCCGGACCTCCACGTCCCGGCGGCCGGAGCGCAGCAGCCGGACCAGGCGTGGTTCCGGCTCCACCCGCCCGGCCCAGTGGTATTGGCCGTCGACCGGCTCGAACCGTCCCCCGGCGTGCAGCCGTACCGTGGTGCCGGCGATCTCGGCCGTGCCCTCCCAGGTCACCTGTCGATCCGTTCGTGCGCGCGGGTCAGCTCCGGCGGCAGGTCCGCGCCGCGCCGGACCCCCTCGATGCCGTTCCACAGCAGCGTGGTCAGGTATTCGGTGAGCGCGGCCCGGTGGATCGGCTGCCCGTGCGTGGTCCACCAGTCACCGACCGCCTGCACGAACCCGACCAGCCCGTACGCCCACGGCTCGGCCGGGCCGGCGTCGAGGCCGAGCGCGCGCAGCCGGTCGCCGATGACCCGGGCCAGCCCGGTCGCGACCTGCCGGCTGGTGCCGGTGACCACCTGCTGGATGCCGGGATGCCCGGACTCGTGCACGAGGAACCGGTAGAGCGACGGCTCCAACTCCACCACGCTCAGGTACGCGTCGATCGTCGCCTCGACCAGCGCCCGCTCCTCACGTACCTGCTCCACCGCGGGCGCGATGGCGGCCACCACGCGCGCCGCGACCACCTCGCTGACCGCGAGCCAGAGCTGCGCCTTGTCGGCGAAGTAGCGGTAGAGCACCGGTTTGCTGACCCCGGCGGCGGCGGCGACCTGGTCCATGTCGACGGTCGGGCCGTGCCGCAGCAGCGCCTGCACGGCGGCCGCGATCAGCTCCTGACGCCGCTGTTCGCGGTGGTCGGCCCAGCGGTCGCGCCGCCCGCCGGGGCGGGGCGCGGCCGGCTCCCCGCCGGCGTCGGGGCCATTGACATCGGTGGTGGTGCGTCGCATGCTACCACTCGTAACAGTTACTCGAAGTTACGTCAACATGGAGGGGTCATGGCCGGATTCCCGCGCGAGGCGGTCGCCGACCGCCTGCTCTCCGCCTCGGTGCGCACCAGCTACGACCCCATGGTCGACATCGACTGGTCGGCGCCGCCCGTGCCCGGCGCGTACTGGCTGCCGCCGTCGCGCAGCAGCCTCTACGGCACCGCGCTGTGGGACGGCATGACCGAGGACCAGCGGATCGAGCTGACCAAGCACGAGGTCGCCAGCGCGGCCAGCGCCGGGATCTGGTTCGAGACGATCCTCATGCAGATGCTGATCCGCCAGTACTACGACGCCGACCCGACCAGCCGGCACGCCCAGTACGCGCTCACCGAGGTCGCCGACGAGTGCCGGCACTCCATCATGTTCGGCCGGCTCATCGAGGCCACCCGCGCCCCGGTCTACCGCGCCGAGCCGTTCGACCACCTGCTCGGACGCTGGCTCAAGTCCACAGCGAGAGGCCCGCAGATGTACGCGGCCATCCTGATCGCCGAGGAGATCCTCGACTCGTTCCAGCGCGAGATCATGGCCGACGAGTCGTTGCAGCCGCTGATCCGGATGGTGTCGCGCATCCACGTGGTGGAGGAGGCACGGCACGTGCGCTTCGCCCGCGACGAGCTGACCCGGCAGGTCGAGGACGCCGGGCCGGTGGCGCTCGCGTACGCGCGCCTGGTGATCGGCCGGGCCGCGTACTCGATCACGCGGCGGCTGGTGCACCCGCGGGCGTACGCGGCGGTCGGGATCGACCCGGCGGCCGGCCGGGCCGCGGCGCGGGCCAACCCGCACTGGCGGGCCACCCTGCGCTGGTCCGCGCAGCGGATCGCCGAGCATCTGACCGAGCTGGGACTCGTCGCCGGGCCGGGCCGGGTGCTGTGGCGCCGGGCCGGGCTGGTGGAGGGCTGACCGGCGGCGACCCGAAGGGGAAAGGATCGCCGCCGGCCGCCCGGTCAGGAGGTGGGGAAGTTGTCCGGGGTACGGATCCGGTCGCGCATGAACGCGCCGGACTCGGTGAGCACCGACGTTCCACCGAATGAGCCGGACGCGCAGGTGCCCGGCCGAAGCGCCGCCGAACCCTCGGGGGCGTCCGAGAACGTCCAGTTGGCGTAGCTGATCTTCAGCCGGTCGAGCAGGTCGAGCCAGGCGTTGCTGCTGGCGGTGTCGACGGCGCCGTCGCCGGTGTAGGTGACGGTGCCGAACTCGGTGACGAACAGCGGGAGCCGGCTCGCCGCCCGCTGCACCTCGTTGCGGTAGTTGTCCTTGTGTGACGCGGCGTAGAAGTGGAACGCGTACATGATGTTCTGCGCCCGCACCGGGTTGTTCACGATCTCGTCGGAGTTGGCGCCGTCGGAGACGCCGAGCGAGGACCAGCCGCGCGTGCCGACGATGACCACCGCGTCCGGGTCGTTGGCCCGGATCACCGGGATGACCTGCTCGGCGTAGGTGCGGATGGTCGACCAGCTCACGCCGTTGGGCTCGTTGGTGATCTCGTAGATCACGTTCTTCTTCGCGGCGTTGCGCGCCGACACGTTGGCGAAGAACGTCTTGGCCCGGTCCAGGTTGTACATCGGGTCGCCGGGCGTCAGCGTGTGGAAGTCGATCAGCGCGTACATGCCCCGGGCCTCGGCCTTGTCCACGAGCGAGTTCACCTGGTTGGTGAAGCCGGCCGGGTTGGTCTCGTAGCCCTGCTCCTGCACGTACATCGAGATGCGCAGCAGGTCGGCCCGCCAGTCGTTCGCCAGCACGTCAAGCGAGGAGTCGGTGTAGCAGTTGGCGAACCACTGGAGGCCGTGCGTGCTCATGCCGCGCAGTTGGATCGGCCGCCCGTACTGGTTGCAGAGGTTGACGCCGCAGACCTGGAGTTGGCCGTTTATCGCGACCGGCGTGGTGCCGGTCGGGGGCGGCGGCGTCGTGGGCGGCGGCGTGCTCGGTGGGGGCGTGCTCGGCGGGGGCGTGCTCGGTGGCGGGGTGCTCGTGCCGCCGGTGCAGGCCGTGCCGTTGAGCGTGAACGACGTGGGACTCGGGTTCGACCCGGTCCACGAGCCGTTGAAGCCGACGGTGGTGCTCGCGCCGGTGCCGAGCGCGCCGTTGTAGTCCAGGCTGCGCGCGGTGACCGCCGAGCCGCTCTGCTGCCAGGTGGCCGACCACCCCTGCACGACCCGCTGGCCGCCGTCGGGGAAGGTGAAGCCCAGCGTCCAGTTGCTCACCGGGTCGCCGAGGTTGCGCACCACCACTGTCGCGGTGAAGCCGCCCTGCCAGGAGTTGGTGGTATAGGTGACGGCGCAGCCGGTTGCCGCCATCGCGTTCGTCGACGGCAGCACGGCGGTCGCCGCCAGGGCGAGCGCGCCGACCGCGCCGCCGACGAGCAGGTGCCGCCGGGACGGACGGGGAATCGAGAACATACGGGAAGGTCCCATCGTCTGGATGGTGATCGGACGGTGCCCGTCGTGAACCTGCCCGGAAAGCTCGACGTGGCTGCCTGGGGGAGCGCTCCCACGCCAGAGCGTAGAGGTGGACGCCGATGCGTGCAACCACGCGGGTCAGCGGCCGCCGCGCCGCCCGCCGTAGAGCCTAAGCGCGTTGCAGACGTCGAACACGCCCGGCACGTCCCAGGCCAGTTCGGCGGCGACCAGACGCGTCGCCGGGTCCGCCACCAGGCCGGCGAGGATGACCACCCGGTTCTGCACGGTCACGGTGATCTGCTGCCGCCGGGTGGTCCAGTCGGCGCTGAGCCGCTGCGCGACGAGCGACGCGAGCCGGGTGTCCGCGTCGTCGGGCTCCGGCCGGCCGTCGGCGAACGGGAACTCGGGGTACGGCCAGGGCATCACCACGGGGAGGTCTCCTTCTGTTCGGTCAGGACCGGCCGGCGGGACACGGGCCCCGGCGCCGGGACGCGGCCGTCGACGACTGTGAAGACGCCGTCGAGCCGCATGGTGTGCAGCACGGTGAGCACGAACCGTGACGGCGACAGCAGGCACAGCCGCCGGCCGTCGCGCCGGGCGTCCTGGTGCGCGCGCACCAGCAGGCTGAGCCCGGTGGGGTCGATCACCTCGAGCCCGGACAGGTCGACCAGCTCCACGTCGTCGCGGACGGAGCGCTCGGCGAGGGCACGGCGTACCGTCGCGGCCGGGTCGACGTCGAGGGCGGCCGGTGTGCCGGTGACCTGTTCCAGATCGTCCAGGCCCAGGCCGCCGTCGGCGATGGCCGCCCGGGTGCTGCACCGGGGGCAGTGGTGCGGTCCGGACGCGAACGGGGAGCCGACCCAGTCGTGGTCGAACACCAGCGTCCACACCACCTCGGCGTCGGGCAGCGTGGTGCCCGTACCGGTGACGCTGTCGCCGCAGCCGTCGCAGATGAGCATCATCAGGTGGTCCGCGGGTACGACAGTCACACCTCCTCCTTTCGCCGGCCACCCGGTGCGGGCGGCGTCTGCCCCTCGGCCTCCGACCCGCCCGCGGCCACCACCGCGAGCACGACCGCCACGGCGGCGAAACCGGTCTCGACCATCAGCGGCAGCAGCGGCGAGCCGCCGGTGCGGTGATCCACCAGACCGACCACGATCGCGCCGAGCAGCGCGGCCGCCACGCCGAGCGCGAGCGTCAGCCAGACCGGGACGGCCTTGCGCCCGGGCAGGACGAGACGTCCCAACCCGCCGACGGCCAGGCCCACCACGAGCGCTCCGACGAGCGTGCTGCCGGTCACCGATCCTCCTCAGCGTGATGCGGACGCGACCCGGGCCCGGCCGCGCGCGGCCGGACGGGGCGTGTCGACGACGGGTACCGCACCCAGCCCGGAGGTCTCCAGGATGCGCCGGATCCGCGGGTGTGGATTGCTCAGCGTGAGCCGGCCGTCCTGCCGCGCCAGCCGACGGTGCACGTCCAGCAGCAGCGCGAGGGCGGCGGGGTCCACATGCCGGCACCCGGCGAGGTCGATCGTCAGCTCGCGGGGCCGCAGCGCGAGGATGCGGTCCAGCACGTGGGCGACCTCGGGCAGCCCGGCGAGGTCCAGCTCGTCGGTGATGTCCACGCGCACGTGCGGCACGGCGGACTCCGGCGGGGACGGCAGGGTGGCGGGCATCGCGTCGCTTCCGTGGTCGGATCGGGGCAGACCTCACTCTGCGCGCGGATCTTGGAGGTCCCCGGACGGTTGCATGACGGTTCGATGACAAAAAGCACGAACGGCCTGCGCAATTGGGCGACCCGTGCGGGGCCGGTCATGATGCCCATATGACGGCCGTACTGGTGATCGAGGACGACGACCGCATCCGGCTCGCGTTGCAGCTCGCCCTGGAGGAGGAGGGCTACGAGGCGCACGGCGAGCCGACCGCCGAGGACGGGCTGCGCCGGCAGCGGGAGAAGCCGGCCGACTACGTGCTCGTCGACCTGATGCTGCCCGGCATGAACGGCTTCGACTGCATCCGGCAACTGCGCCGCGACGACGACGTGCCGGTCGTGGTGATCAGCGCCCGCGACGACACCCACGACATCGTCGCCGCGCTGGAGGCCGGCGCCGACGACTACGTGGTGAAGCCGGTCGCGATCAAGGAGCTGTCCGCCCGGCTGCGGGCGCTGCGACGGCGCGTGCGCACGGTGTCCGGGCCCGTGCCCGCCCAGTTCTTCGGCGACCTGGAGATCAGCGCGGAGGCCGGCGAGGTGCGGCGCTCGGGCCGGCCGGTGCCGGTCACCCGGACCGAGTTCCGGCTGCTCTGCGAGCTGGCCGAGCACGCCGGGCGGGTGCTGTCGCGCCAGCAGTTGCTCAGCCGGGTCTGGGGCTACGAGACCGGCGACGAGCGGCTGGTCGACGTGCACGTGGGTCGGCTGCGGCAGAAGATCGAACCCGACCCGGCCAACCCGCGCCACCTGGTCACCCTGCGCGGTCTCGGCTACAAGCTCCAGCGATGACCCGTCCCGGACTCCGCGCCCGGGTCACCGCGGCGTTCGCCGTCGGCGCGTTGCTGCTGTCGGCGCTGATGGCCCTCTTCTCGTACGACCTGACCCGGCGCTCGCTGCTCGACGAGCGGGAGCGCGCGGCGGTGCGGGCCGCCTACTACGACGCCGCCGTGGTTCGCTCCGGCCTGGACACCGGCACCCCGGACGTGGTGGCGGTGCTGCGCTCGCTCGACACCGGCAGCGCCCGCCGGCCGCTGCTGCACCTGCCCGACGGCTGGTACGCCCGGACCGCCGACGTGGGCGCCAGCTCGGTGCCGCCGGAGTTGCAGCGCATGGTGGCCGCCGGCAAACCCGCGGTGCAGCGCATCCGGCTCGACGGTCAGCCCGCGCTGCTGGTCGGCGTGCCGCTGCCCGGCGCGCTCGGCTACTACGAGCTGACCTCGCTGCGGGAGGTCGAGGAGACGTTCCAGGTGGTGGGGCTGGCGCTGATCGCCGTGGCGATCATGGTCGCCGGGGCGGGCGCGGCGCTCGGCTGGTACGCCACCCGGCACAGCCTGCGGCCGCTCACCGCGGTGGCCGACGCGGCGGAGCGGATCGCGGCCGGCGACTTCGCCACCCGGCTCGACCCGACCACCGATCCCGACCTCACCCGCCTGTCCAGCTCCTTCAACGAGATGGTCGACAAGCTGGTGCACCGCATCGAGCGGGACCGGCGCTTCGCCGCCGACGTGAGCCACGAGCTGCGCTCGCCGTTGCAGACACTGTCCGCCGCCGCGAGCGTGCTCAACCGCCGCCGGGAGCACCAGGACGAACGCACGGCGACCGCGGCGGGCCTGGTCGCCGACGAGGTGACCCGGTTCCAGCGCCTGGTCGACGACCTGATCCAGCTGGCCCGTACCGAGCAGCCGGCCCACCGCGAGACGGTCGACGTGGTGGAGCTGGCCCGGGCCTGCTGCCGGGAGCGGTCGCTGCCGGAGAGCCTGGTGACTGTCGACGGCGACGCCTCGCACCTGTGGTGGGTCGACCGGCGCCGGTTCGCCCAGACGCTGCTGAATCTGGTGGAGAACGCCGAGCGGTACGGCGGTGGGCCTGTCGCCGTACGCCTCGGCGGACGCGACGGAGTGGGCGTGCTGGAGGTCGACGACGCCGGTCCGGGCGTGCCGCCCGCCGACCGCGAGATCATCTTCGACCGGTTCGTCAGGGGGCGGGCGGCGCACGACCGGGCCGGCACCGACGGCACCGGCCTCGGGCTCGCCCTGGTGGCGCAGCACGCCGCCGCGCACGGGGGGACGGCCGCCGTGCTGGACCGCGAGCCCGGCGCGCGCTTCCGCGTCGAGCTGCCCGGAGCGCTGCGATGAGCCGGCGGCGGCTCCTGCCCGGCCTGCTCGCGGCCGTGCTGCTGGCCGGCTGCGGTGTTCCGGTGGACGACGAGCCCCGGCTGGTGCAGACGCCGCCCGGCGCGTTCCCGACCCCGGCCGTGTCCTCGACCGTCGATGCGGACGGGCGGGTGGACGAGCCGTTCTGCTTCGTCCGGGACGACGGCCTGGTCGTGGTCAAGCGCCGGGTCGACGGGCTGCCGGAGGTGGACGCGCATCTTCAGCACCTGCTGGCCGGGCCGGACGGCGGTGAGCGCCGGCAGGGGCTGGCCACGGCGCTTCCGGGCACCGTGGCGGTCGCCGGGGCGACGCTCGCCGGCACGCTTGCCACCGTCGACGTGCGCCAGGTCGGCGAGGAGACCGGCCGCAACGACGAGGTGCTCGCCTTCGGGCAGATCGTGTGCAGCCTCACTCAGCGGCCCGACGTGTACAGCGTGGTGTTCCGCCGGGACGGGCAGCCGCTGGAGGTGCCGCGCGCGGACGGGAGCCTCTCCGTGTTGCCGCTCACCGCTGCCGACTACCGCCCGCTGATGCCTCGCTGATGCACCCGCATCGGCCCTTTGTCCGGTTGTGCCCAATAATCTCCATCGTCCTTTCGGTTGATTTGGCGGTGGCCTTTGGTCTAGTGTGGCTGGCACGACCGGTGTGGGAGGCCACCCGTTCTCCGAGGACAGGAAGGGCAGCATGACCACGATGACCATGGCTTCGACCGCGACCGAGGTGCACCGCGCGCCGCAGACCGGTGAGGAGTCCCGTGCCAGCGAGCTGATCACGGCGCTCGCCGCACTGCCCGCCGACCACCCGCAGCGGGCCGCCCTGCGCAACCAGGTCATCGAGGCGTGGCTGCCGCTGGCCAACCACCTGGCCGCCCGCTACAGCGGTCGCGGCGAGCCCGCCGGCGACCTGGCGCAGACCGCGGCGCTCGGCCTGATCAAGGCGGTCGACCGGTTCGACGCCTCGCGCGGCGTCGACTTCGCCGGGTTCGCCATCCCGACGATCCTCGGCGAGATCAAGCGGCACTTCCGCGACCGCACCTGGAACATCCGGGTGCCGCGCCGCCTCCAGGAGCTGCGGCTGCGCATCTCCGAGGCGAACAGCACGCTGACCCAGACGCTCAACCGGGCCCCGACCGTCGCCGACATCGCGGCCCACCTCGACGTCACCGAGGAAGAGGTGCTGGAGGGCCTGGAGGGCGCCCGCGCGTACAACGCGGTCTCGCTGTCCACCCCGATCGGCGACGGCGACAGCGCCACCGAGCTGGGCGACACGCTCGGCACCGAGGACAACGAGTACGAGCTGGCCGAGCTGCGCGCCTCGCTCGGCCCGGCGCTCGCCACTCTCGACGAGCGCGAGCAGAAGATCCTCACGCTGCGCTTCTACGGCAACCTGACCCAGAGCGAGATCGCCGCCCGGGTCGGTGTCTCCCAGATGCACGTGTCCCGGCTGCTCGCCCGCGCGCTGACCAAGCTGCGTGGCCAGCTCACCGAGGCCTGATCCACCCGACCGCGACCCCCGCCGGCCCACCCGGCGGGGGTCGCGTCGTCTCACCCACCGCCGCGCCCGCCTGAACCTCGCGCGAGGCCGGTCAGTGGGGGAGGGCTGTGGACAGGCGGCGGACGGCCTCGTCCATCTGCTCGGGTGGTGCGGCGGCGTAGGTGAGGCGCAGGTGCGGGGCGGGGGGCTCGGCCGCGTACCAGGGGCGCCCGGGGAAGACGGTGACCCCGGCGGCGGCCGCTGCCGCCGTCACCGCGACGTCGTCGGCACCGTCGGGCAGGCGTACCCACAGGTGCAGGCCACCGCGTGGGACGTCGCGTGGCGCCAGCGCCGGCAGGTGCCGGTCCAACGCGGCGAGCAGCGCCTCCCGGCGGGCCCGCAACTCCCGGCGCAGGGTACGGCGGTGCCGGTCCCAGGCCGGCGCGGTGAGGAACTCCAGCGCGGCCTGTTGCAGCGGCCCGGCGACGAAGAGGTCGTCGAGCAGGCGGGCGGCGCGCAGCCGCGCCCCGGCCGGTCCGCGCGCGCCGAGCGCGGCGATCCGCAGGCCGGGCGCGGCCAGCTTGGTCAGCGACCGCAGATAGACCACGTGCCCGTCCGGGTCGTCGGCGGCGAGCGGGGGCGGGGCGTCGCCGTCGACGGTGAGGTCGCGGGCGTAGTCGTCCTCGATCAGGAACGCCCCGGCCGCGCGTACCGCCTCGGTGACCTGATCACGGCGGGCCGGCGCGAGTGTCGCGCCGTGCGGGTTGGCGTGCAGCGGCTGGCAGTAGAACAGCCGGGCGCCGGTGCGGGCGAACGCGGCGGCGAGTTGGTCGGGCCGTACCCCGTCGGCGTCGGCGGGTACGGGCACCACCCGCAGCCCGGCCGCGCGGGCGGCGGCGAGCGCGCCCAGGTAGGTGGGGGACTCGACCAGAAGCGCGTCGCCGGGCGTGGTGAGCGCCCGCAGGGTCGACGAGAGCGCGGCCTGTCCGCCCGCGCAGATCACCATGTCCTCGGCGCGCAGGCCGCCACCTGATTCGCGGGCGAACCAGGCTCGCAGATCCGCCCGCCCCTCCACCGGGCCGCGCTGCCACGCGGCGGGCTGGCGGGAGGCACGGGCGAGCGCCGCGCCGAGCGCGGCGGCGGGCTGGAGATCCGGGTCCAGGTAGCCACCGGTCAGCGCAATCGCGCCCGCCGGAGGTAACGCCAGCAGTGCCTGCATCTCCTCCTCGCCGCCCCGCCGCGGGCCCAGCGCGACGGTCTGCCACGACAGGTCGGCCCGCGGCGGCCCGGTGCGCCGGGCGGCCACGAACGCGCCGCGCCCCGGCCGCGTCTCGATCAACCCGTCCGCGACGAGCCGCCGGGTCGCCTCGGCGACGGTCACGGGGGAGACGTGATGATGCGCGGTCAGCTCCCGCACGGAAGGCAGCCGCGTGCCCGGGGCGGCGGACGCCGCCAGCGCATCCAGGTACCGAACGACGCGATCGATAGCGCTACCATCACCCATGAAGGAACAGAGTAGCGCTACTGTCCCGACGACGATAACGGCCAGCCCGGGCGGCGGGGTCGCCCTCGGCGCGCTGGGCGTGCTGGCCTTCAGCATGTCGCTGCCGGCCACCCGCGTCGCGGTGCACACACTCGACCCCTGGTTCGTCGCCTTCGGACGGGCGGTCGGCGCGGCGCTGCTCGCGTGGGCCTACCTGCGGCTGACCGGCGCGCCACGTCCCACCCGCGACCAGTGGCGCCGGCTGTCGATCGTCGCGCTCGGCGTCGTGGTCGGCTTCCCGCTGTTCACCTCGCTCGCGCTCACCACGCAGACGTCCGCGCACGGCGCGGTGGTCGTCACCGTGCTGCCCGCCACGACAGCGGTGTTCGCGGTGCTGCGGGCCGGTGAACGGCCGCCGCCGCTGTTCTGGGTCGCCGGCGCCGCCGGCCTGGCGCTGGTGCTCGCGTTCCTCGCCGCCGGCGGCTCGATCCGCGGCGCGCTGTCACCGGCCGACGCGTTCCTGCTCGCCGCCGTGGTGCTCTGCGGCCTCGGGTACGCCGAGGGCGGCCGGCTGGCCCGCGAACTCGGTGGCGCCCGGACGATCTGCTGGGCGTTGCTGCTGTCGCTCCCGGTCACCGTGCCGGTCACCGCGGGGGCCGCGCTCCTGCACCGCCCGCAGGGCGGCGTCGCCGCCTGGGCCGGATTCGGCTACCTCACAGTGGTGTCGATGTTCCTGGGCTTCTTCGCCTGGTATGCCGGGCTGGCCCGGGGTGGGATCGCCAAGGTCGGCCAGATCCAGCTCGTCCAGCCGGTGCTCACGCTGGTGTGGTCCGCAGTGCTGCTGGGTGAGGCGGTCACGCCCGGCGCGCTGGTGGTGGCGGGCGCGGTGCTCGCCTGCGTCGTGCTCATCCAGCGCACCCGGGGCGGCGCGGCACCGGCGCGCGCCCCGGGCAGCCCGTCCTCAGCAGGCCGGGATGGCGCCGCTCACGCTGGAGATGTACGCGTGGCTGACGAAGTGACCTGACGCGAGCCGGTTCCACTGGCTGGTGGTCCGGTACGGGCCGCTCACCGACTGGCCGGTGACCGAGCACTCGATCGGCACGTTGGCGTAGGTGGCGGCCAGGCCGACGACGGGGTTGCTGGTGGCCGGGCCGGAGCGGATGTTGAGCGGGCCGCTGCCGATCCGGCCCCGGGTGCCGCTGCCGGTCCAGAGGTAGGCGACGTCGACCCAGGCGTTGTCGGTGAGCAGCAGGCCGTCCCAGAACGTGCCGTCGGCGAGGTCGATGCCGGCCGGGCTGCCCACCACGCGCCCGAACTGGTCCCGGCCTCCGTTGTAGCCGCTCTGGTACGCCGCCTGTGCCTCGGGCCGGCCCTGCGGCAGGTCCTTCCACGACTCGCGGACACTGCTCGGGTTCCAGTAGTCGTCCTTGGTGTTCCACGGCCCGATGTCCCAGACCGGCGCGTACTCGCAGCGACTGCGGGTGGTGGTGCAGACCCGCACGGTGTAGTCGCCGGTGTTCTTCGGCGCGAGACCTCGGGCCGACGGCAGCGCGACGAAGTGGTCCCGCGAGACGATCACGTGCCCGTTGGCGGTGGTGCCGCCGACCAGCCCTTCGCGGGTGGCGTACACCCGGTAGGTGAGGCCGGGGGTGGCGGCCGTGACGGCGGCGACCGAGTCGGTGACGAGCCGGACCTCACGCAGGGTGGGCGTGGCGGACGGCCGTTCGGCGGTGAGGGTCACCCGGATCTGCACCCGGGTGACCGGCTGGTCGAAGACGGCGGCGCCGGAGAGGGACCGCCACTCGGTCCACGCGCCCGACCGCCAGCCCCGCGCCGACACCTCGACGGCGCCGTCCCGGCCTGCGCTCGCGACGACGTCGGCCCGGACCCGGTTGGCCGGGGCGGCGAGCGAGTGGGGCGCGACGAGGAGCGTGCCCTGGGCCGCGGCGCGTCGCTGCGCGGCGGCGGGCCGTGCCGTGTCGGCGAGACGGAGCCCGCTGCCCGTCCAGGTGACGTTCACGTCGTCGGCGTCGATGACGGCCAGCTCGGCGCTCCAGGTGTTGCCGCCGGACGGTGGGTCCAGGGGCGCGGCGAGGGCGGGTGAGGCGGCCAGGGCCGCGACGATCGCACCGGCGACGGCGGCCCGCATGGGGGTGCTGCGGCGATGGGGCATGGCGCTCCTCGTGAGGCATGAGTTAGACGAGCGTCGATCTTCAGGGTGAGGTGCAGGCAACCATCGATCTCGCGTCCCGTCAAGAAGGCGGTCCTGGCGTCCGGCGCGGCCGGGCGGTGCAAAAAACCTGCAAACGCCAGCCCTTGCCTTCCTGGAAAGCGCTTTCATACGATTGCGTTACATCGATGTTTCATGTGCGGGCCGGGCATCGCAGATGAACCACATTCGCTGGCGACGCGCCTGATCGCGGCGCGGCTCCTCATTATCTCCATTCGGTGACCGCCGCTGCTCGGCGGCGATTCCCGCATGCTCGAAAAAGGAATGAGGCGACATGAGAAGAACAGTCGCTCTGCGACTCCACGCGGCACTGGCCACGGCGGCCGTCGGTATCGCCGTCGCCTTGGCGCTACCGTCACCGCAGGCGTCGGCGGCGGCCGGCAGCGCCACCGGCTACGCCACCCAGAACGGCGGCACCACCGGCGGCGCGGGCGGGCAGACCGTACGCGCCACCACCGGCACCGCGATCCACGCGGCGCTGTGCAACCGGGCCAGCAGCAGCACCCCGATCACCATCGAGGTGACCGGGACCATCAATCACGGCAACACCAGCAAGGTCTCCGGATCGAGCTGCAACACCGCCGACGGCGTGATCGAGCTGAAGCAGATCAGCAACGTCACCATCGTCGGGGTGGGCAGCGGAGCCGTCTTCGACCAGCTCGGTATCCACATCCGCGACTCCCGCAACATCATCATCCGCGACGTCACGGTGCGCAACGTCAAGAAGTCCGGCTCGCCCACCTCCAACGGCGGCGACGCGATCGGCATGGAGAGCACCGTCCGCAACGTGTGGGTCGACCACGTCACGCTGGAGGCGTCCGGCGGCGAGTCGGAGGGCTACGACGGACTGTTCGACATGAAGGACGACACCCAGTACGTGACGCTGTCGTACAGCATCCTGCGCAACTCCGGCCGCGGCGGCCTGATCGGGTCCAGCGAGAGCGACCGCGGCAACGGCTACATCACCTTCGAGCACAACCTGTACGAGAACATCGACTCCCGTACGCCGCTGCTGCGCGGCGGCATCGCCCACATGTACAACAACCACTACACCGGGCTGCACGAGTCGGGCATCAACTCCCGGGCCGGGGCGCGGGCCAAGGTGGACAACAACTACTTCCGCAACTCCAAGGACGTGCTCGGCACGTTCTACACCAGCGAGCGCGGCACCTGGCAGGTCAGCGGCAACATCTTCGACAACGTGACCTGGTCCTCGCCCGGCAGCGACAACTACCCGGCGGGTCCGAACGTGACGTCCACGACCACCGTGAGCGTCCCGTACTCGTACCGGCTCGACGCGGCGAGCTGCGTGCCGGAGATCGTGCGGCAGACCGCGGGCGCCAACACCGGCCTGCGGGTCTCCGACGGCAACTGCACGCCGCAGTCCCCGGCCCCGACCACGCCGGGGCCGACCACGCCGGCGCCGACCACGCCCCCGCCGGGAACCACCACGCCGCCCCCGTCCGGCGGGACCAACCTGAGCCTCGTCTCCGGCGCCGGCGCGGACGGGTCCAGCAAGGCCGACGGCACCAGCTACGGCAACGTGCGCGACGGCAACCTGAGCACCTACTGGTCGCCGTCCGGGTCGACCGGCACGATCTCGATCAAGTGGGGCTCCGACACGCGGGTGTCCCGGGTGGTCATCCGGGAGCCGTCGGGCACCTCGGGTTCGATCGGGTCCTGGCAGCTGGTCAACAACGACACCGGCGCGGTGCTCGCCTCCGGCGGCGGGGCCGGCCAGATCACCTTCGCCGCGACCACGCTGCGAAAGATCAACTTCAAGATCAACAGCTCCGGCGGTACGCCGAGAGTCGGCGAGTTCGAGACGTACGCCGGTTAGCGGTCACACACGAGCGGGGGCGGCCGATCCGGCCGCCCCCGCCCTCGTGCGTGTCGCCGGTCAGAGGGTGAGCACGACCGTGGAGATGCTCCGCGCGCCGACGTTCACCGTCACCTGGTTGCCGTTCACGCCGACCGGCTGGCTCGCCGCGCTGGCGTTCTGCGACGTGGCCACGTACTCGGCCCGGCTGACGTTCTGCGGCGCCTGGATGACCGCGTTGTTCACCGCGCTCGTGGACCGGTTGAGGATCACCAGCGTGACCTTCCCGTCGCCGGAGTAGGCGGTCACCTCCAGCGGCGAGGCCTTCGAGCTCTTGGTCAGGGCGACCCGCTGGTAGCCGGGCCGCACGTACTTGGCGTACTGCGAGAACGCGTACCCGCGCTTGAGCGGCGCCCCCGCCACGGTGCCGTACGCGGACTCGCCGTCACCGATGAACGAGTAGTAGCGCTTGCCGTACCACCAGACGTACGCGCTCCAGTTCGACTCCATCGACTTGTGCACGGTGCGCATGATGTCGTCGAGCGTCTCGTTCCAGGCCGCGGCGTTGGCCGGGTTGCCCCAGATGTTGGAGCCGCCGCCGTCGGCCTCGTGCAGGTTCCACTCGGTCATCCACACCGGCTTGTTGTACTGCTGCGCGAGCGTGTACGGCTTCAGCCGGCCGGACGCCTCGGTGCCGTAGAGGTGCCCGCCGATGTAGCCGATGTTGTTGCGGGCCGCCGCGTCGTTGAGCGTCGGGTCGGTGTAGCCGTAGTTGAGGTTCACCGCCTCGGCGACCATCAGCTTCGTGTTCTGCACCTTGGCGCCCTGCTCCCGCACGAAGGTCTGCAGCTCGGTGCCGCTCCAGTCCATCGAGTCGTAGTCCGGGTGCCAGTCCGGCTCGTTCTGTACGGACGTGACGTCGATCGTCACGCCCTGGTTGCGCATGTACTGCACGTAGCTGTTGAGGTGGCCGGCGTAGTCGTCGTAGTAGTCGGTGCGCAGCTTGCCGCCGTTGATCCGGCTGTTGTTCGTCTTCCAGGCCGCCGGGGCGGTCCACGGCGACGCCATGATCTTCACGTTCGACCCGTACGACTTCGCCGTCCGCAGCGCGCTGACCTGGGTTCCCCACTCGCCGGACACCGGCGAGATGCCGGTACGCACGATGGACAGGCCGAGCTGGTTGGGACCGAGCCCGACGAGCGTCTGCGTGTCGGCCGTCGACCACGCGCCGCCCCAGATCGACACCGCGGCGCCGAACCCGTCGATCGTCTGGTAGCGGCTGGCGGTGTTGACGGTGATGTCCGCCGCCCCGGTGGGCGGTGGGCTGCTGGGTGAGGTGGTCGGCGAAGTCGTCGGCGAAGTCGACGGTGAGGTGGACGGCGACGTGGTCGGCGTCGTCGTGCCGCCGGTGCAGGTCACCCCGTTGAGCGCGAAGCTGGTCGGCGCGGGGTTGCTGCTGGTCCAGGCCCCGTTGAAGCCGAACGACGTGGTGCCGTTGGTGGGGATGGAACCGTTGTAGTCGACGTTGCGGGCGGTGACCGCCGCTCCGCTCTGCGTCACAGTGGCGTTCCACGCCTGGGTGACGGTCTGACCGGCGGCGTAGGACCAGGTGAGCGTCCAGCCGTTGACCGGGTCACCGAGGTTGGTGACTGTGACGTTCGCGCCGAAGCCGCCCTGCCACTGCGACGACACGGCGTAGTCGACCGCGCAGCCGGCGGCCGCCGCGCCGGCCGGCAGCGCCGCGGCGACCGCGGTCGACGCCAGCAGGACGGCCCCGGCCGACAACGCCGCGGTACGGGTCGTCAGGTGTCTTCTCATCGAGCCTTCTCTCCTTGTTCGGCCGGGTCAGCGCTGGAGGGTGAGGAGTCCGGGTCGGTAGGGCAGGAGGCCGTAGTCGCCGCCGGAGTTGGGGGAGCGGCCTTGGTAGAGCAGTTGGAGGTTGCAGGGGTCGACGGTGAAGGTCTGGTCGGCGGTGGTGCGGATGAGTTCGCCGTGGCTGATGTCGTTGGTCCAGGTGGCGCCGCTGTTGGCCTTGCCCGCGAACGGGTTGGACTCGGTGGCGGCCTGGGGGGTCCAGGATCCGTTCAGGCTGGTGGCGGTGAAGGAGCGGAAGTAGCGGCCCTGGGAGCCGATGGCCTCGACGATCATCAGGTAGCGGGTCTGGCCTTGCAGTTTGTAGACCTGCACGGCTTCGAACAGGTTGTTCGTGGAGTCCGACATGATCGTGGTGTAGTTCGACCCGAAGCTGCCGGGGAAGTTCCC